>NZ_JRMH01000002.1:0-600000 GCF_000803315.1 Pectobacterium actinidiae
GAACCAATCCTAGAACAAGCTGAGTATCGTTTTTTATGAGTCACCCACAAAACACCTTCGGTGTTGTAAGGTTAAGCCTCTCGGGTCATTAGTACTGGTCAGCTCAACGTATCGCTACGCTTACACACCCAGCCTATCTACGTCGTCGTCTTCAACGGCCCTTCAGGGACATCAAGTGTCCAGGGAAGACTCATCTCGAGGCAAGTTTCCCGCTTAGATGCTTTCAGCGGTTATCTCTTCCGCACTTAGCTACCGGGCAATGCAATTGGCATCACAACCCGTACACCAGTGGTGCGTTCACTCCGGTCCTCTCGTACTAGGAGCAACCCCTCTCAATCTTCCAACGCCCACGGCAGATAGGGACCGAACTGTCTCACGACGTTCTAAACCCAGCTCGCGTACCACTTTAAATGGCGAACAGCCATACCCTTGGGACCTACTTCAGCCCCAGGATGTGATGAGCCGACATCGAGGTGCCAAACACCGCCGTCGATATGAACTCTTGGGCGGTATCAGCCTGTTATCCCCGGAGTACCTTTTATCCGTTGAGCGATGGCCCTTCCATTCAGAACCACCGGATCACTAAGACCTGCTTTCGCACCTGCTCGAGCTGTCACTCTCGCAGTCAAGCTAGCTTATGCCTTTGCACTAACCTCCTGATGTCCGACCAGGATTAGCTAACCTTCGTGCTCCTCCGTTACGCTTTGGGAGGAGACCGCCCCAGTCAAACTACCCACCAGACACTGTCCGCAACCCGGATTACGGGTCCACGTTAGAACATCAAACATTAAAGGGTGGTATTTCAAGGTTGGCTCCATGCAGACTGGCGTCCACACTTCAAAGCCTCCCACCTATCCTACACATCAAGGCTCAAGGTTCAGTGTCAAGCTATAGTAAAGGTTCACGGGGTCTTTCCGTCTTGCCGCGGGTACACTGCATCTTCACAGCGAGTTCAATTTCACTGAGTCTCGGGTGGAGACAGCCTGGCCATCATTACGCCATTCGTGCAGGTCGGAACTTACCCGACAAGGAATTTCGCTACCTTAGGACCGTTATAGTTACGGCCGCCGTTTACCGGGGCTTCGATCAAGAGCTTCGCCTTGCGGCTGACCCCATCAATTAACCTTCCGGCACCGGGCAGGCGTCACACCGTATACGTCCACTTTCGTGTTTGCACAGTGCTGTGTTTTTATTAAACAGTTGCAGCCAGCTGGTATCTTCGACTGGTTTCAGCTCCATCCGCAAGGGACTTCACCTACACACCAGCGTGCCTTCTCCCGAAGTTACGGCACCATTTTGCCTAGTTCCTTCACCCGAGTTCTCTCAAGCGCCTGAGTATTCTCTACCTGACCACCTGTGTCGGTTTGGGGTACGATTTGATGTTACCTGGAGCTTAGAGGCTTTTCCTGGAAGCGTAGCATTGGTTACTTCATCACCGTAGTGACTCGTCATCACGCCTCAGTGTTAATAATGACCCGGATTTACCAAAGTCATCCACCTTCACGCTTAAACCGGGACAACCGTCGCCCGGATAACCTAGCTTTCTCCGTCCCCCCTTCGCAGTAACACCGAGTACAGGAATATTAACCTGTTTCCCATCGACTACGCTTTTCAGCCTCGCCTTAGGGGTCGACTCACCCTGCCCCGATTAACGTTGGACAGGAACCCTTGGTCTTCCGGCGTGCGGGTTTTTCACCCGCATTATCGTTACTTATGTCAGCATTCGCACTTCTGATACCTCCAGCAGCCCTCACAGACCACCTTCGACGGCTTACAGAACGCTCCCCTACCCAACAACACCTAAGTGTCGCTGCCGCAGCTTCGGTGCATGGTTTAGCCCCGTTACATCTTCCGCGCAGGCCGACTCGACCAGTGAGCTATTACGCTTTCTTTAAATGATGGCTGCTTCTAAGCCAACATCCTGGCTGTCTATGCCTTCCCACATCGTTTCCCACTTAACCATGACTTTGGGACCTTAGCTGGCGGTCTGGGTTGTTTCCCTCTTCACGACGAACGTTTAGCACCCGCCGTGTGTCTCCCGTGATAACATTCTTCGGTATTCGTAGTTTGCATCGGGTTGGTAAGTCGGGATGACCCCCTAGCCGAAACAGTGCTCTACCCCCGAAGATGAGTTCACGAGGCGCTACCTAAATAGCTTTCGGGGAGAAACCAGCTATCTCCCGGTTTGATTGGCCTTTCACCCCAGCCACAAGTCATCCGCTAATTTTTCAACATTAGTCGTTCGGTCCTCCAGTTAGTGTTACCCAACCTTCAACCTGCCCATGGCTAGATCACCGGGTTTCGGGTCTATACCCTGCAACTTAACGCCCAGTTAAGACTCGGTTTCCCTGCGGCTCCCCTAAACGGTTAACCTTGCTACAGAATATAAGTCGCTGACCCATTATACAAAAGGTACGCAGTCACCTAACAAGTAGGCTCCCACTGCTTGTACGTACACGGTTTCAGGTTCTATTTCACTCCCCTCGCCGGGTTCTTTTCGCCTTTCCCTCACGGTACTGGTTCACTATCGGTCAGTCAGGAGTATTTAGCCTTGGAGGATGGTCCCCCCATATTCAGACAGGATGTCACGTGTCCCGCCCTACTCATCGAACTCACAGCCTGTGCATTTTTGTGTACGGGACTATCACCCTTTACTGTGCGACTTTCCAGACGCTTCCACTAACACACAAACTGATTCAGGTTCTGGGCTCCTCCCCGTTCGCTCGCCGCTACTGGGGGAATCTCGGTTGATTTCTTTTCCTCGGGGTACTGAGATGTTTCAGTTCCCCCGGTTCGCCTCATGACACTATGGATTCATGTCATGATAGTGTGTCGAAACACACTGGGTTTCCCCATTCGGGTATCGTCGGGTATAACGCTTCATATCAGCTTACCGACGCTTATCGCAGATTAGCACGCCCTTCATCGCCTCTGACTGCCTAGGCATCCACCGTGTACGCTTAGTCGCTTAACCTCACAACCCGAAGGTGTCTTGAAAGACACTATCGCGCTGCGATTATTTGAGAGACTCATTGACAGACTGACGCATCACTCACACCACATTACTGTGTGTCAGTATGTTCAGCTGTCATGTTTCAATTTTCAGCTTGTTCCAGATTGTTAAAGAGCAATATCGTAAACATGACTCCGAAGAATCATCTTTAAGATATTCATGATAATGTCTTTCACTCATTATCGGATTGGCGTCCCCAAGGGGATTCGAACCCCTGTTACAGCCGTGAAAGGGCAGTGTCCTAGGCCTCTAGACGATGGGGACACGAAAAATCCGTACCGAATCAGAAATCCGGCACTATCGCGTCAGCATGAGTTTACACTCATCGCATCAACAGGTGCGCTTGCTCAGTATTTTCATCAGACAATCTGTGTGAGCACTTCACTCAACACACATCTTCTTGGTAAGGAGGTGATCCAACCGCAGGTTCCCCTACGGTTACCTTGTTACGACTTCACCCCAGTCATGAATCACAAAGTGGTAAGCGCCCTCCCGAAGGTTAAGCTACCTACTTCTTTTGCAACCCACTCCCATGGTGTGACGGGCGGTGTGTACAAGGCCCGGGGAACGTATTCACCGTAGCATTCTGATCTACGATTACTAGCGATTCCGACTTCATGGAGTCGAGTTGCAGACTCCAATCCGGACTACGACGTACTTTATGAGGTCCGCTTGCTCTCGCGAGGTCGCTTCTCTTTGTATACGCCATTGTAGCACGTGTGTAGCCCTACTCGTAAGGGCCATGATGACTTGACGTCATCCCCACCTTCCTCCGGTTTATCACCGGCAGTCTCCTTTGAGTTCCCGACCGAATCGCTGGCAACAAAGGATAAGGGTTGCGCTCGTTGCGGGACTTAACCCAACATTTCACAACACGAGCTGACGACAGCCATGCAGCACCTGTCTCACAGTTCCCGAAGGCACTAAGGTATCTCTACCGAATTCTGTGGATGTCAAGAGTAGGTAAGGTTCTTCGCGTTGCATCGAATTAAACCACATGCTCCACCGCTTGTGCGGGCCCCCGTCAATTCATTTGAGTTTTAACCTTGCGGCCGTACTCCCCAGGCGGTCGATTTAACGCGTTAGCTCCGGAAGCCACACCTCAAGGGCACAACCTCCAAATCGACATCGTTTACAGCGTGGACTACCAGGGTATCTAATCCTGTTTGCTCCCCACGCTTTCGCACCTGAGCGTCAGTCTTTGTCCAGGGGGCCGCCTTCGCCACCGGTATTCCTCCAGATCTCTACGCATTTCACCGCTACACCTGGAATTCTACCCCCCTCTACAAGACTCTAGCCTGTCAGTTTTGAATGCAGTTCCCAGGTTAAGCCCGGGGATTTCACATCCAACTTAACAGACCGCCTGCGTGCGCTTTACGCCCAGTCATTCCGATTAACGCTTGCACCCTCCGTATTACCGCGGCTGCTGGCACGGAGTTAGCCGGTGCTTCTTCTGCGGGTAACGTCAATCGATGAGGTTATTAACCTCACCGCCTTCCTCCCCGCTGAAAGTGCTTTACAACCCGAAGGCCTTCTTCACACACGCGGCATGGCTGCATCAGGCTTGCGCCCATTGTGCAATATTCCCCACTGCTGCCTCCCGTAGGAGTCTGGACCGTGTCTCAGTTCCAGTGTGGCTGGTCATCCTCTCAGACCAGCTAGGGATCGTCGCCTAGGTGAGCCATTACCTCACCTACTAGCTAATCCCATCTGGGCACATCTGATGGCAAGAGGCCCGAAGGTCCCCCTCTTTGGTCCGAAGACATTATGCGGTATTAGCTACCGTTTCCAGTAGTTATCCCCCGCCATCAGGCAGTTTCCCAGACATTACTCACCCGTCCGCCGCTCGTCACCCAGAAAGCAAGCTCTCCTGTGCTACCGCTCGACTTGCATGTGTTAGGCCTGCCGCCAGCGTTCAATCTGAGCCATGATCAAACTCTTCAATTTAAGATTTGTTTGATTTGCTGAACTCGTCAGCGATGCTCAAAGAATTAAAACTGTTTATTCGTAATGAATTTACTGTTGTTCACTCTTCAAGACTTTTTATATCGTCAAGATACGGTCTTGTGAGTGCCCACACAGATTGTCTGATTATATTGTTAAAGAGCAGTGCGTTGTGGTCTTAACCACATCGCGAGGTGGCGTATACTACGCTTTTCACCTTCAGAGTCAACGCTTATTTTAACGCGTATTCTCTTTCTTTATCGACCCGCTTGTGTGTTCACAGCGCCGTGTCGATGGAGGCGCATTATAGGGATCCGTTTTAGTTACACAACAACTTTCTTGATCTTTTTTTCTGTTCGCATGTTTTTCGACCCTTTCGATGAGATCTTACTCGATCCAGGCCACTTTTCAGTTGCCGACATCCCGTATCTGTCGATATTTTGTCTAATAACGAATAATCAGTGTGTGGCAAATAACTACGAGGTTGTCGATGAGTGCAAAAACATTCCGTCGTTATAACGGAATTTCTCCCGTTTTAGGCGAAAGAGTCATGGTCGATCATTCCAGCGTGGTGATTGGCAAGGTAACACTAGGCGATGATGTCGGCATCTGGCCCCTTGTCGCCATACGCGGTGATGTTAACTACATAACAATTGGTGCAAGGAGTAACGTGCAGGACGGATCAGTACTCCACATCACCCACTGCTCAGAGAAAAAACCAGAAGGTAATCCGCTTATTATTGGTGAAGACGTCACTGTGGGCCATAAAGCGATGCTTCACGGTTGCCAAATAGGGAATCGCGTTCTGGTAGGAATGGGGTCAATTCTTCTGGATGGCGCGGTTGTTGAAGATGATGTCATGATTGGCGCTGGTAGCTTGGTTCCCCCAGGAAAACGGCTAGAGAAGGGACATCTATACCTTGGCAGCCCAGTCAAAAAATTCGTCCACTCACACAAGAAGAAATAGAGGGATTGATTTACTCGGCAAACAACTATGTTCGTTGGAAAGATGAATATCTTGCTCAGGACAATGAGTAATACCCTTCATAATCCCAGTCTTCAGCAACGATCATTTTTTCAAGTTCGTCTTCAAGATCCCATCGATATTCCCTGAACATTGCCAGCCATTGTTCAGGGTTATCACCGCCATAACGTCGCTGGAGTAGCTCTGCGCTCACTAAACATTCCTGCTGAAAGCCATTCACTAAAACAGGAAAGCGGATCGCTATTGTCTTATCATCCCAGCTTTCACGATCGGGGAACTGGATCGCCTGATTCATTTAGCAAGATCCTGCTTTAGTAAAGCAATCACAGGTTCCACGTCCGGCATAACACCATGCCAAAGTTTAAACGCATGTGCCGCTTGCCCCACCAGCATTCCCAAACCATCTGCATAATGGAGAGCGCCATGCTGTACGCACCATGACAAAAAGGGGGTCAGTTGTGGCAGATAGAACATGTCATAACAGCTCGTTTCCGGCGAAATGAGTTCTGTCGGTAAATTAGGAATACTATCGTACATACCAGAAGATGTGGCGTTGATGACCAGATCGAACGACTGCCCCTGTAAATCATCGAGAGCAACAGCTTGAATATCACCAATATCATGGAAGATCTTAGCTAAGGCATCGGCCTTGGAAAAAGTCCTATTCGCCAGCACCACTGTACAACCATAGGCCAACAGGGGTTGGATAACACCCCGAGCCGCCCCACCTGCACCAACCAGCAAAACACGATCCAGAGGTTTCACCAGCGCCAATCGTTGCAGATCGCTGAGCAAGCCGATGCCATCAGTGTTATCACCAAACAAGCGACCGTCATTCAATCTCTTCAATGTATTGACCGCCCCCGCAAGCGCAGCACACTCGCTACACTCATCGGCTTCAGCAAAGGCCCGCTCTTTAAAGGGCGCAGTCACGTTCGCCCCGCCAGCACCATCACGAAAATACTGGCGCAGCATCTGCTCAAAATTATCCAGAGGCGCTAACACGCGCTGGTACGTCAACGTTATCCCCGTCTGTGCAGCAAATAGCTCATGTATGCGAGGTGATTTACTATGTGCAATCGGATTGCCAAAAACGGCAAAAGACGTTACTTCAGACACGTTCCTCTCCAACTTGTCCTTACCCCTGACGAATTAGCTCGCCTGTTAATACATCCCTGATTTCTGATGGGTTCATTCTTCCGCCGACGTCCCCAACTATCACAGGAAAATCATCACCAAACTGCTGGGAGACCTCCTGAGCAGTACGGCAGGGAGGTTGACCACTTAAATTAGCACTGGTCGACACCAGCGGTTTACCATAACGCTGACACAGTGCCTTAACTAGCGGATGGTCACTAACGCGCACCGCAAGCGAAGAAAATTGCCCTGTTAACCACTGCGGAGTCGTGCGTTTTGCTGGCAATACCCAAGTAACCGGACCTGGCCATGTGGAAAGCATCATCGCCTTCTGCTGATCGGATAACGCACTGTCATCAATATAAGGGGCCAGTTGGCTAAAATCTGCCGCAATCAGGATCAACCCTTTTTGCCAGGCGCGTTGTTTTAACGCCAGTAGGCGATTAACCGCCACTTCACTATCAGGATCGCATCCCAACCCAAATACCGCTTCAGTCGGGTACGCAATAACCTGCTCGTTTTGTAATTCCCGCAAAACGGGAATCATTAGTTCATCAGACACATTACTCATTCTTATCAACTTCTGCCGCTATCGGTTTTCCACATAACTTACTGGCGCAAAATAGCTTGATGCCTTGTGCCGTTTTTTTCTCAAACAATAACGCGTAATGGCAAGAAGGGCATTCGCCCGCTATCGGCTTATGATTTAGCGTAAACTGGCAATCAGGATAGCGATCGCAAGAATGAAACACCTTGCCGTAGCGAGATTTACGCTGCAACAGCGTGCCTTCATTGCACTGTGGGCATCGAATCGCCGTTTCATCAGGGCGATCAATAGTCTCGGTATGATGGCATTCAGGGTAATTGCCACAGCCGATAAACATCCCATAACGACCTTGTCGTAATACCAAGGTCGACTGACAAAGCGGACATTGCTGCCCATCTAACACTTTGACGATATGTCCATCAGCTTGTGCTTTCAGCGGGCGAATGAACTCACACTCTGGATACGCAGAACAGCCAAGAAATGGGCCGTGCCGACCAGAACGGATAACCAGCACTGACCCACAGTCTGGACATATTTCCTGTTTTTTTTCAGCAAACAGTGCAGGCTTAGCCATTCGAATTGTTATTCCTCTGGCTATTGCACATAACCGTCATTGACCTCAAAGAGTAATTCTTCCATTTGCTGATAAGCATTCTCACAACCCGGTACATTGAAAAGCACCATGAGAATGACCCACTTCAGATCTTCCAGATCAAACTCCTGCGTTTCCAACGCCATGACGCGTTCAATAATCATTTCCCGCGTTTCAAGGTTCAGAACCTGAATTTGCTCAAGGAACAGTAAAAAACCACGGCATTCCGCATCAAGACGCAGCGCCTCATCGTGCGTATAGATCCGCATAGCCAGAGGATCGTTCGCTAAATAAAGCGGCGCAGTCTGCCCTTCCTGAATATCGGCCAGTTTTTCCAGCCAGCTCAACGCGCTATAGATATCGTTACGATGAAATCCAGCGCGGGTGAGGTCATCAGTTAACGTATCCTGATCGACACGCATTTCAGTTTCATTGTGGATGTAACTCTCAAACAAGTACATGAGTACGTCGAACATGGCCTGCCCTCCTTAATCGGACATAGCCGCCGGGTACTGCTGCGATCCACCCTGCTAACTCCAGCTCTAATAGCTTAGGGACTATCTCTGGCACAGGTTGGCCGGCACGTTCAGCGACAACGTCAACAGGTGTAACCTCATCTCCTACGTTAGCCAACACGTCGGCAAATGGCAATTCGCCATCCTCTTCTTCGTTAGAAATAGTTTGCCTGCTTTGCATCGGTAGCCACTGCAATTCACTTACCAGTTGTTCAAGAATATCTTTCGGATGTGTAACCAGACAGGCTCCTTGCTGGATCAACCAGTGTGTCCCCTCGGTCATCGGGTTACCAATAGGTCCCGGCAGAGCAAAAACCTCCCGCCCTTGCTCCAAAGCATAACGCGCTGTGACCAACGACCCACTGCGGATAGACGCTTCAATGACCAGGACACCCAGCCCTAGCCCGCTGATAATACGATTTCTTCTGGGAAAGTTGGTTGGGAAAGGCGGCATAGCGAGGGGAAATTCGGAAACCAGCGCGCCACCACCGCCGCAAATACGTTCGGCAAGCTTAGCGTGCCGCTTAGGGTAAATATTCTCCAGCCCGCTTCCCAGCACGGCAATGGTTCTCCCTCGCGAATCCAAAGCGGCACGATGAGCAATGCCATCAATGCCAATCGCTAGCCCGCTTGTCACCGTGAGTTTATTTGCAGCAAGCTCCTGAGCAAAAAAACATCCCCAGCGTTCACCGTAAGCACTGCTCCCCCGGCTACCAATAATCGATATTTGTGGCGATGCCAGCAATTCAGGAGAACCAGAAATAAAGAGCAGAAGCGGGAAATCACGAATATTGCTCAGCAGAAAGGGATACAAAGCATCTTCACACGTCACAATATGGTGATTGGGGTAAGACAACCAATTGAGTGTTCCTTCCAAAATCTTACGATCATAGGAACAGAATTGAGCTATTTGAGCATCAGACAGACCTAGCGCTCTCAAGGTCTCGTTATCGAACATGTTTAAATCAATAAGCTTTCTGACAATCGCCCTAGCACGCTTGACCCCAAGGTGCCGCACGCCCGTCATACGTAGCCAGATTTCCGTTGATAGCATCAGCATCCCTTACTCAATTCTGTTCAGATAAGTGCTGCAATTCAGTGCTGATGCTGTCAATCGGGGCAGGAAATGTCTAGAATGAGCGTTAAGACTCTCTCACTATTCAGATACAGATCTAAACATATATGTCAGTTTTGCAGGTATTACATTTTCCAGACGAGCGGCTTCGCATCACTGCGCAGCCCGTAAAAGAAGTCAATGCAGAGATTCAACGTATCGTGGATGATATGTTCGATACCATGTACGAAGAAGAAGGTATTGGCCTGGCAGCGACACAAGTCGATATTCATCAACGTATTATTGTTATTGACGTCTCTGAAGAACGAGACCAACGACTGGTGCTGATCAATCCCGAGTTGATTGAAAAGAGCGGCGATACGGGCATCGAAGAAGGTTGCCTGTCGATCCCTGAAACGCGTGCGCTGGTTCCTCGTGCAGAGCATGTGAAAGTGCGCGCATTGGATCGTGAAGGTAAAGCGTTTGAACTTGAAGCAAGCGAATTACTCGCCATTTGTATTCAGCATGAAATGGACCATCTGGTCGGGAAACTGTTTATCGATTACCTTTCCCCACTTAAACGCCAGCGCATTCGTCAAAAACTGGAAAAACTGGCTAAGCAGAATAGCCGAGCCCGATAATTTTCATCCTGACAGGAAGCACCGTGTCTGATTCTTTACGCATAATCTTTGCCGGAACCCCTGACTTTGCAGCGCGTCATCTAGACGCGCTTTTATCATCGGGGCATGAGGTCGTTGGCGTGTTCACCCAGCCCGATCGCCCAGCAGGCAGAGGCAACAAGCTTACTACCAGCCCAGTCAAAGTACTGGCAGAGCAACACACCATCCCCGTTTTCCAGCCTAAATCTCTGCGGCCGGAAGAAAATCAAGCGATGGTTCAGGCGTTAGATGCCGATATTATGGTCGTTGTCGCCTACGGCTTAATTCTGCCACAGCCCGTATTATCTATGCCTCGCCTTGGCTGCATCAATGTCCACGGTTCTCTGTTACCACTTTGGCGTGGTGCAGCACCCATTCAGCGTGCATTGTGGGCTGGAGATAATGAAACCGGTGTTACGATCATGCAAATGGATGTTGGACTCGATACTGGTGCCATGCTGCACAAAATTTCGTGCCCTATCCTGCCACAGGATACTAGCGCAACGCTGTACGATAAACTTGCGGAGCTGGGCCCACGTGGCTTATTGGAAATGCTGGAACAGCTTGCTGATGGCAGCGCTGTTTCTGAAGCACAAAATGACGCTCTTGCCACCTATGCAGAAAAGCTCAGCAAAGAAGAAGCACGTCTAAATTGGCAGTTATCTGCCGAGCAGCTTGAGCGTTGTATTCGCGCTTTTAATCCTTGGCCAGTCAGCTATTTCATCGTAGATGAACAGCCAGTGAAAGTCTGGAAAGCGGAAGTCATTGCCAAAGCACATAGCTCACAGCCCGGTACAATCATACAGGCAGACAAGCAGGGCATTCAGGTAGCAACAGCCGATGGCATTTTGAATATTCAGGAATTGCAGCCCGCAGGCAAAAAAGTAATGGGTGCGCAGGATCTGCTTAACTCACGTCGTGAGTGGTTCGTTCCTGGTAATACGCTGGACTAATCTATTTTTCATACCGGCGCTATGCCGGTATATCCTCTCTCTTTTACGTATACGTCATCGCTAACACATGAAAAGCTCATACAATCTACGCAGTATTGCCGCAAAAGTGGTGGGACAGGTTCTGGATCAAGGACAATCACTCAGTGCCTTATTACCTGTTCATCAGCGTGAAGTCTCCGATAAAGATCGCGCACTTTTGCAAGAGCTTTGCTTCGGCGTATTACGCGTTTTACCGCAGTTGGAATGGTGTATTCAACAACTGATGGCTAAGCCCCTGACAGGCAAACAACGCACGCTACACTACCTCCTCATGGTCGGCATCTACCAACTTCATTATACGCGAATCCCACCACATGCAGCTCTGGCAGAAACAGTAGAAGGCGCCGTTGCATTAAAGCGGCCACAGCTCAAAGGACTGATTAATGGCGTATTACGCCAATTTCAGCGTCAGCAGGAAGAACTGATTCAACGAGAAGCAGCTAACTCATCTCACTACCTGCACCCAAGCTGGCTACTGGCGCGTATTGAGCATGCTTATCCAAATCACTGGAAAAACATCGTTGAGGCGAATAACCAACGTCCTCCGATGTGGCTACGTGTAAATCGGTTACACCACACACGTGACGCATATTTAAACTTGTTAGTGCAAGAGGGAATAGAGGCATTTCCTCATGCTGAATACAGCGATGCAATACGACTTACCTCTCCCTGTGCGGTCGATCAATTGCCAGGATTTTCGCAAGGGTGGGCAACGGTACAAGATGCATCTGCTCAAGGCTGCGTCTATTGGCTCGATCCACAAGATGGTGAACAGATCCTCGACCTCTGTGCTGCGCCTGGTGGAAAAACGACGCATATTTTAGAAGCAGCCCCAAAATCTCATGTGCTCGCTGTCGATGTTGATGAAACACGTTTAGGCCGGGTAAAAGAAAATTTACTGCGGTTACAAATGCATGCCGAAGTAAAACAAGGCGATGGACGTTACCCCGATTCATGGTGCGAAGGGCGTGTGTTTGATCGCATTCTGTTGGATGCCCCATGCTCAGCCACTGGTGTGATTCGTCGTCATCCTGACATTAAGTGGTTGCGCCGAGACAGAGATATTGAAGAGCTGGTTGCATTACAAAAAGAGATTCTTGATGCCATCTGGCCACATCTCAAAACCGGCGGCACAATGGTCTATGCTACCTGCTCTATTCTGCCGCAAGAAAATGCTCAACAAGTTACGGATTTCCTCGCTCGCCATGCCGATGCAAAACTGGTTGATACAGGTACAAGAGAAATTCCGGGTATACAGATACTTCCCCATGCTGATAGTGGCGATGGTTTCTTTTATGCGAAGCTGGTAAAAAACTGATATTGAACCCAGTATTGTCTGCAACAGACAGCAATCAATAAACGGCATGGCTTATTATGAAAATTATCATTCTTGGCGCAGGTCAGGTCGGCGGAACACTGGCGGAAAATCTAGCAGGTGAAAACAATGACATCACTGTCGTTGATACTGATGCAAATCGGTTACGCCAGCTTCAGGATAAGTTTGACCTGCGTGTCGTTACAGGGTACGCATCTCATCCACGAGTGTTGCGTGAAGCGGGAGCAGAAGATGCTGATATGCTGGTCGCCGTTACCAATTCAGATGAAACGAATATGGTAGCCTGCCAGATTGCTTATTCTCTTTTCAAAACCCCAAACCGGATTGCGCGCATTCGTGCCGCTGAATACATTCGTGAATCAGAACAGCTGTTTTTACCAGACGCGGTTCCCATCGATCACTTGATCTCCCCAGAACAGTTAGTGATTGATAACATTTACAAACTGATCGAATATCCCGGAGCGCTTCAGGTCGTCAACTTCGCTGAAGGCAAAGTGAGCCTTGCCGCAGTTAATGCTTACTATGGCGGCCCGCTTGTGGGTAATGCCCTCACCTCCCTCCGCGAACACATTCCTCACGTAGATACCCGCGTTGCGGCTATTTTTCGTCACGACCGCCCGATTCGCCCACAGGGTTCCACCATCATCGAAGCTGGAGATGAAGTGTTTTTTGTCGCCGCTTCGCAGCATATTCGTGCGGTGATGAGCGAATTGCAGCGCCTTGAAAAACCGTATAAAAGGATCATGATCGTTGGTGGCGGGAATGTCGGAGCAGGATTAGCGCAACGGCTAGAAAAAGATTACAGCATCAAGTTGATAGAACGAAATGCAGACCGAGCTGTGGAACTGGCTGAGCTTCTGCAAAATACAGTCGTATTCCATGGTGATGCTTCAGATCAAGAGCTCCTCGCCGAAGAACACATCGAGCAGATCGATGTATTCATTGCCATTACCAACGATGATGAAGCGAATATTATGTCAGCTATGCTGGCTAAACGCATGGGCGCAAAAAAAGTAATGGTGCTTATCCAGCGTCGAGCTTATGTCGATCTGGTTCAGGGCAGCGTCATCGATGTCGCAATATCCCCACAGCAGGCAACAATTTCTGCGCTACTCAGCCACGTCCGCAAGGCGGATATCGTGAGCGTATCCTCTTTGCGTCGTGGTGTAGCCGAAGCAATCGAGGCCATCGCCCACGGAGATGAAGGCACATCGAAAGTTGTCGGCAGAATGATCGAAGATATTAAGCTTCCACCTGGTACCACTATAGGCGCAATTGTTCGTGGTGATGACGTCATCATTGCTAACGAAAATAGTAAAATTGAGCAAGGTGACCATGTCATCATGTTCTTGGCTGACAAGAAATTTGTGCCTGATGTTGAACGCCTATTTCAACCCAGTCCCTTCTTTTTATAATGTTGGAACACATTTATTGCTGATCGATAATCTGGCAAAGATACGGCTATTGGTTAGAATTAATTTATAATTTTTAGCAAGGAGAACAGATATGAGCATTATCAAAGAATTCAGAGAGTTTGCCATGCGTGGCAACGTTGTCGATTTGGCGGTGGGTGTCATTATTGGTGCCGCTTTCGGCAAAATCGTTTCTTCTCTGGTATCAGATATTATTATGCCGCCACTTGGACTTTTGATTGGTGGTGTCGATTTTAAACAATTCAGCCTTATTCTTCGAGACGCTCAAGGTGAAATTCCCGCCGTTGTTATGAACTATGGCGCTTTCATCCAGAATATTTTCGACTTTATCATCGTCGCTTTCGCGATTTTTATAGCGATCAAGCTTATGAATAAAATGCGGCGCAAACAAGAAGATGCACCTGCCGCACCACCAAAACCTAGTGCAGAAGAAAAGCTATTAGCTGAAATTCGCGATTTACTTAAAGAACAACAGCCAAACAGTAAAAATTGAGTTTCTATTCAACCGCTGCTTCATTACGCAAAAAGTAGAAAGGCCAGAGGTAAATAATCATTTGATTGCTTACCACTGGCCTCCCAACTACCTTTCTTCATATGTTTGTCTTTTCTACGATAACTTCCTTTCCCTTTTTCGTTCACTTCAATTCGTTGTCGAAACAGCGGATCATGTAGCAATGCCTCAATGGCGTTGTCCTGTATTTTCCCGCGTTTATGACGGTATGTAGTCATCATTGCTCCTAAGAAAGTCGGGTTGATATGTACATCAATAAAACGTGCAGAGTATATAGTCGAAATGGATAGATAGAAACAGGCAGGATATATTTTTCAGCTTACTTAGACACAGGTAATTGCTTACCATGTGTACTGATGCGAAAGCATGATTTATTTCAGATATAAAAAAACCGGGTTTCCCCGGTTTTTTTACGCTCTTACAGATTACTCTGCAGTAGCCACTTCTTCTGTCTGCGAAACTGAGCGATCAACGAGTTCGATGTATGCCATCGGCGCATTGTCACCAGCACGGAAGCCACACTTCAGAATACGAGTGTAACCACCGGCACGGCTCGCGAAACGCGGGCCCAGTTCATTAAACAGTTTTGCCACGATCTCGTTATCACGAGTACGGGCGAATGCCAGACGACGATTAGCAACGCTGTCGGTCTTGGCAAGAGTAATCAGCGGTTCAACAACGCGACGCAGCTCTTTCGCTTTCGGCAGGGTCGTCTTGATGATTTCATGACGAACCAAAGAACTAGCCATGTTACGGAACATAGCCTGACGATGGCTGCTGTTACGGTTCAGTTGACGACCACTCTTACGATGGCGCATGACCTTATCCTTCTCAGTAAAACCTTAACCTGTGATCTGGTTACTCATCAGCAATGCTTGCCGGTGGCCAGTTTTCCAGGCGCATGCCCAGAGACAGACCACGGGAAGCCAGTACGTCTTTAATCTCAGTAAGAGATTTTTTACCAAGGTTAGGCGTTTTGAGCAGCTCAACCTCGGTACGCTGTACCAGATCACCGATGTAGTGGATAGCTTCTGCCTTAAGGCAGTTAGCAGAGCGGACAGTCAATTCCAGATCGTCAACAGGGCGCAGCAGAATCGGATCGAATTCTGGTTTCTCTTCTTTAACTTCTGGCTGACGAACATCACGTAAGTCAACAAAAGCTTCAAGTTGTTCAGCCAGAATGGTGGCCGCACGGCGGATCGCCTCTTCAGGATCGATCGTGCCATTGGTTTCCATTTCGATGACTAGCTTGTCCAGGTCAGTACGCTGTTCTACACGAGCTGCTTCAACATTGTAGGCAATACGCTCTACAGGGCTGTAGCAAGCATCAACTAACAGACGACCAATCGGGCGCTCATCTTCTTCCGTATGAATACGGGCAGATGCCGGCACATAACCACGACCACGTTGAACTTTGATACGCATACTAATAGATGCATTTTCATCGGTCAGATGGCAAATTAAGTGCTGCGGCTTGACGATTTCGACATCACCATCATGGATGATGTCGGCTGCAGTCACAGGGCCAATGCCAGATTTATTCAGGGTAAGAATAACTTCATCTTTGCCTTGAACTCTCACCGCCAGCCCTTTCAGGTTGAGCAGGATTTCCAGGATATCTTCCTGTACGCCTTCTTTGGTGCTGTACTCATGCAGTACACCATCAATCTCAACCTCGGTCACCGCGCAACCTGGCATGGATGAAAGCAGAATACGGCGCAGTGCGTTGCCAAGAGTATGGCCGAAGCCCCGCTCTAATGGCTCAAGGGTCACCTTGGCGTGCGTCGAACTCACTTGCTCGATATCAACCAGGCGCGGTTTTAGAAACTCTGTCACAGAACCCTGCATTGTGTCCTCTCTTTGGTACTAAGCTTTACTTGGAGTAAAGCTCGACGATCAGGTGTTCATTAATGTCCGCAGACAGATCGGTACGTTCAGGAATACGTTTGAACACACCTTCCATCTTGGCAGCATCAACTTCCAGCCAAGTTGGCTTTTCACGCTGTTCAGCCAGCTCCAGAGCGGCTTTCACGCGAGATTGCTTTTTCGCTTTCTCACGGATGCTGACTACGTCATTCGGGGATACCTGATAAGAAGCGATGCTAACAACGCGACCGTTTACCATGATAGCTTTGTGGCTTACCATCTGACGTGCTTCAGCACGAGTGGCACCAAAACCCATACGATAAACAACGTTATCCAGACGACCTTCCAGCAGTTGCAGCAGGTTTGCACCTGTGTTGCCTTTCAGACGTGCAGCTTCTTTATAATAGTTACGGAACTGACGCTCTAGAACACCGTAGATACGGCGAACTTTTTGCTTTTCACGCAACTGTACACCATAGTCAGACAGACGCGGTTTACGCGCACCGTGCTGGCCAGGAGCTTGTTCAATTTTACACTTGGAATCGATCGCACGAACACCAGACTTCAGGAACAGGTCGGTGCCTTCACGACGGCTCAGCTTGAGCTTAGGACCCAAATATCTTGCCATTTTCTTTCTCCAACAATCCTAAAAGCGGCGTTATACGCGGCGCTTTTTCGGCGGACGACAACCGTTATGAGGGATCGGAGTCACATCAGTAATATTAGTGATGCGGAAACCAGCCGCGTTCAATGCGCGGATAGTAGACTCACGGCCCGGACCAGGTCCTTTAACCATAACTTCCAGGTTCTTAATACCGTACTCTTTCACGGCCTCTGCGCAACGTTCTGCAGCTACCTGAGCAGCGAACGGCGTAGATTTACGAGAACCACGGAAGCCGGAACCACCGGCAGTTGCCCAACCCAGCGCATTACCCTGACGATCAGTAATGGTTACGATGGTGTTGTTGAAAGAAGCATGGATATGAGCCACACCGTCAGAGACTTGCTTTCTTACACGCTTACGTGCACGAATAGGTGCCTTTGCCATTATTCAATCACCCCGATTATTTCTTGATCGGTTTGCGCGGACCCTTACGGGTACGGGCGTTAGTCTTGGTACGCTGACCGCGAACCGGCAGACCACGACGATGACGCAAACCACGATAAGTACCAAGGTCCATAAGACGCTTGATGCTCAGGGTAACTTCACGACGCAGATCACCTTCTACAACAAACTTGGCAACTTCGTCACGCAGCTTATCGATTTGCTCTTCAGACAGCTCACTGATCTTAACATCTTCGGCAATCCCTGTTGCAGCACAAATAGCCTGCGACCGGGTTTTACCGATACCGAAAATCGACGTTAACGCAATAACGGTATGTTTATGATCAGGAATGTTAATGCCTGCTATACGGGCCACTATGCACTCCTACAATTTTATACAGCAACACCATTCTGAAAAGCCCGTTTTCAGGATACTCAAATAATGTTGCAGCTACATACAAAAGATTGGCTGGCTAATCTAGCCAGCTCAACCCAACTTTGCAAGAAAAATATGCGAGATAATCAGCCTTGACGCTGTTTATGCTTCGGCTCGGCACTGCAGATCACGCGAACGACACCGTTACGCTTAACAATCTTACAGTTACGACATAATTTCTTGACGGAAGCACGAACTTTCATTTTTACTCTCCGTAACTTCTCAAGCTCACCTAATTAACGGTTATAGCCTTTCAGGTTTGCTTTCTTCAATGCAGACTCATATTGACTCGACATCATTAGAGTTTGCACTTGAGCCATAAAGTCCATGATGACGACAACAACGATCAATAAAGATGTACCGCCAAAATAGAAAGGTACTTTCATTGCGTCACGCATAAACTCCGGGATCAGGCAGATAAAAGTAATATACATCGCACCAATCAGAGTCAGTCGAGTCATTACTTTATCGATATATTTCGCCGTTTGCTCTCCCGGACGAATTCCTGGCACGAATGCACCGGACTTCTTCAGGTTATCTGCTGTTTCGCGCGGGTTGAAAACCAACGCAGTGTAGAAGAAACAGAAGAAGATGATTGCAGACGCATAGAGTAACACATAAAGCGGTTGTCCGGGCTGCAAATACAGCGAAATAGTTGTCAGCCAATTCCAACCGGTACCGCCCCCAAACCAAGATGCAATCGTGGCTGGGAACAGAATAATACTGGAGGCGAAAATTGCAGGGATAACCCCAGCCATGTTCACCTTCAGTGGTAAATGCGTACTCTGTGCTGCATAAACACGACGACCCTGTTGACGTTTTGCATAGTTAACGACGATACGGCGTTGACCACGCTCAACGAAAACAACGAAGAAGGTTACTGCAAACACTAAAACTGCAACCAACAGCAACAGGAGGAAGTGCAGGTCGCCTTGCCGAGCTTGCTCGATGGTATGGCCAATGGCCGGCGGTAGCCCCGCAACAATACCAGCGAAGATTATGATCGAGATACCGTTACCGATACCACGTTCCGTAATCTGTTCTCCCAGCCACATCAGGAACATTGTCCCGGTGACCAGGCTTACAACAGCGGTAAAATAGAAAGCAAAACCTGGATTTATCACCAAGTCTTGCATTCCAGGCATATTCGGCAAACCGGTAGCAATACCGATAGACTGAAATATAGCCAATACCAAGGTACCGTAGCGGGTATACTGGCTGATCTTACGACGACCAGCTTCCCCTTCTTTCTTTATTTCAGCCAACGCGGGATGAACCACTGTCAGCAACTGGATAATAATCGACGCCGAAATATACGGCATAATACCCAGTGCAAAGATAGAAGCACGGCTGAGAGCACCACCAGAGAACATGTTAAACATTTCAATGATGGTGCCTCGCTGCTGTTCAAGCAATTTGGCAAGCACAGTGGCATCAATACCAGGAATTGGGATAAAAGAGCCAATACGGAAAACAATTAGCGCACCGATAACAAACAAAAGTCTGCGCTTCAGTTCACCAACTCCGCCTTTAGCACTTTGAAAATCTAATCCTGGTTGCTTAGCCATCTGCTACTTATTCCTCAATTTTACCGCCAGCAGTTTCGATAGCAGCACGAGCACCTTTAGTGACACGCAGACCACGAATCGTTACCGGACGAGCAACTTCACCAGAAAGAATCACTTTCGCGAACTCAATCTGAATGCCAATAACATTAGCGGCTTTCAGCGTATTCAGGTCAACCACGTCGCCTTCTACTTTAGCTAAATCAGACAGACGAACTTCTGCCGTGATCATCGCTTTGCGAGAAGTAAAACCGAATTTCGGCAGACGACGATATAAAGGCATCTGACCACCTTCAAAACCACGACGCACGCCACCGCCAGAACGAGAGTTCTGACCTTTATGACCACGACCACTGGTTTTGCCCAGGCCAGAACCGATACCACGACCTAAACGCTTCGGTGCGTGTTTAGCACCTTCGGCCGGAGACAGAGTATTTAAACGCATCTGTTACTCCTCTACTTTAACCATGTAGGAAACCGCGTTGACCATACCGCGAACCGCAGGAGTATCCTCACGTTCAACTGTATGACCAATACGACGCAGACCCAGGCCAAGCAGTGTCGCCTTATGTTTCGGCAGACGACCGATTGCACTACGGGTTTGAGTAATTTTAATAGTCTTTGCCACGGTCATTACCCCAGAATTTCTTCAACGGATTTACCACGCTTGGCAGCGACCATTTCCGGGGACTTCATATTAGCCAAACCATCAATCGTTGCACGAACCACGTTAATCGGGTTAGTGGAACCATAGGCTTTAGCCAATACGTTGTGAACCCCTGCAACTTCCAAAACGGCGCGCATTGCACCACCGGCAATAATACCGGTACCTTCGGAAGCTGGCTGCATGAACACACGAGAACCCGTGTGAGCACCTTTAACTGGGTGCTGCAGGGTGCCGTTGTTCAGCGCGACATTCATCATATTGCGACGGGCTTTTTCCATCGCTTTCTGGATCGCTGCTGGAACTTCGCGAGCTTTACCGTAACCAAAACCAACGCGGCCGTTGCCATCACCCACTACAGTCAGTGCGGTGAAGCTGAAAATACGACCACCTTTAACGGTTTTAGATACGCGATTTACCGCGATCAGCTTTTCCTGCAGTTCGCCAGCTTGTTTCTCGATGTGAGCCATCTTACACCTCTACCTTAGAACTGAAGGCCAGCTTCACGGGCAGCATCTGCCAGTGCTTGGACTCGACCATGATATTGGAAACCGGAACGGTCGAAAGAGACATCTTTGATGCCTTTTTCTAACGCGCGTTCTGCAATAGCTTTACCTATTGCGCTTGCTGCGTCTTTATTACCGGTAGACTTCAGTTGTTCAGCGATAGCTTTTTCTACAGTAGAAGCGGCTACCAGGACTTCAGAACCGTTCGGTGCAATGACCTGCGCATAAATATGGCGTGGAGTACGATGTACCACCAGACGCGTCGCACCCAGTTCCTGGAGCTTGCGGCGTGCGCGGGTCGCACGACGGATACGAGCTGCTTTCTTATCCATAGTGTTACCTTACTTCTTCTTAGCCTCTTTGGTACGCACGACTTCGTCGGCGTAACGGACACCCTTGCCTTTATAAGGCTCAGGACGACGGTAGGCGCGTAATTCCGCAGCAACCTGACCAATAACCTGCTTATCAGCACCTTTCAGTACGATTTCAGTTTGGCTTGGGCATTCTGCAGTAATACCTGCCGGCAGTGCATGCTCTACTGGGTGAGAAAACCCAAGAGACAGGTTAACAACGTTGCCTTTAACAGCAGCACGGTAACCAACACCAACCAGTTGCAGCTTCTTAGTGAAGCCTTCGGTAACACCGATAACCATTGCGTTCAACAGAGCACGAGTGGTACCCGCTTGGGCCCATCCGTCAACGAAACCTTCGCGCGGAGCGAAAGTCAGAGCGTTGTCAGCTTGTTTCACTTCAACAGCATCGTGGATCTTACGACTCAGCTCGCCGTTTTTACCCTTAATCGAAACATCCTGACCGTTGAGTTTTACCTCTACGCCGGCAGGAATGACGACGGGTGCTTTTGCAACACGAGACATTCTTTCCTCCCGATTAAGCTACGTAGCAGATAATCTCGCCACCAAGACCAGCCTGGCGAGCTGCACGATCAGTCATAACACCTTTAGAGGTAGAAACAACTGCGATACCCAAACCGGCCATAACTTTTGGCAGCTCATCTTTTCTTTTATAGATGCGCAGGCCTGGACGGCTTACTCGCTGAATGCTTTCTACCACTGCCTTGCCCTGGAAATATTTAAGTTCTAATTCCAGAACTGGCTTGGTGTCGCCTTCGATTTTGAAATCTTCAATGTAACCTTCTTCCTTCAGCACGTTGGCAATTGCCACTTTCAGCTTGGAGGAAGGCATGGTGACCGCAACTTTGTTAGCGGCTTGACCGTTACGGATACGGGTCAGCATATCCGCGATCGGATCTTGCATGCTCATCTGTCTTTACTCCCGTGATTCAATTGGTGACAATTACCAGCTAGCCTTTTTCAGACCCGGAATTTCACCGCGCATAGCGGCTTCACGGACCTTGATACGGCTCAACCCGAACTTCCGCAGGAAAGCGTGCGGACGACCAGTTTGGCGGCAGCGATTACGCTGACGAGACGGGCTGGAATCACGCGGCAGAGTCTGCAGCTTAAGAACTGCATCCCAACGATCTTCGTCGGATGAGTTCACACCAGAGATGATAGCTTTCAATTCCTCGCGTTTAGCGCGGTATTTTTCAGCCAGTTTCACACGAACAACTTCGCGTGCTTTCATGGATTGCTTAGCCATTAGTAACCCTACCTTACTTGCGGAATGGGAAGTTAAAGGCGGCCAACAGCGCACGACCTTCATCATCGGATTTCGCAGTAGTGGTGATGGTAATGTCCAAACCACGAACGCGATCGACTTTATCGTAGTCGATTTCCGGGAAGATGATCTGCTCACGCACACCCATGCTGTAGTTACCACGGCCATCGAATGACTTAGCGGACAAACCACGGAAGTCACGAATACGCGGTACAGCAATGGAAATCAGACGCTCAAGGAACTCCCACATGCGCTCGCCACGCAGAGTCACTTTACAGCCGATCGGATAGCCCTGACGGATTTTGAAGCCTGCAACAGATTTGCGTGCTTTGGTGATCAACGGTTTTTGACCGGAGATTGCTGCCAGATCAGCTGCTGCGTTATCCAGCAGTTTCTTGTCAGCGATCGCTTCACCAACACCCATATTCAGGGTGATCTTCTCGACCCGAGGGACTTGCATGACAGAATTGTAGTTAAACTCAGTCATGAGTTTTTTAACTACTTCGTCTTTGTAGTAATCATGCAGTTTCGCCATCGTACTACTCCAAATTACTTGATAGTTTCGCTATTAGATTTAAAGAAACGGACTTTTTTTCCGTCTTCGAATCTAAAGCCTACACGGTCAGCCTTACCAGTTGCCGCATTGAAGATTGCAAGGTTAGAAACTTGAATTGCAGCTTCTTTTTCAACGATGCCACCTGGTTGGTTCAGGGCCGGAACCGGCTTCTGATGTTTTTTAACCAGGTTAATACCTTCAACAATGACCTTACTAGCAGACAGGACATTTTTTACTTTACCGCGCTTACCTTTATCTTTACCGGTTAGCACAATAACTTCGTCATCACGACGGATTTTCGCTGCCATGATTCGCTCCTTAAAGTACTTCTGGTGCCAGAGAGATAATTTTCATGAACTTCTCATTACGCAGTTCACGAGTTACCGGCCCAAAAATACGCGTACCGATAGGCTGTTCGCTGTTATTGTTTAAAATAACGCAAGCATTGCCATCGAAGCGAATGACAGAACCGTCCGGGCGACGAACACCCTTCTTGGTGCGCACCACTACCGCCTTCAGAACATCGCCTTTCTTCACCTTACCGCGAGGAATTGCTTCCTTGATGGTAATTTTGATGATATCGCCGACGCCTGCGTAGCGACGGTGCGAGCCACCTAGAACCTTGATACACATTACGCGACGTGCACCGGAATTATCGGCCACGTTCAGCATAGTCTGTTCTTGGATCATTTTAGTGCTCCGCTTGTCAACTACTACTCTAGGACCCTTTCGGGCCATTAAATACCCCATAATTGAGGGCGCAGCATTATAACACCGCTTCCTTGGTATGGGTAGAAAAAATAAACGGCCCTTTGCAGAGCCGTTTATCATAAGAGAAGAGCGCTACTTTATTACAGAATCGCTTTCTCTACAACGCGAACAAGTGTCCAAGACTTATTTTTGGACAGCGGGCGGCATTCGCGGATTTCAACCACGTCACCGATACCGCATTCATTGTTCTCGTCATGTACGTGCAGCTTAGTCGTACGCTTAATGAATTTACCGTAAAGCGGATGTTTCACAAAACGTTCGATAGCAACAACCATGGATTTCTCCATTTTGTCGCTTACAACACGACCTTGCAGAGTACGGATTTTATCGGTCATTACGCACCCGCCTTCTCAGTCAGTAAAGTCTTAACACGTGCAATATTATGACGCACTTGTTTTACCAGGTGAGTCTGTTGCAACTGACCACTGGCAGCCTGCATACGCAGGTTAAATTGCTCGCGCAGCAGGCCGAGCAGTTCAGTGTTCAGCTCTTCGACGCTTTTTTCACGCAGCTCATTTGCTTTCATTACATCACCGTCTTAGTTACAAAGGTGGTTTTGATAGGCAGTTTCGCTGCTGCCAGTTGGAATGCCTCACGGGCTAACTCTTCCGGCACACCGTCCATTTCA
Source organism: Pectobacterium actinidiae (assembly GCF_000803315.1). Classification (NCBI taxonomy): domain Bacteria; kingdom Pseudomonadati; phylum Pseudomonadota; class Gammaproteobacteria; order Enterobacterales; family Pectobacteriaceae; genus Pectobacterium; species Pectobacterium actinidiae. Next base: position 24,394 of record NZ_JRMH01000002.1, read on the forward strand.
TACAGGACTTTACCTGGCTGAATCAAGGCAACCCAATATTCCACGTTACCTTTACCTTTACCCATACGAACTTCAAGCGGTTTCTCGGTAATTGGTTTGTCCGGGAATACACGGATCCAGATCTTACCTTGACGCTTAACAGCACGAGTCATGGCACGACGTGCAGCTTCGATTTGACGAGCAGTCAGGCGACCGCGGCCAACAGCTTTCAGACCGAAAGTGCCGAAGCTAACATCCGTACCCTGCGCCAGACCACGGTTGCGGCCCTTGTGCACCTTACGGAATTTTGTACGCTTTGGTTGTAACATCAGCGACTCTCCTTACTTGCGGCCTTTACGCTGCTGCTTTTTAGGTTGAGCAGCCGGTTTTTCCGGTTGTTCAACGGCAGCCATACCACCCAGGATCTCACCTTTGAAGATCCACACTTTCACACCGATAACACCATAAGTGGTGTGCGCTTCGGAGGTGTTGTAGTCGATATCCGCACGCAGTGTGTGCAATGGAACACGACCTTCACGGTACCATTCGGTACGCGCGATTTCAGCGCCGCCAAGACGGCCACTTACTTCAACTTTAATACCTTTAGCGCCCAGACGCATGGCATTCTGTACCGCACGCTTCATAGCACGACGGAACATCACACGACGCTCCAGCTGAGAAGTGATGCTGTCAGCAACCAGTTTTGCGTCCAGTTCAGGTTTACGAACTTCTGCGATATTGATCTGTGCAGGTACGCCAGCGATATCCGCTACGACTTTGCGCAGTTTTTCAACATCTTCACCTTTTTTACCGATCACGATACCCGGGCGAGCAGTGTGAATAGTCACACGGATGCTTTTTGCCGGACGTTCGATAACGATACGAGAAACGGAAGCCTTCTCCAGTTCCTTCGTCAGGTATTTACGAACTTTAAAATCGCTGTCCAGGTTGTCAGCGAATTCTTTGGTATTCGCATACCAGGTAGAGTTCCAAGGTTTGACAATACCCAGGCGAATACCATTAGGATGTACTTTCTGACCCATTGCTAGTCTCCAGAGTCTCAGCGATCGGACACAACCACAGTAATGTGGCTGGTACGCTTCAGGATGCGATCCGCACGACCTTTAGCACGCGGCATAATGCGCTTCATGCTAGGGCCTTCGTCAACGAAGATTTTCGCGACTTTCAGATCATCAATGTCAGCGCCATCGTTGTGTTCTGCGTTAGCAATAGCAGACTCCAGCACTTTTTTAACCAGACCAGCAGCTTTCTTGTTGGTGTAGGTCAGAACTTCCAGAGCTTGCGACACTTTCTTACCGCGAATCAGGTCTGCCACCAGGCGAACCTTTTGAGCAGAAGAACGAGCGTGGCAATGTTTAGCGATAGTTTCCATCTCTTCCTCCTACCTTAGCGCTTCTTGGCCTTTTTGTCGGCCGCATGGCCGCGATAAGTACGAGTCGGCGCGAATTCACCCAGTTTGTGACCGACCATTTCATCGGAAACAAACACCGGAACGTGCTGACGACCATTATGGACAGCGATGGTCAAACCGATCATATTTGGAAAGATCGTTGAACGACGGGACCAAGTGCGCAAAGGCTTCTTGTCTCCGCTTTCCACCGCTTTCTCTACCTTCTTCAGCAAGTGCAGGTCAATAAATGGACCTTTCTTGAGAGAACGTGGCATGGTTTATCCTCTAAGATTATTTAGTACGGCGACGTACGATAAATTTATCAGTACGCTTGTTGCTGCGGGTCTTCTTACCTTTGGTCTGAACGCCCCACGGACTAACCGGGTGCTTACCAAAGTTACGACCTTCACCACCACCGTGTGGGTGGTCGACTGGGTTCATTGCCGTACCGCGAACGGTAGGACGAACACCACGCCAGCGTGCAGCACCAGCTTTACCCAGAACGCGAAGCATGTGCTCAGCGTTGCCAACTTCGCCCAGCGTAGCGCGGCAGTCGGATTCGACTTTACGCATTTCGCCAGAACGCAGACGCAGGGTAACGTAAGAACCGTCACGAGCAACGATCTGAACGTAAGCACCAGCAGAACGAGCCAATTGGCCGCCTTTACCTGGTTTCATTTCTACGTTATGAACCGTTGAACCGACTGGAATGTTACGCATAGGCAGGGTGTTACCCGCTTTAATCGCAGCATCAACACCAGATTGAATCTGATCGCCGGCTTTCAGGCCTTTCGGCGCCAGGATGTAACGACGTTCGCCGTCTTTGTACAGAACCAGCGCGATATTCGCAGAACGGTTCGGGTCATACTCCAGACGCTCAACAACCGCAGGAATACCATCTTTATTGCGTTTGAAGTCAATCAGACGATATTGCTGTTTGTGACCACCACCGATGTGACGGGTAGTGATGCGGCCATTGTTGTTACGGCCACCGGATTTGCTGTTCTTTTCCAGCAACGGGGCATAAGGTTTGCCCTTGTGCAGCTCAGGGTTAACCACTTTAACAACGTGGCGACGACCCGGAGATGTCGGTTTACATTTAACAACTGCCATTGTCTTTCTCCTCCGACTTACTCAGCGCCGCCGATAAAGTCCAGATTCTGGCCTTCTTTCAGGGTGACGTAAGCTTTTTTCCAGTCGCTGCGACGACCAATACGCTGTCCGTGACGCTTAACTTTCCCTTTAACTACCAGGGTGTTTACGTCTTTAACTTCTACTTCGAACAGTTTCTCTACAGCAGCAACGATCTCTGCTTTAGTCGCGTCTTTAGCAACTTTGAGAACGATGGTGTTAGTTTTTTCCATCGCGGTAGATGCTTTTTCAGATACGTGCGGCGCGCGCAGTACTTTCAGCAGACGTTCTTCACGGATCATGCCAGCATCTCCTCAACTTGCTTAACTGCATCAGCAGTCATAACGACTTTGTCGAAGGCGATCAAGCTAACTGGGTCGATACCTGCTGCATCACGCACGTCAACCTTGTACAGGTTACGCGCAGCCAGGAACAGATTCTCATCCAGTTCACCGGTGATGATCAACACGTCTTCCAGTGCCATTTCTTTCAGTTTCTGCGCCAGCAACTTAGTTTTAGGTGCTTCTACAGAGAACGTCTCGACAACGATCAGACGATCTTGACGTACCAGTTCGGACAGAATGCTTTTCAGCGCGCCGCGGTACATCTTTTTGTTAACTTTCTGACTGTGGTCCTGTGGCTTAGCAGCGAAGGTCACACCACCGGAACGCCAGATCGGGCTCTTAACAGAACCAGAACGCGCACGGCCAGTACCTTTCTGACGCCAAGGTTTTTTACCGGAACCAGTTACTTCAGCACGGGTCTTCTGGGCGCGAGTACCTTGACGGGCACCTGCTGCATAAGCAACAACAACCTGATGTACCAGCGCTTCGTTGAAATCACGACCGAAGGTAGTTTCGGAAACAGTCAGCGCGCTTTGCGCGTCTTTCAATACTAATTCCATTGCTATCTCCTCACGCCTTCACAGCTGGTTTAACGATCAGGTCGCTACCGGTAGCTCCCGGAACAGCACCTTTAACCAGCAGCAGGTTGCGCTCAGCGTCAACACGCACTACGTCCAGGCTCTGAACGGTTACACGTTCGTTACCCAGCTGGCCTGCCATTTTCTTGCCTTTAAACACTTTGCCCGGAGTCTGGTTCTGACCGATAGAACCCGGAACGCGGTGGGACAAGGAGTTACCGTGAGTAGCATCCTGAGTACGGAAATTCCAGCGCTTAACTGTGCCAGCAAAACCTTTACCTTTAGATGTACCAGTAACGTCTACTTTTTTAACGTCTGCGAAAATTTCGACACTGATGCTCTGACCTACAGTGAACTCTTCGCCTTCAGAGAGACGGAATTCACGCAGAGTACGGCCAGCTTCTACGCCAGCTTTAGCAAAGTGACCTGCTTCTGGCTTGGTAACACGGTTTGCTTTTTTAGCACCGGTAGTTACTTGCACAGCGCGGTAACCGTCGTTAGCCAGGTCTTTAACCTGAGTTACGCGGTTTGCTTCAATTTCGATAACGGTTACGGGGATAGATACGCCATCTTCAGTGAAGATACGGGTCATGCCCACTTTTTTACCGACTAAACCAATCATTGTTTCAACCTCTCAATCGCTCAATGACCTGATTAACCCAGGCTGATCTGCACGTCTACACCAGCAGCCAGATCCAGACGCATCAGAGCATCAACGGTTTTCTCGGTTGGCTCAACGATGTCAACCAGACGCTTGTGAGTGCGAATCTCGTACTGATCGCGCGCATCTTTATTGACGTGCGGAGAAATCAGAACGGTAAAGCGCTCTTTGCGGGTCGGCAGCGGGATCGGACCACGTACTTGCGCACCAGTGCGCTTAGCAGTCTCGACGATTTCCGCAGTTGATTGATCAATCAGACGATGATCAAACGCTTTCAGGCGGATACGGATTCTTTGGTTCTGCATGAGACCAGAGCTCCAATTATTTATAAACGTAAATGATTACTCCTCACACCCATTTCGATTGATGGGGGAGTGTAATCGTCAGCACATAACCCCCATATCGGGAGTATTGTTTTGGGCAATAAATGAATATTGACCATCTGATTCAGATTGAATCAGGCTTACCTAGTTTCGGTAAGCTCGCGCATTATACGCAAATTGGCCGGGAAAGCAACAAGCAGGATGAAATGATTTTAACGCGGCCGGAGCAATGTGCGCAGTCCGGCCGGATTGGGGCATAAAGTACATAGCAGAATACGATACTTAGTTACTCAGCTTTTAGCTGAGCTTGAAGATAGTTTTGTATACCAAGACGTGAAATCAAATCTAATTCCGTTTCCAGCCAGTCGATGTGCCCTTCTTCATCAGCAAGAATTTCTATCATTAAATCCCTGCTGACGTAGTCATGCACCGAATCAGCATAGGCAATTGCCTCACGTAAATTCTTTGCGCCATCCAGTTCAAGTTGAAGATCAGAACGTAAGATCTCTTCAACATCTTCGCCAATATTTAACTTACCCAAATCTTGTAAATTCGGGATGCCTTCAAGAAACAGAATTCGTTCGATGTAGCGATCAGCATGCTTCATTTCGTCAATAGACTCATGATATTCGTGATCGTTAAGACGGGTTAAGCCCCAGTTTTTAAACATTCGGGCATGAAGAAAATATTGGTTAATAGCTACCAGCTCGTTGCCCAATAACTTATTCAGGTGTGTGATGACTTTTTTATCGCCTTTCATGACATACTCCTCCGCTCCAGTTCTTAAAGTGTAGAACCGGTAAGCAGAGAGTCAAAAAAACAACCCTACATTTTATGCTACTTCATACATATCAGGAATTTTAGCCTGCTCTTCCTCAAAAATGACACGCGCCTGACGAATACACTTACCGCAATCCGTCCCGATAGGCACAAGTTTGCGTAATTGTTGCATAGATTGAGGTTGGTGCTGACGAACAGCATTACGAATGACTTTGTCAGAAATCGCGTTGCACAAACAAACATACATATCAGAATGACTCATTGTTATCACGAGTGTCTTTCACACAACCTTTCAGGACACTACAACCAGCATTTGAAACCGCTCCTAGCGATTTTTTAACCAACTCAATCATTGTAAATAAGAATTATTTTTATTTCAATTTCCATTTAATCATTGGGACGTAAAAAAAGGCACCGAAGTGCCTTTTTCATGCATTAAGCTTATCAGCGATTAAGCGATAACTTTAGCAACAACGCCCGCGCCTACTGTACGGCCGCCTTCACGGATTGCAAAACGCAAACCATCGTCCATCGCGATTGGGTGGATCAGGGTCACAACCATTTTGATGTTGTCGCCCGGCATTACCATCTCTACGCCTTCTGGCAGTTCGATGGTGCCCGTTACGTCAGTCGTACGGAAGTAGAACTGAGGACGGTAGCCTTTGAAGAACGGAGTATGACGGCCGCCTTCATCTTTGCTCAGGATATACACTTCGGATTCGAACTGAGTGTGCGGCTTGATTGAACCCGGCTTAGCCAGTACCTGACCACGCTCGATTTCTTCACGCTTGATACCACGCAGCAGAACACCTACGTTCTCGCCTGCACGACCTTCGTCCAGCAGTTTGCGGAACATTTCTACGCCAGTACAGGTAGATTTCGCCGTATCTTTGATACCAACGATTTCAACTTCTTCACCGACTTTAACGATACCGCGCTCTACACGACCGGTAACAACGGTCCCACGACCGGAGATGGAGAATACGTCTTCGATTGGCAGCAGGAACGGCTTGTCAATTGCACGCTCTGGTTCTGGAATATAAGAATCCAGGTGCTCTGCCAGTTCGATGATTTTTGCTTCCCACTCAGCTTCGCCTTCCAGCGCTTTCAGAGCAGAACCACGTACCACTGGCGTATCATCGCCTGGGAAGTCGTATTGAGACAGCAGCTCACGCACTTCCATCTCAACCAGTTCCAGCAGCTCTTCGTCATCAACCATGTCACATTTGTTCAGGAACACGATGATGAAAGGAACGCCAACCTGACGACCCAGCAGGATGTGCTCACGGGTCTGAGGCATTGGGCCGTCAGTCGCAGCAACAACCAGGATCGCGCCGTCCATCTGGGCAGCACCGGTGATCATGTTTTTCACATAGTCGGCGTGTCCCGGGCAGTCTACGTGCGCGTAGTGGCGAGACGGGGTATCGTATTCAACGTGAGACGTGTTGATGGTGATACCACGCGCTTTTTCTTCTGGTGCGTTATCGATCTGGTCGAATGCACGTGCGCTACCACCGTAGGTTTTAGCCAGAACGGTAGTGATTGCAGCGGTCAGCGTTGTTTTACCATGGTCAACGTGGCCGATAGTACCGACGTTAACGTGGGGTTTTGTACGTTCAAATTTTTCTTTAGACACGGCGATATTCCTTACTCAAATGCTCTCCCCCTATGGAGAGAGCACGGGATTTGTTTTAACCCTGAGGCTTATTTACCACGGGCTTCAATTACGGCCTGAGCAACGTTGTTAGGCGCATCATCGTACTTCAGGAACTCCATGGAGTAAGAAGCACGGCCTTTGGTCAGAGAACGCAGTTGAGTCGCGTATCCGAACATTTCAGACAACGGAACTTCAGCATGAATCACAACGCCAGTAACGTTGGATTCCTGACCACGCAGCATACCACGACGACGGCTAAGGTCACCGATGACGTCACCAGTGTTCTCTTCCGGCGTTTCAACTTCAACCTTCATGATCGGCTCAAGAAGAACAGGTTTTGCTTTCTTAAAGCCATCTTTAAAGGCGATAGAAGCAGCCAGTTTAAACGCCAATTCAGAGGAGTCAACGTCATGGAAAGAACCGAAGTGCAGACGCACGCCGAGATCAACCACTGGGTAGCCAGCCAGAGGACCTGCTTTCAGCTGTTCCTGGATGCCTTTATCAACGGCAGGGATGTATTCACCAGGAATTACACCACCTTTGATGTCGTTGACGAACTCGTAACCTTTTGGATTTGAGCCCGGCTCCAGCGGGTACATGTCGATAACAACATGACCATACTGACCACGACCACCAGACTGCTTGGCGTGTTTACCTTCGATATCGGTAACTTTCGCACGAATTGCTTCACGATAAGCAACCTGTGGTTTACCCACGTTTGCTTCAACGTTGAATTCACGCTTCATACGGTCAACGATGATATCGAGGTGCAATTCACCCATACCAGCGATGATAGTCTGGTTAGATTCTTCGTCAGTCCATACGCGGAAAGACGGGTCTTCTTTAGCCAGACGGCCCAATGCCAGACCCATTTTTTCCTGGTCAGCTTTGGTTTTCGGTTCTACCGCGATGGAGATTACCGGCTCAGGGAATTCCATACGCTCCAGAATGATGACGTTGTCTGGATCACACAGCGTGTCACCCGTCGTTACATCTTTCAGACCGATAGCAGCAGCGATATCGCCTGCACGAACTTCTTTGATCTCTTCACGCTTGTTAGCGTGCATCTGAACGATACGACCAAAACGTTCACGTGCTGATTTAACTGGGTTCAGTACGGTATCACCGGAGTTAACTACACCAGAGTACACGCGGAAGAACGTCAGGTTACCCACAAACGGGTCGGTAGCAATTTTGAACGCCAGTGCAGCAAACGGCTCGTCATCACTTGCGTGACGCTCAGCCGGCGTGTCTTTACCGTCATCCAATAGACCATTGATTGCAGGTACGTCAACTGGGGATGGCAGGTAGTCAACTACCGCATCCAGCATCGCCTGAACACCTTTGTTCTTAAATGCAGAACCACAGGTTACCAGGATGATTTCGTTGTTCAGAACGCGCTGACGCAGAGCTTTTTTGATCTCTTCTTCAGTCAGTTCTTCACCACCCAGGTATTTTTCCATCAGCTCTTCAGAAGCTTCTGCGGCGGACTCGATCAGGTTCTGGTGCCATTCGTCAGCCAGGTCCTGCATATCAGCCGGGATGTCTTCGTATTCGAAGGTCACGCCCTGATCGGCATCGTTCCAGTTGATGGCTTTCATTTTCACCAGGTCAACAACACCGGTGAAACCTTCTTCAGCACCAATTGCCAACTGCAGCGGAACAGGGTTCGCGCCCAGACGGGTTTTGATCTGACCAACAACTTTCAGGAAGTTAGCACCCATGCGGTCCATTTTGTTAACGAACGCAATGCGTGGAACTTTATATTTGTTTGCCTGACGCCATACGGTTTCAGACTGTGGCTGAACACCACCAACTGCGCAGTAAACCATTACCGCACCATCAAGTACACGCATGGAACGTTCTACTTCGATAGTGAAGTCAACGTGTCCCGGGGTGTCGATGATGTTTACGCGATGCGGTTCATACTGCTTAGCCATACCAGACCAGAATGCAGTAGTCGCTGCGGAAGTGATAGTAATACCACGCTCCTGCTCCTGCTCCATCCAGTCCATGGTAGCTGCGCCGTCATGAACTTCACCGATTTTATGGTTTACACCAGTGTAGAACAGAATACGTTCGGTAGTAGTGGTTTTACCGGCGTCGATGTGCGCACTGATACCGATGTTACGGTAGCGTGCGATGGGTGTTGTACGAGCCATTTGTATCCTCTATTTACTAGGGCGTTCAATTTAGTTAACCCAAGCGGGTTGGCTATTTTTAGCGCCCGCTTGGTTAGCATGACTACAGCGAAGGGATTACCAACGGTAGTGAGCGAACGCCTTGTTAGCTTCGGCCATACGGTGAACGTCTTCACGTTTCTTAACAGCAGTACCTTTGTTTTCTGCTGCATCAGAAAGTTCGTTCGCCAGGCGCAGAGCCATAGATTTATCACCGCGTTTACGAGCAGCTTCTACGATCCAACGCATTGCCAACGCATTACGACGAACCGGACGGACTTCTACTGGTACCTGATAAGTAGAACCACCAACGCGGCGCGACTTAACTTCGACAGTCGGGCGAACGTTGTCCAGAGCTACTTCAAAAGCTTCCAGATGATCTTTACCAGAACGCTGAGCCAGGGTCTCCAGCGCGGTATAGACGATTGCTTCAGCAGTAGATTTTTTACCATCTACCATCAGGATATTTACAAATTTGGCCAGCAGTTCTGATCCGAACTTAGGATCCGGCAGAATTTTACGTTGACCAATGACGCGACGACGTGGCATGGAAATACTCCGTTGTTAATTCAGGATTGTCCAAAACTCTACGAGTTTAGTTTGACATTTAAGTTAAAACGTTTGGCCTTACTTAACGGAGAACCATTAAGCCTTTGGCTTCTTCACGCCGTATTTGGAACGGGATTGCTTACGGTCTTTAACACCTGAGCAGTCCAGCGCGCCACGAACGGTGTGGTAACGCACACCTGGCAGGTCTTTAACACGACCGCCACGGATCAGGATCACGGAGTGCTCCTGCAGGTTATGACCTTCACCACCGATATAGGAGGTAACTTCAAAACCGTTAGTTAAGCGAACACGGCATACTTTACGCAGTGCGGAGTTCGGTTTTTTAGGGGTGGTAGTATATACACGGGTACATACGCCACGTTTCTGCGGGCATGCTTCCAGCGCCGGAACGTTGCTTTTAGCAGCCTTCAGGGAGCGTGGTTTGCGTACCAGCTGGTTAATCGTTGCCATTCAAAAAGCTCCTGGGTTTTGCTTCGTAAACACGTAATAAATCGCCTCATGTTTGCGCAGGGCAAAGTATGAGGACGCAGAATTTTAGGGCTGGCAGTGGAAGGAGTCAAGAAATATACAAAAATTCGGCGTTACCACGCGAGTTGCTGCGGGTGCTCCACTGTCAGTTGAACAAACTGATTATAGTCAATGAGTGTAACATTGTTTGAAATTTGTTCAGTCATTCCTCTTGCCGCTGTATCAGGCTGGAGCGCATAGAGAAGAACCGCTGACTCAAGAAGACGATGAATAATATCTCCACCAGCCAGCGCGGCGATAACACCATCTTGCAATAAGACCAAAGCATCACCCTGATCCAGACTGCGCAAAAGTGCATCCAGGTCAACGTGATAAGGGGAACGTGAGAGCGTATGCAGCATATAAGGGAGAGATCCGTCGCTAGAATGAAAGGATGGAATGATAATCGGCCAACTTGCGGCGCCATTCTTGCGGCGCTAACAGCTCTACATCCAAAACCCAGTTCGTATCTATACTTAACCCGCGCTGACGCACGGACGTCTCGCACAGGTAACAACAGTCGATATCGTACAACGGCAGCACACCAAACGTTGCGATGTAATTACGCATCAAAATCTTTTCCGGCTGTTGATGCGGCAGCAGTTGCAGTACGCCATCACCAACAAAAAATACGCCGATCTCTTCCGTCAGTGCTGACATCGCCAATAGCGCATCCAGCCCTTCCCGCCCGGAAGCACTCCCATGTGGAGAATGCGTAAAAACAAATGCGACTCGCTTCATCACGCTACCTTAAAACTGAATAACCCGATCGCAGGTCAGCACCGATTGTGCCAATTCACCTAGCCCGCTCAGTACAAAGCCAGGTTGCAGATTCGCTCCTGCAAGATTGAGCTGAGCGGCTTGCTGCGCGTCTGTCACGCCCCGTCGCAGCGCCGCAGCAACACAGACATTCAGCGCCACCTGATGTGTTTCGCCCAACTGCTGCCAGGCGCGTACAAGATCAAACTCATCATTAGCGGGTGATGTCAGTTGGTTAGCATTTAGCACACCTTCCCGATAGAAGAACACACTTTTCAGACTATGCCCTTCAGCTAACAGCGCCTGCGCAAACTGCAACGCGCTGCTCGCTTGCTGTGTGCCATAAGCCGGGCCAGTCACCAGCATGCAGTAACTCAGCATTAACGTTCGTGCCCGCTGAAGTCACCGCTTTTGAATTGACGGATATAAAGATAGACCGTGTGTTTGGAAATATTGAGGCGTTCAGCGACCTGGTTGATGGCGTCTTTAATATCAAAGATACCTTTCTCGTACAGGCTTAGGACGATTTGGCGATTTTTCGCATTATTGGAGACGTTGCGATCCGCATTGACTTCCTCAATAGAGAATTCCAACGTTTGTGCAACAAGGTCATCAACGGATGACGCAAAGTTAACAGAAGAGGCGGCATCATGCGTTTCAGGTGGAATAAAAGTCTGCACGATCTGGGAGAAAGGCACATCCAGATTCATGTTGATACACAGCAGCCCAATCACGCGCTGATCGCGATTACGGATCGCAATCGTCACTGACTTCATCAACACGCCGCTTTTTGCCCGGGTAAAATAGGCTTTCGACACGCTGCTATCTTCACCTGCCATGTCATGCAGCATGCGCAATGCAAGATCCGTAATCGGCGAGCCAATCTTCCTACCAGTATGTTCCCCATTCGCAATACGCACGGCGGAACATTTAAGATCCTCAAGCGAGTGCAACACAATCTCACAATGCTCGCCAATCAACATGGCCAAGCCATCAACCACCGCTTCATACGATTTCAGGATCTCATAGTCCGTTTGACTGAAAGGACGTTCATCCAGCAAATCAAGCTCATAAGATTCGCCAGATACAAGCGAATTAGACATGGCAGACACCACCCTCAACGTCATCTATTTATTTTGTATTGACAGGGGACATAGTCTAGCAAATGTCCACACTCGCGTCCCTGAATTTAACGGGCTACCTCTTAAGGTTGTATTAATTTAACCCCGCTAGAGTCAGCGTCTTCTTTCCTCTCCATAATGGAAATCACGAGAGACGTGTATGAAAAATCCAATACCGATGGGCAGACCACACCTGAGCAGCATCACGTTCGTGCTGATATTTTCTGCCTTTATTACTCTGGTCCAGAACATCGCCTACTACCGTCAGACGCTGCAACTGCTGGATATGACAGACTGGATCAGTATTCCTTTCTTTCTCAGCATGCCTGTGGTGATTTTCGCAGTGCTGAATATTATTTTCACACTGCTGGCAGTACCTTATCTGCGCAAGGCCGTGATTGTTTTCTTCCTGCTATCCGGCGCTGCTGCGCAATACTTTATGCTGAATTACGGCATTATCATTGACCGGACCATGGTCCAGAATATCCTGGAGACAACAGCCAGCGAGTCCTTTTCACTACTTACGCCGCAGCTTGTCGCCTGGATATTCTTTATTGGTGTCATTCCCGCAGCACTCGCCATGTGGATAAAAATAAAACCCGCCAAGCCAACAACGCTCTATATTGGCCTGCGCTTTCTCAGCGTCATTATTTCATTATTCGCCATTTTATCTGTCGCGGCATTCTTTTATAAAGATTACGCCTCGTTCATGCGTAATAACAAAGAGTTGGTCAAAGCGATTACGCCCAGCAATATTGTGGCGGCCAGCTTGTCCTATCATAAACATAGCGCTCTGGCTAATTTACCCCTGGAGCAAATTGGTCTTGATGCTCATAAAGTGTCGCCATCGTCCCCGACGGCAAAAAAGAACCTGGTTATTCTGGTCGTAGGAGAAACCTCACGAGCGCAAAATTTTTCGCTGGGAGGCTACGGGAAAGAGACTAATCCGCTGCTGGCAAAGGACAACGTTGTTTATTTTGAAAACACGTCGTCGTGCGGTACATCAACAGGCGTTTCCGTTCCCTGCATGTTTTCCAATATGCCGCGCCAAAGCTTTAATGGTGATGTAGCCAGCCATCAGGAAGGGCTTCTGGATATATTACAACGGGCAAAAGTTAACGTGCTCTGGCAGGAAAATGATGGCGGCTGTAAAGATGCCTGTACGCGTGTACCAACGATTGATGTGACATCGCTGAAATTGCCGGGACTATGCGCCAACGGCGAATGCCACGATGAAGCGTTATTCCACGGCGTCGAAGACTATATTAATAAGCTCGATAACGACGGAATTATCGTATTACATACAATAGGCAGCCACGGCCCGAGCTATTACCAGCGCTACCCTGACGCCTTTAAGAAATTTACCCCAACGTGTGATACCAATCAGATCCAAACCTGTACGCAGGAAGCGCTGACTAACACCTATGACAACACGATCCTGTATGTCGATTTTGTTCTGGATAAAGCGATCAACCTACTGAAACAACATCAGGATAAATTTAATACCTCACTGGTTTACCTGTCTGACCACGGTGAATCGTTAGGGGAAAGCGGCATCTACCTGCACAGCATGCCCTACTCTATTGCACCGAAGCAGCAAACGCACGTGCCGATGTTAATGTGGTTATCAACGGGTTATCAGCAACAGCACGCCATTCAGGACACCTGCCTGCGCCAGAATGCGAAGCAGTTGGATTACTCGCAAGATAATCTTTTCCATACCATACTGGGGATGTTTACTATCGCCACGAAAGAATATCAGCCTCAGCTTGATATCCTTCAGCCGTGCAGGGATAAGGCAACATGAAATTATTGATTGTTGAAGACGATAAGCTGTTGCAGGAAGGATTATTATTGGCGTTGAGTCATGAAGGTTATGCCTGTGATTGCGCAGGCACTGCCAAAGAAGCGGACGCCCTCATCAGCAGCGCGCATTACAGTCTGGTTATTCTCGATCTTGGCTTACCGGATGAAGATGGGCTCACCCTACTCTCACGCTGGCGTAAGAATCATTACCAGCATCCCGTACTCATCTTAACCGCGCGGGATAAGGTTAACGATCGCGTCAGCGGGCTGGATGTCGGCGCAGACGATTACCTTGCCAAACCTTTCGCGCTGACGGAATTACAGGCGCGCGTACGCGCGCTGATTCGCCGCAATCAGGGTTCAAGCAACAGCAAAATACAGGTCGACAACATTACGCTGGATTTAAACAACCAACAGGTGTTGCTGGACGATAAGCCGGTGGTACTGACGCCGAAGGAGTTTGCGATCCTGTCCCGCCTGGTGCTGAAAGCCGGCTCTCAGGTGCACCGAGAACTTCTGCATCAGGATATTTATGCCTGGAACGACGATCCGTCCTCCAATTCGCTAGAAGTGCACATCCATAATCTGCGTCACAAGATAGGGAAAGACCGCATCCGAACCCTGCGAGGCTTTGGCTATCTGCTGACGAAAGGTGAACAACCATGAAGGGCGATACCGACGCCGTCACCAGCATGCGTCGTCGTTTAGTGCTGGCCTTGGGCGGCATCTTGCTCGTCTGCCAGATGATTAGCGTATTCTGGCTTTGGCACGAAAGTGAAGAGCAGATTGGCCTGCTGGTTGATAAATCCCTGAGCGCCAGCGCCCAGAACCGGCAGATCGATCAAGAGATCAATGAGGCGATCGCCTCGCTCAGTATCCCAAGTTTGGTGATGGTCATCCTGACGTTGCTCATGTGTTTTCAGGCCGTCAGTTGGATCACCCGCCCACTTTCCCGCTTGCAGGAAGAATTACAGGATCGCACCGCTGAAAATCTGGAGCCGCTGCCACAGCAGAGCGACATTAAAGAAATCGCTGCTGTCACCCATACTATCAACCAGCTTTTTCAGCGCCTGGACGAAACGCTGAAACGCGACAGGCAATTTACTGCGGATGTCGCTCATGAATTACGAACCCCGTTAGCCGGAATTCGTCTGCACCTTGAACTACACCAACAGCAACATCAGATTGATTGCAGTTCGCTTATCAAACGCATTGATAAAATGGTGAAAACGGTGGAACAGCTTTTGCTGCTTGCCCGTGTCGGACAGGAGTTTTCGGCGGGCCACCACCAGCATGTCGCGTTCCTGCAAGACGTCATTTTTCCCATGCAGGATGAGCTGGCCGAGATGCTGCAAAAACGTCAGCAGACGCTGAAATGGATATTGCCGCCAGACGATATCACTCTGCGTGGTGATGCCACGTTACTCCAGTTACTGCTACGCAACCTGGTAGAAAACGCCTATCGCTATAGCCCAGAAGCAAGCCAGATCACCGTGAGCCTGAACACGCTGCGACATATTGAGCTACAGATTGAGGATGAAGGGCCAGGGATAGACGAAAGCAAGGTCGGTGAATTGAGTAAGGCATTTGTGCGCATGGACAGCCGCTATGGCGGTATCGGCCTCGGGCTGAGTATCGTCACGCGCATTGCTCAGTTGCACGATGGGAAATTGTTCCTCAGTAACCGATCACAAGGTTCCGGCGCGCTCGCTCGCGTGGTGCTCACCGCCCCTGACGACTACCCGGATGAAGCCTGAAGAACAAAACTAGCGAGTCTACGCCGAATAACACGGGTACGGCACATCCCTGTGCGCAAAAAACCTATGTCTATTGGTACACGGGATAACGATGGCACAGCGCGATCACCTGCTTACGAACACGATCGCGCATCGCCGTTAACTCCTCATTCCCCACCCCCAGCGCATCCAGCACATCACATAGCCACCCCGCCAACTGTTCACACTCCGTCACACCGAAACCGCGCGTCGTCACGGCTGGCGTACCAATACGCAGACCCGAGGTAACAAAAGGCGAACGTGAGTCGTTAGGCACCGAATTCTTATTTGCCGTGATGTAAGCGTCACTCAGCGCAGCATCGGCATCCTTACCGGTATACGGCTTGTCGGACAGGTCGATCAGCAGTAAGTGGTTGTCGGTGCCACCGGAGACAATCTTGTAACCCCGCTGCTGGAGGATACGCGCCATTGCCCGGGCATTAGCCACCACTTGACGTTGATAAACCGTGAACTCAGGGCGTAATGCTTCCTTGAAGGCTACCGCTTTAGCCGCAATGATATGCATCAACGGGCCACCTTGAATGCCGGGGAACACGGCGGAATTGAGCTTTTTGTAAAAATCTTCACTCTGCCCCTTAGCCAAAATAATTCCACCTCGCGGGCCACGCAGCGTCTTATGAGTGGTACTGGTCACAACATGTGCGTGAGGGAGCGGGTTCGGGTATTCACCTGCGGCGACTAAACCAGCAACATGCGCCATATCCACCCAGAAGATAGCACCGACTTTGTCAGCAATCGTGCGCATCCGCGCCCAGTCCTTGTGACGTGAATAGGCGGAGAACCCGCCTATCAGCATTTTTGGCCGGGTTTCCAAGGCAATACGTTCCATTTCGTCGTAGTCGATAAGCCCTGTTTCAGGATCAAGCCCATAAGGTACGATCTTGTAGTGGCGACCGGAGAAATTGGATGGGTTACCGTGGGTCAGATGCCCGCCCTGCGCCAGATTCATCCCCATCACCGTGTCGCCTGGGCTAGTCAATGCCAGAAACACGGCCGCATTGGCCTGAGCACCGGCATGGGGCTGAACGTTGGCATAATCGCAGTCAAACAGCGCTTTAGCCCGCTCAATA
This sequence comes from Pectobacterium actinidiae, assembly GCF_000803315.1. NCBI lineage: Bacteria > Pseudomonadati > Pseudomonadota > Gammaproteobacteria > Enterobacterales > Pectobacteriaceae > Pectobacterium > Pectobacterium actinidiae. The sequence goes on from NZ_JRMH01000002.1 coordinate 41,067, forward strand.
GCCAGATGCTCAGCCACGTCAACATATTCACAGCCGCTGTAGTAGCGCTTGCCAGGGTAACCTTCGGCATATTTGTTGGTGAACACGGAATTCTGGATCGCCATCACCAGCGGACTGGCGTAATTCTCTGAAGCGATAAGTTCAATATGGGTTTCCTGACGGTGTTCTTCATACAAGATGGCATCAGCCAACTCAGGGTCAAAATCAGTGAGAGTCAAAGAAGTGTCATACATGGGGGATCATCCTATACGTTGCTCAGGTTTTTTTTAAAGATTTGCTTCTGTGCTGGTTTCATCAGGCCAGTAGTAGCTATCCGGCAGAGGACGCGCCCCGAAGATAGCCTGACCAACGCGTACAACGGTGGCACCTTCCTCAATAGCGATTTCAAAATCGCCGGACATCCCCATGGACAATTCATCCAGCCCCATACCAACGGGGGCGTTTTGCTGCAATTTATCGCGTAGGTTACGTAGTCGGATGAAACACTGGCGCACACGTTCAGCCTCGCTGGAGAACAGCGCCAGCGTCATGAGCCCACGCACACGTAGCGTAGGGAATGCGGGAAGCGCCTGAATAAAAGCGGGGACGTCTTCAGGAGACAGGCCGTACTTACTGGCCTCGCCGGAGGTATTAACCTGCACGAAGACATCCAGCGAACGTCCTTCAACGTGTAAGCGGCGATCCAACGCTTCAGCCAGTCGCAGGCTATCCAATGCCTGAAATTCGGTAGCGAAGCGCGCTACCAGCTTAGCTTTGTTGGTTTGCAGGTGGCTAATGACCGACCACCGTAAGTCGGTTAAGTCCTGCATAGCCTCCCATTTGCGGTATGCCTCCTGCACCTTGTTCTCGCCCAACATCCGGCAGCCTGCCGTATGAGCCATACGCAGGCGACTTTCCGGTTTAGTTTTACTGACTGGCAGCAATCGTACTGTTGCAGGATCGCGGCCGACACGGTGACAGGCCGCGGCGATACGCATCTCTACGGCCGCCAGGTTAAGTTGGAAATCCTCAACCGTGGCGGCTTCGGGATAGCGGCCGTGGCTGTCGTGGCGAGTGGGTGTATCGGAAGGTATCGGCATCAGCTTAACTCCTGATGAAGAGGATGAATGGATTGTGAAACGTATTTATAGATTTAAAATAGCCGGATGTTCCCCACCATTTTTTTGATGATAGGCAGACCAATTGTTCAAACATGCCCAGCTTGAATCTGTCAAAGCCTGGATTGGCGATCCCGCACACGGTGCTTTGCCCCTGCACGCCCGTATCCAGCGAGCGATTCGTCAGTTAATCCTCGATGGCATTCTCGACGTAGGAAAACCCTTACCCGCGTCGCGCGCGTTGGCTGCATCACTCGGGGTTTCGCGTGATACGGTCGAATCAGCTTACAGCCAGCTTCATGCGGAAGGGTTTATTGAGCGCCGAGTTGGCAGCGGCAGTTTCGTGTCGGAGCGAGCAAAGCGTCTGTCAGGACGTGGCAAAGCCCGGAAAGCAGGAGATAGCAAAGCGGAAGTGCGCCTCAGCCAACGTGGCAGCGCCATGTTCCAGAATGGCGGTGTACGTGATTTCATCGTACCGCGAGCGTTCGCGCCCGGCGTGCCGGAAACACGTAATTTTCCTCTCCAGACGTGGGAACGATTGGAACGGCAGGTGCTAAAAGACTATGGCACTCAAGCACTACTGCACAGCCCACCGCAGGGTATGGAAGCTCTGAGACGCGCTATCGCAGATTATGTCAATCTCGAACGAGGAGCCCGTGCCACACCTGAACGCGTGTTGGTATTGACCAGCTCCCAGCAAGCATTAACGCTCTGCGCGAATGTGCTGATGGATGCTGGCGATCGGATCGTCCTTGAAGATCCCGTGTACCACGGCGCACGCAAGGCTTTCGAGGCTGCCGGGCTCGCATGCGTGCCGATACCGTTAGATGCCGATGGCTTGCAGGTCGATCGCCTGCTTGAAGCAAGCAGCGGACATCATACGCCCGCCAAAGCCGTATTCCTGACACCATCACACCAGTTTCCGACCGGTACGACGCTGACGCTAGATCGAAGGCTGGCCGTTATCGAATGGGCTAGGCAGCACCAGAGCTGGATTATTGAAGACGACTACGACAGCGAGTTTCACTACGCGGGCAAACCCACTGCCTGCGTGCAGGGGCTCGACCCCCACGATCGTACGATCTACATCGGCACCTTCACCAAATCACTGTTTCCAGGTCTGCGTATCGGCTACATGATACTCCCACCACCGCTGGTTGCTCCGATGACCGTGGGCCGCACACTAATGGATGGGCACAGTGCACCTATTCCACAGCTCACGCTGGCACGTTTTATCGAAGGTGGCCACTTCGGTGCCCATGTACGCACGATGCGCACCATTTACGCCGAACGTCGCGATGTGCTGGCACGGCTGGTACGCCAGCATCTTACTGACTTCGTAGAGCCACATGTGCCAACCGGAGGCATGCAGATGCCCTGTGTTTTTATCCGTGACATCCCTGAGCACGACGCGGTGGAATCGGCACGCCGAGCCGGGATCGATCTGCTGGGGCTGACAGCACTGTATGCGTCGGGCCACCATAAAGCAGGTTTCCTGATGGGATTTGCCGCACACGCCCCGCATGAACTGGAACTTGCCGTCAAAACCTTAGCAAAAGTGCTGCGCGCGCTGTGTCGCTGATGAGGATGTATCCTCGCGGAACAAAAAAAACCGCAGGCCAATGCCTGCGGTCATATTGCTACTACCGCGATGCTTACTTAGCGGCTTTCTCTTCGGCTGCCGGTTTTTCAGCTTTCGCATCATCCGCTGCTTTCAGCTCAGCTTCAGATTTAATGTCCAGCAGTTCAACGTCAAATACCAGCGTAGAGTTGGCCGGAATGCCTGGCACGCCATTTTCGCCATAGGCCAGTGCCGGTGGGATAGCCAGCTTGATTTTGCCGCCTTTCTTAACGTGCTTCAGGCCTTCAGTCCAGCCAGGGATCACGCCGTCCAGACGGAAAGAAAGCGGTTCACCGCGTTTGTAGGAGTTGTCGAACTCGCTACCGTCAACCAACGTACCTTTGTAGTTAACCACGACGGTATCGCTGTCTTTCGGTGCTTTGCCGCTACCTTCTTTCTCAACCTGATACAGAAGGCCAGATTCCGTTTTCTTCACGCCTTTTTCTTTGGCGAAAGACTCAAGATACTTGGCGCCTTTGTCCGCGTTATCTTTCGCATCTTGCTTCATCTTGGCTTCAGCCGCGGCTTTCACTTTACCTTCAAAGCCTTGCAGCGTTTTCTCGATTTCTTCGTCAGTCAGCTTGCTCTTATCAGCAAAGGCATCCTGAACACCAGCAATCAGCTGTTCCTTATCCAGTTTGATGCCTAATTTTTCTTGCTCTTTCAGAGAGTTATCCATGTAACGCCCTAAAGATGCACCTAACGCATAAGCCGCTGCCTGCTCATCGTTCTTGAATTTGGCTGCCGCAGTGGTGTCAGATGCCTGCGCTTTGTCTGCCGCCAGAGCCTGGCCTGCATTCAGAGCCAGAGCCATCGTTGTTGCTAACAGCGTTACTTTAAACAGTGATTTCATCCATTTCTCCAGCATCTGGAGCGACACGCTCCAGCCATCATTAAAATACATTCGCGCCTACTATAACTGTGCGGACGAAGACAACACAACGACGCACTCGACAATCCTTTGATAAAAAACGTCAGGAAGCTTTTCCAACATCATTTGTGTCGTCCTAAGGCCCTCAGGCAACGATATGCCCTATTCCAGATAGTGCATTGCGCCCTACTGCGACCGTTTTTACTACCAGAAGTTTCCGCTTTCTGACAAACTCGCGGGTAACAAGAAGTAAGGGGAATACCGATGTCACCATCAGCACTTGAAGAACGGCTCGAACAGTTGGAAAGCCGACAGGCCTTTCAGGAATTAACCATAGAAGAACTTAACCAAACGATTATTCAACACGAGCGGGAAATTAGCCGCCTGCGTGAACATGTCCGTCTACTCACCGACAGGCTACGCAGCCAGCAAACCTCACTCGTTGCTCCCCAATCGGAAGAAACGCCACCGCCGCACTACTAAGATCTGCGCCCCGTTATATCGGCGACCATACAGGCCAGATATAAAAAAACCTCAGGTGATAATTATCAACCTGAGGTTTTTTATGCGCTACGACTAATTAGTGGCAGCCGCATCCACCGTTGCCGCCGCAGCCGCCTTTACCGTGCTGGTGGCCGTGATCGTGGTCGTGATCATGGCCATGACCGCCACAGCAGCCGTCGCCGTGTTCATGATCGTGTTCGCCGTGAACGTGACCGTGCGCCAGCTCTTCTTCCGTCGCTTCGCGGATAGCAACAACTTCAACGTTGAAGCTCAGGTTTTGACCTGCCAGCATGTGGTTGCCGTCGACAACAACGTGGTCGTCTTCAACTTCGGTGATTTCAACTGGCACTGGACCCTGATCGGTTTCAGCCAGGAAACGCATACCAACCTGCAACTCGTCAACGCCCATAAAGACATCTTTCGGTACGCGCTGAACCAGATTTTCATCATAGTTGCCGTAAGCGTCGCTGGAACCAATGTTCACATCAAACTTCGCGCCAGCTTCACGGCCTTCCAATGCTTTTTCCAAACCAGAAATCAGGGAACCGTGACCATGCAGATAGTCCAACGGCGCGCTCACCGGAGACTCATCAACCAACACACCGTCTTCTGTACGTACCTGATAGGCCAGGCTGACCACCAGATCTTTTGCTACTTTCATGATATCTCCTACCGTTGGAAATCAAACTGGCGCAAATTGTAGCTGAAAAATGTCCCTATGTACCGTCTGGAATCAAAAAACGTCAACGGTTGGCGACAATGCCATCACGACACTCATCCCTCATTCTGGCCGGAAGATCCCGATAATCTCGTTAGCCTGTGGGGCGGGTGCCGTCGTAGGCTCATCAGCCTGACTCTGGCGATATCCGCACTTCACGCACACCACCACCTCGACGTCATCCTCTCGTCCAACCGCCAGCGTGTCCTGAGCCTGACACGTCGGGCACACGGCTCCTGCAATAAAGCGTTTACGCATGATAACTCCAATTCATCGCCGTTCTAAAACCTAGAACCTGGAATCTAGAACCTATTCTACTAGGCGTTATTGGCGCAGACAGTTTGGACTCGGACAGCGCGCAGAAACCGGAGCGTACACGTAGTACGTGAGGATTTATTCGCTTCGCTCACCCTACGGGCCGCCCCAAGAGGCGTTCAAACGCAATTGCGTTTGTGCGAGCACTGCCCAGGTTCAAAATGGCAAGTAAAATAGCCTAGAGAATAGGTTCTTACTCGTCATCTTCATCCCACACACTCGGCCGACGACGCTCGCGCAGCATTTCCCGCTGGAAAATATCTTCCAGCTCACGGCGTGCCTCTTTAACACGGGATATTTGCGCGACATCACCCGTCAGTTGCGGCATCAGCTCACGCAGCATGCGCATATCCAGACGGCGGAAATGCTGTTGCGCACGCATCGCCTGATGTGGGTGCATGCCCACCGTCACCAGCGTTTTCCGCCCTAGCTCCAGTGCACTGGAAAAGGTTTCACGCGAGAAATGCCTTACGCCTGTTTGTAACAGCTCATGGGCTTCAACACGCCCGCGTGCCCGTGCCAGAATCTCCAGATTTGGGAAATGTTGCTGGCAGAGATGCACAATCTCCATCGTATCTTCTGGCGCATTACAGGTGATCACAATGGAACGTGCTTTATCCGCGCCCGCCGAGCGCAGCAGTTCCAGCTCCGTGGCATCACCATAATAAACCTTATAACCATAGCTGCGCATTAGGCTCACGGCGCTGATGTCACGCTCCAGAACAGTAATCCGCATTTTGTTCGCCATTAATAAGCGGCCAATCACCTGCCCGAAACGCCCGAAGCCCACCACGATCACCTGCGGCTCATCATCCTCGACATACGGTTTCTCATCCGGCACATCCTGCACGTTATAACGACGCACCAGAATGCGGTCGATCAGCTGCATCAGCAGCGGCGTCGTCATCATTGATAACGTCACCGTCACCAGCAACAGCGGCAGTTGCTCACCTTTCAATACATTGAATGACGCCGCAGCGGAAAACAGGACGAAAGCGAACTCGCCGCCTTGACTCAGCACCCCGGCAAACTGCAAGCGCTCGGAGCGGCGCATACGATTAATTCGCGCAAGGAAATACAGTACAGCCGCTTTCACGGCCACCAGCACCAGCACCGCAACCATAATCTTCACGATGTGGGTGTAGAGGATCCCGAGATTCAGCGCCATTCCTACAGAGATAAAGAACAGGCCAAGCAGCAAGCCTTTGAACGGCTCAATAGCGATTTCCAGTTCATGCCGATATTCGCTTTCCGCCAGCAGAATACCGGCGATAAAGGTGCCTAACGCCATAGAAAGCCCTAAGGCTTCCATAAACAGCGCAGAACCGAGCACCAGCAACAGCGCGGCAGCGGTGAACACCTCGCGCACACCGGATGCCGCAATAAAACGGAACAGCGGACGCACCAGATAGCGGCCGCCGATTAACATGCCGAGAAACGCGGCAACCTTAAGACCAATCCGTTCCCAATCGCCAAAATCGCCCTGTACTCCCGCTAAAATCGGAATCAGCGCCAGCGCGGGGATAACCGCCAAATCCTGAAACAGCAAAACGGAGAAACCTAATTGCCCCGATTCATTGCGGTTCATGCCCTTTTCGCGCATCAGTTGCAGCGCCATCGCCGTTGACGACATCGCCAGCCCCACACCACCAATCAGCGCGGACTGCCACGAGAAATCTGTCAGATACAAGGCTCCGCCTAAAATCAGCGCACTCAGGCCGACCTGCGCGGCTCCTACGCCAAAGATCGAGCGGCGCAGTGTCCAGAGCTTGGAGGGATTCAACTCCAGACCGATGATGAACATCAGGAAAACGACACCCAGCTCCGAGAAATGCAGGATGGCTTCCACATCACGGATAAAGCCAAGCCCCCAGGGGCCAATGGCGATCCCTGCGATCAAATAGCCCAGTACGGCACCAATGCCTAATCGGGCCGCAATCGGTACGGCTACGACCGCCACAAACAAAAACAAGACTCCGGCGGTCAGTAGCGCGGAACTCTCCATATTAGCGTTCCTCTTCAGGTAAAGGGGAGGCTAGCCATTCACCGTAAGCTTTGGCTTGACTCGACAACACATCGGGCTGCAAACGGCGCGCCCAGTAAATAATCATAGGGTGCATCCAATGCATCCGGCACATTGCCGCTGTCAACTCAAACGGACGTAGCAAGTCGTCCATCGGGTAACGATTGTTTCCATCAGGATGATAGGCATCTTCCGGCTCACCGGTCGTAATCACCGAGCGCCAGTATTTCCCCGCCAGCGCATTACCGCCGATCCCATTGGCAAAACCACGGGATAGCACCCTATCGAGCCACTCTTTCAGCAACGCCGGACAGCTATAGGTATAAAAAGGATGTTGGAAAACAATGACCTGATGCTCACGCAGCAGCTGTTGTTCGTGATGAATATCGATAAAAAAATCAGGATAGTGTGCGTAAAGATCGTGCACAGTTACATTCGCCAACTGCTGAGCCGGTTGCAATAAGATCCGGTTCGCTACCGAGTCCTGTGGTTCAGGATGGGCATACAGCAGCAAAATCTTCGGTGGCTGCGACATCATTCCCCTCCAAAGCGTCGTCATAATAATCGTTTTCCGTTACCATGCAGCGCAACGACTAAAAACAGGACACCGCGTGTCCTGAGATGTCCATAATTTAACATACTCTGAACAGACGGCGCTTTATGATTGTTTTCTCTTCGCTGCAAATTCGACGTGGTGTACGCGTTCTGATCGACAACGCGACAGCAACGGTTAATCCCGGCCAGAAAGTCGGTCTGGTTGGCAAGAACGGCTGTGGTAAATCTACCCTGCTGTCCTTACTGAAAGGTGAGATCAGCGCCGACGGCGGCAGCGCGACATTTCCGCAAAACTGGTCGCTGGCTTGGGTTAATCAGGAAACCCCCGCGTTGGATAAACCCGCGCTGGACTACGTGATTGACGGTGACCGCGAGTTTCGTCAACTGGAAGCTGCGTTGCAGACCGCCAACGAAGAGAACGATGGTAACGCCATTGCCACGCTGCACGGCAAGCTGGATGCCATCCAAGCCTGGACGATTCAGGCCAGAGCATCAAGCCTGCTCAATGGGCTAGGATTTTCTCAGTCACAGCTACAACAGCCCGTCAGCGCCTTTTCCGGCGGCTGGCGGATGCGTTTGAATCTGGCACAGGCGCTGATCTGTCGTTCAGATCTGCTGCTTCTGGATGAACCGACCAACCACCTCGATCTGGATGCGGTTATCTGGCTGGAGAAGTGGCTGAAAAACTACGCCGGCACGCTGGTACTGATCTCGCACGACCGCGATTTCCTCGATCCGGTGGTGACCAAGATCCTGCACATCGAACAGCAGTCGCTCAACGAATACACGGGCAACTATTCCTCGTTTGAACGCCAGCGCGCTACTCGCCTCGCACAGCAGCAATCGCTCTATGAGCACCAGCAAGAGCGTGTCGCGCACCTGCAACACTACATTGACCGCTTCCGCGCGAAAGCGACCAAAGCCAAGCAGGCGCAAAGCCGGATAAAAATGCTGGAACGCATGGAGCTGATTGCGCCAGCGCATGTCGATAACCCCTTCCGCTTCAGCTTTCGCGCCCCAGAATCGTTGCCCAATCCACTCATGAAGATGGAAAAGGTCAGCGCAGGCTACAACGACAAGCTGATTCTCGAATCGATCAAACTTAATTTAGTGCCGGGTTCCCGCATCGGGCTGCTCGGCCATAACGGCGCGGGTAAGTCCACGCTGATCAAACTGCTTGCTGGCACACTTGCCCCACTGAAAGGGGAAATCGGGCTGGCGAAAGGCGTGAAGCTCGGTTATTTCGCTCAGCACCAGTTAGAGTTTCTACGTGCGGATGAATCGCCTTTGCAGCATCTGGTGCGTCTGGCAGAGCGGGAAACGGAACAGCAGCTTCGCGACTATCTCGGCGGCTTCGGTTTTCAGGGCGATAAAGTCACGGAGATCACCGAGCGTTTCTCCGGCGGCGAAAAAGCCCGTCTGGTGCTGGCACTGATCGTCTGGCAGCGTCCGAATCTTCTGCTGCTCGACGAACCAACCAACCATCTCGATCTGGATATGCGTCAGGCATTGACCGAAGCGTTAATCGATTTTGAAGGCGCGCTGGTTGTCGTCTCGCACGATCGACACCTGATCCGTTCTACCACCGACGATCTCTATCTGGTACACGACCAGAAAGTGGAACCGTTCGATGGCGATTTGGAAGACTACCAACAGTGGCTGGTCGGCCTGCAACGTCAGGAAAATGCGGCCGATGAAACGCCAAAAGAAAATACAGCCAACAGTGCGCAGGGTAGAAAAGATCAGAAACGCCGCGAAGCCGAGTTGAGAACGCAAACGCAGCCGCTGCGCAAACAGATAACCAAGCTTGAGCAGCAGATGGAAAAGCTGGGGGAAACGCTGGCAGCGCTGGAAGCGCGGCTGGCGGACAGCGCCATCTATGACATCAGCCGTAAAGCCGAGCTCACCGACTGCCTGCAACAACAAACCAAAGTCAAAATCGCGCTGGAAGAAACGGAAATGTCCTGGCTGGACGCGCAGGAACAGCTAGAGCAGATGATGCAGAGCGAGTAAATTGCTACCTATTGCCTGAACGAGTCGCGAGCGGAAAACCGCTCGCGACGTTATCAACAAAGCCTTAATGCCAAATCAACAGCACGCAGGCGGCGGTCAGCAATCCCATTGACACATTGAAGATAATCCACGCTTTCTTACTACGCAGCAGTCGCCCAATCATTGTACCAAACCCGAGCCAGATGACTCCGGACACCAGATTGACCAGCACAATCCCGATGCTTATGGCGATTACAGACTGGTTATAGCCTTCACCCGCCAGACTAAAACTGGCAATTGCCCCCAGTGCCATGAGCCACGCTTTCGGGTTAAGGAATTGCAGCAACCACCCCTGATAAAACCGAATCGGCTGGGGTGGCGCAGCGGACGTTTCTAAACGTTCGTATGCCGCCGTGGCGATTTTCCACGCCAGCCAGAGCAGATAGGCGCTGCCGAGGACTTTCAGGATAAAGTGCAGCGAAGGATAAATCAGAATCAACCCACCGACACCAAATGCCACCAGCAGCAAAATGCTTTGCATGCCCAGCATGATGCCAATCATCAGCCACAGCGAACGCATAAAGCCAAAATTCGCGCCCGAGGTGGTCAACAGCATATTATTCGGCCCCGGCGTGATGGCCGCTACCCACAAAAAACCCAACATCGAGAGAAATAAACTCAGTTCCATTATTTGTGGGCACTCCTGACCCAAATATCGTACTAACTGGCAGCATTGAGGCTAACTGTGTGATATTGATCGTACAAGAGCCGATAACCAGATTTCCATATCTTTTATGTATGACCAATTTCGTCCGCTGAGCGGCGCCCGTAACCCACATCTGCAAACGCTATTGCCACGTTTGATTCGCCGTCATGCGCAATTCTCACCCGTCTGGCAAGCGCTCGAATTACCCGACGGCGATTTCGTCGATCTGGCCTGGAGCGAAGCCCCTGAACTGGCACGGCACAAGCCACGTGTGGTGCTGTTTCACGGGCTGGAGGGCAACTTTCATAGCCCTTACGCCCACGGCCTGCTACATGCCTGCAAACAGCGCGGCTGGCTGGCCGTCATCATGCATTTTCGCGGATGCAGCGGGAAGCCCAATCGGATGAAGCGTATTTATCACTCCGGCGAAACCAGCGATGCGAGCTATTTTCTGCACTGGATGCAGGAGACGCTGGGCCATGCGCCTACCGCCGCCATCGGCGTGTCTCTCGGCGGCAACATGCTAGCCTACCTGCTCGCTCAGCAAGGCGAAGCCTGTTCCCTGTCCGCCGCCGTCATTGTTTCCGCCCCCTTGATGCTCGAACCCTGTAGCCGTCGGATGGAACAAGGCTTCTCTCGCGTCTATCAGCACTATCTGCTGCGGCTTTTGAAACAAAACGCCAGTCGCAAACTGGCAGCATACCCAGACACATTGCCCATTCAGTTGCCGCAGTTGAAGCGAATCCGCCAACTGCGGGAGTTTGATGACATCATTACTTCACGAATCCACGGTTTTCGCGATGCAGCCGACTACTATCGACGCTGTAGCGCCCTGCCGCTGTTGCCTCAGATTCGTAAACCGTTGCTGATCATCCATGCGAAGGACGATCCCTTCATGACGTCTGAGGTGATTCCCGATCTGTCGCAGTTACCGTCTACTATTGAGTATCAGCTGACGGAACATGGTGGGCATGTCGGCTTCGTCGGTGGAACGTTGCTGAAACCGGAAATGTGGCTGGAACAGCGCATTCCCAATTGGCTTAGCCCATTTTTGGACCATGCCACCGATTCTTTTTCTTCAGGAACCTCTTATTCAGGAACTTTTTATTCAGGAGGAATAGCGTGATTATTCCCTGGCAACAGCTCGATCCAGAAACGTTGGATAACATCATTGAATCTTTCGTCCTGCGAGAAGGCACCGATTACGGCGAGCAGGAACGTTCGCTGGCGCAGAAAGTGGAAGATATCCGCAGCCAGCTCCAATCTGGCGAGGTGGTGTTGGTGTGGTCTGAGTTACATGAAACGCTCAATATCATGCCACGTAACCAGCTCAATGCCGGAGGACACGCTCCTTATTGAGCATGGCGAAAGGCGTGAAAGAACGCGCCAAACATGCTAACAATGATAACTAATTACGTCTTTTTTGAGGATGCACGCAGACCTTCGGTCTGTGCGAACCTCGCGATCACGGAGTCACGCGCCTTATGTCACATCAGCATCCGATTATTGCGGTTACCGGCTCTAGTGGGGCGGGAACCACGACAACCAGTCTGGCCTTCCGTAAGATTTTCCAGCAGTTTGATCTGCGTGCAGCCCAGTTGGAAGGCGATAGCTTTCACCGCTATACCCGCCCGGAAATGGATATGGCGATTCGTAAAGCGCGTGATTCAGGACGCCACATCAGCTATTTCGGCCCGGAAGCGAATGATTTCAGCCTGCTGGAACAGTCGTTTATCGAATATGGCCTGCACGGGCGCGGTCAGACGCGTAAATATCTGCATACCTACGATGAAGCGATTCCCTATAATCAGGTTCCTGGGACGTTCACGCCGTGGGAACCGATGCCGGAACCCACTGACATCCTGTTCTATGAAGGGCTGCACGGCGGCGTGGTCACCGAGCAAAACGACGTGGCACAGCATGTCGATTTGCTCGTCGGCGTGGTGCCAATCGTCAACCTGGAATGGATTCAAAAGCTGATTCGTGACGTCAATGAGCGCGGCCACTCGCGTGAAGCGGTGATGGATTCGGTCGTCCGCTCGATGGAAGACTACATCACCTATATCACGCCACAGTTCTCTCGCACACACATCAATTTCCAGCGCGTGCCCACCGTGGACACCTCCAACCCGTTCGCCGCCAAGTCGATTCCCTCACTGGACGAAAGCTTCGTGGTGATTCATTTTCAGGGGCTGGATAATATTGATTATCCCTATCTGCTCGCCATGTTGCAGGGGTCATTTATCTCCCACATCAACACGCTGGTCGTTCCCGGCGGGAAGATGGGCTTGGCGATGGAATTAATCATGGCACCGCTGGTGCAGCGGCTGATAGAAGGGAAAACGATCGAATAAGCAAAACCGGGCACGGCAGCGTCGTGCCCAGAGAAAGCGATTAAGCCAGCACCCGAATTTCGTGACTGTGCGTCACCTCAACGGCTTTACCCAGCATCAATGCCACAGAACAGTACTTTTCCGCCGACAGGGCGACGGCTCGTTCGACAACGTTATCGGTCAGTCCTTTTCCCGTCACGATAAAATGCAGATTGATGTGGGTAAATAAACGCGGCGCGTCAGACCGACGCTCTGACGTTAATTTCACCTCACAATCCGCCACATCGTTGCGACCTTTTTGTAGAATCGACACCACGTCAATCGCACTGCATCCTCCTACGGACATCAATACCATTTCCATCGGACTGGGCGCTTTATCGCCAGAATTGCCGTCCATCAAAATCTGATGCCCTGATGCGGATTCGCCCAAAAACGTTAAGCCTTCAACCCATTTTACCCGAGCCTGCATGATGCCTCTCCACTAAAAATTTTTTGAAAATTTATATCGTTACTGTACAAAAACCAGCGTTAATCAGAGCTTTGTCATGCTGAAGCGAGACAACACAAGACACATCCTTAAAGCTGTGTTAAAACGAAAATAGAATAGACCTTTTCTGGACAAACCCAGAAACGAAGAAGATGATTACGTGGCCAGATATACCCAGCCACGTTTACGATGCGGCAAGGCAGCAACCGGAAAATCAAGGGTACAGTGGTTCCAGTATATTCCCTGACGTCATTCTGCCTAGACTGAATTTTATTTTTTAGCAGTTAAACACGCCGTACAGGGAACTCTGACCCCTGTAATTTGCGCAGTGAATTACAACAGAGGATGATAGCGAATGGTTCTCGGCAAACCGCAAACAGACCCAACTCTCGAATGGTTCCTTTCCCATTGTCATATCCACAAGTATCCATCGAAGAGCACGCTTATTCACCAAGGTGAAAAAGCAGAAACGCTTTACTACATCGTGAAAGGCTCTGTCGCAGTGCTAATCAAAGATGAAGAAGGCAAGGAGATGATCCTCTCCTACCTCAATCAGGGCGATTTTATCGGCGAGCTAGGCCTGTTTGAAGAAGGTCAGGAGCGTAGCGCCTGGGTTCGGGCAAAAACCGCCTGTGAAGTGGCTGAAATTTCCTATAAAAAATTCCGCCAGCTCATCCAGGTTAACCCGGATATCCTCATGCGTCTGTCAGCCCAAATGGCAAGCAGACTTCAAGTTACCTCTGAGAAAGTCGGCAACCTCGCCTTCCTTGATGTGACTGGCCGTATTGCTCAAACCCTACTCAACCTGGCCAAACAACCTGATGCCATGACGCATCCAGATGGCATGCAAATTAAAATTACCCGTCAGGAAATTGGGCAAATCGTTGGCTGCTCGCGTGAAACCGTGGGTCGCATTCTGAAAATGTTAGAAGACCAGAACCTGATCTCTGCACACGGTAAAACGATTGTCGTTTACGGCACTCGCTAACCCGCTGTCGCTGTACCCTACCAATAAAAAAGCGTGAAGCCTCGGCCTCACGCTTTTTTTATGGCATGCCATCCCTGGCCGCCCCCTTTCGGGTCGTTGCTAACGCAACGTTAAAACGTTCCCTACGTTTTTTATGTCTAATCAGTTTGCTGTCTTAACGACCTGCGCGACGGCGTTGGCGAATTTCTCCATCCCCTGCGCAATATCGTCTTCATCAATGATCAACGAGGGTACAAAACGGATCACGTTAGGCCCAGCCATCAGAACCATCAACCCCTGAGCCGTTGCTGCGGCCAGAAACTCACCCGCACGGCCATGCCACTGCGGTTTCAGTTCTGCACCCAGCAGCAGCCCCATACCGCGAACCTGTTCGAATACGCCGTACTGCTGATTGATTTTCTCAAGCTCACTGACAAACCGATCGTGACGATCCGCCACGCCTGATAACACTTCCGGCGTGTTAATGATATCCAGCGCCGCTTCCGCTACGGCACAAGCCAACGGATTACCGCCATAAGTGGTGCCGTGTACCCCAACCGTCATGGCCGATGCGATCTCTTCCGTCGTCAGCATTGCACTAATCGGGAAGCCGCCACCCAGCGCTTTCGCGGTCGTGAGAATATCCGGCGTGATGCCATAGTGCATGTAGCTGAATAATTTACCGGTACGTCCCATCCCGCTCTGTACTTCATCAAACACCAGCAGCGCCTTATGCTGATCGCACAGATCGCGCACGCCTTGTAAAAATTCAGGCGTCGCAGGCGTAATACCACCCTCACCCTGAATCGGCTCCAGCACGACTGCACAGGTGTGATCGTCCATCACCGCTTTGACCGCCGCCAGATCGTTGAAGGGAACATGGACAATATCCGCAGGCTTAGGCCCGAAACCATCGGCATATTTAGGCTGTCCGCCAACCGAGACGGTGAACAGCGTCCGGCCATGAAACGCATTATAGAAAGCGATGATCTTGGTTTTATACGGACTATGGCGTTTAACCGCATAGTGGCGCGCCAGCTTAAAGGCAGCTTCGTTAGCCTCAGCACCGGAATTAACAAAGAACACGCGGTCGGCAAAAGTGGCATCAATCAATTTGCTGGCGAGGCGTAGCGCAGGTTCGTTGGTGAAGATATTGCTGGTGTGCCACAGCTTTTCACCCTGCTGTTGCAATGCATTCACCAGCGCAGGATGACAGTGACCCAGTGCCGTAACCGCAATGCCGCCGGAGAAATCGATATACTCACGGCCGTCTTGATCCCAGACGCGGCTCCCTTTACCTTTCACTGGTACAAACTTCGCGGGTGCATAAACCGGCAAAATCACTTTATCGTGAGTATCCCGTGTCACTGCTTTCTGCTCTGCTGCCATTTGCTGCCTCACTCTGCTGTCCATCATGTCGGAATGAAAATATAGTCAATAAATATGCATAAAAAATCAATTACAGGCAATATTAAATCGGCTACTGGAGAGAATAACTTTCTATCTCACTAAATTTTAAGGAAATTATCCAAAAGCTCATACCCTTGCTGGCTAAGGATGCTTTCAGGATGAAACTGCACGCCTTCCAGCGGAAGCGAGCGATGGCGGATCCCCATAATCTCGTCACGCTTACCTTCATGTTCGCTCCAGGCCGTGACCTCAAAGCAATCGGGTAGCGAGGCAGAATCAACGATGAGTGAATGGTAGCGGGTGACCGTCAAAGGCTGAGCTAAACCAGTAAAAATGCCCGTGCTGCTGTGCGCAATCGCTGAGGTTTTCCCGTGCATGACCTGCCGTGCTCGCACCACGCGCGCGCCGAACGCCTGCCCCATCGCCTGATGGCCAAGGCACACGCCCAAAATAGGCAACTTATCGGCAAAGTGACGAATAGCAGCCAGTGAAATGCCCGCCTCATCCGGCGTACAAGGGCCCGGTGAAATGACCAATCGTTCGGGCGCAAGCTGTTCGATCTCACGCAGCGTCAGTTCATCATTACGCTTCACCACAACCTGCGCGCCAAGCTCACAAAAGTATTGGTAAAGGTTGTAGGTAAAGGAGTCGTAGTTATCGATAATTAGCAGCATATTGACTTAATGTATTGATAGATATTGGTTATTTAAATTTATCCTACTTTTGATACCCGCAATAATACCCGAAATTTATGTCGCTGCGTTTTTCATAAGCGGGTGTAACACAGGCTATTGTACCTGTATACGTGATGAGAAGAATGACAAGAAATTGATGCTGACTTCATCCAGAGACATATAGATGACAGGAGACAGGGATTCCGTATAGTTTGACAACAGCATGGAATCCCTGCTTTGGTTCGATATTGATTTAAGTGACGAGTACGATCATTAACAATTGTTAAACATCATCCAGAATAAAGGTTATCGGTACCTGATAAAAACCATCAACATATTCAGGCCTTAGCTCCGCAACTGAGCTACCAGGCTTTTCTCCATATAACTCGATGGCTATGTCTGTCAGGGTGTTAGCCGTTACCGCCTCTTTTGCGCTAGACTGGAATAAACCGATTGATGATAGATAATCTAGGGGGAAATTAAATCGATAGACGCCAAATTTATTACCCTCTCTAATAACAATATCCATAGGATTCATCACCTTACTTCCCTTTAATGACAGCTTAGGAATATAGGTTGTGAACTCGACTGGGGTTTCATCTCTAATTTCGGCCCATGTGAGATTGCAACTCTGATTCGCAGAAGCAACTTTCCCTTTCGCTTTGAAAGCATCTGAAAGGCATAAGCCAACTCTGCTTCCGATTAAAGGCTCCATCGTAGACTTACGGATGACATTAATAATAACTTTTACAGCGTCCTGCTGTGTTGATTTAACGGAATCACATTGCCCGTTTTTAAATATAAATTTATCCAACCGTTTATTAATATCATCCTTATTGTTAATTAATGCTGCATTTATTATTATAAATTCCCCATTGGGTTCACTATTGGCACGATATGTCAGACCGCACAGACTAAGTGCTACACCAGATAAAATAAAATTCCTTCTGCTAATCATTATTCAACACTCCGAGTCAACCAGCTCATCCTCAACATGGCTAACTATTGTCATATCTGATGAAGGGTACGTAACACAAGACAATATATACTTTTCCCTTTGGGAATCATTGAGGAAAGACTGGTCACTATCATTATAGCTCCCAGAAGTCACCTTGCATAAGCATGATGAACAGGCCCCAGCCCGACAGCTATAGGGAAGATCTATTCCAGCCTCCTCAGCAGCGTCAAGTATATAGGTATCATCGCTGCATGTTATTTTATGCTTTCCACTGTTCCCTGAAATTGTTATTTCATATTCAGCCATAAAAAATCATCCTTTATAAATAATTAACATCGCAATCCATCGTACTAACTTTAATTAGTATATTTTAAAAAACCTATTCCATTCTCATCCAACGATAAAAAACCACTCATGCGATCAATAAAAAAATAATTATATTAATCATGATGAAATAGAGATTGTCTCATTTAAAAAATCAGAAATCACACATCGGAATCATTCCCTTACATTGGGCAAGACAACTGTGGAAGCGCGTACTTCCATAATCACCAGGAATACCAAGTAGATAAGAGCACTCAGCAATACAACGATCTATATCTGAGGTTGAAATATTATTATTTACAATAATATCTTCCAGTGTTTTTTTCTTAAAAAAACAAGATGTATCCCTGTCTATAACATTTATTTTTTGATTTAAAAAATCGATAGGAATAACTTTCCCTTCCGATCCAATCGCATTACTGGAAAATAAAAAACAAGACATAAAAACGGGCAAAGAAATTGATAATACAAATGACCTTAACATAAATAAATCCTTTAAAAATATGTTAAATAAAATATAAAATGCAACTATATTAGTTATTGGAATTTCATCATGAAAAACTAACCTTTATTATTCACTCACATCCTTATTCACATAAACCGTGAAGCCGTCTGGTTTTAAATCGGGATGGTCAATTGAAATATCATTTATCACTTTACCTGTTAAGGTATAAATTAAGTGACCTGCCACATGTAGGCATTTTTCATACTCTTCCTGAGGCAAGGTTGTTTTCAGCACCGCTAACTCTGCTTTGATTTGTTCGATAAGAACGATTGATTTTTCAATTAAACTTGCTGCAATTTTTTTATCCGAGATAAACATATTACGATCCTAATGGTATGTTTGAAAATAGCTTCCATGCGTTCTATTAACGCTACCTTTCACACATTTAACAGTCAAGAAAAACCTATCTTGTCAACAAAAAATATGTGGCGAAAAATATTTATACATCTCAACGCCTACAGCCTATTGATGGCTTCCCTATTTTTAGTTTTTTCTTAGCGCTACAGTAGGAGACGAGAAGTTCAGCGGTCTACTCTCTCTGCAAACGGAGTAAAATTGACCTGTGTGTTTATCCTGATCCAAAGCATTAAGTTAGCAAGATAATTATTTTGTTGATAATAAATCATTTATTCCTATAACGATCCTATTTATCAATAGGCCTTATTGATTATTCATATCGATAGAAAAAGATTTATTTGAAATCATTTTTAACAAAAAAAAAATAACAAACAAAAAAACCTCATGAATTAATTAACCTTTTTAAATAAGTCAGAGGAAATCAGAGGATTTATCTTTCCACGTGATGCTTATTTTTAATATTTGATGGCGATCACAATTGTCCATGAAGAGAATAAACCACACATATAAGATGGATGAAAATAAAGAATCCAGATTGAAACAACAGAGATAAAAAAACATAACACAATGAATTTAAATGATTTAAATGGAAATTAGTTTCTATTTAAAAGCAGTAGACACAAATCCTCTCAACTGTCCTCTGTTATTTAATATATATATTTAACGCCCCATCTTGTATTGTTTATTTTTTCTGTTAACACTTATCTCGGCTTTATAGACAAACCTTAATTTCATTTTTGTTGAAACAGCCTTTTTTATTACACAGGGTGTGTAGTGATAAATACCCAAAAAATCTATGTCAAGGAGAGTACACAATGAAATACCTACTGCCTTCTGCAGCCGCTGGGCTGTTGCTGCTTGCTGCCCAACCTACGATGGCGGCAAATACAGGGGGTTATGCCACCACGGACGGCGGCGACATTTCCGGTGCGGTGAAAAAGACAGCGCGTTCTCTGCAAGAGATCGTCGATATCATTGAAGCTGCGAAAAAAGATTCAAGCGGTAAAGCGGTCAAAGGCGGAGCCTATCCGCTCGTCATTACCTACAACGGTAATGAAGATGCGCTAATCAAAGCCGCTGAAGCTAACATCTGCGGCCAGTGGAGCAAAGATCCGCGCGGTGTAGAAATTAAAGAGTTCACCAAGGGGATCACCATCCTCGGTACCAACGGTTCTTCCGCTAACTTCGGTATCTGGATGGTTAACTCTTCCAATGTTGTCGTGCGTAATATGCGTTTCGGCTACATGCCGGGCGGAGCAAAAGATGGCGATGCCATCCGCATCGATAACACACCAAATGTCTGGATCGATCACAACGAGATCTTCGCCAAGAACCACGAATGCGAAGGTACGCCAGACGGTGACACGACCTTTGAGTCTGCTATTGATATTAAAAAAGCATCAACCAACGTCACGGTGTCGTACAACTATATCCATGGCGTGAAAAAGGTCGGTCTGAGCGGTTCAAGCAACACGGATACCGGCCGTAACCTGACTTACCATCACAACATTTACAGCGATGTTAACTCACGTCTGCCACTACAGCGTGGTGGTCAGGTACACGCATACAATAACTTGTATAGCGGTGTTACAGATTCAGGCCTGAATGTCCGTCAGAAAGGGATTGCGCTGATCGAAAGCAACTGGTTCGAAAATGCGAAAAACCCAGTAACGGCACGCAACGATACTTCCAATTTCGGTACCTGGGAACTCCGTAACAACAACATTACCAGCCCATCTGATTTTGCTAAATACAACATCACTTGGGGTAAACCTTCTTCAGCTCACATCAATGCGGATGACTGGAAAAGCACCGGTAAATTCCCAGCTGTCTCATATAGCTACTCTCCAGTTTCTGCACAATGCGTGAAGGATAAACTGGCAAGCTACGCTGGCGTAGGTAAAAACCAGGCGGTACTGACAGCAGCCAACTGTAAATAAACGCGTTAAGACCGATGTATTGCATTCATCCTGCATCGGTCTCTTCCTGAGCGAGTGCTTCGGCCTCGCTCATTTTTAAGAGGCCCGCGCAGGATTATCACTTCATGAAAATAGACGTCATGCTAATGATAGTTTCCCCCATAAGCGGCTACGAACAAGGAGGCCTATTTTTCATCACTAAATAAACGCCATATAATGATTAATAATAATTATATTTTTACAAACTAAAATTCACGATAAATTTTACTCATCACGTAAAAAATATTGAATATGCCTGTGATAGTATATTTTGACTTAAGATGATTTCCTTACGCTAGCGGCAGCGATTGCCACAATAAAAATAACCCTTTAAACCCCAACCAATAAAGAAACCCGAGTGCATTTATTTTTTACCAAAAAAAATAACCTTATGATTTTCGGTTACTTTAAAAGAAAATCGTTTCTCATAAAATCCAAATTACCCAACCATCAGTATTACGAAATGTTTCCGCTCTGATACATTTAATATTTCACCCTTGAACTGACCTTATTTTTTGACCACACTCCCCTTGGTTTTTTATCAAACCGATATTCATTTTTGTTGAAAAATTTGTACCTGTTACATCGGGCATAGGGATC
Source organism: Pectobacterium actinidiae (assembly GCF_000803315.1). Taxonomy (NCBI): domain Bacteria; kingdom Pseudomonadati; phylum Pseudomonadota; class Gammaproteobacteria; order Enterobacterales; family Pectobacteriaceae; genus Pectobacterium; species Pectobacterium actinidiae. The sequence goes on from NZ_JRMH01000002.1 coordinate 62,042, forward strand.
GATAAATGCCCACGAAAATTCTATTCCAAGGAGACAGTCATAATGAAATATCTATTACCTACTGCAGCCACTGGGTTGTTATTGCTTGCAGCTCAGCCAGCCATGGCAGCAAATACGGGCGGTTATGCCACTACGGATGGTGGCGACGTTTCTGGCGCCGTGAAAAAAACGGCACGTTCTATGAAAGAAATTGTGGATATAATTGAAGCCGCACAAGTGGATTCAAAAGGCAAGAAAGTCAAAGGCGGTGCTTACCCGCTCTTCATCACCTATAGTGGTAATGAAGATTCATTAATCAAAGCGGCTGAAAAGAATATCTGCGGCCAGTGGAGCAAAGACGCTCGCGGCGTACAAATCAAAGAATTCACCAAAGGCATTACTATTCAGGGCACCAATGGCTCATCCGCCAACTTCGGTGTTTGGATCGTGAACTCTTCTAACGTTGTGGTACGTAACATGCGCTTTGGCTATATGCCGGGCGGCGCGCAAGACGGTGATGCCATTCGTATCGATAACTCACCAAACGTCTGGATCGACCACAACGAGATCTTTGCCAAGAACTTTGAGTGTAAAGGCACGCCAGATAATGACACGACCTTTGAGTCGGCTGTCGATATCAAGAAAGGGTCAACTAACGTCACGGTATCCTACAACTATATTCATGGCATCAAGAAAGTCGGCCTGAGCGGTTCAAGCAATACGGATACGGGTCGTAACCTGACTTATCATCACAATATCTATCGCGATGTTAACTCACGTCTGCCGCTACAGCGTGGTGGTCTGGTTCACGCGTACAACAACCTGTATGACGGCATCACCGGTTCAGGCTTTAACGTCCGTCAGAAAGGGATCGCACTGATTGAAAGCAACTGGTTCGAGAATGCACTCAACCCAGTGACAGCACGTAACGACAGCTCCAACTTTGGTACCTGGGAGCTGCGTAACAACAACATTACGAAACCGGCAGACTTCTCCAAATACAAAATCACCTGGGGAAAACCTTCCTCTCCTCACATCAATGCGGATGACTGGAAGAGCACCGGTAAGTTCCCTACCGTCTCCTATAAGTACACCCCGGTTTCTGCACAGTGCGTGAAGGATAAACTGGCAAACTATGCTGGCGTAGGCAAAAACCTGGCAGTACTGACAGCAGCTAACTGCAAATAAACGTCGTTAGGCTTTCTGGGCCGTACCAAAACAGGAAGCGATAAGCCTGAATGTCCAGCAACCGTGATTCTTCACGCCGAGACCCGAGCGAGCTCTAAGAGCTCGCTCATTTTTTATAGAAATTCAGGCGCGAGTATGGATCGGTATTCTAAAATAAGCACCAATTAAATAACATGCTAATTATTTAATATAGAAATCAATAGCTGTATTTATTAATAAACATAACCATCATTTAATTAAGGATTAAATGATTAAAATAATCGCCATTCATCAACGCGTGATTAACTGATAATTTGATCGGCATCAAAAATTTATGACAGCATCATCTCAACAACGGGATTTCACTTATTTATTGATGTCGCTCACAGTTATCACCTTTATCAAATCACATCCATGACAGAGGCATAAAAAGAAATATAATTTTATTTTTCATAAAAATCTTCAGCACCTTTATTTTAGAAAAAATGAAAAAAATATCACTTTGTAAAATAGACACTTATCAACCATTAATATTCCGATCGCTATTCGCCATACATATTTACCGTCTAAACATTGAATTATTTTATTTTTATGATAAGACTTAAGTCGGATTTCAATAAACCTTGATTTCATTTTTATTGAAACGCCAAAAAAATATAATCTGGGTTATGTGGAGCATTAATACCCAAACAATAATTCAATTCCAAGGAGAGTACCTGAATGAAATACCTACTGCCTTCTGCAGCCGCTGGGCTGTTATTACTTGCGGCTCAACCGACAATGGCGGCAAATACGGGGGGTTATGCCACCACTGACGGCGGTGACGTTGCCGGTGCCGTGAAAAAAACAGCGCGTTCCATGCAAGATATTATCGACATCATCGAAGCCGCGAAGCTGGACTCCAATGGTAAGAAAGTCAAAGGTGGTGCTTACCCACTCGTCATTACCTATAACGGCAATGAAGACGCACTGATCAAAGCCGCAGAGAACGATATCTGCGGTCAGTGGAAGAAAGACGCACGCGGTGTGGAAATCAAAGAGTTCACCAAAGGGATTACCATCCTCGGAACCAACGGATCGTCCGCCAACTTCGGGATCTGGCTGACGAAATCATCCGATATCGTCATACGTAACATGCGTTTTGGTTACATGCCGGGCGGCGCGCAGGATGGTGATGCGATTCGTATCGATAACACGCCGAACGTCTGGATTGACCACAACGAAATCTTCGCGAAAAACTTCGAATGCGCAGGTACAAAAGACGGTGACACGACCTTCGAATCCGCAATTGATATCAAGAAAGCGTCAACCAACGTCACGGTGTCGTACAACTATATTCACGGCATCAAAAAGGTCGGCCTGAGCGGCTTCAGCAGTAGCGATACGGGTCGTGACCTGACTTACCACCACAATATCTACGACGATGTTAACGCCCGCCTCCCGCTGCAACGTGGCGGCCAGGTTCACGCGTACAACAACCTGTATACCGGCATCACCAGTTCTGGCCTGAACGTGCGTCAGAAAGGGATTGCGCTGATCGAACGTAACTGGTTCGAGAATGCGAAAAACCCAGTGACTTCACGTTACGACGGTTCCAACTTCGGTACCTGGGAGTTGCGTAATAACAACGTCATGAGCCCGGCAGATTTCGCTAAATACAACATCACCTGGGATAAAGATTCCAAGCCCTACGTGAATGCGGAAGACTGGAAAAGCACCGGCACATTCGCTTCTGTTCCTTACAGCTACTCTCCTGTTTCAGCACAGTGCGTGAAGGACAAACTGGCGAACTATGCTGGCGTGAACAAAAACCTTGCGGTGCTCACGGCAGCAAATTGCAACTAGTTGCGATGTGTAAAGCATGAAAGGTAAATAAGCGGGCTTCAGGCTCCGCCCCTCATTGTCCTGTGCTAAGCGGGGCCTGCAAGCGAGCTTAACGCCCGTCGATTTATGACTCGGGCTGCACCTGAGCGAGTCCTAAGGGCTCGCTCATTTTTATCGTTAATATTCAAGGAAATGAAATGAAACGTTCTCTTCTGTTCGCTGCACTGTTCAGCACTGGCTTAGTTTTCAGTGTTGGAGTACCGATGGCTAACGCCGCCACACCGGCAGCACCAGAGTTGAAAGGGTTCGGAACGGATACCGTTGCAGGCAGCGGTGGACGCATTATTCGCGTCACCACGCTGGCTTCTTCTGGGGCAGGTTCACTCAGGGAAGCGCTCGCCGCCAAAGGGCCACGCATTATCGTTTTTGAGGTTGGCGGCATTATCGACCTGAATAAAAGTGACCTCCGGTTAACTGAGCCGTTTGTCACCATCGCCGGCCAAACCGCTCCCTCTCCCGGTATCACCATCATTCGCGGCGGAATGGGGATCAGCACACATGATGTGCTCATGCAACATATTCGTTTTCGCATCGGCGATGCCGGTACGGGTAAAAAAAGCGGCTTTGAACGCGATGTTTCCATCAACGGCAAAGATGCCTACAACGTCGTGATCGACCACTCTAGCTTTGCCTGGGGTACGGACGAAAACCTGTCTATTTCCGGCCCACGCTATGACGGGCCGCAGGGCACCGCGCACCGCATCACGCTCTCGAATAATATCGTTGCTGAAGGCCTATACGATTCAGCTCACACCAAAGGTATTCACTCGATGGGGACGCTGGTTCACGATAACGTGACCGACGTCTCGATCGTGGGCAGCCTGTATGCGCACAACAACGAGCGTAACGCCTGGTTCAAAGCGGGTTCTACGGGCGTTATGGTCAATAACCTGATCTATAACCCCGGCATTTGGGGCGTTCGCGTTGGTGGCGTAAAAGGAGAGTGGGAAGGGAAAACCATGCCCGCCAGCCCACGCGTCTCGGTTGCGGGTAACGTGATGCACTACGGCGCGAATACCAAAGCAGGTTTAGGGCTGGTAGGCAGCAACAGCTCCGGCGATGTCTGGATGTCAGATAACCTCGCTTACGATGCCAAAGGAAAAGCCGCACCGCAAACGTCAGGCAGTGGGATTAATTTACTCAAAGTGTCCCCTATTTGGCCAACGGGCTTAACGGCATCGCCCGCCAGCGCCATCACCAATCAGGTACTGCAAAGCGCAGGCGCACGCCCTAAAGATCGTGATGCCGTTGATAAGCGTATCGTGGAGAATTTCAAACAGCGGAAAGGTGGCTTCGTGAACAGCCAGGAAGACGTCGGTGGCTATCCCGTTGCAACGGCGACCTATCGCCAATTGAACGTGCCAAGCACTGGCGTAGATGCCTGGCTACAGCAGATGGCAAAAGCGCTGGAATAATGCAGCAGTTGGTGCGTTAAGATCGCAAAAGGCCACATCAGTGGCCTTATTTTTTTCCGCAAAAATACATAAGTAATTAGAAACAATTCAAGCTCATATATAACATGCCGATAACACACTTAGAACGGCTCATCGCGTTCTGGGAAAGCCTGTATTTTCAAGTACACAGCATGGAGGCAAATAAATCCCCTTTCAAAAGTGGGAACTTAAAAATCATAACCTTACCAGGGTTTACATTATGAATTTCATTCGCAATACCAGAATCAGAACAATGATGATTCTGATACTCGTTCTATTCTCATTTCTTTGGGGCGGCGTATCGATATTCGCGCTCTATTCATTAAACCAGCTAACTTCGGAAATTGATCTCACTAACGTTCAGCAAAATAACGGCGACATCATTAACGGTGCCAGTGGGCAGTATTATCGCGTCAAGAACTCAATGGATCGGGCAGTAGAAGCCAGAGAGAAGAACAACGCAGAAGCATTCACTCAGGAACTACAAGCATCCTCTGCTGACATTGATAAACTCAGAGCCGGTTTACAAGAGTTTCAAGTCATTGATCACGGCAACATAGACTCAAAGACAGTAGACATCATTTACAACAGTTCTTATGAGCTATTCAGTAAAGCTATCGTCCCCATGTATGATGCTGTAAAGGCAGAACGCTTCGACGAGTTCAAGCAGCTCTCCAGCGTGCAATACCGCGACCTGCGGAGGAATTTCACCACGGCGATAGATCAATACAACGGTGTGATTGGTCGTCTGAAAGATGAAGCACAATCCCGCATTGCCGACTGGGTGAGTTGGTGTCAAAAAATGCTGATTGCGGCATTAGTTGCCGGTCTGATTATCGTGATTCTGACGGATCGTTATCTGGCGCAATTTGTCATCCGCCCACTCGATTTAATTAAACAGCACCTTCAGGTGCTATCGGTCGGGCAGTTACACACCTATCTTGAACAGAGCGGAAAAAACTGCGTGGGTAAATTGATCCCGTTTGTCCAGCAGATGCAGGATAACTGGGTAAAAACCGTGTCCGACATTCGTTCTAGCGCCGAACAGATCTACCGTAGCGCGGGCGAGATTGCCTCCGGCAATACGGATCTCTCCTCCCGTACCGAGGAACAAGCCTCCGCATTGGAACAAACCGCCGCCAGCATGGAAGAGCTGAGCGCCGTAGTAAAACAAAATGCGGAAAACGCCGGTCAGGCCAGTATGTTGGCGCAAAATGCCTCCAAAACGGCTAACGAAGGCGGTGATATCGTGGACGGCGTAATCAAGACAATGAACAGCATTTCTGGCAGCTCGCAGAAAATTTCCGACATCACCACGGTTATCAATAGTATTGCCTTTCAGACTAACATTCTCGCGTTGAACGCTGCGGTGGAAGCCGCACGGGCGGGAGAACAAGGTAGAGGGTTCGCTGTTGTGGCAAGCGAAGTGCGCAATCTGGCGCAGCGGAGTGCGCAGGCAGCAAAAGAGATCGAAGGGCTCATCGCCGAAGCGGCAAATAACGTCACCATCGGCTCGCAGCAGGTTACGCTGGCAGGTAATTCGATGGACAACATCATGAAAGCCATCACTAACGTCACCGATATTATGGGAGAAATCGCTTCCGCCTCCAGCGAACAGAGCAAAGGCATTACTCAGGTTGGGGCTGCTGTCGTGGAAATGGACAATGTTACGCAGCAGAACGCCGCGCTCGTCGAAGAGTCAGCCGCCGCCTCTGCTTCTCTGGAAGAACAGGCACGTCACCTGACGGAAATTGTGTCGATATTTAAACTCTCTGCCGCAGATGAGGCGGCGAGAACGAAAGCCGCGCCATCAGTCCAAAAAGCCGTGGCGGCTATTGCGCCGCAGAAAGCCCAGGCTGGTCAACACGAAACGAACTGGGAAACCTTTTAATTTCAACACTATTTCAGCCGTCTCATGGCGGCTGAAATAGGCTTAATCTTGTAGAGATAGAGAATCAGGGCAATACTTTCACAGACTGAATCACGATAGGTGTAGTCGGCACATTCTGGTAAGGCCCGACATTCTTCGTTGGCACCTGAGAAATCTTATCCACGACATCCATGCCCTTCACCACTTTACCGAACACCGCGTAACCAAAATCACGCTGGCCGTGATCGAGGAACGCATTGTCCGCGATGTTGATAAAAAACTGGCTGGTCGCACTGTCTTTATCAGACGTGCGCGCCATGGCGATCGTACCGCGCTGGTTACGTAAACCGTTATCGGCTTCATTCTTGATTGGCGCATTGGTCGCTTTCTGGCTCATTTCGCCAGAAAAACCACCGCCCTGCACCATAAAGCCAGGGATCACACGGTGAAATGTCGTCCCGTTATAAAAACCGTTGTTAACGTACTCGACGAAATTTTTTACCGAAACCGGTGCCTTTTGATTATCTAAAGACAGTTCGATATTGCCCGCTGATGTCGTCAACAGCACACGCGTGGTGGTGTCGGAAGCCGCAAAGGCTGGAGAAAATGCCGTCAGTGAAATAAGGGCTGCCGCAGCAACCAGAGTACGTTTGAACATGAGAATTCCTTTTTGAAGAGACCGACTACAGAAAGCGTAATGATTGTAAGTATCCGCACTCTTCAACGCTACCCATTTACCTTTTTTTACGTATAAAAGTCTGTTCGTAACTAACTGTGAGCGAAAACCTGTGCATAAGATAAAAAAGGGTCGCTTGCCCTCATCCCGATCGTTTAAGCATCGAGGAACATGGGGCGACCACAGGGGTGAGGCCTGGAACCTCCCCCTGTGTTTCCCCTAATAACGGGCTTAATGATGAATGCTCAGCCCTCATGATGATTACTGCGCAGCGCGACGAGTCCAAACGTACCTAGCCCATCCGCTCCGAACGCACCGCGAGATCGCGGCTGTACTGACGGCTGGCGTCCACCAGCATTGAGGTATACGCGTCCTTGGGTACATCGCTGGTCAGGTCGTCGGTTTCCAGCGTTTCCAGTATCTTACCGTATTGCATCACCGCCACTTTATGACACAGGTGGGAAATCACGCCCAAGTCATGCGTCACCATCAGGTAGGTCAGCTTTTCCTGCTGCTGCAACTCCGTCAGCAAATTGAGGATTTCCGCCTGCACCGACACATCCAGCGCCGACGTCGGCTCATCCAGCAGCAGAACTCTCGGTTCCAGAATCAGCGCGCGGGCAATCGCCACACGCTGACGCTGCCCCCCCGAAAGCTGGTGCGGATAACGACGGCGGAATTGCGTTCCCAGCCCCACCTTCTCCAGCAAGGTATCAATACGATCGTCACGATCGTCAAAACGGTGGATCGACAGCGGCTCTTCCAGAATCGACTCGACCGTATGACGGGGATGCAGCGATCCATACGGATCCTGAAACACCATCTGCACCCGGCGGCAGCGCGCCTGATCGATTCGGTGTGCCAGCTTCTTCCCATCAATATGCAGCGTGCCTTCCCAATGATTAAATAGCCCGGCCAGACACTTCAGCACCGTGGTTTTGCCGGAACCCGATTCCCCGACCAGACCGAAGATATCGCCGTCGTTGACGGTAAGGTTCACATCGTACAACACCTGATTCTTCGCGCTGCCCTGACCAAAAGAGAGATTCAGGTTATTCACTTCGATCATCGGCTTACGCTGACGCATTGCTTCAGTTGCCATGATTATCCCCTTTATCCATTGATCCAGGCAGGATCGCGATTCATCACCGGCAAACGCGGGCGTCGATGGTCGATATCCGGCAGCGAATTCAGCAACCCACGCGTGTACGGATGCTGGGCGTTGTCCAGATCCGCGGCAGCAATGGACTCCACGACGCGTCCGGCATACATCACCAGCACCCGATCGCAGAAGCTACGCACCAGATTGATATCGTGACTGATGAAAATCAGCCCCAGACCGCGCTCGCTGACCAGATCGTCCAGCATCGCCAGCACTTGCAGTCGCACGGACACATCCAGTGCAGAGGTCGGTTCATCGGCAATCACGATTTCAGGTTCAGTAATCAGCATCATCGCAATCATGATGCGCTGCCCCTGCCCACCCGAGATTTCATGAGGATACAGATTGTATACGCGCTCTGGCTGGCGAATACGTACCACATCCAGCATTGCCATGACCTTTTCCTTCGCCTCGCGGTGCGACACCTTATGGTGCGCCAGATAGGCTTCAGCAATCTGATCGCCCACGCACACCACCGGGTTCAGCGAATATTTTGGATCCTGCATAATCATGGATATGCGCTTGCCGCGAATCTGACGCATCCGCGCCTCATCCGCTTTCAGCAGATCGGTATCGCCGAAGCGCAGTTTATCTGCCGTAATCCGCGCGCTGTGCGGATGCAGTTGCAGCAGCGCTCGGCCGACCGTCGATTTACCGGAGCCGGATTCGCCGACAATTGCCAGCTTTTCACAGCCAAGCGTAAAGGAGACGCCGCGCACGGCATCCGTCACCGCACCACGGTTCACGAAGCTTACCCGCAGATTTTCCACTTCCATCAGGGGCGAGCTTCCCGGCACACGTTGAGAAGACTTATTCAGTTCTGGGATCGAGGATGTCACGTAGGCCGTCTCCAAGGAAGTTGAACGCCAGGCTGTTAATTAAAATCGCCAGCCCCGGAATAGTTACTAACCACCAGCACTCCATCATGTAACGACGACCCGCAGAGATCATCGCGCCCCATTCAGGATCGGGCGGCTGTGCCCCCAATCCCAGAAAACCCAGACCCGCCGCGGTCAGAATGATGCCGGCCATATTCATAGTGATACGAATAATCACCGACGGCAGACACAGCGGCACAATGTGGTGCAGCAGGATGCGGATAGACGATGCGCCTTGCAGCTTCACGGCAGAAACAAAGTCCGCATGACGCAGTGACAGCGTCTCCGCCCTTGCCAGACGGGCAATCGGCGGCCAGGCCGTCAGCGTAATCGCGATCACCACATGCTCCAGACCTGGGCCAAGCGCCGCAACGAACGCCAGCGCCAACACTAGGCTGGGGAAAGAGATGAAGATATCGGTGATACGCATCAGGATGGTATCAACAATGCCGCCGTAATACCCAGCAACGACACCCAGCGCCAGCCCGATAGGCCCAACGGTGACCGACACCAGCGCCACGATATACAGCGTGATGCGTGAACCATAGACCAGACGACTAAACACATCGCGCCCAAACTCATCGGTGCCAAAGTAATGCGCCGCACTCGGCGCCTGTAATGCATTAGCCAAATCCTGTACCAGCGGATCGTGCGTGGCGATCCACGGGGCGAAAATGGCGACCAGAATCAACATCAGCACAATCGCAGAACCAATCGCGGTAAGCGGATTTCGCATCATCGTCAAGAGAAACCCGCCGATTCGCGCACCGCGTAGCCGCAGGCGGCTCACGCGTTTTTCCGGCGGTGTCCGCATTACCGATTCACGACCGACCGGCTGCTCAGAGGAAATATTCATGCGTTCGTCCTCGGATCAAAGATTTGATACAACATGTCCGACAGCAGGTTAAGCGTCACGAAGATCAACCCGACCAGCAGCACACATCCCATCACCGCGTTCATATCCCCCAGCAGCAGGCTGCCTGTCAGATAGGAACCAAAGCCTGGCCATGAGAAGACCGTTTCGATCAGTACCGCCCCTTCCAGCAGCGAGCCATACGCCAGCGCCACCACCGTCAGAAGTTGAACCAGAATATTGCGAAACGCGTGTGCCCAGACAACGCGGAACTCAGACAGCCCTTTCACCCGCGCGGTAATAATGTATTCCTGCGAAAGCTGCGCCAGCATGAAGCTACGTGTCATACGGCTGATATAAGCCAGTGAATGGAAACCGAGGATCGTGGCAGGTAACACCAGATGGTTCAGCGCGCTGCGGAACACATCCCACTCGCCCGCCAGCAGTGAATCCAGCAGCAACAGACCGGTACGGTTCTCCACCAGACCGTCGTAGGCCATATCAACCCGTCCGGCACCGCCAACCCAGTTCAGCCAGGCATAGAACACCAGCAGCCCCATCATCCCGACCCAAAATATCGGCGTGGAATAACCGGCCAGACTGATAAAACGCACCACATAATCCGCCCATTTGCCGCGTCGCGCCGCAGCCAGCACGCCTAGCGGCACGCCCAGACCGGCACCCACGATAATCGCCATAGTGGCAAGTTCGATGGTGGCAGGGAAAACGCGGATAATGTCATCCATGACGGGTCGCCCGGTCAGGAGGGCATTGCCCAAATCCCCATGCATCAGTGAATTGAAGTAAATAAAGAACTGCACATACAGCGGCTTATCCAACCCCAGCTGTTGGTAAACCTGTTGATAGGTACTTTGGTCGGCATCCTGTCCGACAATAGCCAGGACGGGATCGATGGGCATCACGCGGCCGATCACGAAAGTCAGGATTAATAATCCGAACAGCGTGACGACGACCTGAAACAGACGTTTTGCCAAACGACGCAGTACTCCACCCGGCTTGATCCAATCAGAGAAAACCATGTTCTTTCTCCTGAGATCCCGGTGAGCGGCGACAGCAAATCACCACTCACGCGGTCATCTCTTTTTAACGTATCTGATCGGGATGAGTCACCGGGAACGTATCGGCTACTCATCCGGTTTAACGTATGGACACTAGCGCTGCTTATACACCTCACGCAGATGCGTCGTAGAAGACGGGTGCGGCACATAGCCTTTCACGTCCTTACGCAACACCACAGAATCGATCATCTGCGACACCGGAATGATGGCCGGGAACAGTTCTTCATAGCGATTCTGTACGTTGATATACATCTGCTTCTGTTTCTGAGGATCTTTCTCCAACAGCGCCTGATCGATCAGGTCGTTCAGCGGTTTGTCGTAGAATGAGGTGCGCCAGCCCTGGAAGTTGGTCAGTTTGGCTTCGTCGCTGTTATCCGGGTTATAGACAACAGAACGCAGGCTGGAGTGAGGATGCGGATCGACGCCGCCACCGCCGCGACCGACCAGCATATCGAATTTACGATCGCGCATCGCGCCGTAAACCTGATTACCGGTACCGGAGATGATTTTGGCCTTGATGCCCGCCTGTGCCAGCGTGGACTGTACCGACGTCGCCAAATTCAGGAACGGCTGATCGGACAGGACACGCAGCGTGGTTTCAAATCCATTCGGGTAGCCTGCCTCGGCCAGCAGCGCCTTGGCGCGTGGCACGTCTAACTTGTAGCCAGGATCCGGCAACGTCGCATCCATCCCTTTCTGGATAGGGCGCTGATGATAGAAACCATAGCCAGGCATGACCGTCTTATTGACGCCATCGTAATCAATCAGGTAACGAACCGCTTCGCGCACTTTCGGTTTAGCGAAGTATTCGTTTTTCAGGCTCATGGCAACGTAGTACAGCGTGCCTTTTTTCACCTCATCAACCACAACGTCTTTATCTTGTTTCAACGCGTTGATATCCGGCACCGACATCCCAGAGGCCACGTCAATATCACCTTTTTCAATCATCAGGCGCAGCGCCTGTGACTCGGTCATGTGACGGAAAATCACGCGGCGCATTTTCGCGTCGCCCTGCCAGTTGTTCTCAACCTTGCTGATACGCAGCACGTCTTTCGCCTGCCACACGTCCAGCTTGAACGGGCCAGAACCGGCTTCGTTCGTGGTCAGCCAACCGTTGCCCCAGTCGCCGTTTTTCTCATGCTGCATCACCGTTTTGCTGTCCAGCACGGAGCCGCTACCCAGTGTCGCCAGCGAGTAGATCACCAGTTTCGGATCGTTCGGTTTTGGCAGTTCGATTTCAACGGTGTGCGCGTCTTTAGCGCGGATCATTTTCTCCACGTTTTCCGCAGTGAAGCCGTAGGATTTCCACGTCGTGGCCTGTGCCATATTGAGGTTAAGCAGACGTTTCATCGACCAGGCGAAATCTTGCGCCGTCACGGGGTTACCAGAATGGAATTTGGCGTTATCCACCAGATTGAACGTGATGACTTTGCCGTCATCACTGACGCTCCAGCTTTTCGCCAAAGAAGGCAGAACGTTGCTCAGGTTGGCGGGATCCAGCACCACCAGCGAGTCATAGAGGTTGACGATAATGCCCACCACCTCGTTACCGGTCATGGCGGCCGGATCGAGTGAGAGCATGTTGTTCATGTTCATCCCCACGATCAGCTGATCATCAGGGGTTTTTGCCGATAGAATGGCCGGCGTGGCGGCCATGCAGAGTGAACCTAACAGCAGGGTACGGAGTATTGCGCGTGCTTTCATCATTATTCTCCAGGTGTGGGAGCATGGAAGACGACAACTTTTTATTTTTTAGGTAAGGCTATCTTTCAGGTCGAACAAAACTATTCATATAAAATACAACGCTATTCTTTACTTAGGGTGTGCTCCTCAATCCAGTCAAAGTTGATATCTTCTCCCAGTCCTGGACGTTGCGGCAGATGCACAAAGCCCTCGTCATCCATCGGGTCGACAATCGAATTCAGATACGCAGCGGGCTCGTCATAATCGAGGAAAGGATGCAGCAGGCCGCGCTCATACCAGCGGCAGTTTTTGATCGCCCCAACGACGTTGAGGTTTGGCGCGCCGTTACCGTGAACTTCGCAGTCCATACCGAAGGATTCCGCCAGGCTCGCGACCTTCATACATGGCCAGAGACCGCCCACGCCTTGCACGCCCGCGCGTAAAATGTCGCATGCGCCTTCTTTAACCCAGTCAGCACGGCTGAAGTATTTGCCTGACAGACTTTCCGGCCCGATAACATCGATATCCAGACTCTTGGTCAGCCAGCTGTAGGACGCCATGCTCTGTTCTTCCATCGGTTCTTCAAACCAGGTGAAATCGAGCTTTTGCAGTTCACGGCCGATATACAGCGCATCGCTGCGGCTGTACCAGTGGTAGCCATCCAGCATCAGACAGATATCCGGGCCGACCGCTTCACGCACTGCCGCACAGGCTTGTACGTCAATCTTCGGGCTAGGCGCGAACGACACCGGTGGCATCCAGGTGTGCAATTTGATGGCCTTATAGCCACGCTGCACCAGTTTTTCTGCGAACTGGCCGTATTCCTCTGGCGTAGATAAGCCACCTTCCAGCTCATCACCACACATGGTGCTGCCGTAAGCGGGGACTTTTTCACGATAGCCACCGAGCAGTTTATGCACCGGCATATTCAGCACACGACCTTGCAGATCCCACAGTGCGGATTCCACAATCGACAGCGCACGGTCGGTCAGTTGGTTGGCGCTACCGCGTTGCCAGTGCACCAGATCCTGCCACAGGCGCTCACGATCGAACGGGTTCTGCCCAATCAGCACTTTGCGGAAGAAAGCATTAACGATATGAGGACGAATCACTTCCGGCGGAGCGAAAGCATAACCTTTTTGGCCGTCATCTGCCGTGATGGTTAACAGCGCCATCTTGGCCTGATTCTCGGCTCCCGGGTGTGAATGACCCGCACTGTCGGAAACCCGACGAGTGGGATAAGTGAAGACGGTGACATCAATTGATTCTATTTTCACGTTGTTACCTGCCTTGATATTTAACACAACTCATGTACACGATTTGCGCATGTAAGCCATATAAATAATTAAAGAATAACTCCACTCACGGTGTTGGAACGGGTTGATAAAAAACGCCGATATTTCTCTGGTACGACCTTATAAGTCGATCAGAGTCACATAAAAGAAATAGTGTGCTAATTAAAAAAAAATGGCGTTTTATTTTCAATTATTAAGGTTGTAACGCCGTTAGTCATTAGGCAATTTCTTTCATATGAAGAAATTATGTCGCGGATAACTGTGCAAATGCCCATAAGTTTGTGAGCATTATCACCAGAAAATTTCATATCCTTATTAAATGAATGGATAATCCCTTAGATTTATTTTTAAGCGCTCAGGAGCGTGAATGATTGACGAGAGGGACAATTACTCTGATAGCAGATTGGCCGCTAACCAGTCGGCTTCTGACCAAAAGCGTGCTATAGGCCTCATTTTTGTCCGTCACTAAAACCCCAACAAAAACCAAGGCTTAATAAAAAATAAGTAAAATCATCAAGATACTCATAAAGTAGTATATAAAAGACAATTTGATGTACATCAATAAGCGCCCACGGTGGAGCGATAAGGTAACCTCAGAAGAAGCAATTTTGAGGCAAAAATGAACAAAGTTAGACTCGCTGTTATCGGTAACGGGATGGTTGGCCACCGTTTTATCGAAGAGTTGCTGGATAAGGCTCCAACGTCCACCTACGATATTACCGTTTTTTGTGAAGAACCCCGCGTCGCCTACGATCGTGTCCACCTCTCTTCTTACTTCGCTCACCACACGGTAGAAGAGCTTTCTTTAGTGCGAGAAGGCTACTACGAAAAAAATGGCGTTAACGTCCTGCTCGGTGAACGCGCCATCACCATCAACCGCAGTGAAAAAGCCATTCACTCCACTTCCGGCCGTACCGTGTATTACGACAAGTTAATCATGGCCACCGGCTCTTATCCGTGGATCCCGGCCATTAAAGGATCAAACGGGCAAGACTGTTTCGTGTACCGCACGATTGAAGATCTGAACGCCATCGAAAACTGCGCACGCCGCAGCAAACGCGGCGCGGTAATCGGCGGGGGTCTATTAGGTCTGGAAGCTGCTGGTGCGCTGAAACACCTTGGCGTGGAAACACACGTCATCGAGTTCGCTCCGGTGCTCATGGCCGAACAGCTGGATGCACAGGGCGGCACCCTGCTGCAACGCAAGATTGAAAACATGGGTGTACGTGTACACACCAGCAAGAATACGCAGGCCATTCAGCATTCCGGTCTGGAAAACCGCAAGACGATGGTGTTTGCCGACGGCAGCACGCTGGAAGTCGACTTTATCGTGTTCTCTACCGGCATCCGCGCACAGGACAAACTGGCGCGCCAGTGTGCGCTGGAAATCGGCCCACGCGGCGGTATCGCGATTAACGACTGGTGCCAAACCTCCGATCCGGACGTCTACGCTATCGGCGAATGTGCCGCCTGGCAGGGCCGGCCATTTGGGCTGGTCGCCCCCGGCTACAAGATGGCGCAGGTTGCCGTCGACCACCTGTTGGGGCATGAAAACCGATTCCAGGGTGCCGACATGAGCGCCAAGCTCAAGCTGATGGGCGTCGATGTCGGCGGGATTGGCGATGCGCACGGCCATACGCCGGGATCTCGCAGTTACATGTGGCTGGATGAAAACAAAGAAACCTACAAACGTCTGATCGTCAGCGCCGATAATAAAACGCTGCTCGGTGCCGTACTGGTCGGCGACACGCGGGACTACGGCAACCTGCTGCAATTCATGCTGAACAAAATCCCGCTGCCGGATTCCCCCGAAGCACTGATTCTTCCTGCATCCGCTGGCAGTGCGAAACCGACGCTGGGTGTCGATGCGCTGCCGGAAAGTGCGCAAATCTGCTCCTGCTTCGACGTGTCCAAAGGCGACATCATCAAAGCGATTAACGGCGGTTGTCATACCGTCGCGGCGCTTAAGGAAACCACCAAAGCTGGTACTGGCTGCGGCGGCTGTATCCCACTGCTTACACAGGTGTTGAACGCGGAACTCAGCAAGCAGGGGATCGAAGTCAATAATCACCTGTGCGATCACTTCGCCTATTCGCGCCAAGAGCTGTATCACCTCATCCAAATCGAAAAAATCAAAACGTTCGATCAACTGCTGGAGAAACACGGTTCAGGCTACGGCTGTGAAGTCTGCAAACCGACCGTTGCATCCCTGCTGGCTTCCTGCTGGAACGAATACGTGCTCAAACCGCAGCACACGCCGTTACAAGATTCTAACGATAACTTCCTCGGCAATATCCAGAAAGACGGCACCTACTCCGTGATCCCACGTTCCGCAGGCGGGGAAATCACCCCGGATGGCCTGATCGCCATTGGTCGCATCGCGAAGCAATACAACCTGTACACCAAAATGACCGGCTCTCAGCGCATGGCGCTATTTGGCGTACAGAAAGACGACCTGCCTGACGTGTGGGCTCAGCTCATCGAAGCCGGATTTGAAACCGGCCACGCTTATGCCAAAGCGTTGCGTATGGCAAAAACCTGCGTCGGCAGCACCTGGTGCCGCTTTGGCG
This sequence comes from Pectobacterium actinidiae, assembly GCF_000803315.1. Lineage (NCBI taxonomy): Bacteria > Pseudomonadati > Pseudomonadota > Gammaproteobacteria > Enterobacterales > Pectobacteriaceae > Pectobacterium > Pectobacterium actinidiae. Next base: position 78,571 of record NZ_JRMH01000002.1, read on the forward strand.
TCGGCGACAGCGTGGGCTTTGGCGTAGAATTAGAAAACCGCTACAAAGGTATCCGCACGCCGCACAAAATGAAATTTGGTGTCTCCGGCTGTACGCGGGAATGTGCAGAAGCACAGGGTAAAGACGTGGGGATTATCGCCACCGAAAAAGGCTGGAACCTCTATGTATGCGGCAACGGCGGGATGAAGCCGCGCCACGCCGACCTGCTGGCAGCCGACTTAGATCGCGAAACGGTCGTCCGCTATCTGGACCGCTTCATGATGTTCTACATCCGTACAGCCGATAAGCTCCAGCGTACGTCCGTCTGGCTGGATAACCTCGAAGGCGGCATCGACTATCTGCGCAATGTGATTGTGAAAGACAAGCTGGGCATTAACGATCAGCTTGAAGCCGATATCGCACGGCTGCGAGAAGGCTATATCTGCGAATGGCAGGCGACGCTGGAAGATCCAGAGGCACAGAAACGCTTTGCCCACTTCATTAACAGCCCTGAACGTGATCCGAATGTGCAAATGGTCGGTGAACGTCAACAGCACCGTCCGGCGCGCCCTGCCGAGCGCATTCCGGTAAAACAGATTGAACTGGAGGGGGAAAGCGCATGAGCCAGTGGACTACTGTATGTAAGTTAGACGACATCCTGCCCGGCACCGGCGTTTGTGCACTCGTCGAGCAGCAACAGATTGCCGTGTTCCGCCCACGTAACGATGAGCAGGTGTACGCCATCAGCAATATCGATCCATTCGCACAGGCTAGCGTGTTAAGCCGTGGGATACTGGCCGAACATCAGGACGATCTTTGGGTAGCCAGCCCATTGAAAAAACAGCATTTCCGCCTTTATGATGGCTTCTGCCTGGAGGATGGAGCCTATTCTGTTGCCGCTTATGATGCTCAGGTAACCAACGGTAATGTGCAAATATCCATCGCAGATCGTGATAGCGCGGTTGATAATAGCCAACCATTACCTTAATGATCTGTGTCCTGCATACCGCGCAGGACACATCACCATTTGATTTTTCAAGACAACCTGAGCTTTCAAGAGGCGTTACATGGATTACCTGCCAATATTCTGTCAGTTGCATGATAAACCCTGTCTATTGGTAGGTGGTGGTGAAATAGCCGAGCGCAAAGCCCGGCTATTGCTAGATGCTGGCGCAGTGATTACCGTCAATGCGCTCGATTTTAACGATCAATTTCGGGCGTGGGAGCAGGATGCTCAATTAACGCTGGTACACGGCACCTTCGATCCCACGTTACTGGACGAAGTCTGGCTAGTGATTGCCGCCACCGACGATCAGGATGTCAATAACCATGTCTATGCCAGCGCCAGCGAGCGCCGGATTTTCTGCAACGTGGTTGATTCACCCGAACGCGCCAGTTTCATTATGCCGTCGATCATCGACCGTTCACCGCTGATGGTCGCCGTGTCCTCTGGCGGTGCCGCCCCGGTCTTGGCTCGGCTACTGCGGGAAAAGCTGGAAAGTATTTTGCCGCAAAATCTCGGTAAGCTGGCAGCCTTCGCTGGCGAATTGCGCAGCCGGGTAAAAAAACGCTTCTGCAAGATGAGCGCACGCCGCCGCTTCTGGGAAAAACTCTTCGTACACGATCGGCTGGCGCAGGCGCTGGCCAATGAAGACAGTCAGCGCGTTCAACAACTAACAGAACTGCTTTTCTCCGCACCGTTGGATGACAGAGGTGAAGTCACGCTGGTCGGCGCTGGGCCAGGCGACGCAGGATTACTGACGTTAAAAGGCCTACAGCATCTCCAGCAGGCCGACATCGTCGTTTACGATCGACTGGTATCGAAAGAGATTCTCAACCTGTCACGCCGTGACGCCGAGCGCATCTTCGTCGGTAAATCATCTGGCTATCACAGCGTTCCTCAGGATCAAATCAATCAGTTGCTGGAAGAAAAGGCGCGAGCAGGCCACCGGGTCGTCAGGCTGAAAGGCGGTGATCCCTTTATCTTTGGCCGTGGTGCCGAAGAGCTGGAACACCTGCAACAGGCCGGTGTACCGTTCTCCGTCGTACCTGGTATTACCGCCGCGTCAGGCTGTTCCGCTTACAGCGGTATCCCACTCACCCATCGCGATCACTCGCAGGGCGTCAGGTTGATCACCGGACACGTTAAGCACGACAACGATCTGGACTGGTCTAGCCTCGCAGCGGAAAAACAGACGCTGGTGTTTTACATGGGGCTTCAGCAGGCTGAGTACATTCAAAGCAAGTTAATCGAACAGCAGTTACCGGAAAGCGTACCTGTCGCGATTATTGAAAACGGCACCTCAACCAAGCAGCGCGTTCTGAGTGGACAGCTCTCCCAACTGAGCGAATTAGCACAGCAGGCCAGCAGCCCGAGTTTGATCATCATCGGCGACGTCGTTGGTCTACGGGAAAAATTGAACTGGTTCTCTGACCAGACAGCATAATCCTCTCCCTGATACTCTACTCACCCGCTATCCGTTCTACCGGATAGCGGTTATTGCACCATCATAATGCAACGCCCCGCCACATAGCATAATAATGCACTATTTTGAACATACTCCCTTACAAAATGTCACTTTAATGCTTTACCGCAGGCCACATCTGCCTTATTTTGACTAAAACAAAACTCATTAATAAGCAGACTATATGAATAAATAATCAATAATCTTTTACGTAAAACGTGGCCCGACTATTGCTTAGCTTTCTAATAGATTCGCGGCACGACCTCTGAAGCGTTCCTATCGAACCGATTTCATCGTCAAGCCATCGTGCTTTATCGAAATGAGTGCCTCATCGAATACGTACATATCGAAGGGTGATGCATCGCATCATGACGTATTTCTACTCTCGTTCCTGAACGGAGTATGTCGTCCTCTCATCACAAAAACAGTTCTGTTCAGCAGAACAATAAGTAAGCAGTTTGGAGTCACTTGTGGAAGACGTTACTTTCTGGCAGCTCATCAGTTTTGGTGAACATGGCTGGGGGAAATTATTACTGATTGGGGCAGGAATGACGATCGCACTGGCGATCGGCGGCTTCCTGCTGGGGGCGGTGATCGGCACGATCGGTGCCTGGTCCAAAATTTGCGGCAACCGCCCCGTGCGCTATCTGGCCGATGGCTACACCACTCTCATCCGTGGCGTCCCCGATCTCCTCATCATCTACCTGCTTTATTTCGGCGGAAGCTCTGCATTAACCCTGCTCGCCACACTGTTTGGCAGCAATGAATTCTTTGGTTTTCCGGGCTTCCTCGCCGGGGTATTCGCCGTTGGTATTTCCTCCGGTGCACAGCAGACGGAAGTTTATCGCGGCGCGTTCTACGCCGTCTCCAAAGGGGAAATTGAGGCCGCCAAAGCCTGTGGTATGCCAACACTATTGCGCCTGCGCCGCATCATCATACCGCTCCTGCTGCGCCACGCGATCCCGCCACTCGGCAATGTGTGGCAGTTGGTGCTGAAAACCTCCGCGCTGGTTTCCGTTACTGGTGTCGCAGAGCTAATGACGCAGTCGCAAACCGGCGCAGGTTCTACCGGTAAACCGTTTGATTTCTTCATGGCGGCCGCACTGCTGTATCTGGCTATCTCAATCTGTTCCGGCTGGATTATGCGCCGTGCCGAGTCTCATTATTCCCGGGGTGTGAAACGCTGATGGATTTTCCTTTTCTGTACGAAACGTTTCTGGAGATTATTCCCGGTATCCCGTTAACCCTGCAACTGGCGGTCAGCTCGGTCTTTCTGGGCTTCTTTCTGGCGTTGGGCTTGGTGTTGATGCAGCTATCATCCTTTGCCATCCTGCGCTCAATTGCACGGACCTACGTCCTGTTTTTCCGCGGTACGCCGTTGCTGGTGCAGCTGTTCCTGATTTACTACGGGCTGGGGCAATTCCCCTGGGTTCGCGAAAGTATGCTTTGGCCCTTCCTGCGGGAGCCACACTGGTGCGCCCTGCTGTCGCTCAGCCTGTGTACCGGTGCCTATGCCAGTGAAATTATCCGTGGCGGGTTGCAGTCCGTTCCGGTTGGCCAGATCGAATCGGCACGCGCCTGCGGCATGCCGTCGTTCATGATTTTCAAGCGTATCGTTTTTCCGCTGGCAATCCGTCAGGCGCTTCCCGCTTACGGTAATGAGCTGATCTCGATGGTTAAGTCGACCTCGTTGGCTTCCATCATCACGCTGATGGAAATCACCGGGATCGCCGCACGCCTCATCGCGGAAACCTACCGTGCGCTCGAAGTGTTCCTGGTCGCTGGTGCTATTTATCTGTTTATTAACCTTATTCTGACACGTTTACTGATGTGGACAGAATTTACGCTTACTCCTCATCTCCGTGCGCCGGGTGCGCAACCGGCAGCGAAAAAAATGAAGAACTTGGGAGATCTGCAATGACGACACCCGCCATTAGCCTGCGCAACATTCATAAAAGCTTCGGCTCTCTGGACGTCCTGAAAGGGATTTCGATTGAGGCCAATCAGGGGGAAGTCATCTCAATTTTGGGATCGTCCGGTTCAGGTAAATCGACGCTGCTGCGCTGTAGCAATCTGCTTGAGCTTCCCGATCAGGGCGAGATTATCGTCGGCGGAGAAGCGATTGAAATGAAGCCGAACCGCAAAGGGCAGAACCGTCCGTCGAACCTCAAACAGATCGACAGAATTCGTACCCAACTGGGCATGGTATTTCAGAATTTTAACCTCTGGTCACACAAGACCGTACTGGAAAACATCATCGAAGCGCCCGTGCACGTCTTAAAGCGTCCACAGGCGGAGTGCGTGGAGCACGCCGAACAGCTGTTAGAGAAAGTCGGTCTGGCAGATAAGCGTCACTACTATCCCGCACATTTATCCGGTGGTCAGCAACAGCGCGCCGCGATTGCCCGTGCGCTCGCGATGGAACCGAAAGTGATGCTGTTTGATGAGCCGACCTCCGCGCTCGACCCTGAGCTGGTCGGCGAAGTGCTGCGCGTGATGCGCACGCTAGCGGATGAAGGAATGACCATGCTGGTCGTCACGCACGAAATGGATTTTGCCCGCGAAGTCTCCAACCGCATCGTTTTCCTCCATCAGGGGGAAATTGAAGAACAAGGCACGCCGGAGCACGTTTTCACCGCCAGCCAGTCGGCGCGCTTCCGGCAATTTATTGCCAGTTGGTAAACACAGCCCCGCTAGCTTCATGTGCAGATTTATCTCTCTGTCACGTGATGAAAGTGGGAAAAACATAATTATATGAAGTACCAGGAGAACACCATCATGATCAAATCAAAACTCACACTGCTCGCCTGCTCGCTGTGTATGGCAGGAACGCTGGCTGCCTCATTCACCGCCTCAGCAGAAGAGAAAAAATGGACGACCGTCCGCATCGCGACCGAAGGCGCTTACCACCCGTACAACTTCACCAAACCAGACGGCACGTTGGATGGTATGGAGATCGAGCTGTATAAAGTGCTGTGTAACAACATGCAGGTGAAATGCGAGATCATGGTTCAGCCGTTCACCAGCACCATTCCTGCACTGAATGCCGGCAAGTTCGACGCGATCATCTCTGGTATGTCCGCCACGGACAAACGCCGTGAAGTGATCGATTTCAGCCAGCCGTACACGCAGGCAGGGCAGACGTTCGCCGTGCTTAAATCCAGCAAACTCGCTAAAGATTTCCCAGACGCGGGCCAGCGCTTCTCCATTAACCCAGCCGACGAAGCCACCGCCAAGGCAGAGATTGAGAAGCTGAAACCGCTGCTGGAAGGCAAAACCATCGGCGTACAGTCCGCCTCTATCGCCAGCGCCTTTTTGGATAAATATATGAAAGGCGTGATGAAGGTACGCGAATATAAAACCACGCAGGAACACGATCTGGATCTGAAAGCGGGCCGTGTGGATCTGGTTATCGCTTCCGCGCCTTATCTCAAAAGCATTTCGGAAAAACCGGGCAATGCTGACATCGTCACGCCAGGGCCACAGTTCATCGGCGGCATTCTGGGCAGCGGTTCTTCCGTTGGCCTGCGTAAAAGCGATCCTGAGCTGAAAGCCATGTTCAACAAGGCGATTGATCAAGCCAAAGAAGACGGCACCATCAGAAAACTGAGCGAAAAATGGTTCGGTATGGACACCACGCCACTCTAAGCGTTACTCCATCGCTGAACCGCGTGTCATGGCTAACGGGCTGTGACACGCCCCTCGTTAATGCCATCAGAAAAATCAAACGAGCACACCACGCATGAATGCAATACACACTGAAGGAACGCTGCCAGCCGTCAATCACCAGAACGTAGAAGAGATCTGCGATCTGATTGCCGCCAAGCGGCAGCAGTTCTGTACGCTGAGCGACGGCATCTGGGATACGCCGGAACTGAACTACGAAGAGCATCGTTCGGCGGCGCAGCACGAAGCCGTCCTCAAAGCAGAAGGCTTCCGTCTGACGAAAGGCATCGCCGACATGCCAACCGCGCTATTAGGAGAATTCGGCGAAGGTCTGCCGATTATTGCCATTCTGGGTGAATACGACGCGCTGCCGGGGCTGAGCCAGCAGGCGAATGTCGCTGAGCCAAAGCCGCTGGAAAACGGTGGCAATGGCCACGGTTGCGGACATAACCTGCTCGGTACCGCAGCGCTACAGGCGGCGACGGCAGTGAAAGATTATCTGCAAAAGCACGCGTTGTCCGGAACCGTACGCTTTTACGGCTGCCCTGCGGAAGAAGGCGGCTCATCCAAAGGCTTTATGGTCAAGGAAGGCGTTTTTGACGACGTCGATATCGCCCTCTGCTGGCACCCAGCAACCTTCACTGGCGTCAACAGCCCGGTATCGCTGGCCTGTAACGAACTGAATTTTTACTTCAAAGGCCGCGCCGCGCATGCCGCAGCCAGCCCGCATTTGGGCCGCAGCGCGTTGGATGCCGTGGAACTCATGAACGTTGGCGTGAACTACATGCGCGAGCACATGCCGTCCTCCGCCCGCATCCACTATGCCATTACCGACAGCGGTGGCCACGCCCCGAACGTCGTTCAGGCCAACGCCACCGTGCGTTACCTCGTACGGGCACGTCAGTTGCCGGAACTGCACCAGTTGGTCAAACGTGTGAAGAAAATTGCAGAGGGCGCGGCGCTGATGACAGAAACCGAAGTCAGTAGCGAAGTGATTAGCGGCGATGCCAATCTGTTGGCAAATCCGCCGCTGGAAGCGCGTATGCACGAACATCTGCTGGCGCTTGGCCCAATACCGTTCGATGACGAAGACCGTAAGATGGCAGCGATGTTCCAGACCGCGCTGAGCGCAGAAGACATCGCCGAATCCTACGCGCGTTTCGGCGTTAAACCTCAACCGGGCTTAACGCTGCACGACGGGATTTATCCGCTGTATAGCCCGAATGACGCCTTCATCGGCTCTACCGATGTGGGTACGGTGAGTTGGGTTGTGCCGACCGTGCAAATTCGCAGCGCCACCTATGCCATCGGCACACCGGCGCATTCGTGGCAGTTGGTCGCACAGGGGAAAACCGGTGCCGCACACAAAGGTACGGAATACGCAGCGAAAGCGATGGCATCACTGGCTATCGATCTGCTGGTCACGCCCGAACTGATTGCACAGGCAAAAGCCGACCATCAGGAAAGATTACAGCAGACACCGTTTGAGAACCCGATTCCAGACGACGTGTTTCCGCCTATCCCACAGGGATAAGACGCTGATTCAAAGAGATAGATAAGAAGTAGTAGGGAACCGTCAGGAGAGAGTCTCCTGACGGTCATTAAGACTTACGGACGGGCAACAAAACCGATAGCGTCGTAAACTTTCTTCAGCGTTTCCTGTGCGCGAGCACTGGCTTTTTCAGCCCCTTCACGCATGATCTGTTGCAAGAAAGCCTCATCGTTACGGTAGCGATGATAACGTTCTTGTAGCTCAGACAACATACCGGATACAGCCTCCGCCACCGCGCCTTTCAGGTGACCATACATCTGGCCGTTAAATTCCTGCTCCAGCTCAGGGATGGTTTTTCCCGTCACACCAGACAGAATATCCAACAGGTTCGATACCCCGGCTTTATTCGCTACGTCATAGCGAACGACTGGCGGCTCATCGGAATCCGTCACCGCGCGTTTGATCTTCTTCACCACCGCTTTCGGATCTTCCAGCAGCCCGATAACGTTATTGCGGTTATCGTCAGATTTGGACATCTTCTTGGTCGGCTCCAGCAGCGACATCACGCGGGCGCCCGATTTCGGGATAAACGGCTCTGGCACTTTGAAAATGTCGCCATACAGGCTGTTGAAGCGCTGCCCAACATCACGGCTCAATTCCAGATGCTGCTTCTGATCTTCACCCACCGGTACCTGATTCGTTTGGTACAGCAGGATATCTGCCGCCATCAGCACCGGATAGCTAAACAGACCAGCGTTGATGTTCTCTTCATAACGCGCGGATTTATCTTTGAACTGCGTCATACGGCTCAGTTCGCCGAAATACGCGTAACAGTTCAGTATCCAGCTCAGTTGGCTGTGCTCAGGCACGTGAGACTGAACAAAAATGGTGCTCTTTTTCGGATCGATGCCGCAGGCCAGATACAGCGCCAGCGTATCCAGCGTCGCTTTTCTCAGCGCCTGCGGATCCTGACGTACCGTGATGGCATGCAAATCCACGATGCAATAGATGCAGTCGTAATCGTCCTGCATGTTGACCCACTGACGTAACGCCCCCATGTAGTTACCAATGGTCAATTCACCAGACGGTTGCGCACCGCTAAATACAATGGGCTTGCTCATACTAAGGGTTCCTGATTGTGTGAAGAAGAATGCCCGATCAGGGGCAAAATATCGGCAAAACGATCCAGAACGACATCAGGCTGACTCAGCTCGATCGCTTCACCATAGTTATAACCATACGTCATGCCGACACTGCGACAGCCCGCCGCCTGTGCCGCCTGAATATCATTGCGGGAATCGCCGACGAACAGGAGTTCGCTGGCACGCAGCCCCAGTTTAGCGAGTACCAGATAGAGCGGTGCAGGATGCGGCTTTTTCACAATGACGTCATCGCCACCGATAATCAGCGAAAAATAGTCGCCGATCCCTAACCCTGCCAGCAACGGTGCAACGAACGGCGTGGGTTTATTGGTCACCACCGCCATCGGAACGCCCTGCTGTGCCAACTGCGCCAGCGTCTCTTTTACCTGTGGAAACAGCGTACTACCGCTATCCACCGTCTGCGCATAATAGCGATCGAACCGCTCACGGGTTTCCTGCAAGCGCACAGCAGTGGGTTCAACGCCAGCCCAGCGCAGCGCCCGTTCCACCATCACGTCCGCACCGTTACCAATCCAGGTGGCAACACGGGCTTCGCCCGCGGCAGGCAACGACTGCGCCACTAAAGCCTGATCGATCGCCGCCGCCAGACCCGGTGCGCTGTGAATCAGCGTCCCATCCAAATCAAAAGCCAAGCCGCGAACTGCGGTTAATTCAGTCATGTGTCGTCCTTGAAATTTCACTACGCATTTGATCAATGACGGCACGGTAATCTGGGTGACCAAAAATAGCCGATCCCGCCACAAACATATCCGCGCCCGCCTCAGCAATGGCACCGATATTGTCCACTTTTACGCCGCCATCGACTTCCAGTCGAATGTCGTAACCGCTGTCGTCGATCAAGCGACGAACCTGACGCAGCTTATCCAGCGTGCTGGGAATAAAGGACTGGCCGCCAAATCCAGGATTAACTGACATCAGCAGAATGATATCCAGCTTATCCATGACGTAATCGAGATAACTTAGCGGCGTCGCTGGGTTAAACACCAAGCCGGCTTTGCAGCCGTGATCTTTAATCAGCTGCAATGAACGATCGAGATGATCCGTGGCTTCGGGATGAAAGGTAATGAAACTGGCACCCGCGTTGGCGAAATCCGGGATGATACGATCAACCGGTTTCACCATCAGGTGAACGTCAATCGGCGCGGTAATGCCGTAATCGCGCAGGGATTTCAGAACCAGTGGGCCAATCGTCAAATTTGGCACATAGTGGTTATCCATGACATCAAAATGGACCACATCAGCCCCGGCAGCCAATACGTTAGCGGTATCTTCACCAAGACGGGCAAAATCAGCCGACAAAATGGACGGCGCGATTAAAAACGGTTTCATTCATTTCTCCAAACGATAAAGTCTGAATGCCTGCGGGTAACCTCTTCCCGGCTAATGACGCCTCTCAGACGGCATCAACCGATTCACCGCGCTCTGTTTACCCCAAACGGTATTACCGATATAGGGCTAATAACTCGTTTACTTTACTACGCCCTAAAATATTACGGCTAATCGTTCTGCGCGCTTTAACAACATACAGCACAGCTTCCTGATACCACTCACGGGTCAGCACAGTGTCATGATTGGAGATCAGCACCGGAATCTTGCTTTCTACTGATAAACGGCGCGCCAATTGCGCCAAACTCTGCTGGTCGGCACGGCTGAAATTATTGGTGTGATAGGCCGTAAAATTCGCGGTAGCAGACAGCGGTGCATAAGGCGGATCGCAATAAATAACCGATCCCTTCTCTGCTTTTTCCAACGTGTCCTGATAATGCTCACAGACGAAAGTGGCATTTTGCGCTTTGAAGGCGAACCAGCGAATTTCTTCTTCAGGAAAATAGGGCTTCTTGTAGCGCCCGAAAGGAACATTGAATTCACCGCGCATGTTGTAACGGCACAGGCCGTTATAGCAGTGGCGATTCAAATAGAGAAACAGCAACGCGCGCCGATAGGCATCGTTGCAAAGATTAAATTCGTCACGCAGCAGATAAAATGTCTCTGACGTGTTGACCTCATCCGTAAAAAGTTTACGGGCGTCGGTAACAAATTCATCTGCATTCGATTTGACGATATTGTAGAGATTAATCAGATCGCTATTAATATCAGCCAGTATGTAGCGATCGTATTCCGTATTCAAAAATACAGAACCCGCGCCAACAAAGGGCTCAATAAGACAGTCTCCTGCGGGTAAATAGCGACGAATTTCTTCTACCAGCGGATATTTACCACCAGCCCATTTTAAAAAAGCGCGGTTCTTCTTCATGCCGTCGTTAGTTACTCATACGTTTCAGAGCCGCGGATTGTACTCTGTGTCAGACAGCACATCAGGGCTAAAATTGGTGTTACTTATTCAAGTCCTGCTTCACCTGGCGGATCGGCTTAACCCATGGTTTTTTCGCTTGTACCTCTGCGGGCAACGCGGCAATCGCCTGTTTCGCTTCCGCAGAAGAAGCATAGACTCCGGTCACTAACACATACCAGGATTTTCCGTCTCGTTTCGTTTCATACACCCACGAATGGGCGAGATTATGTTGTTTCGCGTAGGCTTTCAGCGTATCCGAGCGTGAAGCGCTGCTCAGTTGCAAAGTAAAGTGGCTGGCAGGCGCATTCTGTACAGAGACATTTTGTCCGGCCGCAGCAGGAGTCGCTTTTGCATTAGCGGCAGGTTTGCTTGCTACTGACGCTTTTGGCGCGTTGTTCGCCGCAGGCTTAGTGTTGCTAGCGTGTGCAGGCGTCGTGCTGTGCGTATTTTTAGCGGATGAGGTCGCTGGCGTTTTCCCCGTCGGAGCAACCGTCGCAGGTGCCGTTGGCAACGTCGAATTTCCTGCCACACCCTGAGAGAATTCGCTCACGCGCCCTTGCTGTTGCGACAGCGCATCAGTGATATTGCCCGGCAGCTCAATACGCTGCTGGCCTGCCACTGGCGGCTGAACCTGCGCATCCGTCGGCGTACCAGAAATCGGTGGAGCGCTTAATGTCTGAGGCGACGTCGGCGTTTGAGAAGACACCTGCCCTGGGATTTGCCCATGACTGGCTTCGCCAGACACTGCCGCAGGGCTTTCACCCGGTGAGGAAGGCTGCGCGTTCTGTGTCATGGAGGACGAGGAAGACAGGTCTATATTGCGCTCGCCATTCGCTTGATTCTGCGTCTGTGACGTTTGTGGCTGAGAAGGTGCCTGCAAAGCAGAACCGATACCCACGATCAGCAATACCAACACCACAATCCCGATACCAATCATCAGGTGCTGTCTGGAAAGCGCGAACTTAGGTACCGCGAAGCTGCTGCTTTTCTGTTGACGAGTAGGTCGACGGTCACTGGTATCAGGCTTCAGCTCATCTTCCGGCTTGAACTCATCCATTTAACATCTCCCCACTAAAAAGCTCGAATTCGCCACGCAGTCGCCAAGGCGAATCATTGAATCGTAACGCATTGTATTTTATTAACCATAACCCATCAGGGCGTATCTGTCGTTAATACTTATCTTTCATAACCGATCGTCTTTCATCACCCGATAGCATTACGCATCAGGCAAGGCAATCTGCTATCGAAGCCAACACCATGTCATGCGCTACGCCGCCACGAACTTCTGATTGACCTATTGCCGTTGGCAGCACCAGACGTAACTCGCCCGCCAGCACTTTCTTATCGCGCATCATATGAGGAAGATAGGATTCAGGTGTCATTTGCGTCGGGCCGTTCACTGGCAGGCCAGCGCGAATTAGCAAAGACTTAACTCGCTCAACATCCTCAGCGGAGAACTGCCCAAGACGACGTGCCGTATGCGCAGCCATCACCATGCCTGCCGCCACCGCTTCGCCGTGGAGCCAGTTACCGTAGCCCATTTCTGCTTCAATGGCATGCCCGTAAGTATGGCCCAGGTTGAGCAACGCGCGCATACCGCTTTCACGTTCATCTGCGGCAACCACCGCCGCTTTAATCTCGCAACAGCGACGAATACAGTAAGCCAGCGCGTCATGCTGTAGCGCACGTACGGCTTCAATGTTTTCTTCGAGCCAAAGAAAGAAATCGCGATCCAGAATGATGCCGTATTTAATGACTTCCGCCAGCCCGGATGACAATTCCCGTGCCGGTAAAGATTTCAGGCAGTCCAGATCGATTACGACCGATACGGGCTGGTAGAACGCCCCGATCATGTTTTTACCCAATGGGTGATTGACGGCGGTTTTACCACCGACAGAAGAATCTACCTGCGATAACAGCGTTGTTGGCACCTGAATAAACCGGACGCCACGCTGATAACTGGCCGCGGCAAAACCGGCTAAATCGCCGATGACACCGCCCCCCAAGGCAACAATCGTCGTATCACGACCATGCGGTTTCGCCAACAGCGCGGTAAAAACCTGATCCAATACGGTCAGCGATTTGTGCTGCTCGCCGTCAGGTAAGATAACCTGATCGATATGCACGCCACTGTTTTCCAACACACCACGAACGCGGTCAAGGTAGAGAGGAGCCAACGTCTGGTTCGTCACCAGCATGGCCTGCTCCCCCGCTTTCAACGGCATAAAAGAAGCCGAATCATCAAATAATCCAGCGGCTATCGTAATGGGGTAACTACGTTCCCCAAGTGTTACGGTAATTCTTTCCATGCGCGTTAAACAACCCGTTCAGGATCCGCTCAATGCGGATAAGGTATGCTCTTAGTTACTTTCCAGCATATTGATAATCTGGTTAGCAACGACCTTGGCACTTTGCTCGTCAGTCCGAATGGTCACGTCAGCGATTTCTTCATAAAGCGGATTCCGCTCTTTCGCCAACGCTTCCAATACTTCACGTGGAGGGGTTTCAACCTGAAGTAACGGACGCTTCTTATCACGCTGCGTGCGGGTCAGCTGTTTCTCGATTGTCGTTTCCAAATAAACGACAACGCCGCGCGCGGAAAGACGATTGCGCGTCTCACGTGATTTGACTGAGCCACCGCCTGTCGCCAGTACGATGCCTTGCTTTTCCGTCAATTCATTAATGACTTTCTCTTCACGATCGCGGAAGCCTTCTTCGCCTTCCACATCGAATACCCAGCCCACATCAGCCCCAGTGCGTCGCTCAATTTCTTGATCGGAGTCGAAAAACTCCATATTGAGTTGTTGAGCTAACTGACGGCCAATAGTGCTTTTGCCGGCACCCATAGGCCCAACCAGAAAGATATTGCGTTTCTCTGCCATGTTTTTTGGTATTACTAAGACAATTCGTTAATGATAACCCGCCCCGCCAATCAACCCAGCGGCGGGACCTAAACTGAAACCTCATGAGCGATAGTGCGAGAATCAGACAAAAAATTATCTCAAGACTCAGGGTAGTTTGGCAACCGAATAAAATGTCACACCGACCACAGGGGGTCAATGCAGTATGTTTTATCGACATTTTCGGAGGAACAACACTTCAGTGCTCAATTCGCTAACCCTTGTAAGCTAAATCCGCCGCAGCGTCAAACTCATAAGCGACGAACGTGACAAAATATTGCGCCCAATCCGAATAAAAAACACCGTATGACATCAGAGCCCGCCTGGGTTTACTCACGATGACGCGGGTATCAGCGTCGGCGTAATGAAAATGACCAATTCTCGTCGCGTATGCTGCTGAGTATGGTTTCTGAACAGATGACCAAATACGGGAACCTCACCCAGTAGTGGCACCTGTCTGTCGCTGTTCTTTTTTTGCTGCTGGAAAATGCCGCCTAAAACGATAGTTTCCCCATCAGCGACCGTCACCTGAGTTTGGATTTCCTGTTTGTCGATCGCTAACGCTTCACCATTATCGCCCTGTTTGATCGTCTGCCCCGGCATGTTTTGGCTGATTTTCAGGTTCAGCGTAATCCGTCCGGCACGCAGAATGTCCGGCGTAACTTCCATCCCTAACACCGCTTCTTTGAACTCGATAGACGTCGATCCGCTGGCGCCGCTGGAGACTTGATACGGAATTTCCGTGCCTTGTTTAATACTGGCGGTCTGCTGGTGTGCAGTAAACAAGCGAGGGCTGGCGATAATCTCGACCTGACTTTCCTGTTCCAGCGCCATTAACTCCAGATCCAGCAGGCGACCATTCAATCGCGCCAAATGGAATCCGGCATTGATCGCTGGCGTATCCACAGGCAGGCCAACGTTAAAATTATTCAGCCTAAGCGCCTTGTTTGCCGCGTCTCCTTCTCCCAGCCCCCAGTTCACACCCAGCGCCTGTAGGTGCTCGCTGCTGATGGTGACGATATGCGCCGCCAGTTGTACCTGCGCTAAGGGCAGATCAAGTTCCTTCACCCACGACTCGAGCTGTGCCAGCGCCTCTTCCGTATCGCGAATCAATAAAGTATTCGTCCGTTTATCCACGGTTACGCTGCCACGCGTAGACAGCAGCGTCCCACGTTGAGCCTGAACACTCGTCGCAACGTCAGTGACATCAGCGTATTGCAACGCCACAGAAAGGTTGTGCAACGGCAGTTTCTGCGCCTGCTCCGCTACACGCTCGTCCTGCTCTTTCTGCAAGGCCTGAAGGTGATCGGCCGGGAAAATCATCAGCACGTTGCCGTTACGCTCAGCGCTGAGCTTCCCCATGCGCAAAACAATATCCAGTGCCTGCTGCCAGGGAATATCTGCCAGCCTTAGGCTAAGATTCCCCGTCACGCCCGGTGCGATCACCACATTGAGCTGCTGGTGATCGGCTAATGCCTGTAGCACCCGAGGTATCGGTGAGTCTTCAAACGCCATCGATACCGAACTTTCCGCACTGGACTGAAACGGCGCGGCGAGAAGAAGTAGTCCAATCCACGCCACCACCTGACATAACATCCTCATGTTCATCACTTTCCTTGTTATTGAGATACGCTGTGGTCAAAAGAAATCGGTCAAAAGAGATCTGCTAAAAAACGAATACGCAGCATCAGTCAGACTTCGCCTATTCCTCTGTCTTATTGATAAACGGAGAAACCAGCAGCAGGCTATCCGGCAGGCCATCACAGCCAGCCTCACGCGCTGTTGGGATAAGCTTGGCTCCTGATTTATCCAATTGGCTGACTAGCCAGTATCCTGGGGGAATCGTTTCGCCACTTGTCAGCCTGATCCAACCGACCTCCGGCTGTGCCAGCCAACCAACCCAGCGATCGCCAGAGCCAATCACGCCTTTTAGCTGGCACGGTCGCAATGTCGCAGAGGTCAGACAACGTGCAGCATCCAGAGGCTGAAAAGGGTCGAGGCGTTCTGCGAGCTTTTCTGCCTGCACGCTATGGGGCACGAAGAGCAACATCAATGCGATACAGATCGAGATATGACTCATGGCATTCTCTCCGGCCTGATTAGCAATAGCTCAACCTGTAACCGTGGTATTTCTGACGACGGCTCCGTTGGCACGGCATCAGGCTTTACGGTCAGTTGCGTTATTCGCAGCACATAAGGTAACGCCGTCAGCGCACGAAGCACCTGCAACACACCGGTGTAATCCGCGCTAAATGCCAATTGCCAACGCTCCTGATGCGATCCCCCCACTTGAGGCGGCGCGGGCTGCCAGGATAGAAGCGAAGCCCCTGCCTGTGACAGTGGCTCGACGATAAGCTGCAACAGTTTGTCAGGCTGGAAACGTTCGTCTTGCGTGGTTTTCCCCGCTAATTGCTCGCGTAGCACTGACAGTAAAGGCATCGCATCGAGCTTTTGCTGGACGCCCTGTCTATCCAGACGCGCCTGAACAGTTTGCTCCTCTATGCCAATTACCGTCTGCCGTACCTCACCGATGAGAAACCAACCAGATAGCAGCCCAGCAGCGGCGACAAACACTAGTTGAAGGGCTATCTGCTGCCAGAGCGGTTTATTCGCCAGTCCAGGTTGATTCATCACGACGTCAATCAAGATCGTTTTATTAATCATGGCCTTCCTCCCGCTGGGAAACGTCTGTATCGCGCCAGTTGGCCTGAAAGGAAAAACGCAGCCCAGTATTCACACCACGCTCTCGGGACGTATGCAGCAGTTGTACGCGCTCGACGGAAACATGGCGTAATAACGCGTGCTGTAACGTAATGATATCGTGATAATTTTCACCCAAACCGGAAAGCAGCAGATGCGAACCGCGGTCGACAATTTCTGTCAGCCACAGACGCGCGGGCATCATGCCAGCTAGCTGTTCTAGCAAGTGGAGGTTACGACGATTACCATGCCGGACTATCACCTCGTCGCGTTCCTGCGCCTGATAGCGACGTAGTGTTTCCCGCGCCTGATGCGTTTGTTGATACAGCGCCGTCAGTTGCTGTTTCTGAGCCAGCGCTACATTGAGTTCATCCTGTGCACGTTGCTGTTTGTGCTGCCAAAACAGATAGCTCGCGGCGATAAGGCATAGCATCAACCCCGTCTGTAGCCACAGCAGCCCTAACCAACGACGTGCCCGCTGACGCATCCGGTTTTTGCGCCAGGGTAAAAGATTAATCAGCAGCATAGCCAGGCATCCTCAGGACGCAGTGCCAACCCACCCGCGATCGCAAAAGCCGAAGGGAAACCTGGCAGAGGAGGCTGCATGTGATTAAACACCGTTAACGGCGACCACGTCTGTAATACGTCGGTCTGCTGGCTAGGTAAATCAGGCGAGACGCTAGAGTAATAAGCTATTCCATCGATATCATGCTGATAGCGAGTACTTACTACTGATAAGATATCCGTCTCGTCATTCAGCTCGTCAAGGTGTATCACGCCTGAGTGAAAAGCGTGGTTCAACGGAGAGACCCACAGCCAGCCATCCAACAGGCGATGCAACAACAGGCGGTTAGCTTCAAGCCCAGCTCGCTGCGCCATTGCTCGAAGCGCACACGTTGAAATCTCAAGCACATCAGGATGCAGACCTGCGTTATTCAGACATGCCAGCCATTTATCGACTTCCTGCCGACGTGCGGCGGTTACCAGCAGCGAACCCTGCATCTGCGGGTCTTCCCGATAGTCTATCGCCAGCGATTCGCTGCCGATCGGTAGCTTGCGAGCCGCCATCGTTTCGATGTAGAGGCTGCGCTCCGGCTCCTGTAAACGCTGGTCAGGCAGCGGTAAATGCTGCTGTAAAATCAGTTGAGCAGGAAACCCCACCCGTAGAGAAATGTGTCCAGGCAGTAAACGACGCCATGTACGTAAGGCCTCACAAAGCGCCTCAGTATGGTGTAAACTACCCGAGCGCAACGTATCGTCTGGTAGCGGACATTGCCACCAGTGACGAAGCTGCCAGCCATCGCGGCGGCGTTGAACCGCCAGCGCGCGCATGAAGCCGTTTTGTATATCTACTCCAACCTGCCAGATGTGATAAGCCATGTTCAACCCGATTTCCTTATCCAATAAACATATCCACAGTGCTGGCTTACCTTTATACTAGCGCCCGATTGTTTATAAACTGTCCAAACGCTACTGAATGGAAAATCCCAGGTGAAGTTCGTAAAGTATCTATTCATCCTTGCAGTCTCTTGCATTCTGCTGGGAGCTGCCTCGATATATGGTTTATACCGTTATATCGAACCTCAACTGCCCGATGTCGCCGCGCTGAAAGACGTTCGGCTGCAAACGCCTATGCAGGTCTACAGCGCCGATGGCGAACTGATCGCTCAGTTTGGTGAAAAGCGCCGTATCCCGCTCAAGCTAGACCAGGTTCCCCCTGAGTTGGTACACGCTTTTATCGCGACCGAAGACAGCCGCTTCTATGATCACCACGGTGTCGACCCCGTCGGGATCATCCGTGCCGCCTCTATCGCGCTCACATCGGGTCACGCCTCTCAAGGGGCAAGTACCATTACGCAACAGCTCGCCAGGAATTTCTTCCTGAGCCCAGAGCGCACCCTGATTCGTAAGATCAAGGAAGTGTTTCTCGCTATCCGTATTGAGCAGTTGCTGACCAAGGATGAAATCCTTGAGCTCTATCTGAACAAGATTTACCTCGGCTATCGCGCCTATGGCGTTGGCGCGGCGGCACAGGTTTACTTTGGCCGGCCTGTTGACCAGTTGACGCTGAGCGAAATGGCAATGATCGCCGGTCTGCCGAAGGCGCCATCGACGTTCAACCCGCTCTATTCCTACGACCGTGCCGTTGCTCGTCGCAACGTCGTCCTTGCTCGTATGAAGGATGAAAACTACATCACGCAGTCGCAATACGATGCGGCACGTAACGAAAAGCTGGTCGCGAATTATCACGCACCGGATATTTCGTTCTCCGCCCCGTATGTCGCAGAAATGGCACGACAGGAGATGGTCAAACGCTACGGCGAAGATGCTTATAACGACGGTTATAAGGTCTACACGACGGTCACCAAAAAATTGCAAACCGCTGCACAGGATGCGTTGCGTAATAACATCCTCGCCTATGACATGCGCCACGGTTACCGCGGCCCGAGTAAAGTGCTCTGGAAAGTAGGTGAAGGTGTCTGGGATCAGGCGAAGATGATTGCCGCACTGAAAGCGTTGCCGGTCTACGGCCCGCTCTATCCGGCCATAGTCACCAGCACCACGGCGGACAACGCGATTGCGCTCATGTCTGACGGCAGCAACATTGCCCTGCCGATGTCGGGCATGCGCTGGGCACGTGCATACCGTTCCGATACGCAGCAAGGGCCAACGCCAAAACGCGTCACGGATGTGGTACAGGCAGGCCAGCAGGTTTGGGTACGTAAAGTGAACAATGACTGGTGGCTGGCACAGGTGCCGGACGTCAACTCTGCCATCGTCTCGCTTAACCCGAAAAACGGGGCGATAGAAGCACTGGTTGGCGGTTTTGACTTTAACCACAGCAAATTCAACCGTGCGACTCAGGCACTGCGTCAGATTGGTTCCAACATCAAACCGTTCCTGTACACCGCGGCGATGGACAAAGGTTTAACGCTGGCAACGATTCTGAACGACGTACCGATCACCCGTTGGGATGCCGGTGCAGGCTCTGACTGGCGGCCGAAAAACTCACCGGCAACCTATGATGGTCCAATCCGCTTGCGTCAGGGGCTGGGTCAATCCAAAAACGTAGTGATGGTACGTGCCATGCGTGCAATGGGCGTGGACTATGCGGCGGATTACCTGCAACGCTTCGGTTTCCCGGCGCAGAATATCGTCCATACCGAATCGCTGGCGCTGGGCGCCGCCTCATTTACGCCGCTACAAGTCGTACGTGGTTATGCCGTCATGGCAAACGGCGGCTATCTGGTCGACCCTTATCTGATTAGTAAGATAGAGAGCGAGGCGGGCGGCACGGTGTTTACCGCTACGCCTAAAGTGGTCTGCGATAGCTGTAATCTCCCGCTGGTCTACGGTGAAACACCGCGCTCGCCAGTATTAGCGACCACTAACGTTGAAGATGTTGCCACGTCAAACGAAGCTCCGCCGGTAGGTCTGCCGCAGCCCGAGCTGGAGCCTGTCACGCCAGAAGCTGCACAGCAAAACGCCGCACAACCTTATGCACCACACGTGATCAACACGCCGCTGGCATTCCTGATTAAAGACGCGCTGAACAGCAACGTCTTTGGCGAACCGGGCTGGATGGGTACGGGCTGGCGTGCGGGCCGTGACTTGAAACGTCGTGATATCGGCGGTAAAACCGGTACAACGAACAGTTCCAAAGACGCCTGGTTCTCCGGCTATGGCCCAAATCTGGTGACATCGGTGTGGATTGGCTTCGACGATCACCGTCGCGATCTGGGTGCCAGCAGCGCATCTGGCGTCATCAAAGATCAGATTTCCGGCTATGAAGGCGGGGCGAAATCGGCGCAGCCTGCGTGGGATGATTTCATGAAAGCCGCGCTGGATGGCGTACCGGAACAACCGCTGACGCCGCCGCCCGGCATCGTCAGTGTGGTAATTGACCGCAGCAGCGGCAAGCTGTCTAGCGGTGGCGGAAACAGCCGTTCCGAATACTTCATTGATGGAACGCAGCCGAAAGAATACGAAGTGCATGAAGTCGGCACCACGCTGATGGATAACGGGCAAAGCGAAGAGCTATTCTAGTCGGCGTTCAATGTCGTAACGCAGAAATAAAAAGAAGGTGTCCAGTGTGGCACCTTCTTCTTTTTTTACGCTGATTTTTTGATGACCCTGATACGCTAGACATGAAAATTAGCGGGATGTCCGACGCAGCCAGTCGTGGGATAGAAACAGCGCACTGACGTTACGTGCTTCGCGGAAATCAGGCTCTTGCAACAGCGACATCATGTTATCTACTGGCCAGCGGACCTGCGGCAACGGCTCCGGTTCATCGCCTTCCAGGCTCTGCGGATACAGTCCGCGTGCCACCACGATATTCATCGTGCTGGAAAAATAGGAGGGTGCCATCGTTAACGTCGCCAACAATTCCAGCTTTTCCGCGCCAAAACCGACTTCTTCCATCAGTTCGCGGTTAGCGGCTTCAAAGACCGTTTCGCCGGGATCAATCAACCCTTTGGGAAAACCCAGTTCGTATTCTTCAATGCCGACGGCGTATTCACGGATCAACAGCAGTTCATCATCAATGATCGGGACAACCATCACCGCCTGTCGGCCGCTCGAACGCATCCGTTCATAAACCCGACGAACCCCGTTGCTAAATTCAAGATCGACGGATTCCACATTGAACAAGCGCGAACGCGCTATGGTTTCCACCTTGAGGATTTTAGGTTTTTTCAGGTTATGACTCATTGATGCCCCCAGAGAATTACGACCAGAACGGCACCTTAGCCCAACGTGCATGAGAGGCTGGGTTTATCACAACCTGAACATGACATGCTGTTGAATAAGAAGAGATCGTAAATATTCTTTTTTGATTCTGTTCACATTGTGCGTTAACAGTCACCTTCGCTGCAACTATCGTGACGATGAATTTACGTGTGGGCAACATGAAGAATACATCCGGTATAAGAAATCACCAGCAAAAGTCAATAACTTTAAAAAAATAGGAATATCCTCATTCAAGAGGCGTTTTTGGCTTGTTACTATCATCACCTTATGCGATTAATTCTGCTCACAATTACGTTATTAATCTAAGAAAACAATGCCATACGGGTTATCATCGATTGTATAATTTTGTTAAACTCCCACGAGAACAAGGAGCATTGCGTTTTGGAATGGAGATGACATGAGCACAATATTTACCCTATTGGCGATATTGCTTGCCTGTCTGCTCGTTGTCGGAGGTCTTGTGGCCTACCGTATGCGACACCGTTTCTTATCCACTCCGCCGTTACCCGTTTCGCAATCGCTTCCCCGACGGTTAACTGAAGATGAACGCATCGCCATTGAGCGTTATCTGGCTCAGGAAAACAGTCAGCAAACCACACCGCTTGATACCCCCAATGCGCAGCCCAAACTGCCGCGTTCCCTGCAAAGTAATCGGGTTTACCCCATCACCCATACGATTACGCGCTACGGCCTGAGCACTGATGCTCAGAATAAGTGGCGCTACTATATTGATACACAAGAAATCCATCTGCCTCCCAGTTGGGAACCGTTTATTACCGAAAATAACACCGTCGAACTGATTAAGACGCGCTCGATCCCGCTGGTCATTTCTTTGAATGGACACTCGCTAACCGAGTGTCTCGACGATCGTCCACTCGCCCCGCTGCCGAGTGAAGTCCCGGTTCCGAATGCCTCCATCCGTCAGGAAGACAGTGAGCATGCCGAGTTGGTCACCATCCGCAAGGAAACACGTGAAGAACACGCCATACACCACTCTGGGGGCTTAAAGGAAACGGCCGTGCTCTGCGTGTCTTTTCTACTTTTGTTCATTAGCCTGAATAGCCCTATCGCCCTGCTCCCCTGGCTGATCGGTACCGCATCATTATTAGCAGGCTGGAGCCTGTGGCAGCTTTTCCGATCGCCGTCCACTCAGGAACTGCGCGATGTGCATTGCCTTCATGGCACGCCGCAAGGATTGGGTCTGTTTGGCGAATCCAATCAGGGGCCGCTCGGCAATATCTCGCTCGGGAATATCGATCTGATTTACCCACCGCATTGGCAGCCCTATATCACGCAGGATCTCGGGCGAAAAACAGATGTCGATATCTATCTCAACCGACAAGTCATCCGTCAGGGAGAGCACCTTTCTCTGCATGATGAAGTAAAACATTTTCCGCTACAGCGCTGGAGCAAGAATCTGCTGCTGGCCGTTGGTTCGCTACTCAGCCTGATTTTGCTCGTCACTAACGTGCCGCTTGAACTGCCGCTTAAGCTCAGCCTGGCCTGGCTTCAGGGTGCACAGCGTATTGAGGTCACACAGGTCAGCGATCTGGAAACCGCTCCGCTCCGCATTGGCGACACACTGGCTGTTCAGGGCAACGGCATGTGCTATGTGCCAGCAGGCATTCACCCCGTCTCCGCACCGTCGCCCTATGCGTTCAGCCCTTTCGACTGTTCCGCTATTTACTGGAATAAAGCCGAGCCACTGCCATTACCGGAATCCGAGACGATTGAAAAAGCCTCTGCCTTGCTAAAATCCGTCAACAGTCAACTCCATCCGCAAGCGGACAAAGAAGGTCAGGTTAACTCTCAATTAGCGTCTACGATCCAGAAATCCGGGTTGATTCTGATGAAAAACTTCGCTGAAGTTGTCCTGAGAACACAAGATTTGTGTCGGCAGGAAAACGATTGCTCTCGCCTGAAAAATGCGTTGGTGAACCTGAGCGACGTCAAGAACTGGAGTACGCTGGTAAAAGACGCCAATTCCGGCACGCTGAAAGGCATGAATGTGGTGCTGCCCGCCGTCAGCGCAGAGACGCTGGAGTCATTGGTCAACAGTTCTACCGATCAATTCTTCTATCAGGAAATCAATAACGCGGCAGACTCACTGAACAGCCCACCACCGGGAGGGTTCCTGATTCGCAGTGACGAAGGCCGACAATTCGTTAACCATCCGCTCCCGCCGATGCCGCTGAATGAATATCGTCCATCGGATCAGTGGCAGGAACTCCAGCGGCTTTCCGCGATGCTGTTGCATACGCCGTTTAATGCCACGGGCGTCATCACGCAGCTTAATATCGATGCTAACGGAACCCAGCACATCAGCCTGCACAGCGAACCCGACGTCATTACCGTCTGGCGCTATCTCGGCACTTGCCTGCTGCTACTGCTCTTTTCCGCGACGTTTATCGTTAATGCGGTTCTGACGGGCGTTAAGATGCGTAAAAGCCAGAAGCGAGTGGCCGATATTCAGCGCTATTACGCCTCACGAT
The DNA here is from genome assembly GCF_000803315.1 of Pectobacterium actinidiae. Classification (NCBI taxonomy): domain Bacteria; kingdom Pseudomonadati; phylum Pseudomonadota; class Gammaproteobacteria; order Enterobacterales; family Pectobacteriaceae; genus Pectobacterium; species Pectobacterium actinidiae. Next base: position 102,473 of record NZ_JRMH01000002.1, read on the forward strand.
TTAATATGATGACGAATTCGTTCCCGGATAATCGCCCACTGCTCCCCCGCTAGCGGCATCGTGCCCGCCCTGCGGTTATGCTAACCTAGCGGAATAGTTCCCCGTCACTATTGCATTGCGCGTCTGCTGCATGATTCCCATAGCGCGGCGCGACATCTGGAGTCGTTATGAATCCCCACGTTAACTGGCACGACATCGACACCGTAATACTGGATATGGATGGCACGCTGCTCGATCTGGCGTTTGACAGCTATTTCTGGCTTCAATTGGTGCCGCAGTCGCTCAGTGAAAAACGTCGCATCAGCCTTGAACAGGCGCACCAGCTTATCGAACAGGAGTACCGGGCCGTTCAGCACACGCTAAACTGGTACTGTTTCGATTACTGGTCAGAACGTCTCGACCTGGATATCTATCAAATGACGACGGATATCGGCACGCGAGCCCGATTGCGTGATGACACGACGCCGTTCTTAGCGGCGCTGCGCGAATGCGGCAAAGAGACGATTCTGCTGACCAACGCTCACCCACACAGTCTGGCGGTAAAAATCGAACATACGGGGCTGGATCAGCACCTTGATTTATTACTTTCCACCCATACTTATGGGTATCCGAAAGAGAATCAGCGCTTGTGGCAGGCCGTACAGCAGCAGACCGGCTTCGACCCCGCCAGAACGTTATTCGTGGATGACAGCGAACCGATTCTGGATGCCGCGAAAACGTTCGGCATCCATTACTGTCTGGGCGTACGTAATCCCGACTCCGGCCAGCAGGAAAAGGCATTCCTGCAACATCCGTCAATGAACGACTACCTTGCGCTGCTACCAGCCCTGCGTGACTCCGTTAACGCCGGATAGTGCAGTGGCCTGAGGGGGAAAACACGGCGATGAGGTCCCCGCAGGGACGCCTCGCGCGTGGTCGACCCCAGTATCTCGATTCTTAAACGATCGTCATTAGGGTAATCAGGGGGATTTATGGTGAAAGCTACCGAGCAGGCCGATGACGCCGTTCGTCTGGACAAATGGCTTTGGGCTGCCCGTTTCTATAAAACCCGGGCGATGGCTCGTGAGATGATCGACGGCGGCAAGGTGCACTATAACGGACAACGCGGCAAGCCAAGCAAACAGGTCGAACTGAATGCCGAGATCAAACTGCGTCAGGGCAATGATGAACGCACCGTAGTCATTTTGGCTATCAGCGGCCAGCGTAGAAGCGCAACAGAGGCACAGGCGCTGTATCAGGAAACGGCTACAAGTATTGAGAAACGAGAAAAGCTGGCGCAGGCGCGGAAAATGAATGCGCTGACGATGCCACACCCCGATCGCCGCCCTGATAAAAAAGAGCGACGCGATCTGATTAAATTTAAATACAGCGATCAGGAATAGCACTCCGCCCTTCAGAGAAGACCCCGCGATCGCCGCACCATTCATCGTCGCACCACTACGAGAAAATATTATGGCTCACGACCAACTATACCGTTATCTGTTTGAAAATTATGCCGTTCGTGGCGAGTTGGTGACAGTTAACGAAACATATCAACGTATTTTGACCAACCACGACTACCCGGCTGCGGTACAAACGCTGTTAGGCGAAATGCTGGTTGCCACCAGCCTGCTGACAGCCACGCTGAAATTCAGCGGCGATATTACCGTTCAGCTTCAGGGCGATGGCCCCCTGAAACTGGCGGTGATTAACGGTAATCACCAGCAGCAGATGCGCGGTGTTGCCCGTCTGCAAGGGGATATCGCACCGGAGAGTTCGCTGAAAGAGATGGTTGGCAATGGCTATCTGGTCATAACTATTACGCCGACTGAGGGTGAGCGTTATCAAGGCGTCGTGGGTTTAGAAGGTGAAACCGTTGCTGAATGTCTGGAGAGCTATTTCCAGCAGTCCGAGCAGTTGCCGACACGGCTGTTTATCCGTACGGGACAGCACGAGGGCAAGCAGGCCGCCGCAGGCATGCTGCTTCAGGTATTGCCCGCACAGGATGCCGATCGTAATGATTTTGATCATTTGGCCCAGCTCACTACGACAGTCAAAGCTGACGAGCTGTTTACCCTGCCCGCCACCGAGGTGCTGTATCGCCTTTACCATCAGGAAGAGGTTACCGTGTACGAACCGCAGGATGTCGAGTTTCGCTGTCATTGTTCGCGCGATCGTTGCGCAGATGCATTAATGACGCTGTCCGATCAGGACGTGAATGAGATGATCGAGCAGGACGGTGAAATCGATATGCACTGTGATTATTGCGGTACGCACTACTTGTTTAATTCGCTGGACATCCGCGCTATACGGCACGATTCATCAGGAAATCTGTTGCATTAATTGTTTTAACGGGTACGAAAGTACCCGTTTTATTTTGCTTATTTTCCCATCAGTAAACTGCCGTGATTATTTTTCAAACAGCCTAAATAAGCAAAGTTATTAATGAATTTATTTAATTTTATGATTGCTATCGCGGTTAAAATAAGCTCACTCCCTACAATGTTTAGTAGTACGACTATAACTTGAGGAGTAGCAACATGCAGATCAACGGTATTACCCCGCAAGCCCTGACGGCTTATGGAATCCACGATGTCCGCGATATTGTCTACAATCCCAGCTATGAACTGCTTTTTGAAGAAGAACGCTCCCCTACCCTACAAGGCTATGAACGCGGCATCGAAACCCAACTGGGTGCAGTAGCCGTCGATACCGGCATCTTTACCGGCCGTTCCCCGAAAGACAAATACATCGTGCGCGACGACGTTACGCGCGACACCGTGTGGTGGTCCGATCAGGGTAAAGGTAAGAACGATAACCACCCGTTGAGCCAGGAAACCTGGACGCACCTGAAACAGCTCGTCACTACGCAGTTGTCCGGCAAGCGGTTGTTCATCATCGATGCTTTCTGCGGTGCCAACCCTGACAGCCGCCTCAGCGTACGTTTCGTGACGGAAGTGGCCTGGCAGGCGCATTTCGTCAAAAACATGTTTATCCGCCCGAGCGATGAAGAGCTGGAAGGCTTTGAGCCGGATTTCATCGTGATGAACGGCGCAAAATGCACCAACCCGAACTGGCAGGAGCAGGGGCTGAACTCCGAGAACTTTGTCGCGTTCAACCTGACAGAGCGTATCCAGCTGATTGGCGGCACCTGGTACGGCGGCGAAATGAAGAAAGGGATGTTCTCCATCATGAACTACCTGCTGCCGCTGAAAGGCATCGCCTCGATGCACTGCTCAGCAAACGTCGGTGAAAAAGGCGATGTTGCCGTCTTCTTCGGCCTGTCCGGTACGGGTAAAACGACGCTGTCCACCGATCCGAAACGCCAGTTGATTGGCGATGACGAGCACGGCTGGGACGACGATGGCGTCTTCAACTTTGAAGGCGGCTGCTATGCCAAAACCATCAAGCTGTCTAAGGAAGCCGAACCGGATATCTTTGGCGCCATCAAACGCGATGCGCTGCTGGAGAACGTCACCGTGCTGGCTGACGGCAACGTGGACTTTAACGACGGTTCCAAAACTGAGAACACCCGCGTTTCTTACCCGATCTACCACATTCAGAATATCGTTAAACCGGTCTCTAAAGCGGGTCATGCGACCAAAGTGATCTTCCTGACAGCGGACGCGTTCGGCGTGTTGCCACCGGTTTCCCGCCTGACGTCCGATCAGACGCAGTATCACTTCCTGTCCGGCTTTACCGCCAAACTCGCAGGAACCGAGCGCGGCGTGACGGAACCCACACCGACCTTCTCTGCCTGCTTCGGCGCGGCATTCCTGATGCTGCACCCAACGCAGTATGCTGAAGTGCTGGTGAAGCGCATGAAGGCGGCTGGCGCACAGGCCTATCTGGTGAACACCGGCTGGAACGGCAGCGGCAAACGTATCTCTATTAAGGATACGCGCGGGATTATTGACGCCATTCTGAACGGCAGTATTGATGATGCAGAAATGCAGACGCTGCCTGTCTTCGATTTGGCTATCCCAACCTCGCTGCCCGGCGTCAATCCTGACATTCTCGACCCGCGCGATACCTACGCGAGCGTCGAACAGTGGCAGGAAAAAGCGGACGATCTGGCACAGCGCTTTATCACCAACTTCGATAAATACACCGATGCACCAGCCGGTGCGGCGCTGGTGAAAGCCGGACCAAAACGGTAAACGGCTTGCAGAAAAGCCTATAACGAAAAAGGCGCGGATTCCGCGCCTTCAGATCGTTGACAACCTATTTGCCGAATGAAAACGGGAGTAACGGAATAGAAGAGTAAAGCGTTTGCGCCAGGGATGGCGCAAGCCGAGCGTACATGGACGTATTCACAGCGTCTTTACGATCTATCCGTTACTACCGCTCGACGGTTTTTGTCGTAATCGAAGAAAGGCGCGGACTCCGCGCCTTTCTTTTATTCATATCTGAATAGCTTGCCAGTACTGCCCAACATACTTATGACTCTTTCGCAGCCCCCGTATCCGCTACTGCGACGTCCGAGAGCAGCGGCAGATACGCACGGACGCAGAGCCCACCGCGTTCGCTGCTGCCGACATCCAGCACGCCATTATGCGCATCGATAATACGCTGCACAATCGCCAGCCCCAGACCTGTACCGCTGGTGGTTCGCGCGCTGTCGCCGCGAACGAACGGTTGGAACAGGTGCTTCAACTGATCGGGCGCGATGCCTTCTCCGTCATCTTCTACCTGAAACCAGACGCGCTGTAGCTCTCGTCCGGTACTGACTTTTATCCAGCCGTTCCCGTAACGCGCGGCATTCACGACCAGATTCAACGCCGCACGTTTGATCGAAAGCGAACTGATACGCACCAGCAGCTCGCCGGCAGCAAACTCGCTGTCGATCTGGCGTTCATAACCGCTTTCCGAGGCCACCACTTCGCCCATAATGGCGTTCAGGTCAGCCACTTCCGTCTGCATTTCCTGACCGGTGCGCAGGTAGTCGAGGAACTGTTCAATAATCGCATTACACTCTTCAATGTCCTTATTGATCGACTCCGCCAGATAGTCATCTTCCTTGCCCATCATTTCCGTCGCCAGACGAATTCGCGTCAGCGGCGTACGCAGATCGTGGCTGACGCCTGCCATTAACAGCGTGCGATCATCGGCCAGCAGCTTCACACCGGAGGCCATCTGGTTAAAGGCTCGCGTCACGGAACGCACTTCGGAGGCACCATATTCACGCAGCGGCGGCGGAATAATGCCCTTCCCGACCTGCAACGCCGCATGCTCCAGCTCAACCAAAGGTCGGTTCTGCACCCGAATAAATAGCCATGCGCCGCCAATCACCAGCAGCATGATCGCCAGCGTATAGCGGAAGAGCGGTGAGAAATCGCCCTGATGAATTTCAGTGAGGGGAACGCGCACCCAGATATCCGGTGACAGCCAGGTTTTCAGCCACACCACCGGCGTATTCTTGCTGACCTCAACCCGCACATCCGTCGGGCCACCCAGCTGTTGCGCCATCTGGTCACTCAAAAACTTGTAGTGCTGTGCCCAACGCAGGCCGCTTTCTTCCGCCGCCGCATTGGTGTACAGCGATATACCCAATTCGCGGTAAATCTCACGCCGGAACGCTGGCGGCACCTCAAGCGTGGTGCCATCTTCCAGTTGCAGACTGTCCGTCATCAGCATTCTTACTTCGTATGCCAGCACCTTATTAAACTGCTGCAAACTCGGCAGAATAGCGAAGTTGAGCACCACCAGATAGGTGGTGACCAAACTGACAAACAATAACGTGACAATCAGTAGCAACGTCCGTGCAAATGAGCTGCGCGGAGAAAAGCGCCATTGCATCATGCCTTACTGCCGTCCGGAACAAACACGTAGCCAAGCCCCCACACGGTTTGGATATAGCGCGGGTGCGCCGGATCCTCTTCCACCATGCGGCGCAGGCGGGAAATTTGTACGTCGATGGAACGCTCCATCGCGCTGTATTCGCGACCACGTGCCAGATTCATCAGCTTATCGCGAGACAGCGGCTCACGCGGGTGGCTCACCAGCGCCTTAAGCACCGCAAACTCGCCGCTGGTTAACGGCATTGGTTCATCATCGCGGAACATTTCGCGCGTGCCCAGATTCAGCTTGAATTTGCCAAACGCGATAATGGCTTCTTCCTGCGACGGCGCGCCTGGCAGTTCATTCGCCTGACGACGCAGCACCGCACGGATGCGAGCCAGCAGTTCACGCGGGTTGAAAGGTTTAGGAATATAGTCGTCCGCACCAATTTCCAGTCCGACGATACGATCCACTTCTTCCCCTTTCGCCGTCACCATGATGATCGGCATTGGGTTGCTCTGGCTACGCAAGCGACGGCAGATGGACAGCCCATCCTCGCCCGGCAGCATCAGATCCAGCACCATGAGGTGAAAGGATTCACGGGTCAGTAAACGGTCCATCTGTTCAGCATTGGCTACGCTACGTACCTGAAAACCCTGCTCGGTCAGATAACGCTCTAACAGCGCCCGCAAACGCATGTCGTCATCTACAACCAGAATTTTATAGTTCTCTTGCATTCTCTTTCTCCAAAGGCGTAATAGCGCCGACGCTGCTATTGTTCAGAAACATACGAATTACTGACAGTCGTTTCTGGTATACATTCTAGGCAAAATTGTTACAAAGCATATTAAAATTCGTGTAATCAATCATTTCCTTTGCCGTCAGTCATAAAATAATCGGCGAGTTACGAAGTTTGCAGCGAGCGAAGACCGCAGTTTACGAAGACTATCGCCCACGATGATTATAGTAACGTCGTCGCTAATAAAAAGACGGGCTGGCGGCAAAAACAGGAAAAGGCAAGGCGGGAAGGTGCTATCGCCCTAAGACTGGGCGATAGCGTGAAGCGGTTAACGCATAAGTTCATCCAGCACCACGCTCACTGACGGCAGCGCGGGCTGAAAAAGGTGACGCGTCGTTTTGTAAGGAAACAGACTCTTTTCTGTCACAATCGTCTGCATAATCAAATTCTTGCAAAAAGGCTGCCCGGTCTTCCAATGGTAAACAGACACGCGGGGATCTTCGTAATCGAGCAGCGCACAGGGAATATGCTTTAATCCCAATTCGGTGGCCGCACGCAGTCGATGATTGCCATCCATAATAATTCCGGTTTGTTTCTCTATCGGTACAGGCGTCGTCCAACATCCGCAGCGGCAAATATCCTCCATCAGACATTCCACGTTCGACATATCGACATTTTCAGAGGGAAGCAGGAACTGCACGGGCGTAAGAGCAATCTGGTAGGTCATACCTTCAAACATTATCCACCTCCTGACGTAATGATCGCGCGGCAGCCCCGACATAACACCGGGGCCGCTTTTCATTTACGGCGCAAGACTGACGAAATAGCCCGGCTGGTAGTCAACCGGTAAAAATTGCTGATGAAGCTGGCGGAAGGTGTCATCCGCATTGAGATCGCGGAACAGGTCAGGGTGAAACCACTCAGCCAGTTGCTGAATCGCGATGAAATCATAGGGGCCGTTGTAAAACTGATGCCAGATGGCGTGGAACGCCCGTTTCTGTTTTGCGATGGTGTTGGTATAGGCAGGTCGCCCCAGAAACCATTCGAGACGCTTGCGTCCTTCCGTCATATCCTGCCCCGGCCCCAGACCAATCCAGCGTCCACCGGGCACAAAGGCCTCAAAGTTGCCGCTGGTGATCACCACAATTTCCGGGTTTTCCACAATCACCTGTTCAGGGTGCATCTGCATGAACGTGTTCGGCGCACTTTTCGCCGCGACGTTATCGCCACCGGCCAGTTGCACAAACTTACCGAAATTATCCCGGCCGAAGGTCAGGCAGCATTCATCGGTGTAGCCGCCCAATCGCTCAATAAAAATGCGTGGTGAGTGCGGTTTTTTCGCCGCCAGCACGTCGGAAACGCGTTTTAACTGCGCCTCGCGAAAGGCGAGAAACGCTTCGGCACGCGCTTCCTGATTAAACAGCTTGCCGAACAGGCGCATGGTCGGCGCGGTGTTTTCCAACGGGTGATAGCGAAAATCGACATACACAATCGGAATGCCGACGCTGTCCAATATCCGATCGTAGCCCGCATCGACAATCGCCCGCTGCGCCTCAATGTTCATAATGATAACGTCCGGCTTCAGCGACACCGCCTGTTCCACGTCAAACGTGCCCTTTTCCGTGCCGTCAAACGTCGGGATTTTCGTCAGTTGAGGAAAACGATCGCGATACTGGTGCCACGTTGCTGGATCGGACTGAATCAGATCGCGCCGCCAGGCGACAATCCTTTTCGCCGGATCTTCCCTGTCGAGCATCGCGACCAGATAAAGCTGACGCCCCTCTCCCAGCATAACGCGCTGCACCGGCGTGTTGACTCTCACTTCGCGCCCCAACACGTCCTTGATGACGGTTGAGGTTTGCGCAGTTTGTTCGGCCTGACCAGCCAGCGGCGACAGGCCGACCATCAACAGCGCACTCAGCAATAACCAACGGCAATGTTGCCGCGTCCAACGATTACACATTTTCGATATTTCCCTTCGTCGAGAGAGAGTCATGTTTTTCCGCCTGTCTCCGCAGGCGTCGTAGCAGCATCAGAGAGACCAGAAAGGTCACCAGATAAGCGGCACCAACGCAGAAGAACAGCGAACGTAGTCCGGGGGAGTAGAGCACCAATCCGCCCAAAGAAATGCCCAGAATTGAGGCAAACTGGCTGACGCTTTGCGCCACACCGAGTATGTAACCCTGCTGCCCAGCCCCAGCCGCACGGGAAATCAACGCCATCAGAACAGGCGTCGTCGCCCCCAGCAGCACGCCCCACAGGAAATAAAGCGGGATGAAAATCGCAATATTCAGGATCGTAGCCGCCGTCAACGTCACGATGGCGCAGGCCAGCATCACCCCACACAGACGGCTCAGCGTCTGCGACAGCGAAAGGTTTTCAAAATAGCGCGCCCACAGCGACGCAGAAACAATCACGCCCGTCGCCTGCAAGCCATAACACAGCCCGATAATCCACTTATCCACCTGAAAGAAGCCATCCATATAGAGGGAAAACGGCGTTTGCGGGATCATGCGGCTGGTCAGCAACAGGCCGGAAATCAGCAGCAAACCGGGAATCGGCGACAGCGCCCAAAGCCGTGTGCGGGGAATGTCTTTCGCCTGCGCGTCCGCAGGCGGAGCAGCAGGAGCCTCGGGGGCAACATGCGGCAGAAATAGCGCCACGGTAATGCCGCACAGCGCGCACAGGATCGCCGCACTCAGGTTGATCCAGAAGAAGTTCAGGTAATCGAGAATCAACCCGCCGACAATCGCGCCCAGCAGCGATCCCACGTTAGTGGAGACCTGAAGCCAGGCGAACAGCCGCGTGCGCTGTAACGGGCTAACCACCGCAACACCGTAAGCCTGCGCAGGTGCGATATAGCCCGCACAGGCTCCCTGAATAAAACGTAGCGCGACTATCGTCCAGATATCATTTGCCCATGCCAGCCCGAGCTGGGTTAACGCCAGCCCGAACAGCGCACGGATCATCATGGCTTTGTTGCCCAGCCGGTCGCCCATCCGTCCCCAGAAGGCGCTGGTCAGCATAATGCCCAGCATCGGCCCGACGTAGACGGCAATCCCCGCGATACTCAGTTCCGCACCGGATGACATACTTTCCAGATGCAGCGGCCAAAACGGCCCGCTCATCTCCATCGCCCCCATCGCCACCAGCTGTACGACAAACATAAAGTGGATGATGAACGCGACCTGCCCACTCAAGCGCATGCGCCAGCTCCTTCTGCTTTCACGACATCACCCGCCTCATTTCAGCCACTGTGACGGAAAATAGTCGGGACGCTCCTGCGTGGACGCGCCCATGTAATCGCTGCACCACCGGTAGACTTCCTCAATGTATGGCACGCTAACCGCCAGATTCTCCGCAATCGTCACCAGCAGGCTTAGGCCGTAGGCGATATCCTCCTGAAACACCCGATGCTGCGTATCAAACACGTACCCGCCAGCATCATACTTTCGCAGCGGCAAACCGATGCCGTGGTAAGCCTGATTGGTGCGCAGCACGGAGAGCATCGTGTGGGCATCGGCAATCTGATCGCCATAAGCATCGATAATTTCCTGCTTGAGCGGCAGCACAGAATCCAGCCGCACGCCAAGCCGCGTTTCCAACGCCGCACACAGCCGCTGGTTCTCTTCGTCCATGCGCTCCAGATAATAGGCACCAAGCTCCGGGCAATCATTCCACCAGCAAAGCGGCTGCGATAACGGTCTGGCATGCCATTGACCGTAGGGGCCAATCAGGCCATAAATCACCGCACTGTGCATAATCGGGTTACCCGGCGTCAGCGTGATCTCCAGATAATCCGGCAATAGCACCACTGGCGCGGAATAGAGCCGTTGCAGCAGCACCATCAGCGCCTGCTGGCTCTCAGCCGTTTCGCGCCGATGCGTGGCAACATACAGCGTGGCCTTTTCGCCGCCCATTTTGATCGACTGACCCAGCAGCAAATCAAACGCGATGTGCGCGACGTCCTTCATTCCCCAAATCACCGCATTTGGACGAGCAGCCAGCTCACGTTCGGCCAGCCAGTCAAAACCGCAAAAACCGGGGATCGCGCCAACGTAAACCGGCTTGTCGGCGGGCAGATGGGGGGCGATCCGCGCCAGAAGATCGGCGCGGAAATTGGCAGGAACGGTAATAATCACGACATCCGCATCGCGGCAGGCTTCCGCCGGGTCGCAGGTCACACAGTCCGGCGTGGCAATCAGCGTCTCGCCATCCGGCAGCAGCGCGTGTAGCCGTTTACCGTGCTGCTGATAGGCTTCCGGCAAACGAGGATGGCTACCCAGTAACGTCACTTTGACGTCCGGCAGTTGTTTAAACAGCACTGTGGCGAGATGGCCGGTCTTGCCGGCCCCGCAAATCACCACGTTAAGCGGTTGCCCGCTCAGCGTTTCGGTCATCCTTGACTCCTTAGCTTGCCTGCTCCAGAGAAATCGCGTTGCCGAGCCAGCGATCCAGATCGTGCCACACACCGCTATCTATCAGATTACGCGCCGCCAGCCACTCTTCGTTAAACACCGTGTGCAGGTATTTTTCCCCGCCGTCGGCAATCGCCAGTACCACGTTGCCGCCGATACGATCCTGATAGATCAGTTCCAGCGCTTTATAGATCACCCCGCCCGTCGAACCGCCGACCAGCAAGCCGTAATGCCGTGCGATATAGCGTGCCGTTTCAAACGCCTGCGTATCCGACACCTGCTCACCACAGTCGATGCAGCTGTAATCCAGCACCAGCCCCACGGTATCCCCCGCAGGCGTACCGGTGCCGGACTGATAATAAGGTTTGCCGGGGTGCCCAAAGACGATAGAGCCCACCGGTTCAACCGCAATGGTCGTGATATCCGGGTTATGGACTTTCAGACCGTGTGAAATGCCGGTCATCGATCCGCCGGTGCCCACGCAGCCAACAAACGCGTCGATCTTGCCAATCTGGCTGAACAGCTCGCGGACAAAATCGGCATAGCCGCCCGCATTCGCCGCGTTATCTGACTGGTTCATAAACACTGCGCCGGGTATTTCCTGCGCCAGCTGTGCTGCCATGCGCTGGCGTTCCACCACCGCCACTTCATCTTCGCCGTAGTCACCGGAAACATAGCGAATTTCCGCCCCGAGCGCGCGCATGATGGCAATTTTGTCCTGTGCCGCATGATGATCGACCACGGCGATAAAGCGCAGACCGTATTCAATCGACGCCAGCGCCAGCCCGATGCCGGTATTCCCCGATGACGACTCGACAATAGTACCGCCGGGACGAATTTTGCCTGACTTCAATCCAGCGACAATCATGTTTCGCGCCATGCGATCCTTCATGCTGCCGCCGGGATTGTTCTTCTCCACTTTTAAAAACAAACGCGCATCCCTGTAAGGGACAGGAATTTGTATAACGGGCGTATTACCAATCAAATCAGTTACTTTATTCAGGATCATGGTTCTGCTCCATTCAGTTATCACTGGAAAAAATCAGCTCACCTTTCTTACCTTTGAACGCACACAGGCGCGCAGGCAGCGGATGCCGATGAAACGCGTTTTCCAGCAGGTCCATCTGGTATCCCGCCGTATTCGCGTAAATCAGTAAATCGCCAGGCTGCGGCACGGTTCGAAAATGAATCAATCGGTTCGTAATGACATCGTCGTCCAGACAGCTGTGTCCGGCGATCCAGGCTTTACCCGGCGTCGGACGCGTGTCTTTTTTGACGGAAAAAACATGCAGAGGATCAATCAAAAACTCAGAGTTAAACCAGGTTTCACACGCGCTGAAGCTGCTGCCTTCGACAAACACGACGTGGTTGCCATCTGGCTGGCGGCGCGTGCGCGTAACGCGAAACACGGTAATCGCACTTTGATCGGCCAGACTGCGTCCCGGCTCAATCGCCAGAATCAGGCCGTATTGCTTTAGTACGTCCGCGACACGGTTCTGCCCGATTGACGCAGACAGGAAGACGTCAAGATAGTCGGCAGCCGAGCGCTCACCTCCGTACGGATAAAACGAGGTCGGCACCTGACCGTGGCGATAGTCCGCTCCATTCTGCTTCGCGACATAATCCTGATAGCGTGAAGCCGAAAGATATTGAATCGGCAAGCCACCGCCGATATCAATAATAGCGGGCTGCAATCCCTTTGACCGCGCACGATCCAGTAATGGCAACACCTCAGCCAGTGCGGCTACGCGAGTCTCGGGCTCATAGCCGCCCAGATGGAAATGGAAACCTTCCAGATGAAACGCATCCTGTCGGGTACTCAACGCCTCCAGACAGAGCGCGACCTCATCGGCCAGCATGCCAAACCGGCTGTTTTGTGCGAACGACGGACGATAGCGCAGCAGAACCCGCACCGGCTCCGACACGCGCAGTAAATCCGCCAGCGCGAGCACCTCATCGAACTCTTCCGGCGAATCCAGCACGATAAGCGCGCGGTGATGAACCAGTTCCGTCAGGAACTCGCGCGTTTTGGCCGGTCCTGTGGCGCACAACCGCGCGCCGTCACTGCCTGCGCGCAGCGCATCTTTCAGTTCCTGTAAACTGGAAACATCCACCCCAACGCCCGCGTTAACTGCCGCCTGTACCAGCCCCGGTGATTTATTCACCTTCGCGCCGTAGTACAGGCGGCAGTCCACATCGTAACGCTGCAACACCGTTCGCAATGCCGCAATATTGTTGGCCACGGTGTGCGGCCAAACAATATTCAGCGGCGACCCATACTGCTCAACCAACCATGACAGCCTTTGCGGCGAGTTGAAAAGAAACTGCTCAATCTCACTATCCAAATAAGGTGTCAGTCTCTCAGGCCAGTGGGCCTGAGCAACAGGGAGGGAAGACACTGCGGCAAAGCTAAACAGGTTGCTCATCGCTATTTCCTTAACGTTCGGTTCCTGAAAAACGCCTATCCTTAGAAATCAACCGCGACGGACAGCATCAGCGTCCGCGGCGTTCCTTGCGATACCGTGCTGAACGACGTCACGCCAGACCAGTAGTTGCGGTCAAAGGCGTTAAGCACATCGGCACGGAACGTGGTAGGCGTGTTAGAGATTTTCGTCTTGTAACGTGCGCCAAAATCAACGGTGGTCCAGGAAGGAATAGATTGGGTATTGATGGTATTGACGTTCTGCTTCCCGTTATGGGTGACGTTGGCGTTGAGCGTCAGATCGCGCAGGAACGGCAGGTCATATTCCACCCCGGCGTTAGCCTGAAAACGCGACGTACCCGGCGCGCGTTTGCCCTGTGCTCCCGGCGTCACGCTTTTGGTCAGCTCGGCATCCAGCAGCATCACGCCACCGGTCAGACGCAGATCTTCCAGCGGTGAACCGACCACATCCAGCTCGATACCCCGATTGCGTTGTTCGTTGGCTTCAACAAACGTACCATCAACCAGTGCACCGCTCGGCTTGGTGATCTGGAAAACGCTCAGCGTGGAGATCGTCCCCAGCGCGTCCACTTTCACCCCGGCTTCGTACTGCTTGCTCTTATACGGCGACAGCACCTGGCCTGCATTGCTCGCATTCGCAGGTGCAATATCCCCTTTGCTCAGCCCCTCGATGTAGTTGGCGTAGAGTGAGACGTGCTGCCAGGGTTTAACCACGACACCTACCATCGGCGTTATCGCATTTTTGTCGTAGGACGATGATGGCGCACTACTGCCGGGAACAAAGTTATCCGACTTGATCTGCTGATAACGCAATCCGCCCGTCACTTGCAGCGTATCGTTCCAGAAGCCGAGCGTATCCGCCAATGCGATACCCGATAGCGCGGTGGAAGAGCGTTTATACACACTTGGTGGCGCATCGACATTCTGCGCAGGTGAAGAAACCGGATTGTAAATATTCGAGCTAATGGCTGTTCCGTTGCCGATACCGGTCGCCTGACGATCGCGATAGTAGCTGGTCTGGGCAGACAGCTTGTGCGTCACCGAGCCCGTTTCCACATCCGCGCGAACACCGGTCGCCAGCGTGTAGCGGCTGGTAGTAAAGCGATAATTGCCCACAGCGGAACTCACATCGCCATTATTATTCGTGACCTGCGGCACCTGCTCAGACAAACGGCTTACGTGTGCGCTGGAACCGCCCAAATCGGTAAACCAGGTGACGTTATCCGCCAAATCGTATTCGGTATGCAGCAGCACCGACTGATCTTTGGAGTGCCAGAATCCCCACGGCTGGGAAATATTGGTGTTGCCATCCGGCGCATCGGGCACGGTCACCCCCGCCGCAAACAAATAGGGACGAGACGGCGCACGGGTTTTCAGGTGCTGGGTAATGAGATCCAGCGTGGCGCGAAAGCGTTCTGAAGAGAAATCCAGCCCGAGTGCGCCGACCTGGGTACGCTTGTCGCTGCCATCCCATACCGTGTCGCCGTAGCCGTAATTGCCGTTAAAACGCACGCCGAGCAGATTATTATTGTCCAGCGCATAGACGCGAGAGATATCCGCATGCTGCGTGAGTTGGGAATCAGACTGCCAACTGGTGGTAAGACGGGTCAGATTGCCTGCGGTAGTCGGACGTTTGGTGACGGCATTAATCACGCCACCCACGCTGCTGTTAGGCGACAGCCCATATAACAGCGCCGATGGCCCTTTTAGCACTTCCACGCGCTCGATGTAGTCGGTCATCAGTTGATAGTTAGGCGCGACACCATAGACACCGTTCATGGCGATGTCACTCAGGTTTCCTTCGTTGAGTGGAAAACCTCGGATGTAGTAGGAATCCAGCAGACCGCCCTGAGAACTACTGACCCGCACCGAGGCGTCATGCGCAACCACCTGCCCCAGCGTCTGAGCCTGTTTATTTTCAATAAACGATGAGGTCATGTTGCTGACGTTAAACGGCGTATCCATAACGTCCTTTTTGCCCAGCAGCCCGGTATTGGACGACCGCGCCGACATGCCGCCCGCGACCAGCCCCTGCACGGCTTCCGCATCTTTGGCTTCCACCACGATAGTGGAATCATCGCGCTCGCCCGTTGCAGCCTGCGCGGGTATCGCGATGCCGCCTAGCACAGCCGTTACAGCGACGGCCAACGCGGAGGGAATAGGAAAACGGGTCTTCCCAGTAGGTGGAGTGAAGTTCTTCCTGGCGTTCATCAACAAAGTTATCCATCTCAAAATGAGGAGTAAAAAAGATGCTCCCGTTTTTCGGCCTGTCAGGCAGGAGCATCGCCATACATCACGGCTCGACGCGAGTTTCCTCCCCTTCCGTAACGAAGGGATTGCTCAGGCCGTGCTGAATTCGGTAGTCGCGATATTCCTGGATATGCATTCGCAGCAGCGAACGCGTATACCAGGGCTGGGTCAGAAACATGTCGCGTTCGGTCTGCCACAGCTCGCCATCAACGCGCGGCTTCACCGCATCAAACGCCGCGGCGGTTTCTTCTTTCATCACCTGCCACAGCCGGGCATCGGCAAAGCCGTATTCCGCACTCAGCGCCAGCGCCAGTTCGTGTAGGTGACTGACAAAACAGGCATCGACGACAAACATCCGCACCGGTTCGATGTCGTCTTCAAATACCGTTGGCAGAATGCCGGGCCAGACGTAGGGTTGCAGATGATGACCACGCTGGCGCAGCAGCGGCGCGTAGGTGCGTCCGTCGCCGAAATCGCGGATTAACAGCCCCTGCGCGACACCTTCGGGAGAAAAGAGGATCTGGCTGTTCTGCTGATGCGCTTCCAACCCGATGCCGTACAGCAGATAGATAGCGATGACTGGCCGGGTAATCGCGCGAACGTATTGACGGAACCACGCTTCAACGCCAAGCCCAGACAGCGTCACGAGCTCGGTAAACAGCGGCTGGTCGCGGTGAGGCAGCGCTGTAAACAGCGTGGCGACGGTCACGGGCAGCGCGCCGTCGGTTCGTTCATAAACGCGGGCATCGCGGAAGACGACAGAAAGATGCTTACCCGGTGCATCATCCTGATGAATCGCGTGCTTGTAGTGGAACGCGGCCTCTTCGCGGAAAAATTCCAGCCGCTGCTCAAACCCGCCTTCCTGTGCCAGAATCGCGTCGATAATGGTGCTGATACGCGGCCCCATCTGGATGGATTTCGCCTGCAAGCTACGCATTTCGCTGGTCATCCAGATAGCGACAGGCAGTTTGATGAAGGGAGAAGCGGGCGGTTCAACAGGTAAGACGGTACGGAATGACATCCCCGGCAGCGTAATGAGATCCGGGCCGTCGGTGAGTAAAATCCCTTCGGCGATCTCATCCGCGTAGTGGGATTTCACCCAGTTTTCCAGATGCCAGCTATGGATGGGCAGCGGGAGCCACTGCGTTTCATCCAGCCCTTGCTGATTCAGGCGCTGCTTCCAATCCTGCCAGAGTGCAGGAAATGCCTGAGCAAACCACGAATGAAAATCATCGACGTGCGGCATGCATTCCACATACGCCATATCGCGGCGCAGTGCGGTAATACGCAACGGCACGCGGGCATTGAATTCGGGTGACAGTTGCTGGACATCCTCATCACTCAGGCCAGGGCGGGATTTCCAGGTTGGGTAGTAGGGGTGGCCTTCCAGCGATCCCCACTGATCGAGGAACATGGCGGCATCGCGAGTACTTAACTGCCGGCGCAACCATTGCGTGAAATATTCCTGCCCGTCCCGCTGCATGGCATCAGCCACCTCAGCACGCCATTGGCACCGATAGCGCCGGGCATTGGTATCATTACGAATACTGTTACCAACATCTTTTTTCAGGCCGCTGATACCGCTCTCTTCAGGGCGAAAATCAAAATTATCCCGAAGTAAATCAATTAATCGATCGTGGTTGGTGACGGGAAAAGACGTGCCATCTGAATTAATGTGATAAATATTTCCATTATTAATATAAGTGTTTGCCGGTGATGGGGAAATATCATCAAATTTCAATATACCTTTGCCACCTTGCAAATTTAGTGTTGCTCCTTTGGAATTACCCGCAATAAATGTCAGGTCATCCCTATTCAAAATTCCCTCTGCAAAAAAACAGCGAATCAATCGCCTTAACGCATTTTTATTTGAATAATCAGAAAGAAAATCATCTACATCCTGATGTATATCCCTGTGTTTAACATCGTCAGCCTTGATATTCATAACCACTCCTCATACCGATAAAACAAGTAAAAACCAATTGCAGTAACGTATAAAAGAATGTCATTAAGTCTCGGGTTAACACGTCCCGAGATTTAATAAAAATGTCGTGATAGATAGATTGAAAAATAATGAACGGAAAGCTAGCATACTAACCACGCCAATGTAAATAGGTATCATTCTTACTCGCAATCAATCAATTGCATTTTAATAAAGTTTCATTTAATCAATGAATTAACAGAAGGAGAGCAGCAATGGAACACGCTAAAACCTATCTCTTCGTGCCTGGTAATGCGCCTTATCGCTTTCAACAAGCCGTCCGCTGCGGTGCCGATGCCGTGATATTTGATTTAGAAGATGCTGTTCATCCTGATGAAAAAAACCAAGCCAGAGAGAATATTATCCAGTGGGATAAAAACGATACTCCCGTCTCTGAAATAAATTGTAAAAAATATATACGTTTAAATAAATTTGGATCGAGGGAATTTAGTGAAGATATTGAGTTTCTAAATAAACTCAATAATAAGGATAAATTAAGAAATAACTCGCCATCCAAACATACAGCAACGACATGGGAAATTGTTTTACCTAAAATAGAATCCGCAGACATGCTGCACGAAGCGCGAAAAATGATAAATCGTAATAGATTGAAAGAGGTTAATATTATTGCGATTATTGAAACCGCGCGGGGGTTACATAATGCGGAAGAGATTTGTGCAGCAGGGGTAGAAAGGGTGGCATTTGGCTCATTAGATTTCTCGCTCGATATGCATTGCGATCAATCCCTGCATGCCTTGCTGTATGCCAGAAGCCGCATTGTATTAGCGTCCAGACTGGCCGGCTTGCCGCCGCCAATAGATTGCGTCAACCCAGATTTCACGCATCATGACCGAGTGCTCGCTGACGCATTACATGCGCGCTCGCTCGGTTTCTCTGCCAAGCTCTGTATCCACCCTTCGCAGATCGATGCGATTCAGCAGGCATTCGCGACCGATCGCAGCAAAATAGACTGGGCAAAACAGGTTCTGAAAGCCGCCGAGCACAGCTACGCCTTCCAGATAAACGGCGAGATGGTGGACTTACCGGTCATTGAGCAGGCCAGACAACTGCTGCGGGCGCAAAACTCAGATGGCTAAACCTGTTTTCAGGCGAAGTCGCGCTTTTTATGTCAGCAACAAGCCCGCCCGGCATGAGCCGGGCGATGCTCACTTAACGTAATCAATCGAATTAACGAACCACTCACGCGGGCCGTCAGGTGTGTTCACGATGAACTCCTCATCAACCGCTTTTTTCAGCATGGCGCGTGCCATAGGGGAATCAATCGAAATATAGTCTTTATTGTCGCCGTAGATCTCGTCCGGGCCGACAATCCGAAAACGCTTCACCTCACCCTGCTCATTTTCGATCTCTACCCAGGCACCAAAAAATACGCTGCCATCCTGCTGTGGCGAATAATCAACGATTTTCAATTCCGTCAGGCATTTTCTAAGGTAGCGCACACGCCTGTCGATCTGGCGTAATAAACGCTTGTTGTAGGTGTAGTCCGCATTTTCTGAGCGATCTCCCAGGCTGGCTGCCCAGGAGACAATTTTGGTAATTTCCGGGCGTTTTACATTCCAGAGATGGTCATGCTCTGCCCGCAGTTTGTCATACCCCTCGCGGGTAATCAGATTGGTTTTCAAGTCAGTAACCCCGTTAGGCGCTGAGTGCGCACCACGTTCTTCGCTATTCCCACACGCAAAAAATCGCGCGTTCATTACACAGACTTACAGTTTTGGCTAATAATCTATCGACAGACATAAATATGTCATTTCTATCCCGTACTTTTAGCCACGGAGAGCTACGGAGAACGATTTATGTTTAGCTTAGACGCCATTTTGCAAGATCTTGCCCCGCATCGCCATACGCCCCCCTGGCAGAAAACGGTTTTGCGTTCTCTGCTCTTTGAAAATGAAATGCAGCAATTTGCACGGCGTTACCCACATTTGAAAGGATTGGATCTGGTCGAACAGATTCTTGACTACTTCAACTTCAATTGTGAAATGGTCGAAGGGGATTTAGAAAATATCCCCAGTCAAGGGCCGGTGGTGTTGGTTGCCAACCACCCCATTGGCTCACTGGACGGCCTGGCGCTACTCCGCACCGTCGCCAGCGTCCGGCCCGATGTCCGTATCGTCGCCAGCCAGCTACTCTCTTATGTCGCCCCGCTCAAAAATCTGTTTTTTTCCGTCGATAACTTCAATAACCGCACTAAACGCCAGCAGGTCAACGCCATCCAACAGCATTTGGAAGGCGATGGCGCAATCATCGTCTTCCCTGCGGGCGAGGTTTCACGCGCCAGCCTGCAAGGTATTCGCGACGGTCACTGGCACAACGGATTTATCCGCATGGCGAGCAAAGCCCGCGCGCCCGTGGTTCCGATTCATATCGGCGGACGCAACAGCACGCTGTTCTATCTCTCCTCCATGATTTATCGACCGCTGTCCACCCTCTTGCTGATGAGAGAAATGTTTGGTCAGCGCGACCAAACCCTCAAACTACGCATTGGTGCCAGAATTCCCTATGCGTCCTGGAGTCAGGGCGAATGGAACGCTAACGATCTGGCAGCCCGTTTCCGCCGTCACGTTTATCGATTGGGACAAGGAAAGCCGGGCTGTTTTACCGGTGAAAAGCCCATTGCGCTGGCCGAAGACCGCGTGCTGCTAAAGCGTGCGCTGTCAGAGTGCGAAACGCTGGGCACCACGCCGGATGGCAAAGTCGTCTATCTGTACCGACGCGGTGAAGAAGATTACGTGCCGCTGTTGCGCGAACTCGGACGCCTGCGCGAAATCGCTTTCCGCGCGGTGGGCGAAGGATCCGGTCAACGCCGCGATCTGGACAGCTATGACGATGACTATCTGCACCTGATCCTGTGGGATGACCGTGAACTGGAGATTGTCGGTGCTTATCGCTTTGTCTCAACGGCAAGCCTGATCGCAGAGAAAGGGAAAAGTGGCCTCTACAGCCACAGTCTGTTCCAGTACGGCGATGAAATGGATCCGATACTGGCGTCAGGTATTGAGCTGGGGCGCAGTTTTATTCAGCCCAAATACTGGGGTAAACGCGGATTGGATTATCTCTGGTTGGGCATTGGTGCCTATCTGGCGCGTTACCCGGAACACCGCTATCTGTTCGGTCCGGTGTCGCTTTCTGGCACGTTACCGCCACATGCGCGCGATTTACTGGTTGCGTTTTATCGCCTGCACTTCACGCCCGATCAGCCGCTGGCAACATCGCGCCGTCCTTATCCGGCCTCGCTGCCTGACGTGCTGAAACAGTTTGAGGGAACAGACTACCAGCAGGATCTCACGCGGTTGAAAAGTATGCTCAGTAACATGGGTTGCGCGATCCCCACGCTCTACAAGCAGTATTCGGAGCTGTGTGAGCCGGGAGGCGTGCGGTTTATCGACTTTGGCATCGATCCCGATTTCAACAACTGCATCGACGGTCTGGTGCTTGTCGACCTGCAACAGCTGAAAGCATCACGCTATCAGCGCTACATCGCCCCTTTTACCAGCGACCGCGTTTCTTGATTGACGGCGCATTAGCCTCTAAAGGGGCTAACGCGCCACGCTTCTATTCATCAACACCATAGCCCCACGTATTTTGTCTCTCAGATCACACATTTCATACGAAATCCCACTTGCCGTAATTTACGTGATCAACTGAACGCTTTTCCTGCCGATATTACAGATATCCTTATCGATATGTTTTTTAATGCGGGAGTTATCGATGTGTCCCGAAAATGTAAAACATCGCTATAATACCTTGTCATTACTTGCATCGATTACGATAGCAAGCCCCCTCCGTTATGCCTTCATAGCATGTCAAAAAATTAAGGATGTTTATGAATATGCTGAACAGAATCAAACTCGGCAAGATGCTGGGTATGGGATTTTCTCTGGTTATCATCATCAGCCTGATGGTGGCATTCTTCGGACGACTTCAACTGGTTGGGCTGGGTAACGATATCAACCGACTCTCCGGCACCACGTTAGCGAACATGTTATTGATTCAGGAAGTTAAAGCCGGTTTCGACGCCAATGCCCGTCTGATTCGCAATATTGCCATCAGCACCGACCCTGAGCAAATCAGGCAGGAAAAGCAGTTTGTCGATGAGCAAATCGCCCGCAATACCGCCAACCTGAAAAAGCTGGGGCAACAGTTGGATACCGAAGGCACCAGCGCGCTGCTGAAACAGTTTCAGGATACTCGTCCGCCCTACCTTGCCGCCTTTCTAAAGGCCATAGCGCTGGTGCAATCCACCGATCCAGAGCAGCGCCTGCAAGGTAACGCCATTATTCTCAATGAGATGCAGCCCGCGCAAAACGCGTTATTCAAAGTACTGGACGCGATGATGGCCTCACAGCAGCAGGATACCAACGAGATTGTCAGCCACGCACAGCGGAGTGCGCAGTCCGGCAGCGTCATCATGCTGATTCTCGCGCTTGCCGCCGCCGTCATGGCCGCTGTCGTGGCCTGGCTGATTACCCGCACGTTGAAAAACCAACTGGGTGGTGAACCGCTCTACGCCACACACGTTGCCCGGCAGGTGGCCGATGGCGATCTGGCCGTCGATATTGTCCTAAAGCCGAATGATCACAACAGCCTGTTAGCCACGATGCGTCACATGAGTAATAACCTGGGTGATATCGTCGAGCAGGTGCGACAGAGTAGCGAAGCCATCGCTTCCGGCTCTAGCCAAATCGCCGCTGGCAGTGAAAACCTGAGCCAGCGTACGGAAGAGCAAGCCGCCAGCTTGCAACAAACCGCCGCCTCAATGGAGCAGATGAGCCAGGCGATTCGTCAGAATGCGCATACCGTGCGTAGCGTCACTCAGCTTGCCAGTCAGGCCAGCGAGACGGCGACGAAGGGCGGTGATGCCATCAGCAACATGGTCATTACGATGAAAGAGATCTCCGCCAGCTCACACAAAATCCGCGACATCATCAGCGTCATTGACGGCATTGCTTTCCAGACTAATATTCTGGCGCTGAATGCAGCGGTCGAAGCCGCACGCGCAGGTGAGCAAGGCCGCGGCTTCGCCGTGGTGGCTGGAGAGGTACGTTCGCTGGCGCAGCGTTCCGCCTCCGCCGCTAAAGAAATCGCGGTACTGATCAACACCAGCGTCGAAAAAGTCGAGGCGGGGAATCGTCTGGTTGAAGACACCGGCAGCACCATTGATGAGTTGGTGCGTCAGGCGCGCAGCGTGGCAGAGTTAATCAGCGAGATCGGGACGACCACGCAGGAGCAGGAATCCGGTATTTCGCAAATTCATGATGCCGTGAATCAGCTTGATCAGGTCACCCATCAGAACGCAACGCTAGTGGAAGAGTCCGCCAATGCGGCAACCAGCCTGCGCGAACAGTCCTCTCATCTGGTTACGCTCATGAACCATTTCCACCTGCGCGGCACGCCAGCAGCCCATCCAGCGCCGATGGCGAAAAAAACCCAGCCGACTCGCTTAGCGCTCGCGCCAGTCAGCAACGCACAGGATAACTGGGAAAAATTCTAGCGCTTATCCTGTGCGCGATCGCCATGATGCCACGGCAGAGGCATCATGGTGACAACCACATCAGTCTTTCAACGAGGAAACATAATCCCGACGCGGCTGCCCGGTATAAATCTGGCGTGGACGGTAGATGCTGATCTCTTCCTGCTTATGCATCTCATCCCAATGCGCAATCCAGCCGATCGTCCTGCCAACGGTGGAGATAACCGTAAACATCGACGGCGGCAGCCCCATCGCTTTAAGAATGACCGAAGTATAGAAATCGACGCTCGGGTAGAGTTTATTCTCCAGGAAATAGGCATCGGTCATGGCGATATGTTCCAGCTCCATCGCCACCTGCAACAGGCTGTCTTCCGTGCCAAGCTCATTGAGCACTTCATAACAGGTTTTGCGCAGAATCGCCGCGCGTGGATCGAAATGCTGGTAGACCGAATTACCGAACCCCATCAGGCGGAATGAATCACAGCGGTCTTTCGCACGTCGTACAAATTCAGGAACGCGATCAACCGTTTTAATCTCTTCCAGCATGCGCATACAGGCTTCATTCGCGCCACCGTGCAGCGGCCCCCACATCGATGCCAGCCCAGCCGCAATGCAGGCAAACGGGTTCGCACCGGAAGAACCCGATGCTCTGACCGCCATCGTAGACGGACACTGACCATGGTCGGCATGCAAAATCAGGATGCGGTTCATCGCCCGTTCCAGCACCGGATTCACTTCATATTTCTCCGCCGGAATCGAAAACAGCATGTGCAGGAAGTTGCCGGTATAGGAAAGTGAATTACGGGGATACACGGACGGCTGTTCGATGGAGTATTTGTAGCACATCGCCGCCAGCGTCGGCATTTTCGACAGCAGCCGCACCGCCGCCAGCTCGCGGTGTTCCGCGTTATGGATATCCAGGACATCGTGATAGAACGCGGCCAGCGCCCCCACCACCGCGCACATCAGCGCCATCGGATGGGAATCGCGACGAAAGCCGCTGAACATACGAGTAATTTGCTCATGAACCAACGTATGGCGAGTGATGTTGTCGGCAAATTTCGCATACGCTTGCGCCGAAGGCGCTTCGCCATGCAGCAGGATGTAACAGACTTCAGTAAAGTCACACTGCTCGGCAAGTTGCTCGACGGGGAAGCCACGATGCAGCAGCACGCTATTTACCGCATCAATATAGGTAATCGCCGACTCGCACCCTGCCGTATTGGCAAAACCGGGGTCATAGCTACACAGCCCATTTTCACCAAGCGGGCGAATATCCACCGCCGTTTTCCCCAGTACGCCGGAGCGCATATCCAGCGTGATATCCGCCTGCCCTTCTGCCGTCAACGTGGACGTTCTGACTGTCATGAACCGTTCTCCTGCCCAAATAATGATATTGTTCCCGTCCGCTTTCACGGGCTTTCTGGATAGGTCACCCCATGCGGCACTCAATGTAAAGCACGACTCAATTTACAACGACATAAAGCCAACCTATGTCATACGCTAAAATCGTGAGTGGGTTGCAAGAATCTGACGGAATATTGATGTAGGTAAATTTTGTTGCACTGAACAACGCGAGATCATCCGCGTTTTCCAGACGGCAGCGGCTGGCATTTTGCACGCTCAATCCGTATAACTGTCCCCACTTATTTAATTCACTTGATGACGATTGATATCAGACCCATGAATGATTCATTAAGCCACATCATCGCCAGCGAATTGCAGGCGCGTACGGAGCAGGTAGACGCGGCAGTCCGCCTGCTGGACGAAGGAAACACCGTCCCTTTTATCGCCCGTTACCGTAAAGAAGTGACCGGCGGGCTGGATGACACCCAACTACGCCAGCTCGAAACGCGACTCGGTTACCTGCGTGAACTCGAAGACCGACGCCAGACTATTCTGAAATCCATCGACGATCAGGGAAAATTAACCGCACAGCTCGCTACCGCCATAAAAGGCACGCTGAGCAAAACCGAGCTGGAAGACCTCTACCTGCCGTACAAACCTAAACGCCGCACGCGCGGGCAAATCGCGATCGAAGCCGGTCTGGAACCGCTGGCCGACAGCCTGTGGCAAGACCCGAGCCAGGAGCCGGAGCTGACGGCACAGGCTTATGTCGATGCCGAGAAAGGCGTAGCGGACGTGAAAGCCGCACTGGACGGCGCACGTTACATCCTGATGGAGCGTTTTGCCGAAGACGCCACGCTGCTGGCAAAAGTGCGTCACTATCTGTGGAAAAATGCCCATCTGGTTTCCCGCGTCGTAGAAGGGAAAGAGGAAGAAGGCGCGAAGTTCCGTGACTATTTTGATCACCACGAGCCGATTGCTCAGGTGCCGTCACACCGTGCGCTGGCGATGTTCCGTGGCCGTAACGAAGGCGTGCTGCAACTGGCGTTGAACGCCGATCCGCAGCATGAAGAAGCGCCGCGTGAGAGCTACTGCGAGCAGATTATTATCGACCACCTGAATCTGCGTTTAGGGAATGCCGCAGCAGACAGTTGGCGACGCGCCGTGATTAACTGGACGTGGCGCATTAAAGTGCTGCTGCACCTTGAAACTGAACTGATGGGCAGCGTGCGTGAAAAGGCCGAAGACGAAGCAATCAACGTCTTCGCCCGCAACATGCACGACCTGCTGATGGCCGCTCCAGCCGGCATGCGCGCCACGATGGGTCTCGATCCTGGCCTGCGTACTGGCGTAAAAGTTGCGGTAGTGGATGCCACCGGCAAGCTGGTCGCGACCGACACGATTTATCCGCATACCGGTCAGGCGGCCAAATCAGCACCAATCATCGCCGCGCTGTGCCTCAAGCATCAGGTGGAACTGGTGGCGATTGGCAACGGCACCGCCTCCCGTGAAACCGAGCGCTTCTTCCTCGACACGCAGAAGCAGTTCCCGGATATCAAAGCACAGAAAGTGATCGTCAGCGAAGCGGGCGCATCGGTGTACTCCGCGTCCGAGCTGGCCGCGCTGGAATTCCCCGATCTGGATGTCTCGCTGCGCGGGGCGGTGTCTATCGCCCGTCGTTTGCAGGATCCGCTGGCGGAACTGGTGAAGATCGATCCGAAATCCATCGGCGTGGGTCAGTATCAGCATGACGTAAGCCAAAGCCTGCTGGCGAAGAAGCTGGATGCGGTGGTTGAAGACTGTGTAAACGCCGTCGGCGTTGACCTGAACACCGCGTCCGTGGCGCTGTTAACACGTGTCGCCGGGCTAACGCGCATGATGGCGCAAAATATTGTGGCCTGGCGTGATGAGAATGGCCGTTTCCATAACCGCGAACAGTTGCTGAAAGTCAGCCGTCTGGGGCCAAAAGCCTTTGAACAGTGTGCGGGCTTCCTGCGCATCAACCACGGTGATAACCCGCTGGATGCCTCCACCGTTCACCCGGAAGCGTATCCGATTGTGGAGCGTATTCTGGCCGCGACTGAACAGGCGTTGCAGGAATTGATGGGGAATCCCAACGCG
Source organism: Pectobacterium actinidiae (assembly GCF_000803315.1). Lineage (NCBI taxonomy): Bacteria > Pseudomonadati > Pseudomonadota > Gammaproteobacteria > Enterobacterales > Pectobacteriaceae > Pectobacterium > Pectobacterium actinidiae. The sequence goes on from NZ_JRMH01000002.1 coordinate 129,026, forward strand.
CTGCGTAACCTGAAACCGGCAGATTTCACCGACGAGCGTTTCGGCGTACCGACGGTGACCGACATCATCAAAGAGCTGGAAAAACCGGGTCGCGATCCACGCCCTGAGTTCAAAACCGCCAGCTTCGCCGACGGCGTGGAAACCTTAAACGATCTGCTGCCGGGCATGATTCTGGAAGGCGCAGTCACTAACGTCACCAACTTTGGCGCATTTGTGGATATCGGCGTCCATCAGGACGGTTTGGTACACATTTCGTCACTGGCCGATCATTTCGTCGACGATCCGCACAAGGTCGTGAAAGCGGGCGATATCGTCAAAGTGAAAGTGATGGAAGTGGATCTGCAACGTAAGCGTATCGCCCTGACCATGCGCCTTGATGAACAGCCGGGCGACACGGCATCACGTCGTGGCGGTGGCAATGCACGTGGCGATAGCAATTCATCACGTCAGCCAGCCGGTAAATCACGTCCTCGTCCCGCTAGCGCGCCTGTCGCAGGCAATAGCGCGATGGGCGATGCGCTGGCTGCCGCCTTTAAAAAGCGTTAATCATCTAATGCCGATCGTTTAAGCATCGAGATACACGGGGCGACCACAGGGGTGAGGCATCCCTGTGGGAACCTACCCTTGTGTTTCCCTAATAACAGGCTTCAGTGACCAGTATTAGCTCATCACCATTCTATTATTATTTAAAAGATGCCTGACCTTGTGAAAATAAGATCAGGCATCTTTCCTGCCAAAATATCGCCATTCTGTTTCCCTAATAAAACTACGTTTCATTTATATTGAAATATTCAACCCTTTCGAGATCGTTTTGTGATCTGTATCTAGGTAAATAAATTACCGTTGCGTTATTATTGTTCTATATAGGAAACCATAGTTTTATATATAGAACAAAAATGAATATATTCCAACAGCTCGAACACAGTAAAGCGCCAGCAGCCGTCCGTTTAGTGATGATTATTGACTACATCGCCAAACATGACGAAGCCAGCTTCACTGAGATTTGTACTGATTTATCTATCCCTAAAAGCAGCGTACATCATCTACTGGAAGTACTGGTGGTTACGCAATTATTACGTCAGCGTGCTGACGGCCGTTATGTTTTGGGGTTAAGACTGTTTGAGCTTGGCGGCTTGGTAATAAAGAATATTGATCTGCGTAAAGACACAATTAACTTTATGCATGAATTGGTCAAAGAGACGGAGTTGACCTGCCATCTGGGTATTATGGACGGCGACAATGGTTTCTTCCTGAGTAAAGTGGAATCACCCAAGGCCATCGTAAAAACATCCTGGGAAGGTAAGAAAATTGTATTTAACCGTATGTCTCTGGGAAAAGTGCTATTGGCCTGGCTACCACAGGAAAGAATTGACTCACTCATTGCCGATTGCACCTTCGAATATTTGACACCCCGGACGATTACCAACAAAGACGATTTTCTACAACACCTGAAAATCGTCAAGGAACAGGGCTGGGCCATAGACGATGGCGAAGATATAGAAGAAATCTGCTGCATGGCCGCGCCGATCTTTAATCAAAACGGTGAAGTCATCGCCGCTATCGGCGTTAACGGTATGCAGTCGCAATATGCTAATGGAAAAAAAGAAAAGCATCTGGCAAGCCTGATTAAAACCAGCAAAGCGATTACCGCGCATATTAACAGTAGGAATACTGATATTCGATAATATATTCCACGAAAATAACCAGAGTAAATGTTAACTTGTGAATAAAGTCATGGGCAAATCAGCGTGACGGATATATCACGGCATAATGACCTGTAAATGCTAATCCAGCATGACGGGAAGGCCACCTATAACCAAAAATAGGGGAATGGCCATAAATATCAAAAAAAGAATACTATTTATTATCAATTTTATAATGGGGACAACCATCTTCACTCGTTAATGAAATCGAATAACAACACTTCGGTGTTTTATTCCCCCTATTTATTACTTTATACAAATAACCCATCTGCTTTCACTGAAAGCGGGCTGAATATCTTTTTATTTTTAAATGAGGTCTGTTATGAAAATCAAACAAGCTATTGATAAAATCCCAGGGGGATTAATGCTGGTACCGCTCTTTTTGGGCGCGTTATGTAATACCTTTACGCCAGGGGCCGGAAAATATCTAGGCTCTTTCAGTAATGGCCTGATTACCGGCACAATCCCGATTCTGGCGGTATGGTTTTTCTGCATGGGTGCCTCCATTGAATTTAAAGCAACGGGAACGATGCTGAGAAAATCAGGCGTTCTGGTGGTCACCAAAATCGCCACCGCCTGGGTTGTGGCGCTGATCGCGGGCACATTCTTGCCGGGAGACGGCATCCAAAACGGTATGCTGGCTGGGATCTCCGTGCTGGCGCTGGTCGCAGCAATGGACATGACTAACGGTGGTTTATACGCTGCATTGATGAACCAATACGGTTCGAAAGAAGAAGCGGGCGCCTTCGTCTTGATGTCGCTGGAATCCGGCCCGTTGATGACCATGGTGATTCTGGGTGCCAGCGGTATCGCCACCTTTGAACCTCAGCTCTTTGTCGGTGCCGTCCTGCCTTTCCTGATTGGTTTTATACTGGGTAATCTCGACCCGGATCTGAGAAAACTGTTCGGTAATTCCGTACAAACGCTGATTCCTTTCTTCGCCTTTGCATTGGGCAACACCATTAATCTGGCAGTAATCCTCCAAACCGGCTTTGCGGGTATCTTCCTCGGCCTGCTGGTGATTGTTGTTACTGGTATCCCATTGATTCTGGCTGATAAATTTATCGGTGGTGGCAATGGAACCGCAGGCGTGGCCGCATCCAGCAGCGCAGGTGCCGCCGTTGCCACTCCCCTACTCATCGCAAATATGGCTCCAGAATTCGCGCCGGTCGCTCAACAGGCCACGGCGCTCGTCGCCACCAGCGTGATCGTGACATCAGTATTGGTGCCCATCATTACGGCATTATGGGCAAAACGCTTTTCACCTAAACACGCATAAGAAGGTAACGAAATGGACGTACGACAGAGTGTACACAGTGAACATGCGAAAACGCTTGATACCACCGAGCTGAGAAAGAAATTTCTCATTGAGCAGATCTTTACGCCAAACCACTACACCATGACTTACAGCCACATCGACCGTATTGTGGTGGGTGGAATCATGCCAGTGGATGGCGAGATAACGTTTGATGATGGTATCGGCAAGCAATTTGGCGTGAACTATTTTCTTGAGCGTCGCGAGCTGGGACTTATCAATATCGGCGGCCCGGCAAAAATTGTCATCGACGGTACAAGCTACGAGGTTGGCAATGAGGAAGCGCTCTACGTCGGAAAGGGAGCCAAAGCCTTAGCGTTCAGTAGCCTGGACAGCGCCAAGCCAGCGAAACTGTATTATAACAGCGCACCAGCACATGCCGTTTTCCCGACACGCATCATAACGCAGGATGACGCGATCAAAGCCCCGTTGGGCGATGTCAAAACCTGCAACAAACGGACAATTTGCAAATATCTGGTACCGGAAGTGGTGGAAACCTGCCAGTTGAGTATGGGATTAACGCGTCTGGCGGAAGGCAGTAACTGGAATTCCATGCCGACACATACCCATGAACGCAGAATGGAAGTGTACTTCTATTTTGACATGGCGGAAGACACCATTATTTTCCACATGATGGGCGAACCGCATGAAACGCGTCATCTGGTGATGCATAACGAGCAGGCGGTGATCTCCCCTAGCTGGTCGATTCACACTGGCGTCGGCACCAAAAACTATGCCTTTATCTGGGGCATGATCGGCGAAAATCTGACGTTTGACGATATGGATCATATCGCGATGTTGGACTTACGCTAATCCCCTCTCTGACGTTACGCCGATAGCGTTAGATGCAACAGGGTGAACCACGTTCACCCTGTTTCTTTATGTCGTGCCAGTCACACACTTTTGCTGCCAACGCGCTCACTATCATGGTGCAATTTAGCCGCCAACGCCCCCACACCGTGCACCACATCACAGGCTATTCGCAATTAATTAGCTGGCTAACAGACAAATAAACATTGGTATAGAAGTTGCTTTGTTCTTGCTTTCCCATTACAAAAACAAGGACCTGCCAATGCAACTCTCATCCATCGCCCGCACCATCACTGCCGCTTGCCTGATGCTGTCATCTCATGCACTGTTGGCCGATGACGCCAAACCTGGCGTCACGATATACGCAACCGGCGGCACCATCGCCGGAAAGGCAGAATCCAATACGGCGACGACAGGCTATCAGGCAGGTGCAATTGGCATTCAGGAGCTATTGAACGCCGTACCGGCTATCGGCGATGTCGCGACGGTGACGGGCGAGCAAATCGCTAACACCGCCAGTGGGAATATCGATCAAGCCATTTTGTTGAAGCTATCTAAAGCGATTAACAAACAGCTAGGCGATACAAATACACATGGCGTCGTCATTACTCACGGCACTGATACGCTGGAAGAGACCGCGTTCTTTTTGGATCTGACGGTAAAAAGCGAAAAGCCCGTCGTTATCGTCGGCGCAATGCGTCCCGCCACCGCCATCAGTGCTGACGGTTCGATGAACCTGCTGGAAGCCGTTACGCTGGCAACCAGCAAGAACGCAGAAAAACGCGGTGCAATGGTGCTGCTGAACGATCGTATCGGCTCCGCCTTCTACACGACCAAAACCAATGCCACGTCGTTGGATACTTTCAAAGCCAATGAACAGGGCTATCTGGGGGCATTCTACGGCGGCGTTCCGCGCTTCTTTTACCAGCCAGCCGCCCCCGAAAACAAACCGTTCTTTGACGTAAGCAGTAAGGAGACGCTGGCGAAGGTCGACATTCTCTATGGCTATCAGGATCAAGACAGTGGTCTGCTGAATGCCGCGATTGAACAGGGTGCAAAAGGTATCATTATCGCCGGTAGCGGTAACGGCTCTACGCCAACACGAATCAAAGAAGACATCAAGAAAGCGGTCGCTAAAGGCATCCCGGTAGTGATCAGCACACGCACTGGCAACGGCTATGTAACCGATAAGAAGAAAGATGGCGCTATCGGCAGCGGATTCTACAACCCGCAGAAAGCACGCATTCTGCTTTCGCTGGCGTTATCTAACGGCGACGACATCGAGAAAATCCGCACCTATTTCGAGCAGTAATCGCAGGGTAAACCGTCATAGTAAGGTATCCCTTCGTTCCAGTCGGTCGGGATACCTTTTCACAACAACGTACGTTTTCACTATGATCGCGTTAGTAATCCAGCTCAACCGGCACGGGATAGTCCTGCAACTTGGCGGCTCCGCCCAACGTCTCACGAATCGTGGCCGAATAGCGCGTGGTTTCCATGCCGCCGACAAGGTTATCCAGTTCGCTAAATGCAAAGCGTAATGAGCGATTGTACGCCCAGTCCTCCAATGAGGTCAGACGATACGTGAAGTACACCACCGTCAATTCCTGGTTCACGCGATCGATTTTCTCAATACGACTTACCTGCATACGGCCGTAGCACAGGTCACCATATTGACGCCAATTCTTCTCTCCTACAGGGGATAAACGGTATACTTTGCCTGTTCCTTCAGGCGTCTCGTGCGCCAACTTTGCTTCCACTAGCGCATTCAAACGTCCACTGTTCCAGGGGGAATCACCTTTAGGACTATGAACCGGCCACTGCTTCTCGCCCAGACACAGCGGCGGTTCTGCATCAAAAAACTCCTGTACGCGTTGCTGGTAATCCTGCTCACTAAGCTGTGCCAACGCACAGAGGGGGAACAACATCCCTGCTGCGATGAATACCGATATTTTCATTTTGCCAGCATCGCCTCATTCACTTCCTTGTAGGCCTCGTCCACCGATTGGTAGGTATTTTGTGTTACCACACGCTTGCGCTCCGACCATTCATAGAGCGGCACACCGGGATCGTCCCGTGAGGCTTTAAAGTCGTAAATCGTTAAAATAACCTTCGTGGGATCAAAAACGTTTTCCCCTTGCTTCCTCGCCGTAATCAGAAAGTAATGCTTTCCAGACACAAACAACCGATTATCCTGCACCAAAAAGTCCGCTGCGGCCGATAACCGGTAGTCGAACCAGGTAAACGTATTACTGTTGGCAACCGGCATAATACTGTGCCCGCCGTCTGGGCGTCGTACAAAGAAAGTCATGCCGAGATTGGTGTGCGAGGTATTGTTGTCAAACTGAGCGACGACGACATAATCCTTACCGCCGTCCTGATTGAGATCTACCCGATTGATGCCATCTTTTAACGTCACAGGGGATAGTGCGCCAGCCGTGCTGCTGATGGCACAGAGCGCCAGCCACCCTACGAATTTATTGACCATCAAGTGTCCTTACTAGTCGAAAACCAATATCCGGCATGAAAAAACCGGGCGTGTGCAGATCGCAGCTTGCCAGACTGTGAGTCCGTTCGAGATAACTTCCGCCGCAAAAGTAGTACATCGTTTTGCCGCCCTCCACCGCATAAGATTCATTCAGCCACTCGGACACATTGCCGCTCATATCGTAAAGCCCCAGAGCATTGGGGCGCTTCGAGGCCACAGGCACCGTGCCGAATGATTGAGAGTCAGAAGGAAAATGCGCCACACTGTCGGGCTGTTCGCTACCAGCATAGCGCTGTCCATACGTCCCCTGCGTCAGCGCCTTCTTTCCGCCTCTGGCTGCCACTTGCCATTCCGCCAGCGTTGGCAAACGGTAACCCGAAGCCTGCGGATTCTCACGTATGACTTTTTCACTGCCATCATCCGGCGCGTGCTTTAGCGTTTTGCCGTCTACTGTCAGATAGTAAGGCGGCAGCCGTTCCCGTTCACTCAGCGCATTAGCGAAAATCACCGCATCCCACCACGACACATTCGTGACAGGATGAAGGCCGCCGTCCTGTTCAGGCGGCAGGCAATCTTCAAAAGTGGCACCGTTACAACCACCGCTGAGCTTATAACCGTGCGCATCAGCCCACTCCAGCAAAGCATGGTATTGCTGATAGGTGATTTCCGTTTTCGTGATGGCAAAAGATGCAACAGACGTGTTGGTATGGGCGGCATAGTCCTCTGCTCCGAAGACCGACCCAACATAGAAATTGCCCCCTTTAACCACCACCTCATCGGGAACAGCATTCTCTGCTTGAGCCACTAAGAGGGGAAAGGCACAGAACAGCCCAACGATTAGCGTTTTCTTCAGCATGACGATACAGGTTCAATTTCGATGTTAGAAAGTGGCACGGAGCAGCAAGGCAGAATGTAACCATCAGCGATATCTTTACGCGAGATCCCACCCGAATGATCCATGTTGACGTTGCCGGATGTCAGACGCACTTTGCATACGCCACAGTAGCCGGAGGCACAACGATAAGGCAGTTCGACACCCGCTTCATAGGCTGAACTGAGCACGCTTTCATCCTCCGATATCGGAAAATCGATAGCACTATCGCGGATATGACAGTGAAATTTTGACATTACATCCCTCCCACGAGACGGCGCAGCAACTCCTTCTGCAAGAGTTTATTTTCCTTTTTGAAGGTTGCCGAGGCAACCGCGTTCTCTTCAATCCTGCGGAGTAAATAGGGCAACGACTTATCGAGTGGACCGTAAGGCAAGTATTTGCAAACGCGAAAACCGGTTTGCAGCAGCGAATAAGTAATATGATCGCCCAACCCGTAAAGCTGACCTACCCAGGTTCGCCCCGCCCGTAGCGACTCATTTTTCATAATCAATGCGAGGCTTTCCTCATTGTGCGTGGCAAAAAACGGGGCTATTCGATCTAAGCGTTGTGCAATATAGTCCACCGCCGCGTTATAACTACGATCGGTTTCCTGCTTGGTCGCAAAACAGCGTACGCCACCGTTCACGCGTTTCTCTTCTTCCAGATAAGCACCGCGCACGACTTTCACGCCCAGCAGGAAATTATCCTGACAGGCTTGCTGATAGCACTCATCAAGAAAACGCAGTTGATCCTTCAGATAAAATTGCAGCGTCAGCGTGATCACCGCGCTATCGCGATTAAACTCACGCATCATGTCCAGAACCAGACGATCTACCGCGGGCTGAATCGCGGTTTGCTCCGCGTCAACCATCACACGCACGCCATGGGAGCGGGCATAGTCGAATAGGTGTGAGAAACGCGCGACGATGCGTGACCACGCGCTAGCGGATATTTCATCCAGCGCTAATCCTTCGCTTAGCCGGGCATACACGGCAGCACTCCCCAGCGACGACGGTTTGATCACGACAAAAGGCAGGCTATCCGTCTGCTGCGACATCTCGATAAGGCGCAGTGTATTTTCCATCGCTTTATCGAACTGCGTCTCATCATTTTCCCCTTCCACGGCGTAGTCCAATACGCAAGCAATGCCAGAGCGGGCCAGAAAAGTTGCTGTACTCTGAACCTCTTCCAGCGTTTCTCCGCCAAAGTAAATGCTGTTAACCAGAGAGAAAAGGCGTCCCCGTGGCCGGGCAAGGCACTTTTTCAACGTAAAAAGCGACAGCCGACGTGTCAGCTTGTGTGTTAGCGTTGCTGTCGCACAGTATTTAAAAAACAAGGTCCTTGACGTGTAACGATTGTAGATAGCGTAAAGATCGTTAGGCATGATGGTTCCAGATCCATATCAATCCGGCACGTTTTCGCGCCGGAATCATGAGAGTTAGATATCGGCGGTTTGTCCGCGATACAAACGACGTACGATGTCGTCATCGTTAAACTCTTCACGCTCATGAATGACACGACGGTTGTCCATAATCAGCAGGTCACCATCTTCCCAGAAGTGTTTGTAGTAGTAGCGCGGCTGTTTTAAAAACGCCCCGAGTTCCTGGAAGAATGCATGGGTTTCATGCTCGGTGAAACCGACAATCCGCGGCTCCCAGCTAGCCGGTTGTCCTTCGTCAAATGGGAAATAAATCAGCATCTTTCTGACCCATCCCAGATCGGTGAAGACTGGCACCTTGAACCAACCGTCTGGAGAAACATCCACGTAATAGCCTCGCTCCAGCACACGAACTTCGAATGTTTCCTCTTCCAGAACGCGCAGCAGGTGAGCCGGCATTTCCTGACAGGCCAGAGCATGGTCGCATACCGTTGTTGCACCACGGAATTTGACGTTTTTAATTTCGGCCGCGTAGAGGAAAACCTGATCCACCTGTGACAGCAGCAGGCCACCGTCAGCGTGGAAAGGAAGTTGACCACGTCCGGTAACGATTTTTCCTTTTTCCCCTTCCAGCTTCAACGTATCGCGATAGCCGAAGCCTACGCCGATTTTTTCATCCGCATACTCTACAATCGTTCCGTAAGCCGAGTAGATATCGCGGAATGTGTCACCATCAATATCGAGGTTTTTGACCACGACAAATCCCTGACGCATCAGTAAGTTTTTAATCGTTTCTGTCTTGGCTTCGAGAAAGTCCCGATGATCGATATACGCGCCAAAACCGGACGCCATGATCGGATTAAACTTCACTATTTCGCTCATTTTCTTCCTTATCCTCAGTATTTTTTGCCAAGCACATTTTTGAAATGTCCCTGAGCGTCACGAGCCTGGAACGCTGCCTTATGGACAGCTTTGGAAGCGTCACGGGTTTGTTCCAGTAGATGGATGAACGGCTTGTTGACCGCTCGCTTCGTATTGATGAATGCAGAAGCCGGGTAGCTGGCCATAACGTGCGCCTGTGTGATAGCGGCATCCAGCAGCGCACTGCTCTCCACCACCTGATTAACCAGCCGATAGTCCACACAGCGTGGAGCATCGAGCGACTGGCACTGGTAGATGATTTCCTGCATTGTGCTAAATCCGTGGGTGAACCCCAGGATGGCCGCCCCAACCGAGCACCCGATACCATGCTTAAGTTCCGGCATCACAAAACTTGCTGTCGACGCCATCAGTCTCTGGTCAAACATCAGCGCGAATTGGAACCCCATACCAATCGCATAGCCATCCACCGCTGCAATCGTCGGTTTATGCACATTCAGGACGGCCTGATACAAATCAATCACGCGGTCAATCCATTCTTCGATGTCCTCACTGCGCGATAGCTGCTTAACTTCGTTGAAATCTCCGCCAGCGGAAAAGGAACGCTCGGCTCCGCCATACACCACGACAGCTCGCACACTGTCGTCAGCGTTGGCTCGCGCCAGCGCGTCCTTCACGCTGGTTTCCAGCGAACGACTAAAGGGGTTATGCTTGTTAGGATGATCGAGTGTGATCACCCGGACCTCACCGAAATTCTCTTCCAAAACCATAGTTAATCCTTTTTAATCAGTTCTTTAAGCTGAGATGGCGTCACATCTGTAATGGAGAGACGGCCACGGAGGAAGGCTTGATAAACACGGTAGGTAAAGCGACTTTTGGTCTGGTAGTTATCAACCGTTGAGCCAAGAACATTCGCAAAGGCCTGATTGACGGAGGAACCTTCGTGAATGCCGATTTTCTTGCGCCAGACAATGTCTTTCGGCAGCAATTGCAGCGAATCGGCGTATTCACGCAGGATATTTTTGACTTCGTTGTCGAAAATTTTGTAATCAGGATGTAGCGCATGACACAGAGAGATTAAGGAATGGCTCCAGAAGGGGTGGCGAATATCAATGCCGTAACGGGAAGCACCGTGGGTAGCAAACTCCCCCGTCCAACGCGTCCGGTACACTTGCTCGGCAAGTAGCTGGTTCGGATTATCATAATGCGCTCCCGGCTTCAGTATGCCGCCAAAGAGCAGGTCGGAACCATATCCGGTCAGCATGCAAGACACCTGCCCCTGCGCCTGACGATAGACATTGAACAACCCGGATTGGATTTCAGCGGATAAGCCGTCAAATATTTCGTTGTAATAGATGGATTCGATGATGCCGTTGATCACCTCGGTTTCGGACAGAATTTTCACCTGATGATGTGTACCGAGTGCATCAGCAACCTGTTGAGAAAACTCAAACTCATTGCTGAGTTCCGTACCAATCGAATACGTATTCAACTTTTTGAAATGACGACTGGCGAGTGCCGTTACCAGGCTGGAATCCAGACCGCCGGATAAGGGAATACCTACGGTATCAAAGCGGGGCGCCAAATCCTCAAGCGGCGAATTAAGGTAGCGCTCAATCAATGCCAGCAGCGGTTCACGCGGAAGCGCTAACAATTGGTTGCTGGCGGGTGTGGTCAGCGTGCGGCTTTCAACGAAAGAATACCCTTCGCTATCGTGCGTAAGGACGTGCACCGCACCTGGTTTAAGACGCTGCGCATTTTTCACCGGCGTATAGGTATCCGCCCGCATCAGCGACTGACACACCAACGCCTCCTCTTCAAACCACAGCGTATTCTCACCTTCTGCCGCAGTCACCAGTTTCAAGCTGTTGGTCACCCAGGTTTTTTTTCCCTGTACAACATGAACCGGCGAGAAACCACGCGACTCGGTAATCACCGTCAATTCGCCGTTTGGTTCATCAATGAAAAAGCAGAAATCACCTTCAGCCAGCGCCAGTGCATTCGCTCCCAGACGCGTGAACAGCAACGCTAACAGCTCGGCATCATTTGCCAGATAAGCCTCGCCTTCCCACACGCCGGCCAATCCGCTCAGAAACGTCCGATTGTACAGCGAGCCTATTAGGTAGGCCGATCCTCTTTCCATCTCACACTTCTGATAATGGCCATTCTGTTCGATAAAAAGATAGCCATTAGATAATGCTTCGCCCTTTCCGTCGAAGTCGCGTTGGATATTATTTATATCGGTATCAGAACCTTTATAAACAACGCAAAAACTATTGCTCACAGTAATAACCCTTACCTTAATAACAACATGAGAGAAAACAACGTTTGTATTCGTCACGTATCATAGAAAAGGCAAAGGTAAATATTAACCGTGTAAAAGTTCAGCTACTGTATTTCTTTTAGATAGGGAGTAACTATTCTTTTGGATAGGTTCCTCCCTAATAGCAAGTATTAATACACGCTAGCGGGTATCCATATGCTTCATCACGACAGATTCACAAGGGGAATGGAAAAGATTTAACTCAAGTGCTTTAGTTATAGCATGGCGGGAATTGATAACATCCAACTTACGAACTGAGTTGTTAATGTGGAACTTAACGGTGACCTCACTGATACCTAATATACGAGAAACCTCTTTGTAAGTTCGTCCACTACTAACCTGGAAAAGCACTTCGGTTTCACGCGGGGAGAGTAAGGCGTTTCTTGAATTATCGGGGGGATTATCTTGGTCGTTGATAGCTCGCTGATAGGCCATCACTTTTTCATGTACATTCACCAGTAACATCTGTAAATCATTTTCATGATTTTTCATACATTTTTCGAAATTCGCATCTTCCAGGTGATTCGCTATACTCAGTGTCGCCACATTATTGTCATGGTCGTGCAAAACAAAGGTATAACCTGAACTTATATCGTGCTGTACAGAAGAAATAAAGACATCCTGATTCTTGGCTCTTAGCGTCACAAGATCATTATCATCCCAGGAAAATGGCGTGATCCGAGCTAATGAGGCAACAATGATAGGATCACTCAGAAACATCTCTTTTTTTATATACTCCTTCATCCATGCTTCTGGATAATTCGAAATAATATAAGGTTGGCTGGTAGAGTTTTTACTCATCATAAAATAAGAAAACCATACATCGCCGACTCCTTTCAACTTCCTTTTGATAAACGAATGGATTTCATGATCCATGTTACCCTCTCTTACCGACTTTGCTCGAAGATTAAAAGATCAACTATTTCCCAGAGAGTAAATATAATTATTTTTAGTTATACCAGATATAATCACTAAGATTTAACAAGGGCGAAAGTTATCAATTAAGATACAAGCAGTCAACATTTTATATACATAATCCAATTCAATAATAATTGACATAGTTACTATTATTGAAAATATTATTTATAGAAATAAGTAATAATATGACTGTCCGTTACTGGCTCCAAGCCATAATACCGAAGGGACGCAGGCTATTTAGTGAGTATGGGAATCGGAAGGGGTGAATAGGTAAGGAAACAACAGCATCGGACGCAGAAACGATACGTCCGATGCCACTACAGCCTAGTTTTGCGACTGCGTCGCAACGCCATTACTCACCGCGTAGTGCCGTTGCAGGAGATTGGCGATAAGACAGCATCGCGGGGATAGTGAGAACCACGGCGGCGACCAGCAACAGGAGCAGGACGAAGTGGATGTCTTCCCATTCCAGCGTCACCGGCAGGACAAAGCCGCTTTTCTCGCTCATGACCACCGCAATTGCACGCGCGGCAAGATAACCCAGGCCGACGCCCAGCAGCACGCCAACGCTCACCAACGACATCAGCCCGCTCCAAATCAGCGTGAAAATACCGTAGCGCGGTGCGCCAAAGGCACGGAGTGCGCCAATCTGTTTCTGCCGCTGCCGCAGGTGGATAACCGCCACCATCGCCACCGCGACGCCGACTAACCCTTGCGTGCCCAGCGAGATATAGGTCAGCAGCTCACGAATATCACCCAACATCGAGTACAGCTTCACCAGCACTTCGCCGGGGAACACCGCCAGCGTCGTGTTACTACGATACAGTGACCGCAGTTGATAGGCACCCGCGATCGTTTTCGGTTTAACGACAATCGCAGGCAAGCCCGCCTGATGCGCGTGTCCATGCGCTTCTGCTTCGCCGTGCTCGTCATCGTGTGAAGCCGTTACTGGCTGAGCGACATCAGCATGATGATCATCACTTTCCGCGCCTTCCGCTGGATGAGCGTCGTTGTGATGCTCACCTTGCGCATGTGCGGTTTCATCATGATCGTGTGCATGGCCGTCATGTTCCCCCTCATGCTCATGCGTCTCATGATCGGCATGTTCGTCATGGTCGTGATCATCGTGATGCGCATCGTCCGCACCATCATCGTCCACACCATGCGGTGGATGGATGCCGTGCACCCGCCACACCGCGTTCACCGGTACCAGAATCGCTTTATCCCACGCGCTGCCGTCAGCAGGCAACACACCGACCACAGTGTAGGTGACGTCATCGTGCGCGTGCGCCCCTTCCGTACCCACCTGACCATGAATCGGGCTAAATGTACTCCCTATCGTCAGCCCCGTTTGCGCTCCCACCACGGCCTCGAAGCCGTCGTTGAACACGCGTCCGGCGGTGAGTTGTCGCTTGCCGTTATCCGTGACCAGTGGCGACGTGGTGCCAACAATCGGCATCCCCTGATAGAAATCACCAAACGCCACCGGGGCCGCCCACGCCACCAGCGGGTTCTTCTCCAGATCGGTCAGCACCTGTGCGGGGATCAGCGTCAGCGCCGACGGTTGCAGGAACACGGACGACAGCACCAGTTGGGTTTCACTCCCCGGCGCACCGATCACCAGATCAAAACGGTCAGCCGCTTTGGCGCTCCCCATACGCAGCGCCCTTTCCTGCAAACTCACTGAAATACTCAACGCCGTCGCCGTCGCGATCAGCAACACCACAACCAGCACACCCGGCCAGAGCCGACGCCAGTCGACCCAGATAAGACGCCAAGGAATCATGCACGATCCTCCTGATACTGCGTGTCCGCCACGAGGCGTCCTTTTTCCAGTTGAATACGGCGCGACATCTGCGATGCCAGACGCGCATCGTGCGTAATGGCAATCAGCGTCGCACGGCTATCGCGCGCCAGCGTCACCAGCAGGTCAGCAATCTGCTCGCCACTCTGCGCATCCAGACTCGCCGTGGGTTCATCGGCGACGATGATGTCCGGCTTGCTGAGCAGGGCTCGCGCGACCGCAACCCGCTGCTTCTCGCCGCGTGATAACACTTCAATCGGACGTTTCGCGGTATCCAGCCCGACCTGCGCCAGCAGATCTGCTGCCCGCTGCCTGAGCGCCGCCGGGATCCGCCAGTGGTGAAACTGCGCAGGTAGTAAGACGTTCTCTATCGCACTCAGGCCGGGGAAAAGATGGAAATCCTGCATTACCAACCCGATGTGTTGTGCCCGCCAGCGGTCGCGCTCCGCTTCGTTCATCTGCCAGATATCCTGCTTTTCCCACTGCACACAGCCCGTTCCGCTGTGATCCATCCCGGTGATGGCATTCACCAGCGTGGTCTTACCGGAGCCGGAAGGCCCCATCACCGCAACCCGCTCGCCAGAACGCATCGACAGCGCGGGAATATCCAGCACCGCCTCGGATGTATCGGGGAAGGTCACACTCAGGTGTTGAATCAATAGCTCCGCCATCGGCGCTCCTAAAGGGTATCGAACGTGGCTTCACGCAGTCGCAGCAGGCTGACAAAACCCGTTTCAGGATCGGTCCACGAACCGTGTTCCAGCACGCCTTCAACTTCAATCATGGTGTTGTTCTGTACGAAGGTCTGACGTTTGGCGAGATAGACGACGACAATATCTTCAGGCCAGTCCGCATCAGACGAACAGAAGGGGCACAGCGCCATCGGCATTTTGGTTAAGACAAAGAATTGTGATTCCGCCTTGAGCGGCGGTGCCATAAAACCGCGCATCGTGACCCGCTTACCAGAGAGTGCTTTGACGTCATTGGAGAATTCCAGACCCAGCACACCGTAAGAGGCGTACAGCTTATCGAAGGAGAGTTCAGGCTGTGCGGCTTTCGCTGGGATGATTCCACCGAGGAGGAAGATCGCCAGCACCGTACGCAGCCAGGAGAATAAAAGCGGGGTTGCCCCCGCTTTGCTGCATTTCGCATTATTCATAGCGTCGTAGGGTTACTTTTTGTCCTGCGGTTTCACCGCCAGTGCATCAACAATCACCCGGAACAGATCGGTGTTTTCCATATAGCCACGAATGCGTTCAGCACCGGGGCCGCTGGCCTGAATCACCATATCGTCAACGGCATGAACGCCCGTATCGGAAGAGCGAGGCAGGATCCCTTCACGGAATACCGCACCCGGTACTTTTTCGTAGGCTTTGTTGGCAACGTATTCGTCTTTTTCGTTCTTGATAGCAGGAACGAACTGGTTATCCAGCTTCGGACGGAACGTTTCGTAATAATCCGGGAAGTTGTTGAAGAACACGGCAAGACGTTTAGACACGTTCAGATCATCCGGGTAGCCGTCTTTGTTGGCATCCTGATAGTTTGGGTAGCCTGCATCTTCATACACGCCGACTTTCTCACGCATCTCGGTGCCAGGCTTGTTGTCATCCACCGTACCGATGATAGACAGACCATGCGTATGGTCACCCGTCACGATAATCATCGTATCCGGGTTTTTCTCGGCGAATTTCTTGGCGATGGCAACAGACTGATCCAGCATGATGGTGTTAGTGAAAGCGCGTTCCCAATCCAGCGGGTGAGAAGCTTTGTCGATCAACGCCGATTCCACCATCAGGAAGAAGCCATCCTGATTTTTGGACAGCACATCCAGCGCCGCCTGCGTCATGTCCGTCAGGTCAGGCTGGTTCGGGAATTTCCTGGCAACGTCGTTTTTCAGGAAACGACGATCCATCACACCATCCATGTTGCCAGTGTGGAACAGCCCCAGCAGCTTCGTCGCCTGTGCCGCGTTTTTCTTCAGTGAATCCGCATCGGTCACCAGTGAATAACCCGCCTGCTGGAATTTCTCAACGTAGTTGGTTTCGTCTTTACGCTTTGAGCCCGGCGTGCTTTTTGGCAGGAAGTAGGCAGAACCGCCGCCCAGCATGACGGTAGGCTGCACGTTGTAGAACATCTCGACGATTTCAGCTTTATCCGCACGACGGCGAGTATGAGAGACAACTGCCGCTGGCGTGGCGTCCTGAAGTTCAGCATCGCTGACTACGCCGACAGACATCTTGGTAGAACGGGTCAGCAGCTCACCCAGCGTTTCCTGCTTCGGATGTTCCAGTGAATTTTTGCTGCGGCTAACGTACACCCCCAGCGCGTTCACACCGGATTTGTGACCGGTCATGTAGGCGCTCATGGTGTTGGCGCTGTCGGCCGCAATGGAGTCGGTACTGGACGTACCGGCAAACGCCATATATTGCAGGTCGTCAATCGCCAGACGACCGTCCGCTTTCCCTTCCGTCACCCCTTTGGACAGGATGCGTGCGCCAGTACGGTGCGCAACGGACAGCCCATCGCCGATGAACAGAATCACGTTTTTAGCTTTACGCGTACCAGACGCCGAATAAACCTCCCAGTTCACCAGCGTCTTTTTGCCTTTGGCTTCGGCTTCTACCACATACTTACCGGCTTCCGGCAGGCTCACGTCGCGCAGCCAGATCGTGGAGGCGTTGCCGCCATCTTCACGCTCAACAAACGAGGCCGTTTTGCCCAGCACCTGTTGGTAATCTTTGCCGTTAATCAGAATGCGAATATCTTGTGGCTTAAGCACTTCATCAAACTCGACTTTAAAATCGAATTTCCCGCCCGCCAGCATGGTGGCGCGGTCAATCGGATAAATAGCCTGAGCCTGCACCATCCCCGGTAAAGCAGCAGAAATCAGTAAAGGCAGTAACCAGCGAGCTTTCATTGTTATGTCCTTGGTTGCGTCATTTAGCAGGACATAACGTAGTTACCTTTTTTTACAGTTTGATGAATTTCACCATAAATTATTGCACCTGCATCTATTGTTCATGACAGCTGCAATCAGGATGTTGCTGGTTTTTGCATTTCAAACGCATTCAGCCGCCGCCATTCTCCGGGTGCCAGTCCCAGATGTTGCTGGAAAATACGGCTCAGGTGGCTGGGGTCTGAAAAACCGGTAT
The DNA here is from genome assembly GCF_000803315.1 of Pectobacterium actinidiae. NCBI lineage: Bacteria > Pseudomonadati > Pseudomonadota > Gammaproteobacteria > Enterobacterales > Pectobacteriaceae > Pectobacterium > Pectobacterium actinidiae. Next base: position 146,670 of record NZ_JRMH01000002.1, read on the forward strand.
CTACCGCAATTTGGGACAAAGTACGGGAAGTCCGTAACATCAGCCAACAGGCCTGCGCGATCTTCATTTCCATATACGCCTGCTGGATGGTACGGCCGATGCTCTTTTGCAACGATCTATCCAGCTGTCTACGCGACAGGCCGCTGCGTTGTGCTATGTCCTCAGAACTAAGCCTGCTTGCCAGACTCTGGCGCATGATAATCAGCGCCCGTCGAACTGACATCGGCGAATCTTCAAGCTCTGGGCTGTTCCATGTCAGGCTGGAGGGCGGCGCAAACCCGCCGACCAACATATCTGACAACCCCTTGATCGCCCTTTCCCTTCCCAATTTCTTTTCCAGCAAAAAAGCCGCCAGCTCAATAGTGGCACTACCTCCCGGACAGGAATAGACGTGCCCTTCCTCCATGACGTTCTTGTCTGTAACAGGCGCGATCGACGGAAATAACGCTTTAAATTCACTGAAATGACGCCAATGAACAAGAATACGCTTGCCGGAAAACCCCGTTTCGGCGAGAAGAAACGCCGCATTATCGACACTCACAAGGGGGATATGATGGCGTCGGAGATGCCGCAGTAAGGGAAGATAAGGGGCGGTATCAGACATGATTTTTTCCGGCATATTTCCACCGAAGATCACGAAGTAATCACACTTCCCCGCATGGAGCTGTCGTACTGAAACCGCCTCGTCTGGCACAAGCACAGCACCACAGCTTGCCGTCACGGGCTGGTTATCCAGCGCAGTCAACTTCCAGGTGCAGTTCAATTGGCGGCTGTAGTCCTCCTCATCGCCGGAGAACCGCAGCTTGTCGAGAAACCCGCCGACTGACAGAAGGGAAAACCCCGGCATCAGCAGCAGAACAAATTTTACCTGAGGAGTAACCATTTTACGCATGCTCAGAAAAAAGCGGATCGCTACAAGGCAGTCCAGACAGAGATAACCCTATTTTAACCCTCAACGGGAAAATGTGGCACAGGCACTGGGAAAAGGTCTCATGTTCAGGAAAACTCACCCTTTATTTAATAAACAGTACAACTCCGCCAATCATGATAAAAATGGTACCGCAGATCATGCTAAAGGCTTTTCCATGTGCCGCGAGGTAAGAGCGGAATCGCCCCGCAGCCAGATTGATAGCCAGTTCAGCCAGAAACTCTACGGCAGCAAAGGTGGCGACCATCACGGCGAATTGCAGCAATGTGTCTTTTGTCGGGTCGATAAACTGAGTGAGAAACGCCCCGAAAAACAGGAATACTTTTGGATTAGCCCCTGCCGACGCGGCCCCCTGAGTAAAGAGGGACAACCGATTTATCGATACCATAAGTTGAGCAGGCTCCCCCATATTCAGCGTCCTTAACCGCCATTGCTTTAAGCCCAGCCAGATAAGATACATGCCGCCCGCCAATTTTATGTAAGTTAGGAAAGAAGGGTAAGTCTTAAGCAAGACATCAATGCCAAACATAGACACGATCATTAGCAAAGCGAACGCCAGTATTCCGCCCAAAATCGTATACAGGGTTATCACCGGCCCGAATCGGATACTGTGTGTGATGACCAGTAACGCATTCGGTCCCGGCGTCAGAGCAAGGCCGCAGCAGGCGAGAGCAAAGTAAAACCATACGTGGATATCCATAACATCTCCTCTTTTACAGAGGTATTAAAACGAACTCTGCAACGCGAAGAAATGAACATTTCGGACTAAATATTGTTATTTATGGACATCACATCAGTCACCATTCGGCTAACAGACGAAAGCGCTTAACCAGACCATCAGGCGACCGATTATTGCTGTTGATCCTATTCCGGCGTCTTCTCTTTTAACGGGAAGCGACGGCGCACGACGACAAAGAACAGCGGCACGAAGAAAATAGCGAGGAAGGTCGCGGCCAGCATACCGCCAATCACGCCCGTTCCCACCGCATGCTGACTTGCCGAGCCCGCCCCGCTGCTGGTGGCCATCGCGTAACTTAAATTATTTAGAATATAGGGTAAGCAGGAAAACTCAGAGAACCTACAACTTCAAGTCTGACGAGGATAAAAGCAAAAACCAGCACTGTCGTTATATTTCCCCTAATCAAGAGCGACTGCCGCCATAATAATTTCTTTTTTATCAGGGTAGACACTCAGATAAACGTCATATTCACTATAAGACAGCGAACGCCAGCGGATAGTATTAGCATCAATATTTTCAGGAATAAACCCTTTAGCTACCAAATATCCTTCCAATTTTGATTGGTCAGCTGTTCCCATAAAAAATATTATATTTGTCTCAGGTTTGTTACCATCATGGGCTGAATAGGTTATGTAATAGTTCTGAGAGACAAGGGGAGTCTCCTTTATAACTTCCATTGAGAAGAAATGGTCATAAAACCAATTTTCTTTTGTATAAGAAAGACTATCAATAGTCATTAATTTAATTAATGCACATAGTACCATCGCTATAAAAGCAAAAAAAAAACAATCGCCTTATTAATCTCCATAGACCCTCTTATTGTTTAAATATACTCCAAAATCACTGTCATTTACAATTACGACATCACCAGAATCGAAATTTGAATATGGCTTCACTGATTTCATAAAACTGGGTAATTCACCTAGATAAGGCCTTGCGTTTGGTGATTTTGATGGATCAGGAAACAACAAAGGCTTAAACCCTTTATTCTTAAAATTTCCAATAGCGCCATAATAATCCCATCGTTTAATTGACTCACTTTTGCTAACAGGTTTTAAGTCAGAAAGATAATTTTTACCATGGATTGCTCGATAAAACCCAAGCAAATCGGACACAAGGTCTTCTCCACTAAAGCCACTGTCTGTAGCCCAGCTAAAAGGCCAACTATCTTGCATTCCTTCAAATGCTATGCCCGTTCTCATCATCATAGCAAGAGCGATACTATGGCGTTCAGATAGTAAGCGCCCTCGGCGTATTTTCCAAAGACTGTACTTAGCAGTACCAGCCATCTTTCGTTTAACGAACATGTTTTGTTCATAACGAATATGATAAAACTTATCGAGCTTACTTTCACCTAATTCCATTTGAGACAAAACACTCCTGATGTCATCACCTGATGCATGCCCCAAATCTACCCAACCTAATAGCTCGGTGTAAATGATACCATACTTCGCTGATATTACCTGATTGACATCCAATATTTCTGATCGCTTACTCATTTACTTTATCCGTCCTTGGCTTTCTAAAAATCAATAAATTGAATCACTCCATAGCATATAAGTACTCGTACGAGCAATAACATGCTCCAATGTTATTGATGAAAACTTAAATGATACATTTTCCTGAGGTTGACCGTCATTATCCGTTAATGAGTTGGGATAAAAATAACGAATATCGTTAACGATCGCATCTTTTAAAGATATTTTAAAAAAAACTTCATATCCACCTAAGGATGAAGTTCTATACAATAAAAATTCGCAATTTAATTTTTCTTTATCATTCAAAGCCTGAGCTAAAAGCGGTGTGGATTTATCTATTGGTTTTCTTATATCAACAGGATGAAGAGATACATTTTCCAGTCGCGTAAATTGATTCATTAACTCATATATGAAAATTTCATCCTCATGCCCTGATTGATATTTATTACCAATCGAATCTACCGAGGATGCGCCTGCCGATATGAGGCCTTGTCTCTCACCGTTAATTTTTAAATAGATAATGCTAGCCATTTACTACTCCTATTCATTCCCTTGAAAATTAATACATCCTAAATAAATTTTTATCATAAATTATTTTAAAGATCAAAGATAATATCATTACTGCTTTTACTTAGCAGTCGCATATCTAACGAGCATGACTATAAAATATTGAATAAATAATTTTACACATATTTATTTGGTAGCACGTTGTAATGAATGTACTCGCCAGGTTTCAGGTTAATTGCATCACACACAGACGATGGAATTGTTGTCTGACCACGCACCGTTAAGAGAGTAGTCAGACAAGTGCATTACTCGTCTTGATTAATGACGAAGGCAACCACTGTGGTTCCATCATGCCCTTTCCTTCAGCGGAAAGCGACGGCGCACGACGACAAAGAACAGCGGTACGAAGAAAATAGCGAGGAAGGTCGCGGCCAGCATACCGCCAATCACGCCCGTTCCCACCGCATGCTGACTTGCCGAGCCCGCCCCGCTGCTGGTAGCCATCGGCAGGACGCCGAAGATAAACGCCAGTGACGTCATCAATATCGGCCGCAGTCGCTGGCGGGAGGCCTCCAGCGTGGCCTCAACCAGATCCTTCCCTTTCTGGTTCATTTCGTTGGCGAATTCCACGATCAGGATGGCGTTCTTCGCCGATAGCCCGACGACTGTCAGTAGCCCAACCTGAAAATAGACATCGTTTTCCAGACCGCGCGCCCAGGTTGCCACCAGCGCCCCTAGCACGCCCATCGGCACCACCAGCATGACAGAGAACGGCACCGTCCAGCTTTCATAGAGCGCGGCCAGACACAGAAATACCACCAGCAGCGAAACCGCATACAGCGCGGGTGCCTGCGCCCCGCTTAGCCGTTCCTGTAACGACATGCCTGTCCACTGCACCCCGAACCCTTCCGGCAGCTTCGCCACCAGCGACTCCATGACATCCATCGCCGTACCGGTACTGACGCCCGGCGTCGCCTCGCCGACAATCTCCAGCGAGGAATAACCGTTGTAACGCTCAAGGCGCGGCGATCCTGTTTCCCAGAAGGTTTGAGCGAAGGCGCTGAATGGCACCATGCCGCCGCTGTTGTTACGCACATACCATTTACTGACGTCGTCCGGCAGCATACGGAACTTCGCCGCCGCCTGAACGTAGACTTTCTTCACTCTGCCACGATCAAGGAAGTCATTCACATAGGTCGAGCCCCAACCCGTTTTCAACGTGCTGTTGATGTCATCTATCGACACGCCCAGCGCCTGTGCTTTGCGCTGATCGATATGAATCCGCAGCTGCGAGCTATCATCCAGACCGTTATGACGCACGCGCGTCAGTTCGGAATTGCTGTCGGCCATGTTCAGCAATTGATCTCGCGCGTCCATCAACGCATCGTGCCCCAGTCCACCAAGATCCTGTAACTGCATAGCGAACCCCGCGGCACTGCCCAAACCGTTAATCGACGGCGGGCTGCTGGCAAACACGCGCGCTTCCTTAATATGACGAAAGGCTTTGGTCGCGCGTTCGATTACGGCAAAGGAGCTACTTTCCGGCGTCGTGCGCTCGCTCCAGTCTTTCAGGCGCACAAACAGCCGCGCCACGTTCTGCCCGTTTCCGCCCGGCCCTGACCCGATGGTGGAAAACACAGACGTCACGGTGTCTTTTTCCTGCGTGAGATAGTACTGCTCGATCTTGTTGACCACCTGTAAGGTCTGCTGCTGCGTCGACCCCGGCGGGAGTTGCACTTGTGTCGTGAACACACCCCGATCTTCCTGTGGAAGAAACGACGTCGGTAGCCGGAAAAACAGGAAGGCCATCATCCCGATGATGCCCATATACAGCAGCAGCCAGCGCCCGCTGTTTATCAGTATCTTGCCGACGCCACGCTCATACTTCAGCGACGTACGAGTAAAGTGCTGGTTAAACCAGCCGAAGAACCCTTTGCGACCGTGGTGTTGACCCTTGGCGAGCGGCTTGAGCAGCGTCGCACACAGCGCGGGCGTCAGCGTCATCGCGACCAGTACTGACAGGATCATCGAGGTCACAATCGTGATAGAGAACTGGCGATAAATCGCCCCTGTGGTGCCGCCAAAGAAGGCCATCGGCACAAACACGGCGGACAGCACCAGCGCAATCCCGACTAGCGCCCCTTGCACCTGCCTCATCGATTTTCGCGTCGCCTCCCGTGGCGAGAGCCCTTCTTCGCTCATCACTCGTTCTACGTTTTCCACCACCACAATGGCATCGTCGACCAGCAGGCCAATCGCCAGTACCATCGCGAACATCGTCAGGGTGTTCAGGCTAAAACCGAAGGCATACAGCACGGCAAACGTGCCGAGCAACACCACCGGCACCGCAATCGTAGGAATCAGCGTGGCGCGAAAATTCTGCAAGAACAGGTACATCACCAGAAAGACCAGCAGCACCGCTTCAAACAGGGTTTTCACCACATCGGTGATCGAGGCTTTTACAAAGGGGGAGGTTTCGAAAGCGATTTTGGCTTCCAGTCCATGCGGGAAGTACTGAGACAGTTCCTCAATACGCTCTCTGACGCGCTTATCGGTTTCCAGCTCATTCGCACCGGACGCCAGCTTCACCCCCAAACCGGAGGCGGCCTGACCGTTGAAGCGGCTGAGAAAATCATAACGCTCTGCACCAAGCTCCACTTCCGCGACATTGCCGAGCGTCACGGCGGAGCCGTCTTGATTGACGCGCAGCGTGATATCGCGAAACTGCTGCGGCGTCTCTAACAACGATTGCGCGTTGATCGTGGCGTTCAGCGCCTGATTATCCACCGACGGCACGCCGCCGACCTGCCCTACCGACACCTGACTGTTCTGCGATTCGATAGCCCGCACTACGTCGCTGGTCGTCAGTGCATAATCCATCAGTTTGGCCGGATCCAGCCAGATGCGCATCGCATACTGCGATCCATAGGAATCAACCTCGCCCACCCCGCTAATGCGGCTGATCGGCTCCTGAATATTGGTTGCGACGTAATCGGCGATGTCCTGTTTGTCCATGCTGCCATCGGTAGAAACAAACGCGACCATCAGGATATTGGTATCGCCGGTTTTGCTGACAGTGACACCCTGCTGCTGGACTTCCTGTGGCAGCTTGCGAGTGGCGGACTGAAGCTGGTTTTGCACCTGCTGGCGGGCTTCATCGGGATCGGTGCCAGCCTCGAAGGTCAGCATGACTCTGGCTTGCCCGGTATTGCTGCTGTCCGAGGACATGTACATCAGGTTATCCAGCCCGGTCATGCTCTGCTCGATAACCTGTGTAACGGTATTTTCTAACGTCTGCGCCGATGCACCGGGGTAGCTCGCCGTGATCCGCACGCTAGGCGGAGCCAGATCGGGATACTGTTCCAGCGGCAATGACTTGATGGCCAACATACCGCACAGGCTGAGAAGGATAGCCAGCACCCACGCAAAAATGGGACGGTCGACAAAAAAATTCGCCATCGCTTCTACACTCCTCAGCCCTATTTTGATGTGGCTGCTTCACGAGCAGCCCACTTATTATCAACAGGAATAGATTCACTAACCCCAGAGAAAAACCCTGTGCACAGGATAATGCTGGTCACTTAAGCCCGTTATTAGGGGAAACACAGGGGGAGGTTCCCGCAGGGAGGCCTCACCCCTGTGGTCGCCCCGTGTATCTCGATGCTTAAACGATCGGTATTAGCGCATAAGGTGCCAAGTTACCTTAACTGCCGACATCGGCTAAATCGTGGAGAAATTGAGGAGAAAATGTAAATTATCGTCGGCTATGCCTGAGCGAACGCGATCACCCGCTCAGTAAAAGCATCAGGATGCGAGATAAATGGTGCATGTGCAGCCTTTGGAATGACTACCGAAGTTGAGTTCGGCCACTGGTCATCCAGCAATCCAGCAACCTTGCGCGGCACCAGCCCATCTAAGGCACCATAGAGCCGCAGGAATGGCACGGTCAAGTCGGCTAACCGCGGGCGTAAATCCGCTTCACGCAAAATGGCCAGTCCGCCGTTTAATACCTCGACTGACGGCATTGGTTGTTCCAGCACCACGCTTTTTAACAGCCTTGCATCCTGCCGGGCGCTTTCCGTTCCCAGTGTTTGCAGTGCCAGAAACCGCTCGACCGTACGCTGGAAATCTTCACTGAGCTGCTGCTGAAAACCCTGCAATACGTCCGGCTTGATGCCCGGCCAGCCGTCCTGTGCGCTGAAACAGGGCGATGACGCCACGGTAATCAGCTTTTCCACCCGCGCAGGGGCGCTCAACGCAATCTGGCTGGCAACCAGTCCTCCCAGCGACCACCCCAGCCAGACGGCACGCTCCGGTGCCTGCGCCAGCACGCGATCCGCCATGTCGCTCAGCGACATCGCCCCCAATCCCTGACTTCTGCCATAGCCCGGCAGATCGACCAGATGCAGACGAAAATGCGGAGCGAGTCGCACAATAATGCTTTGCCATACCTGCGCATTCAATCCCCATCCGTGCAGCAACACAAGATCCGTGTTTCCTGCGCCTTCGGTCTGCCAATACAACGCTGCCATCAGTTATCTTCCTTTCTCAGGGAAAAACATTTTAGGGAAAAATATGTTAACCATCGCAGCACGCTGCTGGCTATGTTTATTGCCGCTTCATCACAGCCAGCAGGGAATTTGTTCGTACTGTCAGCGCCATTTACCCCGCTTGCCCATCTGCTGCCCACGCTGTGGTTTGCCTTCAGCCGACACCATGCATCAGTGCGGACGCTGCCTGCAAAACCCGCCCCCCTGGCAATCGCTCACCTTTATCAGCGACTACGCACCGCCGTTCAACACGCTGCTCAAGCATTTTAAGTTTCACGGTAAAACCGAGCTGGCAGCGGTACTCGCCCGACAGCTGTTATTGCGCTGGCAAATGGCCTACCGAGAACGAAAGCTCACCGGACAGGTTCCCCTGTTTCGCCCTGACCGCCTATTCACCGTTCCCCTCGACCGGAACCGACAGTGGCATCGTGGATTCAACCAGACCGAGCTACTCGCTCGTCCTCTCGCCCGCTGGTTAAACTGTGCTTACAAGCCACGCGAATTGCAGCGCACCCGACGCACGCCGCTACAGCAAACGCTCAGCGCCAGCGCGCGACGGCGTAACCTGCGGGGCGCGTTTTCCTGTGATGTCTCGCTGTCAGGGCAACAGGTGGTGTTACTGGATGATGTCGTCACGACGGGCAGTACCGCAGCCGAAATCAGCAGGCTGCTGCTGGCTCAAGGTGCCGCGGGCGTTCAGGTCTGGTGTTTGTGCCGAACCTTGTAGTCGGGGGGAGGATGGGCGTATTATAACCGATAAGTGCAGTCAACTATCGAGCTTACTATTATGATCCGTATTACCGATGCTGCTCAGGAGCATTTCCTGAAACTGTTGGCAAAACAGGAAGAAGGCACACAGATTCGCGTATTTGTTATCAATCCAGGTACGCCAAACGCCGAATGCGGTGTCTCGTATTGCCCGCCGGATGCCGTAGAAGCCAGCGATACCGTACTGAAGTTTGAAAAAATTTCCGCTTACGTGGACGAACTCAGCGCCCCTTATCTGGAAGATGCTGAAATCGACTTCGTGACCGACCAGCTCGGTTCTCAGCTCACGCTGAAAGCGCCGAACGCCAAAATGCGTAAAGTGGACGACAACGCCCCGCTGATGGAACGCGTGGAGTATGTGCTGCAATCGCAGATCAACCCACAGCTGGCTGGCCACGGCGGCCGCGTGACGCTGATGGAGATTACCGACGATGGTCTGGCGATTCTGCAATTTGGCGGCGGCTGTAACGGCTGTTCTATGGTTGACGTCACGCTGAAAGAAGGGATTGAGAAAGAGCTGCTGCAAACCTTCCCAGAGCTGAAAGGCGTGAGAGATCTCACCGAACACCAGCGCGGCGAGCACTCCTACTATTAATCGTCTCCCCTGTTGATTTATCTTTGCTTTTCCTCCCCAGCCCAGGGGAGGAAGAGTATTCGTGCTATTGTTAGACTTTCTGCGTTTTCATCGGCGCGCCACGACGCAAATCCATATCCCGAACCAATCGTTCAAGGCAGCGGTCAGCGAAGATCGACTCCAGCGGGCGCGTGAGCTTGCGCCGCCAGTTGGGGTATTCACGATGGGTGCCCGGCACATTGACCGGTGTCGCCATATCCAGCCAGTCTTCCAACTGGAATCCCACCAGTGCGCTTGCGCTGTCGGCAACATAGCGATGAACACCACGACTTAGCGGTGCACCCATTGTCGTCAGCGCTGAGTTGCGACCAACCCGCTGCGGCAATAGCCCGAAGTCGTGCAACGCGTTGAGCAGCCCCTGTTTCGCTTTCTCACGCTGCTGCATTTGTTCTTGCAGTAACGCTTCCGTCGGGTACAGCCCCAATTCCCGCCCTAGCGATAAATCCACCGTTTGCCAGTAACCGCGCAGCGTCGGGAGGTCGTGAGTGGTGATGGTTGCCATCGCCTGACGCGGATAATCCTCCGGTGCGCGGAAGTGATTCTCGTCGTCTTTTTCAAAGAACAGCACCTTGTAGGAATAGATACCGTAGTCATGCAGTTTGCTGACAATTTCCGGTGGCACCGTCCCTAAATCTTCGCCGATAATCAGGCACCGGTGACGCTGGCTTTCCAGCGCCAGCACAGCCAGCAGATCGTCGACCGGATAATGCACGTAAGCCCCGTTGCCCGCCGGTTCCGCCGTAGGTATCCACCACAGACGCAAGAGCGCCATCACATGATCGATACGTAGCGCGCCACAATGCGCCATGTTGCTGCGCAGTACGTCGATAAACGGTTGATATCCTCGTAGTTGCAGCATGGTAGGGTTCATTGGTGCAAGCTGCCAGTCTTGTCCCTGCGGCCCAAGCGGATCTGGCGGTGCGCCGATAGAGGCACCAAGGCAATAGAGCTGACGTTCATCCCAGGTTTCTGCACCGCCCTGTGCAACCCCAACGGCTAAATCGCGATACAGACCGAGCGGCAGACCAAGCTGTTTACTGTGAGCGTAGCACTCCGCAAGTTGCTCATGCGCGACCCATTGCAGCCAACTGTAAAAGGTAATCTCATCGCTGTTTTCACGGCGGAATGACTTCACGGTTTCACTGTGCACGTCATGGTAGCTGGCAGGCCATTGGTGCCAGTCCGCGTAATTCTCGCCTTGCTTTTTCAGATAGTCCTGTAGCGCATCAAACGTCGCCTGAAGTTGCAGGCTCTGCCCGCCGCTAACGACAAACTGGCGAAAGGCGCTAATGCGCGGATCCAGCGCGCTGCGCGTCGTAAAGTAGCGGAAAGCCAGCCGCAAAGCGGTTAGCTTAAGCGACGTCACCGGTTCATAATCGACCCAGCGCCCTGCCCGCAGCGCAGCAACCGCACTTTGCGTCTCCACGCGGTGCCACCATTCCTGCGCTTCACTGCTCTGCTGGAAATCATCGATCCGATTCACATCGATATAAATAATGTTCAGCCAGTGTCGTGAGGAAGGGCTGTAAGGGCTTGCGGCCTCTGGTAGCGCGGGATACAGCGAATGCAGCGGGTTCAGCCCCACAAAGGCTCCGCCGCGTCGAGCAATCTGTTCGACTAACTGGCGTAGATCGCCAAAATCCCCTACGCCCCAGTTGGTCTGCGAACGCAAGGTGTAAAGCTGGATGGTAACGCCCCACCAGCGTTTTCCTTGTAGTAAGGCTTCGGGTTCATAGCAGCGGTGCGGAGCAACAATAATCCGGCAGCTCCAGCGCTGGTCGGCTTGCGTCAACGTCAGGTAGTGGTAACCCAGCGGCAGCAGACCCGGCAGAGCCAGCGTTGAGCCGCCAGTGATCTGCCCTTGGATTTGACCACCGTTTTCATACATCAGCGTCCAGAGGAATTCACCGTGACCAGCAAGCGCGATAACCGCATCCCGCCCTTGCAAAAAAACACGCACAGGCGGCAAGGGTGCATTGCCGCTATCAGAAACATCCATCATTGCCTGAATCTGGTTTCTGATTGCGGCCGCAACAATGTGCTCTTTGCCATAGGCATCGGTATAACTTTCCGCGATGCCTGTCTGCTGGCTTGCCAGTTTATCCACCTTGAACACCCTCTCCTTTTTCTAACGATGCGCCTGCCAAATGCGCGTCTGATAATCATGAATCGCCCGGTCTGAACTGAACATCCCCATTCTGGCGGTATTCAGCACACAGCGGCGCGTCCATTCATCCGGCTCACGGTAAAGCGCATCAACACGCTGCTGAACCTCACAATACGGTGCAAAATCGGCCATTAACATATAGGGATCGCCCAGCTTCAGCAGGCTATCCAACAGCGGGGCAAACGCGTTTTTATCCCCCTGACTGAACGCACCGCTCGCTAGCTCGTTCAGTACTTCACGTAGCAGCGGCGTCACGGCGAGGTACTCAGACGGCTCATAGCCCCGTGCCTGTAGCGCTTTTACCTGTTCGACGGTGTGACCGAAAATGAACAGGTTGTCTTCACCCACCTGCTGCGCCATTTCTACATTCGCCCCGTCCAACGTGCCGACGGTCAACGCGCCGTTCAGCGCCAGCTTCATATTGCCCGTGCCGGACGCTTCTTTACCTGCCGTCGAAATTTGTTCAGAGACATCCGCAGCAGGAATCATCCGTTCAGCCAGCGAGACGCGATAGTCCGACGGGAAGATCACCTTTAGACGATCGTTCACCCGGCGATCCTGATTAATGACCGCCGCGACCCGGTTAATGGCATAAATGATGTTTTTTGCTAATACATAGCCTGGCGCCGCTTTGGCACCGAACAAAAAGACGTGCGGCACTATATCCAGATGCGGATTGTCACGCAATTGACGATATAGCGCGAGGATATGAAGCAGATTCAAATGCTGGCGTTTGTATTCATGCAATCGCTTGATTTGCACATCAAACAGCGCCTGCGGATCGATGACGATGTCGTACTGCTGGCGGAGATAGGTCGCCAACTGCGTTTTATTATCGGCTTTAATTTGTCGATAGCGCTCACGAAAGCCAGCATCGTCAGCATAGGGTTCCAGCCCTTGCAGCGCAGGCAGATCGTTCACCCACGGCGTAGGCAGCGTGTCGTCAATCAGCGCGGACAACGCCGGGTTACACTGTTTTAGCCAGCGGCGTGGCGTAATGCCGTTGGTGACATTGTGGAATTTGGTCGGCCATAGCTGGTGGTATTCCGGGAACAGATCTTTCACCACCAGTTCCGAATGCAGCGCCGCCACGCCGTTGACCGCAAAGCAACTGACGACGCACAAGTTTGCCATGCGAATCTGGCGCTGGTGGCGAATCGCGAGCTTCGCCCACACCTGCCGATCGCCAGGCCATTTCTGCTCAACCTGCGCCTTAAACTGCGTATCAATTTGCCGGATGATGGACAGGTGGCGAGGCAGCAGACGGCTAAATAGTCGTTCGTCCCAGCGCTCAAGCGCTTCCGGCATCAGCGTATGGTTGGTATAGGCAAAGGTGCGTCCGGTTATCGACCAGGCGTCATCCCACGGTATCTGGTGCTCATCCAGCAGCAGACGCATCAGTTCAGGGATCGCCAGCGTCGGATGGGTGTCATTAAGCTGGATGACTTCATAATCCGGCAATGTCGACAGCGCGCGCCCCGCGTTAAGATGGCGGCGCAGAATATCGGCCACCGAACAGGCGCAGTGGAAATATTGCTGCATCAGGCGCAAGCGTTTGCCCGCCGCGTGATTGTCATTCGGATACAGCACGCTGGTCAGGCTGGCGGCGGAAATCCCCGCCTGTGCCGCACGCAGATAGTGCCCTTCGTTGAATAGCGTTAAATTAAACGGATCGCGATGCGTCGCACGCCACAAACGTAGCGGCTGTGCTGCGCCGTTGTGATAGCCAATCACCGGCAGGTCACAGGCTTCCCCTCTGAAAACCGTATCCGGCAACCAGCGCAGGGTGCCGTCAGTTTGGGGTTGCAGACGCCCGCCAAACCCGACATCCACCGCCAGCTCCGCTCGGGGTAAAAACCATGGATAGGTATCGCGCTGCCAGTCATCGGCGGTTTCCTGTTGCTTTTCCTGCGCAAAATGCTGACGGAACAGGCCATACTGGTAGTTAAGGCCGTAACCCGTTGCGGGTTGCCCCACCGTCGCCATCGAATCCAGAAAGCAGGACGCGAGCCGACCTAACCCGCCGTTACCTAACCCCGGATCGGTTTCCTGCTCCAGAATATCGCTCAGGTTCAGCCCTTGCTCGGCCATCACGGCAGCAACCGCGTCATACCATCCCAAATTCAACAGATTGTTGCCCGTCAAACGGCCGGGCAAAAACTCCATCGACAGGTAGTTCACATGGCGCTGCGGCGTATTGGCAGCAGGAGACGATGAAGAGGCAGAATGCATCAGCAACTGTTCAGACAGCGCAAGGCTGACGGCGCGCCAGCACTGTACTGGCGTCATCGCGTTAAGCGAGGCGACGCCACCGAGCCGCTGTTGGCGGCGCAGCGCAGCGGTAAATTCTGATGCATCAAAGACAATGGCGGGATGGGCGGAGGAAACGGGCTGCGTTAATACATCTGGTTTTTTTGCAGCCGCTGAGCGTTTTGACGATCCTGATCGTTTTGCAGAATCCGGCTTTCTTGAAGAATCTGACATCGTGCCTCCTCCTTTGTCCATCATGGAAAAGGCACATCGGGTTCAACACAACTCCAACTGTACCTTATGTTGTTCAATGATTTTCAGTACGCTGGGTGGTGGTGACTGATCGGTAAAAAGATAGTCGATCAAATCCATGTTGCCCAAATTCACCATTGCATTACGACCAAACTTGGAATGGTCCGTCACCAGCATGACGCAGCGAGAATTTTCAATAATCGCCCGTTTTGTGCGCACTTCATGGTAATCAAACTCCAGTAATGACCCATCCATGTCAATACCGCTGATGCCCAAAATGCCGAAATCCAGGCGGAATTGAGAGATAAAATCCAGCGTCGCCTCCCCCATGATGCCACCATCGCGGGTACGCACTTCACCACCGGCCAAAATCAGACGGAAATCCTCTTTTGCCGTCAGCAGCGTTGCCACATTCAGGTTATTGGTGACTACGCGCAGATCCTTATGCTGCATCAACGCATAGGCGACGGCTTCGGGCGTGGTACCGATATCGATAAACAAGGTGGCACCGTCTGGAATCTGGCTTGCCACCCGACGAGCAATACGCGCTTTTTCATCCGACCACATCATTTTACGGTCATTATAGGCCGTGTTTACCGAGCTGGACGGCAATGCCGCACCGCCGTGGTGACGATGGATTTTATTCTGCTCGGCCAGTTCGTTGAGATCGCGACGAATGGTCTGCGGGCTTACCGCAAAATGTTCCACTAGCTCTTCAGTACTGACATAGCCCTGCTGGCGCACCAGTTCAATAATGGCGTCATGTCGTTGTGTCTGCTTCACATTTATCCCCTAAGACGCCCCGATTTACCGGGGGTTTGTTTTATTATACGTGTCCCAAAAGGCCATCAATAGCCCGACCACCAGCCCAGCCACATGAGCCGCGTTCGCGATCGACATGCCTAAAATATCGAAATATCCGGCGACCAGCCACAGTAAAGCGAAAGCCATCAGACTGCGCGGCATGGATAAATAACCGTCAGGCTCTCGCTCCCCTCGCAGCCAGACATAGCCCATCAGGGCATAAACCACGCCCGACAGGCCGCCAAAATGGGTGCCGCTAAACCAGGACTGCGCCCAGCCGCTAACCAGCGCGGAAACCAGCGTGATGACGAGTAATTTTCCGGTTCCCAGCACTTTTTCAACCGGGCCGCCCAGATACCACCACCACATGAGATTGAACAAAATGTGCAGCAGGGAAAAGTGCAACAAAACATGACTGAACCAGCGCCACACCTCTACTTGCTGTCCCTCAGCCGGGAACGCCAACCATACCATCACGCTCTCATAGCCCGAAATCTGCATCAGGATGAACACCGCAATCGTCACGACCATCAGGGATAGCGTCAGTGGACCTGCCTTTTGTTTCAGCGTTTGCAGGTAGGAGTAGCGTTGGTATTGAATACCCGTATCCATCGATCCCGTTTGCCAACTGGCCGCCAGATAGCGCGGGTTTGTCGGGTCGCGCAGAAAAATCTCCAGCGCTTCCTGAACCTTGCTCAGTTGGGTTTCATCCTCCAGCCACAGTTCAGCTTCATGCCCCTGAGACCGCATTTCCAGATGGACCTGCTGTGTACGCATGTAATCAACAAATGCCTGAGCCAGACGCGGGTTGGAGAGAGCAATAACGCGAGTCATCATAGCGGGAAGCGCCAGTGAGTAGGTTGAGTTAGGAACATAATAATAAAGGTTCTTTAATCGTCATGCGATCAGGCTTGCGCCTGCGTGTCTTGCGGGTAGCGATGTTGCCAGGCTTCAAAGCCGCCATCGATACTGTATACCGAATCAAACCCCAGGCTAATCAGGTACTGTGCGGCATTGCGGCTGCTAATGCCGTGGTAGCAAATCACCATGACCGGTGATTCGAGGTCAGCGCCGCGCACAAAGTCAGACAGCGTCTCGTTTGTCAGGTGAGTTGCGCCGGGAACGTGGGCTGCGGCAAAGCTCTGTGGATCGCGAATATCAACGACAACGCCCCCTTCCTGCCAGCGGGAATGGGCTTGCTCAATACTGATAGCTTCAAATTGTTCCATCGAAAGTGACAACCTTGTTAATAATGGTGGAGTTTTTAGTTATGGCTATTGCTAGTGTAGCGCGTTATTGCGCGCTAAAAACCAGATAAACAGCAGGGATTCAATAACGGCGCTATACCAAGATAACGTCAACGGCAAGCTGACGCAGTTGCGCCACAATCTCCCCATCGGCTTCTTTGCCGGTTATCACAACATCAATCTGGTCGACCCGGCTAAATAACATACCCGCTCTCTCTCCAACCTTGCTGCTATCCACTAAAACCGCCAGCTTCCCTACATAATTCAGCATTTTCTGCTCTGCCATTGCCGTCAGCATATCGGTTTTATACAGCCCTTCCGTCGTCAACCCTCTACCGCTGGTAAACATCCAATGCCCTGCATACAGGCTGGCATCCCCCTCCTGTGGCGCTAGCGTAATAGACTGACTTTTATTGTATTGCCCTCCCATGATGACCACACTGTCATGATCATGTTCAATCAGGTAATTCGCCAGCGGCAGATAGTTAGTGATCACCTGTACATCTTTCCCGCAGATCTCTTGCCCTAGAAGAAATGCCGTCGAACCACAGTTAATGACAACGCTGTCTCCCGGCTGGCATAGCTGCGCGGCAGCCTTGGCAATACGCATCTTTTCATCAACATGCTGGGTCTGGTAGAGGGTCAGCGGTGTCCACACGAGTCGCGGGGGCGTAACGGCTTCTGCGCCGTTACGCACCTTCCTCAGCCTACCGTTCTCATCAAGTTTGTTAATATCACGACGTGCCGTCGCCGGAGAGACATCGAAGAGTTCAATCAGATCGGCCACGCTAAGCTGGCCCCGACGTTGCAGCAAATCGATGATGGCGTTGTGGCGTTGAGATTCAGTCATGCTCGTCCCATTTGATAAATTCAAACGCCGATTATAGTGAGCACCTGCCCTATTTTGAATCATAACTTATCAAAAGTACGCATAGACTTGCTCTGCTGAATCACTACGCCTCAAAATATGCGTTTGAACACGGAATCGGGCACGTCAACATGCCCGTATTTCTGTGATTAAAGGAAGGATTTAAACGGCAGGTCAGGCTCGGTGGTGAAGCAATCATCAAAGCCGCGAGGATAATGGTATTCCAGATTATCCTTATCCTGTGGCCAAATAAATTTCCCACCGACCTGCCAGATAAATGGCTTGAAGCCGTATTTCAGACGATCTTTTTTCATTTCCCACAATACGCGAATCTCCTGTGGGTCGGCCTGGAAGTTTGACCAAATATCATGATGGAACGGGATCACTACATGGGTATTTAACGCTTCCGCCATTCGCAATATATCAGCGCTGGTCATTTTATCGGTAATACCACGCGGGTTTTCGCCATACGAACCCAGCGCGACATCGATATGGTGCTCGTTACCGTGCTTGGCGTAGTAATTTGAATAGTGTGAATCTCCGCTATGGTAAAGATTGCCGCCCGGCGTTTTAAAAAGATAATTAACCGCGCGCTGATCCATACCATCCGGTAGAACCCCTGCCGCTTTCTGTTCTGCGGGCAGCGTAATCAGAGCCGTGCGGTCAAAAGCATCTAGCGCGTGAATTTGCACATCTTTAATCGTAATCACATCACCGGGTTTCACAATCATGCAGCGTTCACGCGGCACGCCCCAGCCTAACCATATGTTCACGCAACTCTCAGGGCCAATAAACGGCACGCTGCTGTCGCAGTGCTGCATTACCGCAGCCGCCACGTTAACATCAATATGGTCATTATGATCGTGCGTGGCCAGAACGGCATCAATCTGACGAATCGCGAAAGGATCGAGCACAAACGGCGTCGTACGCAAATTGGGCTGTAACTTTTTTACGCCTGCCATGCGCTGCATCTGGTGCCCGGTTTTCATTAATGGATTGGCGTGACTTTGCTTACCCGTGCCACACCAGAAATCCACACAAATATTCGCCCCTTCCTCCGACTTCAGCCAGATACCGGTGCAGCCTAGCCACCACATGGCAAACGATCCAGGTGCGACCTGCTCCTGCTCAATTTCTTCATTAAGCCAGGTTCCCCACTCTGGGAACGTGCTCAGAATCCATGACTCGCGGGTAATACTGTCAATTTTACTCATTGTGAAACCTCACTCAGCAGTTGGGTACATTATCGGATTTCCTGTCGCAAAATAAATCACAAAAAACCACTTAATGATTAATTAAATCACAAATTATCACGAAAAAATCACATACTCAATTGCTTCATGAATAATAATATTGCCATACCCCTCTCACCGGTAGGTAATAAAAGTGAACCGACACAAATCAAAAAAAACACGTAATACATTAATTTATATCATAAAAAATAATTACCTCCACTTTTCATAACTTCTGCCTTTGTGCGAAAAGAAGATAATTGCGAAGCCTCTCACAAATAATCAAAATGAATCTTTTTATGATCACTTATGATTGATAGAGTTACCGTGTTTTAAGAAATGCATGACAACACTCGTACGCGATGGGTTATTCAAAAGCCAAACGGAGTGCTTATGGAAATTTTCTATACCATCTTCACGATTTTTTTTAATCAGGTCATGACAAACGCCCCGCTGTTATTGGGGATCGTCACGATGATTGGCTATCTGTTACTACGTAAAAACGCCACCGTGATCATTAAAGGCACCATCAAAACGATCATCGGCTTTATGCTCCTACAGGCGGGATCGGGCATCCTGACCAGCACGTTCAAACCTGTTGTCGCCAAAATGTCCACCGTTTATGGTATCAATGGCGCCATTTCAGACACCTATGCCTCAATGATGGCCACGATTGAGAGCATGGGCGATGCCTACAGTTGGGTGGGCTACGCTGTACTGCTGGCACTGGCGCTCAATATCCTTTATGTCCTGCTGAGGCGGCTAACCGGTATCCGTACGATTATGCTTACCGGCCACATCATGTTTCAGCAAGCTGGCTTGCTTGCGGTGTTTTTGTACCTACTCGGCTACCCGATGTGGACGACTATTATCTGCACTGCCGTGCTGGTTTCCCTCTATTGGGGCATTACCTCCAATATGATGTATAAACCCACTCAGGCCGTGACCGATGGCAGTGGTTTTTCTATCGGGCATCAACAGCAGTTCGCTTCCTGGATTGCCTATAAGCTCGCCCCCTATCTGGGTAAAAAAGAAGAAAGCGTAGAAGACCTGAAGCTCCCCGGCTGGCTCAACATCTTTCATGACAACATTGTGTCTACGGCGATTGTCATGACAGTATTCTTTGGCGCTATCCTGCTCTCTTTCGGGCTCGATACCCTGCAACAGATGGCAGGTAAAACGCACTGGTCGGTCTACATTCTCCAGACCGGCTTTCAGTTTGCCGTCGCTATTTTCATCATTGTTCAGGGCGTACGCATGTTCGTCGCTGAACTGTCCGAGGCATTTAACGGTATATCCCAGCGTTTGATACCCGGAGCCGTGCTGGCCATTGATTGCGCGGCGATTTACAGCTTTGCCCCCAATGCCGTGGTCTGGGGCTTTATGTGGGGGACAGTCGGTCAACTGATTGCCGTCGGCATTCTGCTAGGTATCGGTTCCCCGATCATGATCATTCCCGGTTTCATTCCCATGTTCTTCTCAAACGCGACTATCGGCGTTTTTGCCAACCACTTCGGCGGCTGGCGCGCCGCGCTGAAGATCTGTTTGGCAATGGGCATGATCGAAATCTTCGGCTGCGTCTGGGCCATCAAACTGACCGGAATGAGCGCCTGGATGGGAATGGCCGACTGGTCAATTCTCGCACCACCGCTTATGCAAGGATTGACGCTAGGCCTGTGGTTCATGGGGGTGGTTATTATCATCGCTCTGATTTACATGGCCTTCGCCAGCCGTACGTTACGCGCAGAAGAAGACGCCGAAGGAAAACTCGCTACGCCCCCCACAAACTAATTCAGGAAGCACCATCATGACGGTACGAATTTTGGCAGTATGCGGCTGTGGTCAAGGCAGCTCTATGATTATGAAAATGAAAGTAGGTCAATTTCTCACTCAACAGGGCATAGATCACAGCCTGAACAGTTGCGCTGTCGGTGAATATAAAGCGGAGCTAAGTGGAGCAGACATCATTATTGCGTCTACCCACGTAGCCAGTGAAATCACCGTCAGTGGGAATAAATATGTCGTTGGAGTGCGCAACATGCTCTCAGCAGACGATTTTGGTCCCAAGTTGCTGGATGTGATCAGAGCACATTTTCCCGCTGATTTGAAAACCTGTTAATGCTTTTCAGTCGCGGTACACACGAGGAAAGACCATGAAACTACGTGATTCACTGGCAGAAAACCGCTCTATTCGTTTACAGGTCGAGGCCGATAGCTGGCAGGCAGCAGTAAAAATCGGCGTAGACCTGCTGGTTGACGCTGATGTGGTAGAACCGCGTTATTACCAGGCGATTTTGGACGGTGTTAATGCATTTGGCCCTTACTTCGTTCTCGCTCCCGGTCTGGCCATGCCGCACGGTCGCCCGGAAGAAGGGGTAAAACGTACAGGCTTTTCACTGGTCACGCTAAAAACCCCACTCCCCTTCAATCACGAAGATAACGATCCGGTAGATATCCTGATCACCATGGCGGCTGTGGATGCCACCACACATCAGGAGGTCGGCATTATGCAGATCGTCACGCTCTTCGAAGATGAGGCCAACTTTGATCGTTTACGCGCCTGCCACACCGAGCAGGATGTTCTGGATTTAATTGACCGTTCAACCACTGCGGTGGCTGATTAAGGAGTTTATTGATGTCTCATTTACCGATGTTACAGGTCGCGCTGGATAACCAAACATTAGCAAGCGCTTACCAAACCACCCGCTTGATTGCCGAAGAAGTGGATATTATTGAGGTCGGCACCATTCTGTGCGTGGGAGAAGGAGTACGTGCCGTACGCGATTTAAAAGCACTCTATCCCCATAAAATTGTCCTGGCTGATGTCAAAATCGCTGACGCCGGAAAAATTTTATCGCGCATGTGTTTTGAAGTACAGGCTGATTGGGTCACGGTAATTTGCTGCGCCGATATTAACACCGCCGCAGGTGCACTAGAGGTAGCACGTGAATTTAACGGCGATGTGCAGATCGAACTCACGGGTTTCTGGACATGGGAGCAGGCACAGGCATGGCGCGATATCGGAATTAAGCAAGTTGTCTATCACCGCAGCCGCGATGCTCAAGCCGCAGGTATTGCCTGGAGCGAGTCTGATATCAGCGCCATCAAGCGCCTGGCCGATATGGGATTCAGCGTCACCGTTACCGGGGGGCTGGCACTGGAAGACCTCCCCTTATTCGCCGGTATTCCAATCCATGTCTTTATCGCAGGGCGAAGTATTCGCGACGCTGCCAGCCCAATAGAAGCCGCCCGTGAATTTAAACGTCGGATAGCGCAGATCTGGGGATAAGGAGAAGCTCATGCTCACAAAAGCCGTACCGCTCGGTATTTACGAGAAAGCCTTGCCACCAAGGGAAGACTGGCTAACGCGCCTGCAACAGGCGAAAGCGCTGGGCTTTGATTTTGTCGAAATGTCGGTAGATGAAACTGATAGCCGATTGGCACGGCTGGACTGGAGCCGTGAGCAACGAATGGAATTAGTCAACGCCATCGCGACCAGCGGCATCCGCGTACCCTCTATGTGCCTCAGCGCACATCGCCGTTTCCCGTTAGGCTCGGAGGATGATGCCATTCGGGAGCAAGGGCTGGCTATCATGCAGAAGGCGATCCGGCTGGCGCAGGATGTGGGGATCCGCGTGATCCAACTTGCCGGCTACGACGTCTATTACCAACGCGCGAATGACACCACCCGAGAGCGCTTCCGTCTCGGATTACAACATGCGGTAGCAATGGCAAGCCGGGCGCAGGTTACGCTGGCGATGGAAATCATGGACTATCCGTTGATGAACTCCATCAGCAAGGCGCTCGGTTACGCTAACTTTCTGAATAATCCCTGGTTTCAACTGTATCCCGATATCGGCAACCTCTCCGCATGGGATAATGACGTACAAATGGAACTACGCGCCGGGAAAGGCCATATTGTGGCAGTACACGTTAAGGACACCAAGCCGGGGGTGTTTAAAAACGTGCCATTCGGTACAGGCGTTGTCGATTTTACTCAGTGTTTTTCAACGCTGAAAGAGAGCGGTTATTGCGGCCCCTATCTGATTGAGATGTGGAGTGAAAATGCGCAAGACCCTATTCAGGAAGTCACCGCCGCACGCGACTGGATCAAGCAGAGAATGTCGCAGGCGGGGCTACCCGTGGAGGAGAGCGTATGAATACAACATCACTAAAACAGCAGGTATTTCAGGCCAACATGGCACTACCGCAGCATGGTCTGGTGACTTACACCTGGGGTAATGTCAGCGCCATCGATCGCGAGCGCCAGATCATCGTCATCAAACCTAGCGGCGTCGCTTATGAAAAGATGCAAGCAGACGATATGGTCGTCGTGGATATGCAGGGGAAGGTCATCGAAGGTCAATACCGCCCTTCTTCAGATACGGCGACCCACCTTGCCCTTTACCAACGTTACCCACAAATCGGTGGTATTGTGCATACCCATTCAACACACGCTACAGCCTGGGCTCAGGCCGGATTATCCCTTCCTGCGCTGGGTACAACGCACGCCGATTATTTCTCTGGTGACATTTTGTGTACTCGCCCGCTCACACCACAAGAAGTTGAGCACGACTATGAAAAAAATACGGGGGTCGTGATTGCAGAAACGATAGCCGAAAATAACCCATTATATACACCAGGGATCCTTGTCTATCAGCACGGGCCTTTTTGCTGGGGCAAAAATGCAGAAGAAGCCGTACACAATGCGGTAGTGATGGAAGAAGTCGCAAAAATGGCCTGGATTGCCTGTTCTATCAACCCGCGCCTACACCTTATCGACGATCATTTGATGCATAAACACTTTAGCCGTAAACATGGCCCTAACGCCTACTACGGCCAACGCTAATAGGCTCCGCTATTCGATATTCCCTTCTTTAGGGGAAACACGGTGATGAGGTTCCCACAGGGATACCTCGCACCGTGGTAGCCCCCGGTATCTCTATTCTTAAACGATCGACACCCCCCGATAACCATTCATTTAATGTGACAATTATCATTATATTGTTAGCTCCGTCACGCATAAATGTTTTTATTTGGTTAACCATTGGCTGATTTGTTTGTTTTCGATTATTATAATGCTCGGAAACGAACATTTTGATTTATTCGAGGGTGGAGGAAGAAACGTGGAAACCAAAGATCTCATCGTTATCGGCGGCGGTATTAACGGTGCAGGCATCGCCGCAGATGCGGCTGGGCGAGGGTTATCAGTCCTGTTGTTGGAAGCGCAGGATCTTGCCTGTGCCACGTCCTCCGCCAGTTCCAAGCTGATTCATGGCGGCCTGCGTTACCTTGAGCACTATGAGTTTCGTTTGGTCAGCGAAGCGCTGTCCGAGCGTGAAACACTGCTGAAAATGGCTCCGCACATTATTTTCCCCATGCGCTTTCGTTTGCCCCATCAGCCGCACCTGCGTCCGGCCTGGATGATTCGTATCGGTCTGTTCATGTACGACAACATTGGTAAACGCGTCAGCCTGCCTGCCAGTAAGGGATTGAAATTCGGCGCAGATTCTGTGCTTAAGCCGGAGCTGAAACAGGGCTTTGAATACTCAGACTGCTGGGTGGACGATGCGCGTCTGGTGGTGTTAAACGCGCAGGAAGTGACAAAGCGCGGTGGAGAAGTCCGTACCCGCACCAAAGTGACCCGCGCTCGCCGTGAGCAAGGCATGTGGATTGTGGATGCGGTTGATTCACTGACCGGCGAAACCTTCACTTGGCGCGCCAAAGGTCTGGTGAACGCCACCGGCCCGTGGGTGAAAGAATTCTTTGATGACGGCCTACAGCTGAAATCGCCTTACGGCATCCGTTTAATCAAAGGCAGCCACATCGTGGTGCCAAAAGTCCATAACCAGCCGCAGGCCTACATTCTGCAAAATAAAGATCACCGTATTGTGTTCGTGATCCCGTGGCAGGATGACTACTCAATCATCGGCACGACCGACGTGGAGTACAAAGGCAATCCGCACGATGTGAAGATCGACGATAATGAAGTCGGTTACCTGTTAGACGTGTATAACGACCATTTCAAACAGCAACTGACTCGTGACGATATCGTCTGGACTTACTCTGGCGTGCGTCCACTGTGTGATGACGAGTCTGATTCTCCACAGGCGATTACCCGTGACTACACGCTGTCAGTCGATGATGATAACGGTCAGGCTCCACTGCTTTCCGTGTTTGGCGGCAAGCTGACGACATACCGTAAGCTGGCAGAGCACGCGCTGGATAAGCTGCACAAATACTACCCGCAAGCGGGTAAAGCCTGGACGAAAGGTGCAGTATTGCCGGGTGGCGATATCGCTGGCACACGTGATGACTACGCCGCCGCGCTGCGTCGCCGCTTCAATCTGCCTGAATCACTGACGCGCCGTTACAGCCGCACGTACGGTTCAAACAGCGAGCTGATTCTGGCAAACGTGAAAGGCCTCAGCGACCTGGGTGAAGATTTCGGTCATGACCTGTACGAAGCGGAACTGCGCTATCTGGTCGAAAAAGAATGGGCCGTCACGCTGGATGACGTCATCTGGCGCCGCACCAAGCTGGGCATGCGCTTCGATGACGCACAGAAACAACGCATCAGCGACTGGTTAGCCAACCACCGCCAACAGCAAATGGCAAAAGCGGGTTAAAAAAAATGGACGAGCATCTCGTCCATGTTGTTTCACCAGATGTTGCTGGCGTAAAAATCATGCTGAGGGGTGGGTTAACGCCGAGTGAGCGACAGGACGTCGCGAAAGCCAGTGCCGCGTCGGGAACGCGTCACTGGCGGCTCGATTCGCGTTAATCCAAGCCCGAAGGTACCGCACAGCGGCATGATTTAGCCAATAAGCCTGGGTACACAGGGCAAGCGGCGACTGAGCTGCCCTGTGTCGGGCGTGGCTCCCAGCAACAGAACCACGCCTATTCTCACCACGCACGAAACAATCACACTCCTCAATGTAAATCCGCAATAATGAAATGTCTTCAATCACAACCGTATCGGTTTGATATTCCAGATATCTTCTGCATATTCAGCGATGGTGCGGTCAGACGAGAAATAGCCCATGCTGGCAATGTTCTGGACGGCACAGCGCGCCCATTCCTCTTTGTTCGCATACAGCTCATCCACGCGATCCTGCGTATCTACATAACTGCGATAGTCCGCCAATAGCTGGTAGTAATCGCCAAAATTTACTAGTGAATCAAACAGATCGCTGTAACGTCGGCTATCGTCAGGGCTAAAAACACCGGTGGTAATTTGCGTCAACACACGGCGCAACTCTTCATCCTGATCGTAATATTGCCGTGGGTTATAGCCGTTCTGGCGTAGCGCCTCGACCTGCTCAGTCGTATTACCGAAGATAAACATATTCTCTTCGCCAATGTGTTCCAGCATTTCGACATTCGCACCGTCCAGCGTGCCGATCGTCAGCGCACCGTTCAGGGCAAACTTCATATTACTGGTCCCGGATGCCTCCGTTCCCGCCAGTGAGATCTGCTCAGAAAGATCCGCCGCCGGAATGATGATCTGCGCCAGACTCACGCTGTAGTTTGGAATGAAGACTACCTTCAGCCGATCGTGCAATGCCGGATCGTTGTTGATCACCTTCGCGACGTCGTTGATCAAGTTAATAATGTGCTTCGCCATGTAATAGGCTGACGCCGCCTTGCCCGCAAAAATGACGACACGCGGCACACGCTCGACCTCGGGGTCATCCTTAATGCGGTTATAGAGCGTAATGACGTGCAACACGTTCAGCAGTTGCCGCTTGTATTCGTGAATACGCTTAATCTGCACATCAAACAGCGATTCCGGGTTAACCACAATATTCAGGTTTTCCGCCATATAGTTCGCTAAACGCACTTTATTCTTCAGCTTCACCTTGCTGATTTTCTGCACAAATGCCGGATAATCGATGTGTTGTTTCAGTTCACTCAACTGGCTCAGATCGGTGCGCCAGGTCTGCCCAATGGTGTCATCCAGTAGCTTGGATAGCGACGGGTTAGCCAGCGCCAGCCAGCGCCGTGGCGTCACACCGTTGGTTTTATTGCAGAACCGATTAGGGAAGAGGCGGGCGAAATCAGCAAACAGAGACTGCACCATCAGATCCGAATGCAGCTCCGATACGCCATTCACCTTATGGCTGGCAACCACCGCCAGCCACGCCATCCGTATTTTACGCCCGTTGTTTTCATCAATGATGGACACCCGTGCCAACAGTTCGTTGTCATCGGGGGCTTCTTTCTGGACGAACTCCAGAAAATGCTCGTTAATTTCGAAAATCAATTGCAGATGGCGCGGCAGGATTTTACCCAGCATATCAACTGGCCAGGTTTCCAGCGCTTCCTGCATCAGCGTGTGGTTGGTGTAGGAGAAGACTTTCCTCACCACGGTCCACGCCTCTATCCACTTGAATTTATGCTCATCAATCAGCAAACGCATCAGCTCAGGGATAGCCAGCACCGGATGCGTATCGTTCAGGTGGATGGCGAACTTCTCCGCCAAATTGCTGTACGTTTTATGCATCATCCAGTGGCGGTTGAGAATGTCCTGCACCGTAGCGGAAACCAGGAAATACTCCTGACGCAGGCGCAACTCACGGCCTGAATAGGTGGAATCATCGGGATACAGCACGCGCGACACGTTTTCCGAGTGGTTTTTATCTTCCACCGCCGCAAAATAGTCGCCCTGATTGAATTTACCCAGATTAATTTCGTTACTGGCCTGCGCACCCCACAAACGCAGAGTATTGGTGGCGTCGGTATCAAAACCGGGAATGATTTGGTCGTAGGCGCACGCGATAACCTCTTCCGTTTCCAGCCAGCGCATTTTGCTGCCTTCCTGCTGGATGCGGCCGCCGAAGCGCACTTTGTAACGCGTGCTGTGGCGCGGGAATTCCCACGCGTTGCCGTATTCCAGCCAGTAATCCGGCGATTCCGCCTGCTTGCCGTTAACGATATTCTGTTTGAACATACCGTACTCGTAGCGAATACCGTAGCCGCGCCCTGGCAACGCCATCGTCGCCAGCGAATCGAGGAAGCAGGCCGCCAGACGACCCAGGCCACCGTTCCCTAAGCCAGGATCGTTTTCTTCCTGTAGCAGATCGTCCAGTTCCAGCCCCATACCATCCAGCGCGGCTTTCAGATCGTCATACAATCCCATCGCCAGCAGCGCGTTCGACAACGTCCGCCCCAGCAAAAATTCCATCGACAAGTAATAGACCTGCCGCACATCCTGCGAAAGCTGTGCCCGATTCGAGCGCAGCCAACGTTCCACCATCCGGTCACGCACGGCCAGCAGCGTGGCGTTCAGCCAGTCATGTTTATTTGCAATGGAGGGATCTTTCCCCACGCTAAACATGAGTTTGTAAGCAATAGAGTGTTTCAGCGCTTCCACACTGAGCGTTGGTGAAGTATAGATAAACGGCGAGTTCATAATATTCATTCCCAAGTGAGTGTTACCCTACCCTGTCGTTTTCAGATTGCACGAGGATGACGCGCAGCGAGAAAACTAGTGGGTATACAAGCGTTGATATAGCGCACCATAAGCCTGAGCAGAAACCTGCCAACCAAAATCCATCGCCATCGCCTGACGCTGTACATAGCGCCATAGCGTGGGTCGGGACCACAACACAAACACACGACGAATCGCGCGGGATAGCGATCCCACACTGCAATCATTAAAGACGAATCCACTTGCCAATCCATCCGCCAGATTCTCCAGCGAACAGTCCGATACCGTATCCGCCAGCCCACCGGTTCGGCGCACTAGCGGCAACGTGCCATATTTCAGGCCGTAGAGCTGCGTTAACCCGCAAGGTTCAAATCGGCTCGGCACCATGATGACATCCGCACCGCCAATAATGCGGTGCGAGAAGGCTTCGTGATAACCAATCTGCACGCCAACCTGACCGTGATATTCCGCCGCCGCCGCCAGAAAGCCCTCCTGCAAATCGGCATCTCCTGCGCCTAGCACCACCAGTTGCCCGCCTTGCTCCAGCAAATCGGGTATCGCACTTAACGCGATATCGAGACCTTTCTGACTGGTCAGGCGACTGACGATGGCAAAAACCGGTGCCTTGTCGTCTACCTTCAGGCCCATCGCCGTTTGCAGATGCCGCTTGTTTACGGCTTTGTCCGCTAAAGCATCTCGGGTGTAATGGCTAGTGAGTAAAGGATCGTGCGCCGGATTCCAAATCGTTTCGTCTACGCCATTGAGGATGCCGGACAGTCGTCCTTCTTCTTCACGCGTTTTCAGCAAGCCCTCCATGCCGTAGCCATAAGCAGGCAGCGTAATCTCGTGCGCGTAGGTTGGGCTCACGGTCGTAATATGGTCAGCGTAGTACAATCCTGCCTTGAGGTAGGAAATCTGGCCGTAAAACTCCAGCCCGTACACCTGAAAGAAATCGCTCGGAAGTTGGAGATTCGGCATATGTCGGGCATCAAACAGTCCCTGATAGGCCAGGTTGTGAACGGTAAAGACCGATTTCGCCGGACGGTTGCGCGCCGCCAGATAGGCGCAGGTCAGCCCCGCGTGCCAGTCATGGGCATGCACAACATCAGGTCGCCAGTAGTGATCTAAACCGCACGCCATTTCGCATCCCATCCACCCCAGCAGCGCAAACCGCAGGTAGTTGTCGGCATAAGCATAAAGCGCCGGGTCGTGGTAAGGACTGCCCGCGCGTTCATACAGTTCAGGCACATCAATCAGATAAATACCGACGCCGTTAAAATGGCCGAACAGTAAGGTGACATGTCCAGCAAACGTATCCAGCTCACGCACAACCTCTAGGTTGGCAATGCCTTTTTTCAGATCGGGGAAGGCAGGCAGAATAACGCGGGCATCCATACCCGCCACAATCTGCGCGCCGGGCAACGCACCCGCCACATCCGCCAGTCCACCGGTTTTCAATAGTGGAAATAGCTCTGAACAAACATGTAAGACCCGCATTATGACTCCCGTTTTGTTCCGATGGTGTTTACAGCTTTTCCAACATCGATCGCGTGACCAGCACGATCCCCTCTTCCGAACGGTAAAAACGGCGGCTATCCTCTTCCGCGTTTTCACCAATCACCATGCCTTCCGGCAAGTGGCAGGCGCGATCGATCACACAACGGCGTAAACGACAGGAGCGCCCCACGTTGACGTCCGGCAAGATCACCGTCGAATCAATACTGCAAAACGAATTCACCCGCACGCGTGGGAACAGCACGGAATGCGTGACAACAGAACCGGAGACGATGCAGCCCCCGGATACCAGCGAGTTCATCGTCATGCCGTGGCTGCCAGAACGGTCCTGAACAAATTTGGCAGGCGGCAGTGATTCAATCGCGGAACGAATCGGCCAGTGCTGATCGTACACATCCAGCTCCGGCGTCACTGACGCCAAATCGAGATTGGCACGCCAGTAAGCTTCCAGCGTGCCGACATCCCGCCAATACTGATGTTCATCTTCGCCCGAGGTGACGCAAGACAGCGTAAAAGGGTGTGCCCAGGCCAGACGCTGCGAGACGATCTTCGGGATCAGATCCTGCCCAAAGTCATGGGCAGAGTCCGTCGCGTGATGATCCGATTCCAGTAATTGATAAAGATAGTCCGCATTAAAAACATAGATCCCCATGCTCTCGAGCGCCATATCGGGGTTATCCGGCATCGGCGTTGGGTTATCCGGTTTTTCGGTAAAATCGAGGATGCGATGCTGTTTATCCACGCTCATGACGCCAAAGGCGCTGGCTTCTTCCAGCGGCACGGGCAGGCAGGCAACGGTACATTCCGCGCCCTTCTCCACGTGATCGATGAGCATGCGTGAGTAGTCCATCTTGTAGATGTGATCGCCCGCGAGGATCACCACGTACTCCGCACGGTAGCGCCGAATGATGTCGAGATTCTGGCAAACCGCATCCGCTGTTCCCCGATACCAGTGATCGGTGGCGTTACGCTGCTGCGCAGGAAGCAAATCGACAAATTCGTTCATTTCCGCATTCAGAAATGACCAGCCGCGCTGAATGTGCTGCACCAGCGTATGCGACTGATATTGCGTAATCACGCCAATACGGCGGATACCGGAATTCAGGCAGTTAGAGAGCGCGAAATCAATGATACGAAATTTGCCGCCAAAATGGACGGCAGGCTTGGCACGCAATGCCGTCAGCCCTTTCAGTCGCGTTCCACGGCCTCCGGCCAAAATTAATGCCACGGATTTCAGAGGGAGCTGTCTTGCCAACATCAGAGGGTCATGCTTGTCGTTATTCACCATGGCTATCTCCTGATTATTCTTTTAATGGCTGGCGCTTAGGTGGTCTGCTTTATCAAAACGCACACCACCTGCGCTTGTCCGTGCCACATTCCACCCTCAGGCGGATTCGTCTCATCAAACGGCGGTGAAACCTGCCAGTGGCCTTCTGGCAAAATGAACGAACCGGTATGCAGGCTGGCGTTAAACAACACAAGCCAACGACCAGAAAGTAAAATCTGTAGCTGATGCTCCCCCTGCTCCCACTGTTGCGGCGTCAAAGGCTGCCCTTCTCGGTTCAGCCACTGCACCGCGCCATCCCCTTCTTGCCACCACGTTTCCTGCTGTAATGCCGGAATCGTGCGGCGTAACTGGATCAATCCGGCGACAAATTCGCGCAGCGCGCTATTCGCGTTTTCCCAGTGCAGCCAGGTCAATTCGTTATCCTGACAGTAGGCGTTGTTGTTGCCCTGCTGGCTGTGTCCCAGTTCATCACCTGCCAGCAGCATTGGCGTTCCCTGCGACAGAATCAGCGTCGTCAGCAGTGCCTTCTGGCTGGCCAGTCGACGTTGAAGGATGTCGTCGTCCGCTTCCAGCCCTTCCGTGCCGTGGTTATTGCTGAAATTACTGTCGGTGCCGTCGCGGTTGCCCTCGCCGTTGGCGTCATTGTGCTTGTGGTTGAAACTCACCAGATCGCGCAGCGTAAAGCCGTCATGGGCCGTCAGTTTGTTGATGGAGGCGTAAGGCAGGCGGTCGCGCTGCTGGAAGATGTCGCTGGAGGCGGCAAAGCGGCAGGCAAATGCGCCGAGAGAAATATCACCATGCAGCCAAAAGCGGCGCATGTCGTCGCGGTAGCGGTCACTCCACTCGGCAAACGGTGTCGGGAACTGGCCTAGCTGATAACCGCCATGCCCAATGTCCCACGGTTCGGCGATCAGCTTGCAGCCCTGTAAGCGGCTATCATTTTTCATGGCGGACAGCAGCGGCGCAGCGGCGGTAAAATCTGGGGTACGCCCCAGCACCGTTGCCAGATCGAAGCGGAAACCGTCAACGTGGCAAACCTCGCGCCAGAAGCGCAGGCAGTCCATCACCCAGTCGATCACCGCCGGATGATTCAGGCGCAGCACATTACCGCAGCCGGTCCAGTTATGGTATTCACCGTTTTCACCCAGCCAGTAATAACTGCGGTTGTCGATGCCGCGCTGGCACAGCGTAGGCCCTTCGACGTCCAGTTCGGCGCTGTGGTTGAACACCACATCCAGAATGACCTCGATCCCCGCGTGATGCAGCGCTTTCACCGCATCACGAAATTCATTCAGCGCGTCGTCACCTGCGGCCAGACTGTTATCCACGGCAAACGGCAGCAGGACGTTATAGCCCCAGTAATTACGCAGCCCCAGTTGCTGAAGCCGGGGTTCATCGGCATGCTGCTGCACCGGGAGCAGTTCCAGCGCCGTCACGCCCAACGACGTCAGATAATCAATCATCACCGGATGGCCTAACGCCGCATAGCTACCGCGAATGTCTTCAGGAATATCGGGGTGCAACTGCGTCAGCCCGCGTACATGCGCCTCATAAATCACCGTCTGATTCCAGGGCGTTTGCGGATGCTGGTCATCCTGCCAGTCGTATTCTTCTGCCGTGACGACGCACTTCGCCATGATGTCAGCGCTATCGCGTTCATCATGTTCATCAATCCCGCCTTGCAGACACTCATCATCCACCACCCAGCCATCAAGCTGGCGGGCGCAGGGATCCAACAGCAGCTTATGCGGATTGAAACGCAGCCCCTGAGAAGGTTCGAACGGGCCATCGACCCGGAAACCGTAGCGTAGCCCCGGCTGTGCATCGGGGAGATAGCCATGCCAGATATCGCCGCTGCGTGCAGTCAGCGCAATGCGCTGTTCCTGCTGACGTTCATCAAACACGCACAGTTCGACCCGCTCGGCATCTGCCGAAAACAGAGCGAAATTCACGCCCTGTCCATCAAAACTCGCCCCCAGCGGCGTCGGCTTACCCGTCTGCAATTCTTCCATTTACGCCTCCTTCACCAAATACAGCGTGGCAAGTGGCGGAAGGGTCAGAACAAGGGAGTGCTGGCGTTGATGACTGCCCCACTCCTCGCTGTAAATCGTCCCGATATTGCCCACATCACTACCGTTGTAGTGAACAGAATCTGTGTTGATTGCTTCTCGCCAGCCGCCGGGCTGGTTGATGCCGATACGGTATCCATAGCGCGGAACCGGCGTAAAGTTACTGACAACCAGCACTTCATTGCCTTGCTCATCACGCCGGACGAAGGCAAAGACCGAGTTTTCCCGGTCATCCACCACTAGCCATTCAAAGCCCTGCGGCTGGAAATCGAGCTGATACAGCGATGGCTGCTGGCGATAGTAGTGGTTGAGATCGCGCACCAGCGTCTGCACACCACGGTGCCAGCCTTCCGGTTCATCCAGCAGATGCCAATCCAGACTGGCATCGTGGTTCCACTCACGCCCTTGTGCAAATTCGCCGCCCATGAACAGCAGTTTCTTGCCGGGATACGCCCACATAAAGCCGTAATAAGCACGTAAATTGGCAAACTTCTGCCAGACATCGCCGGGCATACGATCCAGCAATGAACGTTTGCCGTGCACCACTTCGTCATGAGACAGCGGCAGCACGAAGTTCTCGCTATAGGCGTACAACATGCCGAACGTCAGCAAATCGTGATGGTATTTGCGGTGAACCGGATCGAGCTGCATATAGGTCAGCGTGTCGTGCATCCAGCCCATATTCCACTTGTAGTGAAATCCTAAACCGTTGCAGTCCGGCGGCAGCGTGACGCCCGGATAATCAGTGGACTCTTCAGCAAGCGTGATCGCCGCCGGTGCGGCATGACCCAGCATGTGGTTGGTGTAGCGCAGAAACGCGATAGCTTCGAGATTTTCTTTGCCACCATAATGGTTCGGCACCCACTGACCTTCGCTACGGCTGTAATCGCGGTAAATCATAGAAGCTACCGCATCGACCCGCAGGCCGTCGATGCCATAGCGCTCCATCCAAAACAGCGCATTACCCGCCAGATAGTTACGCACCTCATGGCGGCCATAGTTATAAATCAGCGTGTTCCAGTCCTGATGATAGCCTTCACGCGGATCGGCGTATTCATACAACGCGGTACCGTCAAACTGCGCCAAACCGTATTCGTCGCCGGGAAAATGCCCCGGCACCCAGTCCAGCAGGACGTTGATGCCCGCATCATGGAGCGCATCAACAAAGGCTCTGAACTCCGATGCAGTGCCGAAACGGCGGGTTGGCGCATACAGCCCCAGCGGTTGATAACCCCAGCTGCCATCGAACGGGTGTTCGTTAATCGGCATCAGCTCAACGTGCGTGAAGCCCATGTACTGAACATAATCAATCAGTTGATTCGCCAGTTCCTGATAGCTCAGCCAGAAATTGTTATCCGTATGCCGCCGCCAGGAACCCAGGTGAACTTCATAAATGGAGATCGGTGAACGCAGGCCGTTCGCCTCACGCCGGGCGTCGCTGGTCGGGACTTTCTCAGGCAGCGGTGTAATCAGCGACGCGGTATCGGGGCGCATCTGCGCTTCAAACGCATACGGATCGGCCTTCAGGCGGACGCTGCCGTGGCTGTCGATCATTTCATATTTGTAGAGCTGCCCCGCTTTCACATCGGGCAGAAACAGTTCCCAAATACCGTTTTCCTGTCGCAGCCGCATCGGGTGACGTCGGCCATCCCAGAAATTGAACTGCCCCACAACTGAAACGCGTTGCGCATTCGGTGCCCAAACGGCAAAACGCGTGCCTTCAACACCGTCCAGCGTTTCCAGATGCGCACCTAGCCGCTCGTAAGGTCGCAGGTGGGTGCCTTCAGCCAACAACCAAATATCCATATCCTGCAACAGCGGGCCAAAACGGTAAGGATCTTCAATCACCCAGGTTTCTTCACCCCAGGTCACGGCTAATTGATAGTGAAAAGCCTGTTTCCGGCGTGGCACCAGACCACAAAAAAAACCGCGTTCGTCTACACGATCCAGCTCGACGATTTTGCGGCCATTGCTGGCATCCACAACCCAGACTGCCTGCGCATCCGGCAGCAATGCCCGAACTTCAAGACCTTTAGAGGAATGATGCATACCTAACAGCGAAAACGGATCGGCATAATGCCCGGAAATAAGTGAATTAATCGCCTCAGAAAACGCTGACATGGTATCCATCCTCTGATTAACCATTTGAATTAAATAAATAAGTAATATAAAAAGCGCATGGCATTGCGTTTATATTCCCCGCGACTTATTTTCAACAAAAAACCAATAAAAATAACGGGTTATTAGCTTGCTAAGGAATAACGGCGACGTGTAAAAATAATGAATACTATGAAAGAGTTCTTGAGCCACGCCCCCTAATTCAGCGTAGTCAAAGAATGGAGAAATATCTGAGAACCGATGCAATTTTTCCGTTTATATTTATATGAATAAGTTATGACACGGAATAATTAGCATCTTTTGTTTAAAGATCGTCTGGCAACACGCTTAAGCCGCCGTGATGTCACGGTTTAGATGAGAATAATCGATATAATGGTTGGATCGCCAACCGTGAAAGGGCAGTCTGCGGTTGGCGATTAACATGATGTGAAGAGTCATACCGTTGGTCATCGCGTTAGCGCTGCTCGACAACGCGGGCGTCAAAGGCTTCGGTTCCGGTGAGGCTCAGCCAGACCGAAGGGCCGGCGTTGATTTCGCTTAGGGTAAGTAGGCAAGCCTCCAGCGCAGTTTTCAGCGCGCCCCAGTCAATATCTTTACCAATGAAAACGATCTCCTGTCGACAATCCCCGGTTTGTTCCTGCCATTTGTCCACAATCCCCTGTCGTCGGTAGTCGTCCTGCGGCCACTCTGCTCTATCGATGAAGTGCCACCAGCGTCCGACATAACTCCATTTAAACTGGCCGCCGCTTTGTACCAACATGCCAATATCCGTGTAGCGACTCGCCATCCAGAAATAGCCTTTACAGCGCAGTAAGCAACCATTGCGCCACGTCTGCTCAAGGAAAGCGAACAGCCGACCGGGGTGAAAAGGCGTGCGCTCACGGAACACCCACGAGTCAATACCATAGGTATCAGATTCGGAAGGACGGTTATCCTGCACCATCTGCTGCATCCAGCCTGGCGTGTTCACCAGACGGGGAAGATCGAATTTGTGGGTGTTTAGCACGCGCGCCAGCTCGACTTGTCCATGTGCCATCGGCAAAATATCCGCCGAAGGATTCAGGCTCGCCAGCTGCGAGCGCAGCGCAGCAAACCCCGTTTCACCGATAATATCCGCCCGGCTGACCAGAATCACATCAGCGTATTCCACCTGTTCAATCAGCAGGTCGGATAGCGTTTGCTGCACCGTCCCCTGATCGGTTTCCCTATCCAGCACACCATGGTCGTGCAACTGCTGGGCGAAATTCTCCCCGTTCACCACCGTCACCATCGTATCCAGCCGCGCCAGCTCACTCAGACTAAACCCATGTTGATCGAGAAACGCGAAGGTTTCCGCCACGGGCATCGGTTCTGAAATCCCGGTGGATTCAATCAGCAGATAATCAAAACGCTGCTGTCGCGCCAGCAGACTGACCTGCTCCAGCAGGTCAGCACGCAGGGTACAGCAGATACAACCGTTGCTCATCTCCACCAGCTCATCGCTGCCGCGCTGGAGCGTCACCTGACGCCGCACATCGTCGGCATCGATATTGACGTCGCTCATGTCGTTAACAATCGCTGCAACACGCATGCCCGAGCGGTTGTGCAGGATATGGTTGAGCAGTGTGGTTTTACCTGCTCCTAAAAATCCTGACAACACCGTCACCGGGAGACGAGTTTCAGCGTGTAAGGGTTCGGATATCAGGGCCGTTGTCATGGTTAAAGTGCCCTCTGCCCGGCGTCAGTAGCGACCTGTTGCATGGGAGCCTTATCTAAATAACTCTCAAACAGATCGACCACCACAAACCCGTCATCAGCCGCTTCTCCCCACAGATCTTTCACCGCGAACTCGACATGGTAGGTCGACTGGTGAACGGCATCACGATCGCCGTGACCAATACTGTCAGGGAATGGCCATTTTTCCGTAGTGCGGTGCAGAATGACGCCCGTTTTGCCACGCACATAGCGCGGCATGCGAATATGTCCGGCAAAATATTCGTCACGCACGGTGACGCGATCGCCCACCTTGAAAGGCTCACGACCGGTGATTGCCGGGCGTCCCTGCGCATGAGGCGGATTCGCCAGTTTAAAATAGGATCCCAGCGCGTGATTGAGTTCTTCCTGAGTAATCACGCCGGTTTCAACCAACAACGTCGCCGTTGCGATGACGTAACGTTCGTAATAACGCGTACCGACATGCTGGCGGACATCCAGACGCTCCACCGCATGGCGCACTTCATCGACACTGAATTTCTTCAACTGATCGACGCCAACAAACATCAGGCTATAAGCCAGATGCTCCCACTCTTCTTTGAACACCGGCTTATAGCTGAGGCTGTTAATTGTATGCGGAACTTTACCAAACCCCTGAAAACCACCGAGATCGTGAAAACCATCCATACCAGATACCTCTAAACAGGTTAATGAAAGAGAAGTCAGATGCCTTAGGACGCCTGAGGTAGCGCCACACCAATCAGCACATCTTTTGTGACCAGCTTTTGCAATTCCTCTTCGCTCAGGTGTTCGGTTCCTGCCGGACGCATCGGCAGCACCATGTAGCGACTTTCTGCGGTGGTATCCCATACCTTAATCACCTGATTTGCAGGCAATTCGGTACCCAGTTCACGCAGTACCGTGCGCCCCTCTCGCACCAGACGAGCACGGAATTCGAAGCTCTTGTACCATTCGGGAGGTAAGCCGAGCACCGGCCAGTTGGTACAGGAGCACAGGCTACAGACGATGACGTTTTTCAGCGTCGGTGTGTCTTCCAACGCGACAATATATTCGCCCTGAGGGCCGGTATAACCGAACTGCGAGCAAGCCGCCGTACCGTCACGCAGCAACAGCGCCCGGAACTCAGGATCGACCCAGGCACGCGCCACTACTCTGGCGCCGTTCGCCGGATCCCACGCCTGCGTCATCAGTTGTGTCAGGGTGTCAATGTAACCGTCAGGGATGAGCGACTTTTCATTGAGAACCTTAAACAGCGCCCATGCGCGCTCACTGGGCGTAGAGGTATCCTGAGGTGAAACTGTCGTATTCATAGTCAACTCCTAGCTCAAACATCATGGCGTGAAAGATGCGCCCACTGACGTGCGACAGCAGGCGCGGCGTGGTATCAACGCGTCTGCCAGTCATAAGCCGCTTCCAGCGCGGCGGCGGCCTGATAGATCGTGCCTTCTGCGTAGTGCCGTCCCACAAACATCAGGCCGACGGGCAGGCCGTCCACCTTGCCGCAGGGAACCGACATCGCAGGATGACCCGTGATATCTAACGGCGCGGTATTACCGATCATTTCAAATGCTCGGCTGATATATTCCGTCACCGAACAGCCTTGTTGCGGCAGTGGCTGCGCGGTGATCGGTAAGGTTGGCATCACCAGCAGATCGAAATCCTGTAGCGCCTGGTCGTAACCCGCACGCGCCAGACGCGCCAGGTTTTGTGCTTTGGCGTAATAGCGTCCGTTATAGCGATCCAGCCCGTACTGGCCGACCAACATACAGACCTTGAGCGACGCCGACAGCGCATCCGCCTGCTCCCGCCAGTCCGCGTGTTTATCCAATAGCGCGACATCGTAGAGACCTTTCCAATTCATCCCCATGCCGTTACCGTGCATCATCTGCGCGGTCAGTCCTTCACAGCCGATTGGCGTCCAGAGTGCCCCCGCCAGACGATGCGCTGGCACGGAGACTTCGCTCACCCTCGCGCCCAGCGCCGACAGCGTATCAATCGCGCTCCGCACGCTGTCCGCGACCCGCGGATCCAGGTTGGGTAACTGGAACCCTTCGGTCAGAATACCGATGCGCAATCCTTTAACGCCCCGATCGAGATAGGCGGTGTAATTATCCACTGACGGCGCATACTGGCGCGGATCCAGCCCGTCAGCCCCCGCGATCACCTCCAACATCAGCGCGTTGTCGTAGACGTTGGCGGTAATGGGACCGGCATGATCCACCGTCGCTTCAATCGGCATAATGCCGCTGTAGGGCACCAGTCCGTGGGTTGGCTTCATGCCATAGGTGCCGCAAAATGCGGATGGGATGCGGATTGACCCGCCCTGATCGCAACCGATAGCCATATCGACATCCCCCGCCGCAACCAGCACTGCACTGCCGGAAGAAGACCCACCAGAGGCATAGCCGTGACGATGGGGATTGTGTACCGGAGCAGGATCGGAGGTATGACTACCGCCGGACAGGCAAAAGTGCTCACAGGTCGCCTTGCCAAGAATGGTGGCACCCGCGTCGAGCAGCCGCGTGGCGACGGTTGCATCGAACGTGGGAACAAAACCTTCCAGCGTTGAAGTGCCGTTCATCATCGGCACCCCCGCCAGCGCGATATTGTCTTTCAGCGCGACGGTACGGCCAGCCAGTTTGCCTGTGGCTGCGCCTTTCACCTCGGTTTTGTAATACCAGCCATTGTGCGGGTTTTCAGCCCCTTCCGGGCGATACCCAGCCGAACGGGGATAGCGCACCTCAGGAACAGCATCGGGAAGGCTATCAATCAGATCGTATGCATCAAAATTCGCCTGCATCAGCGCCAGATACTCCTCGGCTTCCGTCGGGGAGATCGACATATGCAATTGGCTGGCGATAACCTGAAGCTGCTCAATATCGGGACGTTCAATAGCCATGGTGTATCCTTTTTCCTGTTAGCTTCCGCCTGACGACGGGAAACGATAAGGTGAAAATCCGGTAGGCAACCGCGCTTTTGACACATGCCCCGCCGGAGTGGGTGTCTTGACGATAGGCCATCGTAGGCTTCAAAACTTGGTTCAAACGGTCAGCCGTTTGGCTCATTAAGACAACCCGCAAGCTCGTGCGTCAGAACGCCCGCGCATAGCGGAGATTCAAACGAAAATCCTCGCGAGCGCCGTTTTCCACCGCCAGATCCCGCC
Organism: Pectobacterium actinidiae; assembly: GCF_000803315.1. Classification (NCBI taxonomy): domain Bacteria; kingdom Pseudomonadati; phylum Pseudomonadota; class Gammaproteobacteria; order Enterobacterales; family Pectobacteriaceae; genus Pectobacterium; species Pectobacterium actinidiae. Next base: position 186,393 of record NZ_JRMH01000002.1, read on the forward strand.
CTAGCTGCATCTGGATTTGATCCTTCTGCGTCACAAATGCGGTGGTGGTGAAACGCAGGTTGGTGGTGCGCTGTTGGTTATCCTGCTTCACGCCGTCCAGCGTGGTTTCACCGCCCCAGAGGTGGCCGACGCCCAACCCAAACGAGAGGGTTGGCGTTGGCATATACCGCCCCATAAGCTGCGCAGCATAGGAGACATCCTGCTCCAGACGCGCCGATCCCGGCCCGGCATCGTTATTGTCGCCATACCAGATCGCATCCCCCACCAGATCGACCGCCCATTTTTCGCCGAGGTGTTTGATATAGGCCGCCTGAAGATCCACCTTCCAACGGTTTTCACCGAGGTTGAGCGGCGCGTTTTGGTCATAACGGCCTACCGGCACAGACAGATAGGGTGCCAACCCCACCACATCACGCGCGTCGTTGAGCCGAACCTTGAGTGGAACCGTCAGAATCAGATCGCCAATACCGTCAGCCGTGCCCAACCCTGCGGCGTCGCCATGACCGGATATCTGACCAAACGGCAATAAAAATTGCGGATCGAGCGTGGCGGTATCGCTCACGGCAATCGTGTGTAGCAGACGCACCATGCCGATGTGGGATTTCAGGCGGTAATCCGAACTCACTCGGTTCCCGTCGGCATAGGCCGCATCGGTGCTCGCATATTGGTAATACAGCAGGCCGACCGTTGCCCCCACCGGATTCTGTTCAAAGTCACCGGGAGCGACTTCCACAGCGTAAGCACGTGTTGTCGCCAGTAGCGCGGTAGCGAGTAAAAAAGCCTTCTTTTTCATGGTTGATATCTCCGCAGAACAAAGCACGCATGAAGGAAACCGCACGCGTTTAGGGAATGACCGCGTTAAGCATGGTCGTAGGGACAGGCTGACTGACGTTTAGCGTCACGCAGCATGCCGGTATGCGGGTGGCAGTTGATGTATTCGAAATGTTGATAACGCGCATCCGATACCGAAACTTCGTGGTACAGCCTCAGCGCCGACAGTGATGTCGCAACCCGGCAGAAGGTGGTGAAGATACGCAGGTGTGTGGGGTGTGATTCCGCCCAGCGTTCAAGCTTCTCAAGCGAGCGCCAGTGGCCGAGGTTGTAGCTCGTATCCAACAGGTTACCGTCCAGATCGATGTTACGAACGAAGCGATTGCTGTAACAGCCCACGGCCTGACCGTCATCGCGCAGGAAATCCATCCCCGCTTGCAACGTAGGCAAGATCTCATTGAAATAAAGCGTACGCTCCTCTTCCTCCGCGTGCGTCCAGTCTTGCCCGGAGCGAATCACCGCGATGTTGTCATGTCCCTGAACCTGCACGCGTCCCCCCTGTGCAGGATCGCCAGACAGGATGCGCAGTTCGCCGCTCGGCTGGAGCCAGTCGGTTTGTGAGAGCGGTAAACGGTCACGCATCGACCCCCAGTAACCGTGCTCTTCAATCTCATCACTGACGCTCTCCATGACGCCGCCGACGCCCGGCAAGCTATCGCGAAAGGCATACAGCGTTTCAAACTGTTTCGCATCCGGTAGCGTGACCTCGCGGAAGTAGCCGATGCCCTCCTGCAAGCGGACATCGGCCGCCCACCACTCGCTCACCTCAGGCTGGCGGAGCCAACGGCAATAAGCCGCCGGATCGCGCCAATAGCCGACGATCATCAGGTTGTCATAGCCTGCGTTATCGAGATGGTGGGTCAGATCGTAGCTGAGCGGTCCGTTAGTACAGGCAAAGCTGCCAACGATGTGACGCATGGCCTGTAGCGCCGCCGGGCGTCGTTCTTCGCCCTGAAACTGCACGCCGAGATAACACATGACGACTTGTTGTAGCGTGTCATCCGCACGCGCCACCCACATGGGAAAAGGAGGCTGGTAGTCATCCGGCACGCGGCGAGACAACGTGCGTGGACAGGTCAAGTGTTTAGCAATTGCCGATTCCATAAGATCTCCTGGTCACTAACGTGGAAAAGCGTGAAAGGTCGTGTTCGCAACGCTTTCATACTAGGTGGCACCTTTTACGACGCGCTTGTGTGACAGCGTCAATGACATGGTTGAGAAGGACAGAAGGTGAGCAGGGCGAATGCCGTAGCGCAGATGCGTTATTTCGGTGCAGATTGCTCAGTTTGCATGCACCACGTTGTGTCTTTTTCACGCATCCATGCGGCAGCATACCTGGCCGTAAACATGACAACATCTGTGCCTATTTTTCCACTTCGATGCCCACGCCGCGTGGTCTGGACGGGAAACCGCGGTTTGCCACTCGCAATCGCCTTACCGCTCTGGTGCGATATTTGCATTAAGCCAATACAGAGCGTGAGGTTTACCTGTGAGAACGGTTCGGTAATGAGGGTGAAGACGATGAGCAAGACCTATTATTCGACCATCAATGTCGCTGCCCCCCAGCGATTTGACTATTGGAAAGAAGTGGTGCTGCGACACTGTATTCCCGCAGCCAGCAAACCATTGATGGGAAACGATTTTGAGGGAAACCTCGATGTCCGTAATGTCGGTCTGGTGGACATCTGCTCATTGTCCTCCCCGCTTCACTACTGGGAGCGCACGCCTCGACATTTACGCACCGGTCCGGACGACGATCTGTGGTTGGGCTATATCCAAAACGGCAGTGGACAACTGGAACAAGGTGAGCGTCGGGCGCTGTTAACACCGGACAGCATGGTCCTTTACGACGCGGCGCAGACGTTCCGCTTCAGTATCGGTGGTCAGGCGACACATCTGGTGCGCATCCCCCGCCATTTGTTGAGTAGCCGATTGCCCGGCGTGGAAAACCTGACGGCGATACTGCTCAACGATCGTCAACCCGGTATTGTGCCGCTGCGTGAAATGTTACGGCAAAGCACGGAAGCTGCGTCATGGCAGCAGAACCCTGATATAGCCGGACGCTTTTCCCAAACGCTGCTGGATTTGTTGGTGCTCAGTCTGGAGCTTCAGGATCTGAATAATGTAGGGGCGGAACGCGATCTCTATGCCCGCATGATGAATTACATTCAACGCCATCTGACCGAATCCGATCTCAATATTGAACGCCTTGCACACGCTCACCATGTTTCCACACGAACGGTGACTCGGGCATTTGCCCGCCACCAGAAAACGCCCATGGCCGTGATCTGGCATGAACGCCTGAAGGCGAGCCATGAAGCCATCAGTCGTGGACGGGTTCGCAGCGTTTCACAAGCGGCGCTCGACTTTGGTTTCTCTGACTTTTCCCATTTCAGCCACGCGTTCCGCAAAGCGTTTGGGCTTTCGCCACGCACGCTATTACAAAGCAATAACGAGCCGGGATGATAATCGTTCACTGCCGGTGGCGAAAAACGCAGACGACCTTGCCACCGATGTGACGTAAAAAACTGCAATCAACATCGCCAAAAGCAGTACAATCTGGCGGATGCTCTATGTTGATAGAGGTATGATGAGACCCCGCCCATGGTTAGCCAGATTGATCTGATTCTTTCCCTGTTACAGCAGATGTGTGTTTATCTGGTTATCGCCTATCTGCTCAGTAAAACACCGCTTTTTATCCCGCTGATGCAGGTCACCATCCGCCTGCCGCACAAGCTGGTCTGCTATCTGGTTTTTTCCGTGTTTTGCATTATGGGAACCTATTTCGGCCTGCATATCGACGATTCTATTGCCAATACCCGCGCAACGGGTGCCGTGCTCGGCGGCATGCTGGGCGGCCCTTCCGTCGGTTTTCTCGTCGGATTAACGGGCGGGTTACACCGTTATTCGATGGGCGGTATGACCGCGCTGGCCTGTATGCTGTCGACGATTGCCGAAGGCCTGCTCGGCGGGCTGTTACACCGCTATCTGGCACGCCGCAACCGCATCGATCTGCTGTTTCAGCCCCTCGTCGTCGGCCTGACCGCACTGGTAGCAGAATGCCTGCAAATGGCGATTATTCTGCTGGTCGCCCGTCCGTTTGATAACGCGATTGAGTTGGTAAGCGATATTGCGCTACCGATGATGATCACCAACACCATCGGTGCCGCCATGTTCATGCGCATCCTGCTCGACCGGCGCGCCATTTTTGAAAAATACACCTCCGCATTTTCCGCCAAGGCATTGCAAATCGCCGCCCGCGCCGAAGGAGCGCTGCGTCAGGGGTTTAACCCACAAAACAGTATGCGCGTTGCCCGTATTTTGTATGAAGAGCTGGGCGTGGGTGCCGTAGCCATTACCGATCGCGACAAACTGCTGGCCTTCATCGGACTGGGCGACGACCACCATAACGTTGGTGCGCCCATCACGTCATCACACACGCGCCGGGCGATAGACAACAACCAGGTGGTGTATGCAGACGGCAACGAAGTGTCTTACACCTGTTCAGTGTCATCACACTGCAAACTTGGTTCCACGCTGGTGATCCCGCTGCGTGGGGAAGATCAGCGTGTTGTCGGCACGATCAAGCTTTATGAGCCCAAGAATAAGCTCTTTTCCAGCATTAACCGTACGCTAGGGGAAGGGATTGCCCACCTGCTTTCTGCACAGATTCTGACAGGCCGCTTTGAACAGCAGAAACAGCTGCTTGCCCAGTCGGAAATCAAGCTGTTGCACGCGCAGGTCAACCCGCATTTTCTGTTCAACGCGCTGAATACCCTATCTGCCGTCATACGGCGCGATCCTGCTCACGCTCGCCAACTGGTGCTATCTCTGTCGACATTTTTCCGTAAAAACCTCAAACGCAGCAACGATGAAGTGTCACTCAATGACGAGTTGGAGCACGTTAATGCCTATCTCGAAATCGAAAAGGCACGCTTTGCCGATCACCTAACCGTAGACATTTCTCTGCCGGAAACGCTACGTGAGGCGCGATTACCCGCGTTTTCCCTGCAACCCATTGTCGAAAATGCGATTAAACATGGTATCTCACAGATGATTGAAAGTGGGTACATCCACATCAGCGGACGCCTGCACGCCAACACGCTGGAGCTGTCAGTGGAAGATAACGCCGGCACCTACCAACCCCGCAGCGGCGGTGATGGGCTAGGCATGAATCTGGTCGACCGCCGTATCAAAGCACGTTACGGCAACCGCTATGGCATCACCGTGGTTAGCGAGGCCGATAAATTCACCCGGGTCGAAGTGCGCGTCCCACTGATCTCACCGCGTCAAGTACTGAAAAAGCTGGATAGCGTGGCGTGATGGGGATGACACGCCAAATATCGGCATAAGAAGAGTGACGGAGCGGTAATCGAAACTGGCGCAACACAACCGCTGTTGCGCCAGAAAAGCGGAGAACGATAGCAATATAACTACAGCAAGATAACTACAGCAGGATGCGCAGCATACGGCGCAGCGGTTCAGCGGCTCCCCACAGCAGCTGATCGCCGACCGTGAAGGCGGACAGGTATTCCGGCCCCATGTTCAGCTTACGCAGACGACCCACCGGCGTGGAAAGCGTACCCGTTACCGCAGCAGGGGTCAGCTCACGCATGGTGATGTCACGATCGTTCGGCACCACTTTCACCCAGTCATTGTGGGTAGCCAGCAGTTGTTCGATTTCCGGCAGCGCCACGTCTTTTTTCAATTTGATGGTGAACGCCTGGCTATGGCAGCGCAACGCGCCAACGCGCACGCAAAGACCGTCAACAGGAATGACGCTGCTGGTGCTAAGAATCTTGTTGGTTTCCGCCTGACCTTTCCACTCTTCGCGGCTCTGGCCGTTATCCAGCTGTTTGTCGATCCACGGAATCAGGCTACCCGCCAATGGCACGCCGAAGTTATCGGTCGGCAGCGAACCACTACGAGTCAGCGCGGTGACTTTGCGTTCGATATCCAGAATCGCAGAGGCCGGATCCTGTAGCTCTTGCGCTACTTCACCGTGCAACGCTCCCATCTGTGCCAACAGTTCACGCATGTGACGCGCACCGCCGCCAGAAGCAGCCTGATACGTCGCAGCAGAAACCCACTCCACCAGATTGTTAGCAAACAGGCCGCCCAATGACATCAGCATCAGGCTGACGGTACAGTTACCGCCCGCAAAGGTTTTGATGCCTTTATCCAGACCCTGTTGAATCACCCCGTGGTTCACCGGATCCAGAATAATAATCGCGTCATCTTTCATACGCAGTGAGGATGCAGCGTCGATCCAGTAACCCTGCCAGCCACTTTCACGCAGCTTTGGGTAGACTTCATTGGTATAATCGCCGCCCTGACAGGTAATGATGATGTCCAGCGCGCGCAGAGCTTCGATATTATAAGCATCCTGCAATACGCCTTGATGACCGCCCAGCGCCGGAGCAGGTTCGCCGTGCTGAGAAGTCGAAAAGAATACCGGGTGAATCACATCAAAGTCGCGTTCTTCCACCATGCGCTGCATGAGAACCGAGCCGACCATACCGCGCCAGCCAATAAAACCAACATTTTTCATGGTAACTGTCCTGCTTTGGGGGTAACAAAAAGAATTCTGGCTAACGTCGATAGCGCTTGGTTATTGCTGACTCAGCGATTTGCGGCAGAGATTGCGCGTGTCGTGTCGTAAACCCGTAAATAATTGTGTCATTCAGCCTTACAAAATGTACATCAAGTCGCAAGTGAATTTATTCGATAGTACGCCCTTTTTCAGCAGTCATTCTAATATCATCGACCTGACACAGAATAATAACGTTGACCCACCCATGAAGGTGGTACAGGTCAGGCAACAAGGTTTCGGGAGTAAAAAACCAACATGACAGAAATGATCTCCGCAACGGTGCTGCTGTTGCTCATTATGGATCCACTCGGCAACCTGCCGATTTTTATGTCCGTTCTCAAGCATCTCGACCCCAAACGCCGACGCGTGGTGCTGATCCGTGAAATGCTGATCGCACTCGGGCTGATGCTGATTTTCCTGTTTGCGGGCGAACGCATTCTGGCGTTCCTGAATCTGCGCACCGAAACCGTGTCGATTTCCGGCGGTATCGTGCTGTTCCTCATTGCGATTCGTATGATTTTCCCCTCGCAGGAAGGCAACAGCAGCGGTCTGCCAGCCGGAGAAGAACCGTTTCTGGTGCCAATGGCGATTCCGCTGGTCGCGGGGCCGTCGATTCTCGCGGCGCTAATGCTGCTTTCCCACCAGTATCCCGACCAGTTGCCGCACCTGACGCTGGCGCTATTTATCGCCTGGACGATCTCGTTCATCATCCTGCTGATGTCAGATATGTTCTTACGTTTGTTGGGTGAGAAAGGGGTCAGCGCGCTGGAGAAATTGATGGGGCTGATTCTGGTGATGCTATCAACGCAGATGTTCCTCGACGGCGTACGCGCTTATATGAAGTTATAACTGCGTCATTGCCCTCTGTAGTCACATTTTTTATGCCGACTAAGAGGCGGTTTCGTGCGCGATAATACCGTAATTTCCATGCTACTGCGTAGCACGCGCCCGACGCAGGGCGCTCAGTCGCCGCCGCCCTGCGAACCCAGGCTTCCGGCTAAATCATGCCGCTAGCGATGCCATCGGCGTTCATGATCACCCTTCGAGCCACCAGTGAGGCGTTCCCGACGCCGCACTGGCTTTCGCGGCATCCATGCCGCTCACTCGGTGCTCATGATCACCGCTGCATAATTTTTACGCCGGATTAATGTCAAAACCTTCCCTTGTAGAGTAGGGCTAAATACATTACAGCAAAATACTACCTATCGCTGCCAGCAGGAACGCGATGGTGCCGAGCAGCGTTTCCATCACTGTCCAAGTTTTCAGCGTCGTTTTCTCATCCATTTCGAGGAAGCGGCTGACCAGCCAGAAGCCTGAGTCATTCACATGTGACAGCACCGTCGCACCACCAGCAATTGCCACCACAATAAAGCACAGGTCAAATTGACTTAATCCTGTGGTTGCCGCCACCGTGGGTGCCATCAGCGCGGCTGTCGTCGTCAGCGCCACCGTCGCGGAACCTTGTGCCACGCGCAGTGCCATCGACACCACAAATGCCGCCACAATAACCGGCATTCCTGTATCCGCCAAGGCACCAGACAACGCATTGCCGATACCACTGGCACGCAGAACGCCACCGAACATGCCGCCTGCTCCCGTCACCAGAATAATCGAGCAAATTGGCCCTAACGCCCCGTCACAAATTTTTTCAAGATGTGAGCCGCTTTTGCGACCGCTAAAGACCATCAGCGCGAAGAACACTGTAATCAGTAGCGCAACCGGGGTTTTTCCCAGCATACGCAAGAATTGTACGACGCCATTATCGCCGCTCACTATTCCCATGACCGTCAGCGTATTCAGCCCAGTATCAAGGAAGATCAACACCAGTGGCAGCAGCAGAATGCTCAATACCACGGAAAAGCGCGGTGGGTTAACCGTCGAATCAGTTTCAACAGCGGACAGAAAACTTGACGGCAGTTTGATATCGAACTTTTTCCCCGCGTACAGGCCATAGAGATAGCCGCCGAAATACCAGGTTGGCAGCGCAATGATCGTACCGATTATCACCAATAACCCGATGTTGGCACCTAACAATTCACTGGCCGCAACCGGACCGGGATGGGGAGGAACCAGCGCATGCATTGCTGCAAACGCACCCGCAGCAGGAAAAGCATATTTTAGTGTCGAACCACCGAAGCGTTTCGCGACACTAAAAATAATCGGTAGCATCACTACCAGACCCGCGTCAAAGAAGATCGGAAAACCAAACAAGAGAGAAGCGACACCCAGCGCAAAAGGCGCACGGTGTTCACCAAATTTATTGATCAGGGTATCAGCTAAGACATTAGCCCCCCCAGTCACCTCCAACAGTCTGCCAATCATGGCTCCCAATCCTACCAGCAGCGCAACAGATGCCAGCGTGCTGCCAAAACCACTGAGCAGCGTCGGGACTATCTTTTCGTACGGCGTTTTCGTTACCAGCGCAGTGATCAAACTGACCAACGTCAGCGCCAGAAACGCGTGGATTTTAAAGCGCATAATCAGCACCAGTAACAGTGCGACTGCACCGGCGGCAATGGTCAACAACACACTGGCGCTATAGGCGGAGGTGATTTCTGTCATCGTTAATAATCTCTTTAGGGCATTCGGTCTGGGTTGGCTGATTGTTTGTGAGGCGTATCACATCATTATTTGATACCGGTAACATGATACGGGTAACATGTTAAAGTATGGAACCATTAAGTATCATTTAATTTACAGTTTGAGATAGAGATCAAATTATGTCAGGTCGAAGCATTATTCTGATGGGCGTATCAGGCAGCGGAAAATCCTCAGTTGGCGCTGAACTTGGCCGCGCCATTCAGGCAAAATTTATTGACGGCGACGATCTGCATCCGCGCGCCAATATCCAGAAAATGGCCAGCGGTACGCCGTTGAATGATGACGACCGTGCGCCGTGGTTAGAACGACTGAGCGATGTCGCCTACAGTCTGGCGCACAAAAACGAAACGGGCATCATCGTCTGTTCCGCGCTGAAAAAGCGTTACCGTGACCGCCTGCGCGAAGGGAACGAAAAGATGGTGTTTATCTATTTGAAAGGCAGCTTTGAGCTGGTTCTTGAGCGTCACAAAGCCAGAGCAGGCCATTTCATGCCGACAGATCTACTGAAAAGCCAGTTCGATGCGCTGGAAGAACCGGGCAGCGATGAACCAGATGTGCTGAAGGTCGATATTGACGGCACCCGAGAGGAAGTTGTGCAGCGCTGCGTTGAGGCACTGCGCGCGGCAGGCTAACGCATCAGCTTAAAGGCTTTCACCGTCCAGCACGGTAAAGCCGACATCGACCATTTCCTTCGCGACTGGCTCGCCCCGCAGACGAGCCAGCAGTTGTTCGGTGCCAACGCGCCCCATATGCTCACGCGGCGTCAGTACGCTAGCCAGCTTCGGCACCATCGCCTGACCAATATCGTGCCCGTGGAAACCAGCAAGCCCAATGTCATCCGGCACGCGCAGCCCCTGCCGTTGGCATTCGAACATCGCACCGACGGCTAAGTCGTCATTGGTGCAAAATACGCTATCGACCTGCGGGTATTCCGCCTGCGTCTGCCGCAGTAGCTCACCGCCAAGCGAATAGGAAGATGCCCGCTCGCTCATCACGCAATAACTTTTAAGATCGCTTTCCCACATCGCCTGCTCGTAGCCTCGGCAACGCATAATCGTACGCTCATCCTGCCGTGCGCCGAGATAGACGATATGACGATGCCCCAGCGCGACCATACGCAATGTCATCTGCCGTGCGGCTTCGACGTTATCAAAACCGACAGCCATATCCAGACAGGGTGAGACAGAATCCATCAGCTCGACTACCGGAATACCGGCAACATCCAGCATCTGACGCGTGCGCGGCGTGTGGGTACGTTCGGCGAGAATAAGCCCATCGATGTGATACGACAGCAGTGAGGTCAGACGCTGTTCTTCTCTGTCAGGATGATAGCCATAGTGCGCCAGCATGGTCTGGTAGCCGTGCGCTTCCGCCGTGCGTTCAATCCCGCGCAATACTTCGGCGAAAACCTGATTGGTCAATGACGGCAGCAGCACGCCAATCGCCCGGCTGGTGGAGCTGGCGAGCATATTCGGCGCGAGATTGGGGATATAACCCAGCTCATCCAATGCAATAGCGATCTTTTCCTGCAACGCGGCGGACACCTGAGCGGGATTACGCAAATAACGGCTTACCGTCATTTTGGTAATCCCAACGCGGTCAGCAACGTCCTGGAGAACGGGTCTTTTTTTCTTCATCGTCGACTAAAATGCCTGAAAAACAGTAAGCTAAGTCTAACAAAAAAAGCATAAAGAAAGTAAAGGCAAAGGGGCAGAATCTGAATGATGACGTCAGGCAGTGACAAATAAAAAGCCCGCGTCTTTTCCTACGCGGGCTTCTTCATTGTCAGCCTTAAACCACCTCCTCGGGAGGTGGTGATTGTCCCTGTGAGGCTATAGCCTGAAGGAAGCCCATGCCAGAAAATTCCAGCTTACTCACCACAAGTAAGAAGGAAATCACTGACATGAGCAGTTATAGAAGTTCAGCACATGTGTTTTGGCGTTGCAAATACCACTTGGTTTGGACCCCAAAATATCGCTACAAGATTTTAACGGGCACAGTAGGGAAAGAGCTTTACCGTTCGATTTACATACTTTGCAATATGAAAGATTGCGAGATATTGGAACTAAATGTTCAACCAGACCATGTTCATCTTGTCGTGATGGTTCCACCGAAACTCTCAATTTCAACGCTAATGGGCGTCCTGAAAGGGCGCACGGCAATTCGTCTCTACAATAAATTCCCGCATATAAGAAAGAAACTGTGGGGCAATCACTTTTGGGCTAGAGGATACTTTGCGGACACGGTGGGAGTGAACGAAGAAATTATCAGACGTTACGTGAGGCATCAGGATAAGAAAGACCAAGAATACGAACAGCAAATGGAGTTATTGCAGGATTAAAACGGACAAGGCCCCCTTCTAGGGGGCCCCACTTAAAGCCACCTCTTCAAGAGGTGGATTTTTACTTTTCTCACTCGTCATTATACCGGCGGCAGATCAAACAGCAGGATTTCGCTGTCCTCGCTGGCGTGTACGGAGATCGCCGTTTCATCCCACACGGCAAACGCATCGCTGGTTTCCGCTTTCTGGCCGTTAATCTCTACCGTACCGCGCACCACCTGAACCCAGACACGACGGTCAGCCTGAATCTGATACACCGATTGCTCCTGCGCTTTCAGCGCCCAGCGCCACAGCGTCATGTCCTGAAAGACCTTCAGCGAGCCTTCACGCGCATCCGGGGACAGCACCAGTTGACGCCCTTGCAGCACATCAAAGCGTTTCTGCTCGTAGCGCGGCGTCAGACCGGTTTTTTCCGGGATAATCCAGATTTGATACAGGTGCAGCTGCTCGTCCTTGCTGGCGTTGTATTCAGAATGACGAATACCCGTTCCCGCGCTCATAATCTGGAATTCGCCCGCTGGCACCTGCTCTTTATTTCCCATGCTGTCCTGATGTTCAACCGCACCGGACAACACATAGGTCAGAATTTCCATATCTTTGTGCGGATGCGTACCAAAACCCTGACCGCCTTCGATATAGTCTTCATTAATCACGCGCAGTGCCGAAAATCCCATGAAATCAGGATCGTAATAATCGGCAAATGAGAATGTGTGCCAGCTGTCGAGCCAGCCGTGATTCGCATGTCCGCGATCTTGCGCTTGACGTAAATAGATCATGTTATTTCCTCCCGCGTTTTTGATAAGGGAAGTGTAACGGGCGGTGGTAAATAAGATAGCGCAAAAAACTCATCGCTCTGTTCGAAAAATCAGAACAGGATGCCGCGTTGGGAAATGGAGGAACCGGAGGTTAGCTCCGGCTCCGTATTCAGTGATTACTTAACAACACCTAACTCTATCGGATTGGGATATAACATGGTCCACCGACCGTTATCATTATTAACGCCTGTTCCGGTTGCTGAAATTTGATAGGTATCAGGATCCATAACGACATAGCGACGAGTAGACAGAGCCAACAGCGTCCCATTGCCATTGCCGGAATCGGTATAAATAAAGGATTCGCTGTCGGTCACATTGCTGGCAGATGCCAATAAATGCCCTTCTGCGGAGACAGAAATATATTTTCCGGTCTGTATCGAACGAAAAGCGAATCTATTTTGCGTCAGGTAAATTGCCTGAATCCCGCTGGTTACAGATGGATTGACCCCATTGACGATAATGGGCGTTGATTCGCCGGTAACCGTGACCAGCGTCCCGGTATTATCCTGATTTCTCGATTTACTGACAGATTGCAGGACGATAGACATAGGGCTTGAGACGGAAGCCTCCGTGGCATTAATAAGCCCTTCATACGAGGGATGATCAAAATAGAATTTGCCTATCGGCATGCGGCTGATGACGTCTTTCGTGTAAGACAGCTTAGTATCAGACACGCCAGCAGCGGTAAATAAGCTGAAAATTCCCCGATATATTGGCCTGAACTCTCCGCGAAAGCGCGGGGATATCGTTAAACCCGGCGTCCATGAGTTCCCTTTTCCCATATCCGCAAGCGTATAACCTTTGCCAGGAATCGGCGTATAGGGAACCGTATATCCCAGATTGTATTTCGCGGTATATTCGGCCGCCTTAACAAGTGGATAGCTATTATTCGGGTAGCTCACCATATCTGCACCGCTGGCATGATAGTGGCGCTGGTTATAGCCAATCTGCGCGGCCATGACTAATAACCCTAATCCACCCTGTGCATGCGCCTGATCGCGACCGCTCTCCTGCAATTGGCCATTTTCATTTTGTACATAATGGATAACCGAGCCATTTCCCTCGCCCTGTTTAAAGTAATTAACTGCATCGTTATATATTTCGGAATCGTTCAGCCATACACCTAAGCTCAGGTTAAATACGGTGTCGGCGGCGTCCCAATTGCCATTAGCCCAGCCGCCATTAACCTGACCATAGGTACGGGTCAATGGGTAAAATACGTCGGTCATCATTTTACTAAATTGCGCAATATCAGCTGACGACCAGCCACTTCCGGTGTAACGCAGAATTTCAGCCGCATTAAGCAATTTATAGCCATAAAGGCTGGCAGCAAGCTGTGCGTCGTGGCCTTTAATTTCCGTTAATGTCGTGGACCAGCCGTTAAGTATTTTTATCGCCGCATTAGAATAGATGGGGCTCTTTGTCATCGCCCATTCAATCGCCAGCGACAATGCCGCTGACGCACTATTCTGTAAATCGCCGTTTCCCACATTGCCATTCGTAGGATCGTTTCGGTATACCACCGCTTTTGGTGTGACCGAATACGTGGAGCTCGCCAAATAGTGGGATTGCAATAGCTGCCAATCCGTATACCAGGGATCCTGCTTATTATCGACCCCCGCCTTCATTCGCTCCAGATCGGCCTGCGTATACAGCATACCCGGGTGCAGGAACGCTTTATCATTGGTTGCTGCATGGCTAACTTTCAACCCGCACAAAAACAGACTCAACAACGTTATTATTAAGAAAAATGTACTCTTTTTCTTACTCAAGAAGCTATCCATAAACGGTTTCCTTTTCGTCGATTGATATCAGATTACAGAAATCACGGAGCAATAGTGATAGCGATTCTATAATCAGATTTTGCAGGTATTGTCTTTTGTACTGCCAACATTGATGTCCCCACATTATTCTTTTGTCGGCTATCGGCAGGTATTGTCGATAACACGCGGAATTCAGCAGAATCATCATGCTTGATCACCCTGATGGCCTTGCCATCTTTGGTCAATAGCGCAGTGTTGCCATTAATATTGATCTCGGCCGTTGTCACCATCGCCCAGCGGTATACTTTTTGGTTGTAGGTTCCCTGTATTGAATCGCTTATGGTTATTTTCTTTCCATCTAATCGGTATGCTCTGGTTATTTTTTCCGCGACATGAGGATAGACAGGCGTTAACTCAAGCATTGCCGTTGATTGCTTTTCATCCCACATTAATGTCGCCACACCGTCAGGACTCTGATTTTCCCCATCAAAGGTTAGAGTGTTATGGCTCAATGCAGACACGCGGAAATACGACGGCCGCACAGCACCATCAAAATAACCGGGGAGATTGTAATAATCTTTACCGAGATCGTTAGCCCAGCGAATGCCGTCATATTCCAGAACAAAAGAGCCAAGATCCTGATGGGCATGATTCGCTTTATTGTCACCAGACTTAATACCTAACCAGACGTTTCCCTCATCTGAAAATCGCTTTTTATATATAAAAAGTGCCGAGGGTCCATGAAACAAAAATTTATCTTGTGTCGTTGCGCGACTGACATTAACCGCTTGTGGATACCACAGCGCAAATAACGGCAGAAAGCGATCGAATTCTCCCCCACGCTTTCCCTTCCGCCGAGCGCGCCAGCGCTTTCTGCATTTGTCCTCTGGCAGCATCAATAATCAGGTCTTGTTTATAGCGATTGCCAAACCATGCGTAAGCTGGGGTATAGCCCTGATCTTCTACCGCATCACCATAATTAAAACCCTCACCCGAGAAACCTTCTATAGCAAAACGATACCAGGGCGTTCTTTCCAGAACCGCATCAGACGATAAACCATAATCCTGACCAAACGCGCTGTTCAGCATTTCCTGCGCGAGAATGCGATAGGTTATCCCGTAGCTCCAGTAAATAGGGCCTTCGGCGCTTGCACCGTCAGGTTTATAGGCATCCAGCCCCATTTTCAGCGAAGGGATAATCGTGTTGAGCAACGCCTGTGCCTGTTCGGGGTAATGTTCAGCCGTCGCGAGAACGGCGGCGAGTACCCCACCGTTACAGACCTCATTCCAGTTGGTTGCCCACCACGGAAAACCCAAGCTAGGGGCCGCGGGATTTTTTTCAGCATAAGCCTTTAATCCCCAGTTAATGCCTTTCTCAAGCAACGCTTCCCGAATTTTCTTTTCTTCTTCGGAGGAGAGTTGGCTATAAAGCCAGTCATAGCCGATAGCAACAGCAAACATCATTTCGCCCGCATCAAGAAAGCGGGATTTCGCATTCCAGTCAGGGAAATCAGAGACCGCAATCATGGTTTCTTTGGCTTTGTTAGCGAAACGCACGTCGCCAGTGATCTGCCACGAAAAGGCATTATCTAAGATAATCTTGATGGCCTTGCGTGAGGTATCCAGTAATGAAGGTGATGCATCATTTCCGGTCAATTTATAATGAATGACGGGTTCTTTAAGGCTTTCCTCCGCCCTTCTGACGACTTCATCAACCAATTTTTTCATGCCCTCATCGCTTTTAGCCTGCGCTTTGATGCTTTTTATATCCTCTTCATTCATCAATAATCTTGGATGATCTTTTTTTAAATTTTTAATGACTGTGTCGCGAGTAAATATATTGATGGCATTAAATTCATGAGCTTCAGGAACAGCTGCCTGCGCAGGATTGATCATAAAAATGGAGGTAATCATTATAGCCAGAGAGGTTCTATTCATGATTCGCATATCTTCCTGTGTATTTTATTATCCGACAGGAATAAGCAAGGCTGATGCCAGAAGAGAAAAGCTTTTACTTTCAAAAAACTAAAATAGAGTGTTCAAAAATAAATGCGTCCGTTATTAGTGTCTACGGATACTCAGACGCTAAGCGATACATAGCTCACAAAACAATCATGGCTACGCTTAATTATCGCCTTTGACATCATGTAGTGCGGCCATCTTTTAACGATATCATCGACACTACTTTTTCCTTATTTCCCGCTCCAGTGAAAAATAGTGGAGAAATGTGCACAGCCTCACAATACTATTTTCCCCACGCAGGCCTTTCATTTCCTCCCACACCTAAACCGATGCGGGAGAAGATTTACATCGAGAGCGGGTTGAAGACGCGAGCGAGGCGTCCCTGCCCTAGCACCGTTACCTGCGCGTGATTCGCAGGGATAAAACAGGATTCGCCCGACTCCAGCTTAAGCTGTTCACCAGCGCTCTGTAGTCGCGCGTCCCCCTCAATACAGAAAACTATCGCAGCACTGTCCTGTTTAAGGTTCTGAGGCTCAGAGCTAAGGTGATGCACAGAAAAAGCGAAGTCATCAACGGGAATAGGGAAACTCAGCGTATGGTCAGTGATTTTCGGTATCGTCAATAATCGATCAGCAGGAGAAGACTCGAAGCGAACATTCGCGACCAGTTCAGGAATATCGATATATTTAGGCGTCAGCCCAGCCCGGAGCACATTGTCCGAATTGGCCATCACTTCCAATGCCACGCCGTTCAAATAAGCATGGGGCGTTTCCGCATACAAAAACATCGCCTCACCCGGTTTTAGCGTTATCACATTCAGTAGCAAAGGCGAAAAGAGGCCGTTATCTGACGGGTAGACATGCGCAATAGCGCGGATCGTATCCCAAGGTTCACCGGTTTGCTCGGTCAGCACCTTCCGCAGTGTCTCCAACGCCTGTGCTTTCCTTTCCTCTGTCATATCCAATAGCGCGGTAAACAGACAAGCCAAACCTACAGTATCAGGCTGCAGCAAGAACGCGGCGATGGCAGGATGAGCATCGCGAACAGGCTCTACCAATGCAGCGATCTCCGGTAGCGGCCTGAAACCATTGATGGCTTGAAACGGCGTCAATGCAAAGACCAATTCAGGTTTATGGTTGGCATCTTTATAGTTTCGTTCCGCCGCATCAAGCGGGATACCAGCGGCATTTTCCCGGGCAAAGCCCTGCTCCGCCGCGGTTTTGCCAGGATGCACCTGAATGGAAAGCGGCTGTTCCGCACACAGCACTTTGAACAGGAAAGGCAGTTCGCCAAAGCGGTGCGCGACCTGATGGCCTAAACGGCCGGACAAATCCTGAGCGAGCCAGTCATGCAGGCTAACGACATCATTATTTTCATCCACAATCCGGGAACTACTTTTAGGGTGCGCGCCCATCCAAAGCTCAGCCATCGGGAGTTGGTCTTTATTGTCGAGACCGTACAACACGGTGAGCGCACTTTTGCTACCCCATGCGTAATACTGAATGGAGTTACACATTTTTTTCATACTGACGCCTTTTGATGGAACAGGGTTTTCCGTAGGAAAGCGTGATGAGCGGTCGCACTATCAACGTGCGCTTTCGTTTGGCATAACATAGCGTTGCAGCGCAACAGCCACGCCTTCCTGGTCATTATTGGTCGTTACCCAATCCGCAATCGCTTTAATCTTTGGCACCGCATTACCCATCGCGATCCCCGTACCGGCGAACGCTAACATCTCTCTATCGTTTTCCTCATCGCCTATCGCCAGAATCGCCTCTGGAGGAATCGCGAGATGGGCAGCCAATGCCTGACAGGCCGCGCCTTTGTTAACGCCGCACTGCATGACTTCAAAATAGTTGGGTTCGCTGCGCACGAAATAATAGCGGCGGGAAAGAGAGGGGGAGATGCGCTCGGTCAGGGTATCAATCGTGGTTCGTCCCTCAATAAACATCATTTTTGGCGTCTGCCGTCGGGAATGGGTTTCCCAGCCTGAGGGCAGGCTGACCACTGGCATACGGCAATACCGCAAGGCACCCGCGTCTGGCGGAACAGGCCTGCTGGCGACCAGTTGCTGTCCATCAATTTGGTAGCACTCCAGATTCAGGCTGCGACCAAACTGTGTCAGCCTCAGAATATCGTCATGTTGCAAAACATGCGCGCTGATGATGGCCGAGTTTTCCTGACTCCAGGTCAACGCCCCGTTGCAGGCGATAGCCCAGCAGCGAGCGCCGTCTAACGCTAGCTCCGCCATGATTTGTAACACGCTGGGCAGCGTTCTTCCTGAAACCAGTGCCACATGGAGCCCTCTATCGAGCGCTTCTCGCAGTATCTCGCGTGTCGCTGGCGTCACGGCTTTTTGTGACGTCAGCAACGTGCCATCCAGATCGATGGCCAGCAATTTAAATCTCATTGCCTCTTCCTGCTCATTCTCTTTTTTGACGCGAACGAGAGCGCGACATATCAACGCCGCGCTCCGCCTGACAACAATAAGAAACGCCCCCTCGAATGAGGGAGGCGAGATTTAGATGATGCCAACGCCCGCCGCAGCGAAGCCTAAAACAATTAACAGGATAAGCACCCGATTAGGACTGACTTTCTTCTGGAGCAGCTTGAAACACCCCAATACCAGCAGCAGCGGAATGAGGCCGACGCATATCTTGTCGAGGATCTCCTGCAAGACAAAAGGCTGTCCGGCGATGGTGGTTTTATAGGTCGCGGTAAACTTCACCATACTGGCGCTCATCGCGCCGACCATCATCAAGCCCATAATCGACGAGGCTTTGGTAATACAGCCCAATAGGCCTGACTGGGTCGCCTCCGCTATATATTTTGACCCCAGTCGATATCCCATCACTCCGCCATAGTAGCGAACCAGATAGCTTGGAATGTTGTAGACCAGCAAGAAGAGCAAGGGGCCGAGCGGATTCCCCTGAGAGGCTAATCCGATAGCTATCCCGGTCGCGATGATGCGTAACACACCGTAGAAGAAAGAGTCCCCCACTCCCGCAAACGGCCCCATCAGGGCGACTTTGATGCCGTTGATACTGGATTTATCAAAGTCAGGGTTACTGGCGTTCTCTTTTTCCATCGACAGCGTCAACCCCATAATGAAGGGAGCCAAGTGCTGGTTGGTGTTAAAGAACTGGCTATTACGCTTTAACGCATCAAGATAACGATGCGGATCCGGGTAGATTTTTTTCAGCATCGGTGCCAACGCCCAGCCGTAGCTCAGCCCTTCCATACGCGTGAAGTTCATCGACCCCAGTAGCTGAAACTGACGGAAGAACAGCTGGCGAAACAGTTTTTTCTCACTCTTATCATCGTTGTATGCGCCGACATGCTTTGTATCGCTGGCAGAGTTTGTTTGGATATCAGTCATTGAAGAACCCATCCTTATCGTCTACAGAAGCCGCAGGAGCAGCAGCAGTATTCTGTTTGTTGGCTTTGAGCTGGTTGAACTCGTTAAAACACAGGTAAACAGCGATAGAGGCGGCAATAATCGCGATCCCCATGATCGGCAGCTTTAAGTAGGCCGCCATGGCGAAACCGATAAAGAAGAACGCGGCGATATTACGGTTCCACAACGCCTGGAGCAGAATGGCGAAGCCCAGAGCGGGAAGCATGCCGCCCACCGCAGTCATACCACGCATGGCAGTACCGGGGATGCTTTCCACCAAACTCCGGATGACATCCGTGCCATACAGCACGCCAAAGAACGCGATCACCGCAAACGGTACGCCGTAGAACAGGGTCATCCCCAGCGTCATACCGAGCGCCGCACGATCCCTGCCCTTTTCAAGCAGGGCGTCATATTTCTCGACCAGACCGGTATAAATCAGTTTCTCAACCTGATAGACAAAAACCGCCAGCAGACTAATCGGTAATGCCAGCGCCACGGCAACGGCAGGCTCTGCGTTCGTTAAAATAGTAAAGGCGGTAGCCAGAACCGAACCGACCGCAAGATCGGCAGGCACCGAGCCACCGATGGTAATGGTGCCAAGGAAAATGAGCTCCAACGCAGCACCGATAATAATCCCTTGCTGGAAATCACCCAGCACGAACCCGACCATCGCGCCACACACCAGCGGACGTTCAATCAATGGTTGCCCCAGCGTATGGTCGGCAAATTTGGCGATATACATCACCAAAGCAATAAGAAGCGCTGTTGTTAACATGGTGACCTCGCTTAATGGGCGTTATCCAGCATTTCAATCAGGTTTTTTATTGGATGTGAGGGTAAGACCTGATACTCCACCGCAACGCCACGTTCAGCAATCGCATGAAAATCAGCCACATCCTCCGGCGTCACATAAACGGTGTCGCTGACTCTGGTTTTTGCCGCCAGGTTGTCGGTAATACGTCCGTAGTTCGCAACATTTAGCGTTTTTATCGCAGGAACCTGTTCAATCAGGCGTCGGGCATCGGCCGCATTATTAATGATGATCAGAATTTTCATGCTGTCGGAGCGGGCGTCATTCAGTACATCAACAGCATCAGCTACCGTCATAATGGCGCATTTGGCCGTATCCGGGGCGGCCATGCGTAGCGACATCTTTTGTACGTCGTTATTCACAATCTGATCGTTCGCAACCAGAATGCGATTCACACCGAGGTGTTTTGTCCAGACCACGGCGACCTGTCCGTGAATCAGACGATCGTCAATACGAATAAGAGAAATCATGGTGTTACTCCTGTTATTAGAATTTACCAGTAGGGGGTCCAGATTCGGGTAAGGCGAACCAGGGCTTCGAACCAAAAGTAATCGCCCCAAAGATTGGGCTCGTTAATCCCCATGTTGCGGCCAAAGTTATAAACACCTTCGCGTAGCAGCCCGTCGGAGTGATACGCAAAATAGTGCTGACGCAAATTCTGCGCGATCAGCGTGATAGCGTGGTGATAGGCAGGGCGCAGCGGATCGGTAATCGGCAACTGCTTGAGCAGTTCCGTCATCCCACACACCGCAATAGCCGCCGCAGAGGTGTCACGAAACGCGTTATCCTGCGGCGTGAAGATGAGATCCCAATAGCAGACGTGATTTTCCGGCAGCCGGTTGAGAAAATAGTGAGCCAGCTTGCGGGACAGCTCAGGAAGCTCGCCATCGCCGGTATAGTTGAACCCCAGCGCAAAACCATAAATGCCCCAGGCCTGACCGCGAGCCCAACAGGAATCATCACTAAATCCCTGATGGGTATCGCCACGTAATGGGTGACCGGTATGGATATCCATATAAAACGTATGGAAGGTTGACGCATCGTCCCTGACCAGATGGCGTGCGGCCAAAGCAAGATGGCGCTGCGCAGCCTGCCGATAACATGCCTTTCCCGTTTCACTAGCGGCCCAGAACAAGAGAGGAACGTTCAGGTTGCAATCAATAATCATACGCCCCTGACGAGCAGGATCGCTGAGATCGCCCCACGCCTGAATCACCCCCGCGGTTTCGTTATAGCGCTGATAAAGCAGTTCAGCAGCACGTAGCGCGAGTGAACGGGCACGTTCGTTACCGGTGAGACGCCACGCATTCACGCAGGACAACAGATACAGAAATCCTAAATCGTGGGTATCGACCTTGATTCGGTTATCCAGACGCGTTTCAAAGCTATCCAGCAACCCCTCCGCCACCTGACGGTATTTATCGTCCCCGGTCACTTCCCAGGCCAGCCACAACATGCCGGTCCAGAATCCCTCCGTCCAATCGACCTTTTCGACAACCGGATAGCGACCCTCGCTGGCGCTGGCGGCAGGAAACGTGTGGCTAAAACGTGGCAACATCTCATCCACTTTTTTCAGCACATCCTGAATGGCGTCGTTGAGCCAGACCTGAGAAAGCGGTGGTTGATATGCCTCATAACGGGCATTCAAGGGTTCAAGAATCACGCTCATTACGCTGGCTCCGTAGTAAAGAAATCATCAGAACCATCGCGTTCGGTATTAAAGCTCGCTTCACGCGCGGCCTGAAGCGCGGGGACGGAATTCATGTATTGCATGCCTTCGGTCGCCATCGTGATGGCCTCGCGCACTCGCACCGTGGTATCGCTATTTTCAGACAGGCAAAATGCCATCAGCATGATTAGATTTGCACCGCTGATAACGTGCATATGCGGATATTTCACCATCAATTGCACCGCCGTGTTATTGACGCTTCCACCTTGCATATCGGTGAAAATAACCAGTTCATTGCCACGTCGCGCCGATTCCTGTGCAATCTCACTGAAACGCTCGGCCAATTCAGCCGTTGAGCCAATATCGCCACAATAGGCACAAATAGGTTGAATCGCATGATCCTCGCCAATCAGTAAATTCAGGGCGGATACCGTCCCTTCGGCATATCGGCCATGACTGGCGATATATACTTCTCGCATAATGCGTTCCTTAAATTTATTTACGGCAACTGGCAGCATTAATGCACTTACTATGCCATCTCTATACTCATTTGTTTTTATTGATTTTTATTGTTGCTATTAGACGCTAAGAATACTGTCCAGATCGATATAACACGATGTGTCGAAACGCTGTGCCAGCGTATTTACGCCAGCACTGCTGTATCCACAAAAATTAAGGCGCGAAAAATATAAAAATGAAACGTTCGTATTTCACGCCTTTCCCGTAATTTCATAATTAAGCGGCACACCATTAATCCAGCGTTGAAATTCCTCAACCACGCAGTCTGCCAATCGCCGTGTTTCATTATTGAGTGCACCGGCAATATGGCTGGTCAGCAACACATTCGGCATGTCATAGAGCGGTGAGCCTGGCAATGGCGGTTCGGGTTTCGTCACATCCAACAGCGCCGTTAAATCTGTACGTTCGCTGAATACGTCAATGAGATCTTTTTCATTAACCTGTAATCCCCGCCCTGTGTTAATGAATACCGCGCCGGGGCGCATAAGCCGAAACAGATCGCCATTCAGCACGCCAATATTATCGGGGCGGTTAGGGAGGTGATTACTGACAACAAAGGATGTGCTAAATGCCGCTTCCAAAGAGATAGTCCGTCTTTCCTGCCGCGAAGGGATAGTCACTACCTCCAGCGCAAAAGGCGTCAGTAACTCAGCCAGCACCTGGGATATAGCTCCAGCACCAATCAACGCAATGCGCTCACCGTAAATTCCCGGAGCAGGATAATCAGCCGTAATAGAATGAAAATCTTCAGGCCGATTATAGTTACGCAGATTATGGAAATAGCCTTTACATGCCAAAAGGATTTGTGCCAGACAGAATTCCGCAACAGGAACAGCATTGGCTCTCCAGGCACTGACTATTTTTATTCCCCTGGCAATAAAAGGGGCGGAGAAATAGTCCGTTGCTCCTGCTGCATAAAAGATAATCTTCAACTTTGGCAACTGGTCTAGCTGCGCCTCACTTAACGTTAACATTCCCCAGGTGGAAAAAATGACCTCCACGTTTTTCAGCGCAGGCAATGCTTGCTCAAAATTCGAAGGGGTAATCACGATGGGATGTAAATGGCACAATGATGATAATTTTTCCCTAACTGACGAGGTGTATATCTGATCAAATTTTTCAGGCTGACAGGTGAAACCTGCGGCGTAATACGACATAACCTATCCCCACTGGAGTGATGAAAAGAAGACAGTTTTGCTAATACTGGTCACTTAAGCCTGTTATTAGGGGAAACACAGAGGGGAGATCCCCGCAGGGAAGCCTCACCCCTGTGGTCGCCCCGTGTATCTCAATGCTTAAGAGCGGCATTAGACGGTTTGGCTTCTTCTTTGTTATTTCGACAACGTCCGCATCAAGACTTCTTGATAACGATCGCTGACGCGCTTCTTGATTAAACAAGAAAGCAATAACTATGCCGTCGAATTATCCATCTGTTTTTATTTGGTTTTATTCGTTTATTAGACGCAGGGAAAGACTGTCTAGTGCGGCATATCACCGAGTGTCGAAAGGCAGTGCGAGCCGATTAGCCTGCACCCGATCATGACAATGCGGGATCTGAGGAAATCCAGGGTTCCATGATTTCATAAATCATCAGTACTTCTGTCAGTGGAACGACAATATGATACTTACGATTAAGTACCTGGAAAAAGGTATCGTGAACCTCGACAAACGCCAACTGCTCTGCCGTCAGTTCTGAATCATCACGATGGCACATTCCTGTATTGACCATAACCCGCTCAATCATCAGTGCAATGTGCATAAACAGATTAATACGCAAATAGCTTTCGAAATGAATTTTATAGAAAAACTCATACTGCTTAATGACGGCTTCAACTTCATCGATAATAATAACCGGGTTAAGAAAATTAAGACGACCAGCAACACCTTCTACCGTAAATAATTTAACCACTTCATCAATCATCGGTTCCATTCCACCGGGAACAAGCAGATTGGTAAAATAATCCCGATGCAGGATGTCAACTTTCTCTTTTATCAATTGCTCCACGCTAATAATGGGGATATAACCCGCATCGAGATCGGTCGTGGTGATGACAAGGCGCGTACCATTTAGTGCCGGATCGGCCTGTGATAATTTATATTTCAAATCATCATATTCCATTGTAACAATATCTATTGCGTCAGAGGCCAGATAGCGGAATACAATATCTTTTAACTTTCTTGAAATGCCTTCACCAGATATACATGAAATAATAATTTTATTGCCGGGCAGCATGCCTGCATAATAGCGAGTCTCAACCTCATAGGCACCTTT
The DNA here is from genome assembly GCF_000803315.1 of Pectobacterium actinidiae. NCBI lineage: Bacteria > Pseudomonadati > Pseudomonadota > Gammaproteobacteria > Enterobacterales > Pectobacteriaceae > Pectobacterium > Pectobacterium actinidiae. Next base: position 210,970 of record NZ_JRMH01000002.1, read on the forward strand.
TACGCTGTCGATGATCTCTTCCATTGGCAAACGATGCTGAATTTTAGAGGCAATATCCAGTGCCATCGCGGTACTGACATTATTAATCACGAGCAGCTCACCATGAAGATGCAATTTTATTTCTTCATAGATTTCCTTCAACGATCCCATATCGACCAATATAATTAGCCCTGCGCGCTGCTTAATACTATCCAGGTGAGCGATCAACATATCAATAATTTCACGTGTCGACGTCGAATTAGGCATATCAAACGCTTTAAAGTAGTATCCCCCAGTTAATTGGTTAGCAACGCCAGCAATGCTGGAAGCCGTCGAACGGCCGTGGGAAACAATAACGCCCTGAATCAGATCATCTTCACCGGATAATTTGTTCATGGCACAGCTCAGCAGCGGCATAAGCAAAGGATAATCGGTGTTTGTTACCTGTTTTTTCAGCAAGGATACACATTCAAGCGCCAGCAATCTGGCTTTAGAAGAAACGTAATCGGTGATAGAGGAAAGTTCATTGATATGTTGCTCTTCCCACGTATTGCTCATAGCGTAATGCAGGCAAAGCCAGACCGTTTTTCTATAATCCGCGTTGCATTCGATACCCGTTTGATTCTCCAGCTCATTGATGGCCCGCATCGTGTTTTGCCAGATATAACCACAATAGAGTTCATCTTGCTGAACAGTGCAATTAAGCGTGGTGAGCAGGTGTTCAAGTTTCCGGTTTAATAATAAGGTATTCCCGCTGTGGCAAAATTCCTTGAATATCACGTCATCTCGCATCGCTTTTGGCAACAGAGAGGATACATCGAGGGAGGTCGAAAATTTTCGCGCGGAGAATACCAACGTTTCCCCACTCATTTGACCGGGCTGAGGAGACTGCAATGCAATATATTCCGAGTGCTGACTTTCATTCCATGCACTGGCGCACATCACCCTGATCTGATTTTTCAATTCGCCAATATTGCCCCGAACAGGAGACGCCACCAGCAGGTGCATCAACAGGCTATCCATATGAATATCACAGTTCAGATCGCGTGCTTCACGTCGTAAAAAATACTCTACTTGAGCAACGCGCTCTGTTAGCGGACGGGAAATAAAGTTCGGTAATGCGATACGAACGGGAATCCTTCGGCGAAACGTATTCAGCAACACGGTATCGACATTTTCCGTCGTGGCAAAAATAAAACGGATCGCCGCCGATTGGCGGGTTCGGTTATCCCCTAAGCGATAAAAATAGCCTTTATCCATAAATAAAAAGAGTTTTTCCTGATTCTCCGCAGATAAGCGATGCACTTCATCAAGGAACAGGAAACTGCCGTCAGCGTCATCAAAAGCGCCTTTTTTATCGCGATCGGCACCAGTAAATGCCCCCTTGATATAGCCAAACAGCGTAGCGGAAAGCAGTTCAGGATTATTGGCATAGTCGGCACAGTTGAGCTCGACCAGTGGTTTATCCAAGGCAACAATGCCACGATCCTGCGCATAGCGGTGGATGATTGCCGCCAAATGGCTTTTCCCGACGCCACTCTCGCCAGAGATCAATATCGGCAACCCACGGCCAGGGTAATTCACTGCGGCACGGCAAGAAGAGATGGTTTTCTCCAGACTCCCTCCTGCGCCAATCAGTTCGCTAAAAACATCGTCATGCTTTGGTGGTACGCTGATCTCTGGTTCGGTTTTCGGATGTCGGGTTTCAACATAAAAACGGACAGGACGGGTATTTTTCTTATGGAGCTTACCCTCGTCACACAGGCGATTAAGGTAATGGCTGATAACGCTACGGCTCACCTGAATAAAATCCGCACAATCCAGCGCCGTAAATCCATGCGCATTGCTGGCATAGTGCGTGATGATACTTTGGAACAGTTTATCTTTCGCTGACAAAGCCATGAGCGGATTCCACCGTGGTGAGCAGGATAGTGTCCATCCTTTTTTAGACACTAGACACTAAGAATTCATTGAACACTAGCGACTATCGGCTCTCTAAAGAGAAAATGAAACACCGTTTTTACTTTGTTGTGATCGCCTTCGCATCCTTAATGCTGCTGGGTGGAAACGTATCTCAGGCAGGAGATATCCAGCGCAACGCGTCGGTTAAACAGCAGTAAATGGCTTATGGCAGCGGAAAGGAAAGAGACTTTCAGAAGATCTTAAACGGAGTGCTCTGGGAGCGTTCGATAGGCAAAAAAAAAGCCAGCACCCGAGCTGGCTAAATAATACTGGAAGCAATGTGAGCAATGTCGTGCCTTCGCAGGGAAGCTGGATCGTCGTGACACCATCAATAACTAACACAGGCGCATGACATCGTTCCCCGGAACGCACAGCAATAATAATCATTATCATTCGCACTTGTAAAGCGCTTTTTGCGATAAATTCTTATTCTCAATACGGACTGCGGAACAGCCCGTTTTACCCCCTTCTGTTTGTTACTCTGGCCGCGCCAATGCCCTTGCCAGCAGGGTGATCGGGTGTTCACACTTTTTGCTGGTCGACATCTCAATCTGCCATTTACAGGTTTCGCAGTCCGTCACTACGATATCGACCCCACTTTCTTCAATCTGCTGAAACAACGGAGCACCAATGCCTTGCGACGTGGCGTAATTCTCTTTCTTAAAGCCGTAGGTGCCTGCAATGCCGCAGCACTGGGAATCCAACATCACCAACTCAAGACCGGGGATACGTTGCAGCAGCGCCAGGGTATACGCCGTCCAACCCATTCGTTCCAGATGGCAAGGCGTGTGATACGCCACCCGCAGCGGCAATTTACCCAGCGGCAGCGTTCGCCCTTCTTCTTCCAGCAGGCGGTAGAGCTGGCACGTCACCAGTTCGATACCCTCGCGCACATGACCGTTATCCACACCCAGCAGATGTGGATACTCATCTCGCAACGTGAACGTACAGCTGGATGACGTCGCCACCACCGGCAGAGATTTCTGATTGATCGCCTCATCCAGCGAGTTGATATTGGCGTGCGCCTGCTTTCTGGCCTTGTCGTGAAAGCCATTGGCAATCAGCGGCACGCCGCAGCACTTCTCTTTATTCAGCAACTGGACGCCAATGCCCATCTCGTTAAAGACCTGAACCAGATCTTTACCTAGCTGCGGATGGTTGTAGTTCACATAGCAGCCGTGGAAGTAAGCGACCTGCTCATCATAAGCCTGCTGTTTTGCCGCCTGCTGGCGATACCAGCGCCGGAAGGTGCCGAATGAGTATTTCGGCAACTGGCGACGGTGGTCGATTTTCAACGCCTTATCCAGCAGTTGGCGCACCGGCTTCAGGCTAGTCGCCGTATTCACCAGTGGCGCAAACGGTGTGGCAATTGACCCCATGAAGTCGGTATGACTCAGAATCGCATCACGCAATGTCGGCTTGTGACTGCTGTGCGTGGCTTTCGCACGCTGAATAATGTCGCCAATTTTGACATCCGACGGACAGGCAACTTCGCAGCGTTTGCAGTTGGTGCAGTATTTCAGCGCATCATCATACAGCGCCGGATCTTTACGCCGCAGGCGTTCGCCGTCCGGTCCGGCCTGTTTCGGGCCAGGATAAAGCGGATTCACGCGCGATACCGGGCAGTACGTGGTACAGACCGTACACTTGATGCAATCTTCAAAACTGTTATCGCTAAGCAGGCTCATGGGTTGCCCTCCTTCAAAATCTGTTCGGCGACATGAAGTGCGCTGAGCAAGGAAACCCCCGCGCCACATCCCTGCACAATGGGGTCGAAGCCTTCCAGCACCGCACCAATAGCGTACAAATTACCGATCGTTTCGCCCCCGATACGCGGATGCAGATGTTCATCGACAATCGCGCCAAATTGCATATAAGGCTGCGGCGCAAACACATCCTGCTGGCTCCAACCCTCGCGCTGGTCAGCAAACCGAACGTCCAGCCCAAAAACCGGCTCGGTCACCCGATCGAACTGCGTCACCAGCCCGTTACTAAAGAAGCTGCCGCTCGCCAGCACCGCGTACTTCGCCCGCAGCGGAATATCACGGTGATGGTGGCTATGGATCGCAATCTCCTGCGGCGACAGCGAGGCGTGCACCGCGCGATCGCCCGGCATCACCATGCCACCCAGTTGGCGAAAGCGCTGCGAGAGCGCCTGATGCAGGCGTAATCCGAGCACTGACGGCGGTAATGTTGGCAACAGCAGCACCGGTTTACCTAACGCATCAGCGAGTTCATTCACGATGGTGGGACTATCCAATCCCAGACAGGCAGGCATGATGATGGCATCGTTACCGTTAGCCAGAAGCGACAGTTCTTCCACCAGCGCCGAGCGATTTTCCGGTCGATCCAGTACGCGGGCGATATTTACCGCGCGGAATTCGCTGGGGTTTTGGCGTAGCCGATCCAGCACGGGCAGCTTGAGTTCATCATTGCGTGCCGCAATACCCTGCGCCTGAAGCGTGCCGGCCACAATACGAGACTGAAAATCCAGAAAGCCTTCGATGCCAGCAATCAGCGGATTGTCGCCAAAGCGGGAATCCGGCAGACCGCGCGTCACACCATCGACCGGGCTCAGCCAGCATGAACGAAACTTCCCTAGCGGCGTCATGCGCCAGTGGTTCTGATGATGATTGCCCATCAGAGTGATATTGCTGCGTTCCAGCAGCGCCTCAGCCTGTGGCAACAAAGCCGCTAGCGCCGTCGCGCCCATACGGGAATAAGGGTGATGAGGAGCCTGACGCGCCAACTCATCCAGTGCCTCAAGCGGGTAGTCCACGGGCTGTCCGTCAGGGAGATGGGAAAGCAAATCCAGCGCACCGGAAGAAAAATGCAGCGCATTCTGCCCAGCGCTGACAATCGCACAGCGTTTTCCCTGCTCCGCTAAGCGAATACCGCAGGTCAACCCTGCCAGTCCGCCGCCGATAATCACAACGTCATAGCGCATGACGATCCTCCTGGCTGTCGCTGGCCGTCAGGCCGCACAATCCCTGATAAATCCAACTGGTAAACTCGCTTTCACGCAGCGCATTGCCCCACGCAATCGGGCGAATCCCTTTCCAGCGTTCGTTCAAAAACTGGCTGAGCTGCGTGAGCGACTGCTCCGGCGTCGCAGTACCCAGACGGCACAGCAGACCCGCCGCACGACACGCGCACAGTTCTCCCTGACAGGTGCCCATCCCCACGCGAGTACGCCGACGTAAATCAATCAGGTTATTCACCTGCAACGACTCCACGGCGTAGCGCACTTCCCCCGCCGTCACCGCCTCACATTCGCACACCAGGCTACGATCCAGACGCTCACCGGACAGCATTCGCCCGGCACGTTCACCGTGGCGATAAATCGCCGAACCGCGCAGCGGTGCAGATAACGGTTTTGCTACAGGATAAGCAGACAGGGCGTGGGGGGCAGATTTCACTTCCTCCAGCGATTCAGAACCGGGCAGCGGCGTCTGTGCAGTCGAGCAGGCTACGTCATGACCCAGCTTTTTGCAGATGGCGTCAGTTACCCATTCCGCCATCAGGCGGTAGGTCATCAGCTTGCCGCCAGTAATGGTAATAAAGCCTTCCAGCCCGTCGCGGCTGGCATGATCGAGCAGCACAATACCGCGACTTACGCTACGTCCAGTGGGATCGCTATCGCTGGCCACCAGCGGTCGGACGCCCGCATAGGCGCGTAGAATGCGCGTACTCGCCAACTTCGGTGCCAACATCGAGCCTTCCCGCATCAGCGTTTCTACCTCGGCAGGCGTCACCAGCATGTTGTCGATTTGATCGTAGTCGATGTGGGTTGAAGTGGTGCCAATCAGCGAAATGGTATCGCCCGGCACCAAAATGTCGGCATCCGCCGGCTTACGGCAGCGGTTGATCACCATGTTGTTGATGCGGTGCCCAAGAATTAACAGCGCGCCTTTTGCTGGGAACATGCGCACACGTAGATCGGCATATTCCGCAATGTGTTGCCCCCAAATACCGCCCGCGTTGACCACCACCTGTGCGTATATTTCTGTTTCTACACCTTTTTTATGGTCGAAAACGCGCACGCCAGTAATACGGTCGCCCTGACGAATCAGCCCGATGACCTCATGATAGGTCAGCACTTCCGCGCCGTGCTCGCAGGCATCAATCATGTTGGCCGCCGTCAGACGGAAGGGATCGACGGAACCATCCGGCACACGCACCGCGCCAATCAGCGTCGGGTTTGCCGCGGGTTCCAGCCGTAGCGCTTCCTGCGGATCCAACGCCTGAGCGCCAATCCCCGCCTGCTGACAGGCAGTGATAAACTGCGCCTGCCAGCCGAGATCGTCTTCTGGCAAGGTAATAAACAGGCCGTCGGTGGGTTCAATACAGTGGCGGGCGATCCGGCGGAGAATCTGGTTCTCTTCAATACATTCGCGGGCAGACTCACCGTCGGTTACCGCATAGCGTGCGCCGCTGTGTAATAAGCCATGATTACGCCCGGTCGCCCCGGTCGCAATATCATAACGTTCAAGTAGCAGGCAGCGCAGTCCGCGCAGAGCACAGTCTCGTACCGTACCCGCCCCCGTCGCACCACCGCCGATGACAACGACGTCAGTTTCACGCCAGTTCCCGGTATTTTGCTTCATGTTCTCGCTCCAGGCGGAGGATATGTATGTTGCTATTGGGACACAGAAAGAAGGGTTAATGTTTGATAAAGAGCAAAAACGAGCACTAAACGAAACCAAAGCAGGGTCTAAAAACAATAAGTGTGATTTAGGTCACTAAAACCTCACTGTGGAATTTTCCGATTCTGTTAACATGAGCGCAAAAATCGTCACAGTTTCATAAAAGTGTAACATTAGCGTCATGAATCACACTCATTCGCACGCTATCCCCTTACAATAACGTTCGTAATAGAACAAAAAAGCTATCGTTTTTTTTCGCATTGGAGATATCTATGCTGAGTATTTTTAGGCCCGCTGCCCACCAGCCGCGCGTGTCGCAAGAACACGTTGATCCGCTCTATCGCCGCTTGCGTTGGCAAATTTTCATGGGGATATTTTTTGGCTACGCCGCCTATTATCTGGTACGCAAAAACTTCACACTGGCAATGCCTTACCTGATTGAACAAGGCTTCTCACGCGGTGACCTTGGCTTTGCGCTGTCCGGCATCTCTATCGCCTACGGCTTCTCCAAATTCATCATGGGTTCGGTATCTGACCGATCCAACCCACGGGTTTTCCTGCCTGCTGGCCTAATTCTGGCGGCTGCCGTCATGCTGTTCATGGGCTTCGTACCGTGGGCGACGTCTAGCATTGCCGTCATGTTCGTCCTGCTGTTCCTGTGCGGCTGGTTCCAGGGAATGGGATGGCCACCGTGTGGACGCACCATGGTTCACTGGTGGTCACAAAAAGAACGCGGCGGTATTGTGTCGGTATGGAACTGTGCGCATAACGTCGGCGGCGGGCTTCCTCCTCTGCTGTTCCTGCTGGGTATGGCCTGGTTTAACGACTGGAAAGCCGCACTCTACATGCCTGCCTTCGCCGCCATTCTGGTTGCGCTGATTGCATTTGCCCTAATGCGTGATACCCCGCAATCCTGTGGTCTACCGCCAGTCGAAGAATACAAAAACGACTATCCTGTTGATTACAATGAAAAAGACGAAGAAGAACTGACAGCTAAGCAGATCTTCATGCAGTACGTTTTCCCGAACAAACTGCTGTGGTACATCGCTATCGCCAACGTCTTCGTTTACCTGCTGCGTTACGGTATCTTGGATTGGTCACCAACCTACCTGAAAGAAGTTAAGCACTTCGCACTGGATAAATCTTCCTGGGCTTATTTCCTCTACGAATACGCGGGTATTCCGGGCACGCTGCTGTGCGGCTGGATGTCTGATAAGGTATTCAAAGGTAACCGCGGTGCAACGGGCGTGTTCTTTATGACGCTGGTGACAATAGCAACCGTCGTTTACTGGATGAACCCAGCCGGTAATCCTGGTGTGGATATGGCCTGTATGATCATCATCGGCTTCCTGATTTACGGACCGGTTATGCTTATCGGCCTGCACGCGCTGGAACTGGCACCGAAGAAAGCGGCAGGTACAGCAGCGGGCTTCACCGGCCTGTTCGGCTACCTCGGTGGCTCCGTTGCCGCCAGCGCCATCGTCGGCTACACCGTTGACTTCTTCGGTTGGGACGGCGGCTTCATGGTCATGATCGGCGGCAGCATTCTGGCTGTACTTCTGCTGGTCGTTGTTATGCTGAATGAGAAAAAACATAAAGCAGAGTTAGCCAATCGCGCCTAACCCGCTCTTGTAAGCATCCCTCTGGCGGCGTCATGATGACGCCGCCTTTCTCTCAACAGAAAGAGGTTTGATCGCATGAACGTTACCGTAACATCCCTACTCTCCGCCCTTGCACTGTCCGTTTCCTTTAGTGCGTCTAGCCACTCTGGTGCTTCTGCTTCCCCAACCGATAAAATCGTCATTGCTCACCGTGGTGCCAGCGGCTATCTGCCCGAACATACGCTTCCGGCAAAGGCGATGGCCTACGCTCAGGGTGCCGATTATCTGGAACAGGATCTGGTGCTCACCAAAGACAACGCGCTTATTGTCCTGCACGACCACTATCTGGATCGCGTCACCGACGTGGCAGAACGCTTTCCTCAGCGCGCCCGTAAAGATGGACGCTTTTACGCTATCGACTTCACGCTACAAGAGATCAAATCGCTGAAATTCACCGAAGGATTCGACATCAAAGACGGCAAGCAGGTACAGAGCTACCCGAACCGTTTCCCGATGTGGAAATCCGACTTCCGCATTCATACCTTTCAGGAAGAGATTGAATTTATTCAGGGTCTGAATCACTCAACCGGCAAGAACATTGGCCTCTATCCTGAAATCAAAGCGCCGTGGTTTCACCATCAGGAAGGGAAAGACATTGCTCGCGAAACACTGACGGTGCTGAAACAATATGGCTATACGCAGAAAAGCGATAAAGTTTTCCTGCAATCGTTTGATGTCGCAGAGCTAAAGCGCATCAAAACCGGATTGCAGCCACAGATGAAGATGGATCTAAACCTCATTCAGCTGATTGCTTATACCGACTGGCATGAAACCTACGAGAAACAGGCCGATGGGACGTGGGTGAATTACAACTATGACTGGATGCAAAAGCCCGGTGCCATGCAGCAGATCGCGACCTATGCCGACGGGATCGGCCCGGACTACCATATGCTCATTCAGAAAGATGCGACGCCTGAACACGTCACGTTTACCGATATGGTGCAGGAAGCCCATCAGCATAAACTTCAGGTGCATCCATTTACGGTAAGGGCTGACAGGTTACCGGCGTACGCCAAGGATATCGATCGACTCTACGATATTCTCTACTATCAGGCGGGTGTTGACGGGCTGTTTACCGATTTTCCCGACAAAGCGGTCGATTTTCTGAAAAAGCCGCATTAATGGTCGACTTTGCCATCGGGCACGGTGTGCCCGATGATATGCCGTTACTTCAGAAACAGCTCACGCAGGTAATTCGGCACGGCGCTATCCGCGTTAGAGCCAATCACTTCGCGATCCGGCAGTAAATCTTTCAGGCGCTGATGCGCGTTCTGCATGACGCAGCCTTTTCCAGCCATCGACAGCATTTCGTAGTCGTTCATACCATCACCAAACGCCACGCACTCTTTAAGCGAAAAGCCGAAAATCTTTGCCACTTGCTCCAACGCATGACCTTTAGACACGCCGCCCGCCATCACTTCCAGACAGGTGAGCGTCGAAAAGCTCACGTTGACGCGGTCACCCCAGCGCGCGTTGATCGCTTCTTCCAGCGGCAGCAGCTGTTCATGGGAATCGCAAGTAAAGAACACCTTGCTGACGCCATCGGTTTCGAGCAGTGCAGGCTCGAACAGCTTGTATTTAAAGATCGACTCTTTGAAGAAACGCTCTTCTTCCGCACGCGGACGGTTCATAAACCAATCATCATCGCGATAAACGTGCGTCAGCATGTCGGGGTTATTGTGTACGACGCTGTAAAGGTCGCGGGCGATATCCTGATCCAGATTGTGACTGAAAATCAGCTCACCCTGCGAGTTGTGCACGCGCGCACCATTCGAGGTAATCATAAACGCGCTGATGCCGAGATTATCGCGGATCTGCGCAACATCCATGTGATGCCGTCCGGTAGCGAACACAAAGTGAATCCCTTTTTCCGTCAGCAGCCTGAGGGTTTCTTTCGCATACGGGGACAGCGAGTGGTCGGGTGACAGCAGAGTGCCATCTAAATCGGAAGCTACGACATGGTACATAACGATGAAATCTCACTTCTGGTGTGTTGTGGCGGCACGCGCCGCAAAAAGTAACGAAGTTGCTGGCAGTATCCGTTGAGCGATGTGCCAACAGCCTAAAATTAATGATAACGCGCAAAGTGCGCCAGAATCAGCGCAAACGCCTGAGCGCGGAGGTTATCCGTTTCAAAGAGAATTTCATGCCGCGCACCGTGGATAACCTGCAAAACATCGCTTGAATTGGCGTTACCGCTTTGTGCCAGTGCCTGACAAAACGCATTCTGGCTGCGGTTATCCACCACGCGTTCCTCTCCTGCCTGTAACAGCAGAAGCGGCGTGGTAACGGCATTGGCCTGAGCCAGTAGCTGTTTCCCCACCAGTATTGCCTCACGCACCCAGTGGTAGGTGGGGCCACCGATGCGTAAATCCGGTGAATCCGCATAAAAGCGAATACTGCGCTGGTAGCGTTCACGGCTGTGCGTCAGCACATTCATTCGATAAGGCAAAGGACGCCACTGTCCGGTGCCGATGGCGTAATAATCGCGCATCGCCGGGCGACGCTCCGCCCAATCGACGATCCAACCCGCGACACAATGAGGAAGCGGCAAACGAATACCAAACATCGGCGCGCACAGCGCCACGGCATCAAACGTTTCAGGCTGGCGAATCAACAGCTGCGCCAGAATCGCGCCCCCCATTGAATGCGCTAAGGCAAACCGACGGGTATAGTTTTTCGGGCCAATATGCTGCTGACACAGCGTGTCGGCATCATCAACATAGTCACTGAAGCGCACGACGTGTCCACGGTGAGCATCTTGCAGCACCCGTCCAGACCGTCCTTGCCCACGGTGATCCATGATGAGTACATCATAGCCGCGATGAAAGAGGTCATACGCCACTTCGCTATATTTGACGTAACTTTCGATACGACCCGAAAAGACAACGACAATCTTGTCGTGCTGGGGCGCGGTAAAGCGAACGAACCGGATCGGCACATCGTCCACGCCAGAGAATTCACCCTCTTCGCGCTGACGCCAGAAATTCAGTAATTCTCCGGTAGCAAAAGCGGCAAACTGCGCTTCTCGCGTTAACAGGTTCGAGGTTAACCCTTCAGGCGTTAACCGTTCCGACGTAAACAACGAATTGTGGCGTTGAATCATCACACTTCTCCGGTGACGCGGGAAAACAAAGCTAGCGGAAGAACATGACAAGCAGTGGAGCACAAGCGTATTGTGACATAAAAAACAGACAGACTCTCGTAATACAGAACGTGGTTCAGGAGCAGCATTTCATGACATTGGATTGGTGGTTAACCTACTTACTCACAACGCTTATTCTCAGCCTGTCACCCGGCTCTGGTGCCATCAACACCATGAGCACCGGAATTAGCCACGGCTATCGCGGTGCGGCAGCCTCGATCTGTGGTTTACAGGTTGGGTTGGCGATTCATATCGTGCTGGTCGGCATTGGGTTAGGCGCGTTGCTTAACCAATCTGTACTGGCTTTCGATGTACTGAAGTGGCTGGGCGCAGCTTACCTGATTTGGCTGGGGATTCAGCAATGGCGTGCTGCGGGCGCACTGGATCTTCAGGCGCTCGCCAGCGCCATGCCGCGCCGCAAACTCTTTAAACGTGCGGTGCTGGTGAATCTGACCAACCCGAAAAGCATCGTGTTTCTGGCGGCGCTGTTCCCGCAGTTTATTATTCCCCACCAGCCGCAGGCCACGCAGTATCTGGTATTGGGCGTCACCACTGTTGTGGTCGATATCATCGTGATGATTGGTTACGCCACGCTCGCCACGCGTATCGCCGGGTGGCTGAAAGGCCCACGACAGATGAAGACGCTCAACCGGATATTTGGATCGCTTTTCGTGCTGGTCGGCGCGTTACTTGCTACCGCGAGAAAGGCCTGATTAAGGCAGTGCGCCGTATCGTAACGGCGCACGCCTATCGTTCAGAGGGAAAGGTTAGCGAGAGAAAATCAGGTGCAGGCCAAAACCGGTAAACAACACACCCGCCACGCCATCCACCCATTTCGCCAGACGCTGATAGCCACGACGCATGGCCGGTAGGGCGAAAACCATCGCGACCAGACTGAACCAAATCAGCGTTTCAATCGAGATCAACGCGAACAACCCCCAACGCGCACCACTGCCGACACTGTCGCCGACAAACAGCGAGAACACGCTGCCGAAATAGATCACCGCCTTCGGATTAGCCAGATTCGTCAATAACCCACGCATGAAAGTTTTACCGCGCTGAGGCAGTACCACCGCCGTTTCCTGCGTGGTTTCCAACTGTGCTTTATTTCGCGCGGAACACAGCATCTGCCAGCCCATCCAGCACAGGTACAGACCGCCGCCGACGGTCACTGCCGTATGCAGCCAGGCCATTTTTTGCAACAGCAGGTGCAGCCCCAGCAACGCGATAGCCGCCCAAACCATAACGCCCAGAGAAATACCTAGCACGCCCATCATCGCTTCACGGCGGGAACGGCTGGCTGCCGTTTGTGAAACGAAAAAGAAATCCGGCCCCGGGCTCATCAGCGCAATGAAATGCACCAGCGCCACCGTCATAAATAGCATCAGCATGGTAGTTTTCCTGTTTTTTAAATGCAGTCAGACAAGACGAGCATCACTCGTCATCATTACTATCGACATGATCGCGAATCATGTTCATGAAAGGCGCACCGAAACGTTCGAGTTTGCGGTGTCCAACCCCGTTGATATTTAACAGCTCACCCGCGGTGATCGGCATCAGTTCGGCCATCTCCAGCAGCGTGGCATCGCTGAACACCACGTAAGGTGGAATATTGTCTTCATCTGCGATGGATTTACGTAGTTTGCGCAATTTGGCAAACAGCTTGCGGTCGTAATTTCCACCGTACGATTTTTGATTGGCGCGGGGTTTCAGGTTAATCACACGCGGCACAGCCAGCTGTAGCGGCATTTCACCCCGCAGTATCGGACGCGCAGATTCGGTAAGCTGTACAGCAGAATGCATTGTGATGTTCTGGTTCAGCAAACCCAGATGAATCAGTTGGCGCAGCACGCTGACCCAATGCTCCTGCGATTTCTCTTTACCAATACCGTAAACCGGCAGTTTGTCATGGCCGAAGTCACGGATACGCTGGTTATTTGCACCGCGCAGCACCTCGACGATATATCCCAGCCCAAAGCGCTGCCCAACCCGATAGACGCAGGAGAGCGCCTTTTGTGCTTCGACTAGCCCATCGTAGCGCTTCGGCGGATCGAGACAAATATCGCAGTTGCCGCACGACTGTTGCCGACCTTCACCGAAATAATTCAGCAGCACCAGACGACGGCAAGTCTGCGCTTCGGCAAACGCCCCCATCGCATTGAGCTTATGGCGCTCAATATCCAACTGCGGCCCAGCCGGTTTCTCTTCCAGACAGCGGCGTAGCCACGCCATATCTGCCGGATCGTAGAACAGCGCGGCTTCAGCAGCGAGGCCGTCACGCCCGGCACGCCCCGTTTCCTGATAGTAGGACTCGATGTTGCGCGGGATATCAAAATGCACCACAAACCGCACGTTAGGCTTGTTGATGCCCATACCAAAAGCGACGGTCGCTACCACCACTTGAAGATCGTCGCGCAGGAACGCTTCCTGTACCTGTGCACGCCGTTCGTTGTCGAGACCAGCGTGATAAGCGCCTGCGCTCAGCCCACGCGCCTGCAAGCGTGCGCAAATATCTTCCACGCGGGAGCGGCTATTGCAGTAGATGATGCCGCTTTTTCCACGCTGCCCCTGCACAAACATCCAGAGCTGATCGAGCGGCTTGAACTTCTCCACCAGCGTGTAGCGAATATTCGGACGGTCAAAGCTGCTGATCTGAATCAGCGGTGACTGGAGATCCAGCAGGCGAACGATATCGTTCCGCGTGGTCTCGTCGGCGGTAGCGGTCAGCGCAATAAAAGGAAGATGGGGGAAACGCTGTTTAATCTGCCCCAGCGCCCGGTATTCAGGGCGGAAATCGTGCCCCCATTGGGAAATACAGTGCGCTTCATCCACCGCGATCAGGGCAATCTGCCAATGGGCAAGATGATCGAGGAAGCTGTCCGTCGTCAGACGTTCCGGCGCAATATAAAGCAGCTTGATATGACCAGTACGACAACCTGCCATCACCTCAAGCTGTTGCTCACGCGTCTGCGTCGAATTAAGACAAGCGGCGGAGACGCCGTAGGCCTGAAGCTGATCAACCTGATCTTTCATCAGTGAAATCAACGGGGACACCACCAGCGTCAGCCCGTCCATCACCAGCGCAGGGATTTGATAGCACAGCGATTTGCCGCCGCCTGTCGGCATGATAACCAGACAGTCTTGCCCACTGAGCGTCGCGCTGATAATTTCCTGCTGACCCGGTCGGAATTGCTGGTAGCCGAACGTGTCCCGTAGAACCTGAACCGCCAGCGCTTCCTTATTCAATACTTCCGCCGTAGACACGCCTTCCCCAATTCAATGAAATCAAACAGGCGCTATTTTCAGCGCCGTTGGGTAAAACTGCAATGGTTAGTTTGGTAAAACGACCATCGTTAAAAAGGTCATCGCTAACGCACACGCTCGTTAAAACATGTCGTTCAGCGTCACCCCAACGCCAAAACGGGTCTGACGGTGGTTGTAATCAATCAGGGATTCACCGTAGCCACTAAACACCTTGGTGTAGAAACGGACATGACGCGTCAGCGGGTAGCTCCAGCCCAGTTCCCCCCCGCCGTAGCCGCTGTTCCAGTTATAGCGACCTTCGGCGCTAAACACGCTTTCACCCCATACATAACCCACACGTAAACGATAATGACCCATGTATTTGATGATATCTGGATTGTCATCCTGGCTGTCGGAGAAACGCACCCACGGCTTCACATCGACCTGCCAGTTGCCGTTCTGCGCCATCAGGCGCATATAAGCGCGATTCCAACTGCGCGACGTCGGTTCGGAACGGCCGTTAGACTGGTGATTAAAGCCCATTTCCACATCCCGCAGCGTCCAGCCCGCGAAGGTGTAGTTGGTCGCCCAGCCCAGAAAGACCTGCGGTTCATAGTCAGTTTCACGGAACGGAGAAGACTCGCTTTTATTCGACAACTGCCACCACGAGCGCTGCGTGTAAGACGCCCCCAACAACGAATTCCCCCCCAGAATGCCACGCCAGATCGGGAACCCCAGACTCAACTGGTAATGCACTTCGTCTTTACGTGCTTCATCACTCCAGTTATAGCTTTGTATCGCCGTTTTATTGATGTTGCTGGTATAGGTATACAGTATGTAGTTGCTTTCATAAGGATAGAGAATAAACGGGGTGTCGTGCTCTTGTAACAGGCTGGCGATAATACTGCCACGTACCGCCGGTTGATTCGGCGCAGGCGCATTGGTTGTGTCTTCAGCATGAGCCTGTGCCGTCAGTAATGACGCCAGTACGAGTACTATTTTACGCATTCATTTTCTCCGACATCTTTTTATACGGCGTTCGTTTTAACCGACGCTCGTTTTAGCCAATTAGTGATGAGTATTTCCCGTATTCAGGTTCGCCATTCTACACAGTTCGGGGACATTTGAATCACCCAGCACACGTTTCCAGACGTTTTCTGGAAAGAAACAAAATCAGCGCATAAAATAAACACCTGCATAACTTAAATACATCAAATTACCTACAATTAACGAGCATTGGTTATTTGAGCGGGAAACAATTATGGCTGACATCCCATCGTTTCAGGGAACCACACTAACCAGAGATACCGTGCGCCAGCTTGTTGGCGAGATTTTCATTTACAAAATGCCGTTTAATATCGAATTAGGTCTTGAATTACAGCAGTTTGAAGCCGACAAAGCCGTCTTGACGTTCGCTCGGCAGGATAAGCTCATCGGCAACGCAGCACAAAAGATCCTGCATGGCGGCGTGATTGCAGCCGGGTTGGACGTTGCCGCCGGATTAGTCTGCGTCGGCAACACGTTGCTGCGCCATGAGACGATCAGCGAGCAGGAATTTCATCATCGACTCGCACGCATGGGAACCATTGACATGCGGGTAGATTATCTACGTCCGGGCTATGGGGAACGCTTCACTATTACCAGCACGCTGCTGCGCGGTGGTAATAAAATCGCCGTTGCACGCGCCGAGCTGCATAACGAACAGGGTTCACATCTCGCTAGTGCCACCGCAACCTATATTGTTGGGTAACCTTTAGTTAGCAAAAATTGTCATCAACACTTTACGTGAAAGCGCTCACCGTTTTGAGTAGACTTAGCGTTTTCCCGCCGTCCTTATCGAGTCACCCATGAACGCGCAACAAACCCGTGAGGGGATCTTTTTCGCCCTCGCCGCGTATTTTATTTGGGGAATTGCTCCCGTTTACTTCAAGCTGCTTGAGCACGTTCCACCCAATGAAATACTGACACACCGTATTATCTGGTCATTCTTCTTTATGCTGATCTTGCTGACCATCGGCCGGAAGTGGCGTCAGGTGAGCCTTGCCTGCCGTAACGTCAAGCATCTGTTTCTGTTGGCATTAACAGCGGTGCTTATTGGCGGGAATTGGCTGTTGTATATCTGGGCGGTCAACAACCATCACATGCTGGAAGCCAGTCTGGGGTATTTTATCAACCCGCTGGTCAACGTCATGCTAGGCATGATCTTTCTGGGCGAACGCTTTCGCCGTCTGCAATGGCTAGCCGTGCTGCTTGCCGTGACGGGCGTACTGGTTCAGCTGTGGACATTCGGATCGCTGCCGATTATCGCGCTCGGGCTGGCATTCAGTTTCGCGTTATACGGTTTACTGCGTAAGAAGATTGGCATCGACGGGCAAACCGGCATGCTAATCGAAACGCTGTGGCTGTTGCCGATTGCGGTCATTTATCTGTTTTTTATTGCCGACACGCCAAGCAGTCATCTGACAGCCAACCCTTGGTCGCTGAATCTGCTGCTGCTCTCGGCAGGCATCGTCACCACGGTCCCGCTATTGTTCTTTACGTCGGCAGCGATGCGCCTACGCCTGTCGACGCTCGGCTTTTTCCAGTACCTCGGCCCTACCATCATGTTCATGCTGGCAGTGGTGTTCTACGGTGAAGCGTTTAGCAGCGACAAACTGGTAACGTTTGCTTTCATCTGGGGTGCGCTAGGGTTGTTCATTCTGGATGCAATTTATACACAGCGTAAGCTGCGGCGCACGCCAGCTACAGTTTCCCCGCCGCCACACGACGGGAAATAAAGCGCGATAAGATCGGGCTGAATAACAGCGTCGAAAACAGCCGCAGCGTCTGCATGGCGATGACAAATGCCATATCGACCCGACTACCTGCGGCGATAATCGCAATCGAATCCAGCCCGCCGGGGCTGGTCGCCAGAAAGGCGGTCAGCATATCCACCGGCATCATTTTCGTCACCATCCACGCCATGCCGCCACACAGCAGCATCAATCCGACTATCGAGGTCATCATGTGCGGCAGCGTGCGTATCGCCAGCAAAAAGATGGGGCGAGTGAAGCAGAGCCCGACGCTCCAGCCGATCAAGGCATAGGCCAACGCCAGCAGCCATTCCGGGGTTTGCAGTTGCAAGGTGCCGCTGGCATGCAGCATTGAACCGATAATCATCGGCCCCAGCAGCGCACCGGAGGGGATGCGCAAGCGTCTTCCCAGCCAGGCACTGCCAAACGCTACGCCGAGCGTTGCCAGAAAGCGCCAGTCCAGTGCGGGAAACCAGACCAGCATCGCACTGTTTTCCGCCGCCTCGTCGCCCAAACTCAGGCGTGCCACAAACGCGGCAGAAGCGGTCACCATCAACACGCGTAAATATTGCATGAAGGCGACCAGCCGCACGTCCGCGCCGAATTCTCCGGCCATCGCGACCATCGCAGACGCACCGCCCGGCGATGCTCCCCAGGTACCGGTCGTGCCGGGTAGTTCACTAAATTTGACCAGCAGCCAACCAGATAGCCCGCTGGCAGCCAGCGTCGCCAGCAGAATGAACAGCACCAGCGGCCATTCGCTCATCAACGGTTTCAGGATGGAAAATGACAGGCTTTGTGCAACCAGACAGCCCAGAACGGCATTGCTGCCCGCAAAGCAGACAGGCGGGATGCGAATCGTCGCACCGTTTAACCCCATGACGACGCCAACCATCATCGGCCCCAGCAACAGCGCGGCGGGAACGTGGTAAACCTGTAACCCAAACCCCAGAATTAATGAGACCGACAGCAGGATTCCCCATTGCATCCACGGTGACATCCCTTTCATGCACACGACCCTTGTTTAGGAATAAAGAGTAAGAGTAAAAATAGAAAGTAAGAACAGAAAAGCAGTCCACCATTCCATACTCTAAATAATTCGAGTTTCAGGAAGGCGGCAAGCGAAGGAATCCCGATGAGCTTACTCACGTAAGTGATTCGGGTGACTGAACGCAGCCAACGCACATGCAACTTGAAGTATGACGAGTATAAACAGAATAGTTGGAGAATAAACAAGAATAGTAAGGTGGAAAACTATCAAGCAGGAAAGGAATTTTACATTGAAGGGAAGAAGCGCTGTGCGCCTGATGGTGAATCCCCGTCAGGCGCATCGGTGAAAACTTAGAGCCAGTTTTTACGTTTGAAGTAGAGGTACGGCGCCAGTCCGGCAAGGATCATCAACACGATCGCGCCCGGATAGCCAAACGACCATCTCAGCTCCGGCATGAATTCGAAGTTCATTCCGTAGCTTGATGCCACCAGCGTCGGTGGCAGGAACACCACGGAAACCACCGAGAAGATCTTGATAATCCGGCTCTGCTCGATGTTGATGAAGCCCATCGCCGCCTGCATCAGGAAGTTAACCTTCTGGAACAGGGATTCGTTGTGCGGCAGCAGAGACTCGATGTCGCGCAGAATTTCGCGCGCCTGCTCCAACTGGCCGGATGGCAAGCGGGCTTTACGCACCAGAAAGTTCAGCGCGCGCTGGGTATCCATCAGACACAGGCGAACCTTCCAGCCCACATCCTCCAGTTCCGCCAGCGTTGACAACGCGTCGTCGTACTCGTCTCCCTGACGCCCTTCCATGATGATGCGGCTCAGCGATTCCAAATCACTGTAGATGTTCTCGATTTCGTCCGCCAACTGCTCAATTTTAGTCTCAAAGAGATCGAGCAGCAGTTCGTAAGCATTGCCGTCTACCAGCGTTTGGTTACGGGCGCGCATGCGATAAAGGCGGAACGCAGGTAGTTCACGCTCGCGCAAGGTGTACAGGCGACCATCGCGAATAGTAAACGCCACGGTAGAGTTACCAGCGTGATCGTCAGCATCTTCAAAAAAGAAAAAGGAGTGAATATGCAGGCCGTCTTCGTCTTCAAAAAAACGCGCCGACGCTTCAATGTCTTCCAGTTCCGGGCGGGTTGCCAGGCTTTGTCCCAGTTCGTTTTGTACTTTTTCACGCTCATCGTCTTCCGGCTCGATCAAATCGACCCAAACTGACGTGGTGAGATCATCGGAGTCATCCAGTTCCAGACGAGATAAACGGCAATTATCCAGTTTAAATGCGCTCAGCATGGGCCATAGCTCCCCTTTCAGTAGCAGAGATGGACAACGCGATTGAAGCACAGAAACAAAGGTGAGGTGTCACCAGCAGGTTTCAGTCCGTTCGACGGATCTGACTCGTAGCGACAAAAACAGCGTCGCTGACAACCACGAAGGCTATCAGCAGAGGAAGATAGCCTTAGAAGTTGTACCTAATGAACAGGTTAGTGAGCCAGTATCGACTGGGTGTGTCCAAGGCGTTAGTCCTCCGAGAATAATGATGCGCGCATGTTACGCCGAGATGAAAAAGACTTCAACTTTAAAACCTCGGCGGAAACACGCTGTAAAATATTGGTCAAATGAATGGGGTTTATCCAATAAATCCGGTACTAAAGCGGTAAAAAAGCAGTCCCCAAGGCAAAAAGGAACGGCGTCTGTCGATCAGGCGTTGTCCGGCAAATAGGCAATGGCACGAACAGGGAAGCCGGGTGCATCAGCGAAATTGGGGTAGCTGACGTGAATATAAGCGCCAGTAGGCGGCAGCTGATGCAGGTTATTCAGTACCTCGACCTGCCAGGCATTTTGGTTCAACACGAAGAATTCGCCGATAAGCCCGTTATTGCGACGGAAATCAGCGGCGGAATCCGTATCCAACGTTTCGTGCCCCACCGCGCTAATGCCGCGCTCTTCAAACAGGAACGTCAGCGCCTCAAGCGACCAACCCGGCGTATGGCTGTTGCCCTGTTCGTCTCTATTGGCGAAGGCATCACTATCTGGCCAGCGCGTGCTCCAGCCGCTGGCAAACGCGACAAAGCTGCCTGACGGGATTTCCCCGTATTCGCGCTCAAACGTCAGAATGTCATCAACCGACAGGCGGTAATCGGGATCGCGCGCAACGGCGTCTTGTTTGTGGAGCACCACTAGCGGCAGCAATAGCTCTTTATTATCAATACGATCCAGATAACGTTTGCCCGCGACAAAATGCCCCGGCGCATCAATATGCGTCCCCGTCTGCGTCGCGAATGTCACGGACTGTGCGAAAAAGCCATGCTCTTCAACGTTAAATAGCGTCTCGCGCTGCAACACACCTTCAAACGCGCTAAAAATAGGAATCGACTCCGTCACCGCATGCGTGAGATCGACCCATTTCTTCTTCTGTAACTCGGCAATAATCTGGTCTAGCGTCATGGGCATGCTCCTTTTTTATTGTAATACCACACATCCATAGATACGCGGCAGGCCACCTAGCATTGTCGAAAATGACGATAAAGATTAATACAGGATTTTTATAAGTTATGCCGTCGCACACATGACGATTACACCGTTTCCAGCCGGGCATAGGCGGCAACCAGCCATTTAATGCCCTGCCCCTGAAACGCAACCTGAAGGCGGGCGTGATCGCCACTGCCTTCCAGATTCACGATCGTGCCTTCGCCGAACTTGGCATGGCGAACCCGCTGCCCCAATTTGTAGCCGCTGTCGTTTTGGGTTATCGGTGTGCCGAGGCGCTGATGATTCACCGGGCGGGAGACGCTGGCGCGTAGCCTCACTTCTTCCACACACTCTTCCGGCAGTTCACCGACAAATCGGGAAGGCCGGTGATAGGCTTCTTTGCCGTATAAACGGCGGGATTCCGCGTAGGTTATCGTCAGCTTTTGCATCGCACGCGTGACGCCGACATAAGCCAAACGACGCTCTTCCTCCAAACGTCCACCTTCATCCAGCGACATCTGGCTTGGGAACATGCCTTCTTCCATACCGACGATAAACACCTGCGGGAACTCCAGCCCTTTTGCCGAATGCAGCGTCATAAGCTGTACCGCATCCTGATTGGCATCTGCCTGACCTTCACCCGCTTCCAGCGCAGCATGCGACAGGAAAGCCTGTAGCGGCATCAGATCCTGATCTTCTTCCTGATAGCTGAACTGGCGCGTGGCCGTCACCAATTCCTCCAGGTTTTCTACTCGTGCCTGCCCTTTCTCGCCTTTTTCCTGTTCGTACATGCTCCACAGGCCGGAATCCTTAATCGCCCGGTCGGTTTGAA
This sequence comes from Pectobacterium actinidiae, assembly GCF_000803315.1. Classification (NCBI taxonomy): domain Bacteria; kingdom Pseudomonadati; phylum Pseudomonadota; class Gammaproteobacteria; order Enterobacterales; family Pectobacteriaceae; genus Pectobacterium; species Pectobacterium actinidiae. The sequence continues at coordinate 232,701 of NZ_JRMH01000002.1, forward strand.
TATGCAGCGGCAGCTCAGAAGTTTCATAGGCCAGCGCATCAATCAGCTCGATAAAGCGTTGCAGCGATGCCGCCGCCCGCCCAGCCAGTACTTTCTCCTGCAACAGCGCCCGCGTGGATTGCCACAGCGTCAACTGACGATCGCGTGCCGTCTGGCGCACTACGTCCAGCGTGCGATCGCCAATGCCGCGCGTCGGCGTATTCACCACTCGCTCGAACGCCGCATCGTCGTTACGATTGGCGATAAGGCGCAGATAAGCCAGCGCATCTTTGATTTCCTGACGTTCGAAGAAGCGCATGCCGCCGTAGATGCGGTACGGCATACTCTGCTGTAACAGCGCCTCTTCCAGTACGCGCGACTGGGCGTTGCTCCGGTAAAGAATGGCGTTATCGCTCAGCGCACCGCCATTTTCCTGCCAGGCTTTAATCCGGTTGACGACGTAACGCGCCTCATCCAATTCGTTGAATGCGCAGTAAAGCGAAATCGGCTCGCCCTCAACCCCGTCCGTCCACAGGTTCTTGCCGAGACGTCCACCGTTGTGGGCAATCAGCGCATTCGCTGCTTTCAGGATGTTGCTGGTCGAACGATAGTTCTGCTCCAGACGGATGGTTTCTGCGCCAGCGAAATCCTTCAGGAACAGCTGAATATTCTCGACCTGCGCCCCGCGCCAGCCGTAAATCGACTGATCGTCATCCCCGACGATCATCACCTTGGCACTGTCGCCTGCCAGCATGCGGATCCAGGCGTATTGAATGCGGTTGGTGTCCTGGAATTCGTCCACCAGAATATTGGTAAAACGTTCGCGATAGTGGTTCAGCACATGCGGCTTGTTCAGCCACAGTTCGTGCGCACGCAGCAGCAGTTCGGCAAAATCCACCAGCCCGGCGCGCTCGCACGCTTCCTGATAGGCCTGATAGACGCGCTGCCACGTTTGCTCGATCGGATTGCCGTAGCTTTCAATGTGCTGCGGGCGCAGACCTTCATCTTTCTTCCCGTTGATGAACCACATCGCCTGACGCGGTGGCCACTGTTTCTCATCCAGATTGAGCGCCCGAATCAACCGCTTCAGCAGACGCAACTGATCGTCGCTGTCCAGAATCTGGAAATCCTGTGGCAGATTGGCATCCATATGGTGCGCACGCAGCAGGCGGTGTGCCAGCCCGTGGAAAGTACCAATCCACATACCACCCTGACTGGTCCCGATCAGATGGTCGATACGGTGGCGCATCTCCGCCGCCGCTTTGTTGGTAAACGTCACCGCCATGATGGAGTAAGGCGAACAGTTTTCGACGGACAAGAGCCAGGCAATGCGATGTACCAGTACCCGAGTTTTGCCGCTGCCTGCCCCCGCCAGCACCAATAAATTGCTGCGCGGCGCGGCTACCGCGTCACGCTGTTTGTCGTTGAGGCCATCGAGCAGATCAGAAACGTCCATAGGTACGGGTTATCCGGTGACGGGAAACGCTGCACATGTAAGTAATGTCGATCGTTTAAGCATCGAGATACACGGGGCGACCACAGGGGTGAGGCCTCCCTGCGGGAACCTCCCCCTGTGTTTCCCCTAATAACGAGCTTAAGTGACCAGTATTAGCCCATGTAAGGAGCATTTCCACTGATGATTTATACAGATTAATGCCGTGATTATAACAACGCCGACAGCGATGCCAACCGCGAAATTTCAATATGTGGCAGCAGTCGAGCATCGCCAATTTGCGTCAGGCTGCCTTCACGCAGGTTAATCCAGCAGGCCTGCATACCGCAGCGGATCGACCCTGCGACATCGGTCGTGAGATCGTCACCGACATGTAAGATTTCCTGCAACGGCAGATTGAGCTTTTCTGCCGCCAAATGGTACATGTCATCAAACGGCTTAGCACGGCCGTGCGGACCCGCGCGCAGGATGAAGGAAAAATAGCGGTCGAGGCCGAACCGGTGTGGTTCCGCGTTGCCATTGGTGATCGCCGCCAGTGGCACTTTCTCGGCTAACGCCGCCAGCGTCTGGTGGGTTTCTTCCGTAATCGTAATTTGGCTACGCCAATGGGCAAAATTTTCCATTGCCGCTTTTGCGCCATCCTTAGCTTCTGTGGCACTCAGTCCACGTTCCAGCATTGCCAGTTCAGCCGCACGACGACGCCATTCGGTCACGTCGTGATAGATGTCCGGCTCGCGTTCAAGCAAGGTCTGGCGTAAATTCTGAAAGTCATCTGCCTGAAAGTCACGAAGTGCAGGATGGTACTGTTGCAGAAAGTGGATTGACTCTTGCCCCGTGCGTCGAATGACGTCCGCGTTATCGTACAGCGTATCATCCAGATCGAACGTGATCGCCCGGATCGGGCCAAGAGAGCGGTAAAAATGCATCAGGGTTTCCCTCGTTTGGCGCGTGGATGCGCGGCATCGTACACGGAGGCTAAATGTTGAAAATCAAGATGGGTGTAAATCTGCGTCGTGGTCAGGTTAGCGTGGCCAAGTAGCTCTTGTACCGCTCGTAAATCGCCGCTGGATTCCAGCATGTGCGTCGCAAAGGAGTGACGTAATTTATGAGGATGAACATGACTATTGACGCCCTGCTTAATTCCCCATTCGGCGAAACGCTTCTGCACATTGCGCATCGAAATACGTCGCCCTTGATTAGAGATAAACACAGCATCATCCTGTGGGCCAAATAGTTCGCGCAGCGCCAGCCAGCGTTCCAGCCAGGTTACCGCCGTTTTTCCTATCGGCAATTTGCGCTCTTTACTGCCTTTCCCCATCACCCAGACTTCACCGCTTGCCAGATCGATGTGCTGATAATCCATACCGACCAGTTCCGCCAGACGCAGCCCCGCACCGTACATGACTTCCAGCATCGTACGGTCACGCACCGCGAGGGGATCGTCCACATTGATTTCCAGCAGGCGATTCGTCTCATCCACATCCATATTTTTGGGTAATGGGCGACCCGCTCGCGGCGCGGATACCCCTTTAGCCGGGTTTGCCGCCAGCACACCGCGCGACACCATCCAGTCAAGAAAACTGCGTAATGCCGATAAACGTAGCGCCAGACTGCCGGAATGTAGCCCATCTCGCTTACTGCGAGACACCACAGAACGCACGCCAGAGGCATCCAGTCTACGCCAGTCAGTCACAGCCGCAGCGGAAAGGATCGTGATAACCGCTGATAGTTGGCGCGAATAGCTGGTCTGCGTCAGCGGACTTAGCTGACGTTCTACTTTCAAGTAGCGCAGGAACGCATCGACATCGGTTTGTAACGGCGAAGAGGAAGGAACCTCCGATGGCGCGGGCTGCCGGCTCATACCCGCTCAACCCAGCGCGCCAGCATCGCTGGCAGCATCATGGCCATTTGCTGGAGCAACACGGTTCCCATGCCATCCTGATAATGATGGCTGTCGCGGCTGCTGAAAATCAGCACGCCCAAATCGTGGTGATTTCCCATCAGCGATAGCGCGACCGACCCAACCTGCCTGGCCTGCGGCAGCAGGAGCAACAGTTCAGGCCCGTTCAAACTGCCGAGGTAATGATTCTTTTGCCCGAAGCGCTGAATGCGCAACGGCTCAAACGTGGAGCGATTAAGCCCAAGATGGGTAAACCCAGAAGGCGCACCAATACGCCATTTATCGCTGAATAGACGAACGGTTGCGCCCGCCAGGCCAAGCTGACGCGCCCAGCGCTGCAAGCGATCCAGCATATCCGTCAGGCTGTCCGCAGAGGCCAATTCGGTTTGTAACCCGAGCAGGCGATTAAACAGCACTTCGTTCGCACCCGCCTGTTCCATCAACAGCGTGATTTCTTCCTCAAGCTGCGTAATGTGGTTACGCTGACGTGCCAACTGCCATTCCACCAGCGACACGGTTCCCCGGACGGGGTGAGGAATGCGCATCTGCTCGACGGGACGCGCATTACGGATAAAAAAATCGGGATTCTGTTGCAGGAACTGCAAAACCATCTCGTCACTGAGTGCGATCTCACGTTCTGCCTGTTCCTCGACATTCTTCATAAATGAATAAATCCATCGTAGACATGCGTTGCAGGCCCGGTCATGAATAACGGATGTCCCGGCCCATCCCACTGGATATCCAACTCCCCGCCCGGCAGAGATACGCGAACGCTCGCGGACAATAACCCCTGCTGGATCCCCACCGCCACGGCAGCACACGCGCCGCTACCGCACGCCTGCGTTTCTCCCGCACCACGCTCGTACACCCGCAGACGGACAGTGTGGCTATCAACAATTTGCATAAAACCAATGTTGGCACGCTCGGGAAAACGCTCGTGGCTTTCCAGCAGCGGCCCCAGCGTTTCCACCTTCGCCGTGTCCACATCCTCAACCTGAATCACACAGTGCGGGTTGCCCATCGACACCACGCCACACAGCACCGTGTGCTCGTCGGCACGCATGATGTAGGTTTTCTCCGCTTTGACCGCGCGAAAAGGCACCTGTTGCGGCTCGAAATTGGGTTCGCCCATGTTGACGCGCACCAGTTCATCATCCGTCACAGACAGTACCATCCGGCCAGTCTGCGTACTGACGGCGATGTCGCGCTTGTTAGTTAACCCTTTCAAGCGGACAAAGCGAGCAAAGCAGCGCGCGCCATTACCGCACTGTGCCACTTCGCTGCCATCCGCGTTAAAAATGCGGTAATGAAAATCCAGTTCAGGATCGTAAGGCGGCTCGACGACCAGCAGTTGGTCGAACCCTACACCACAATGTCGATCCGCCAAACGGCGAATCAATTCGGGTGAAAAATAAACGTTTTGCGTAACGGCATCAACAACCATGAAATCGTTGCCTAATCCGTGCATCTTAGCGAACTGCATTATCCTGACTCCCCCGCTGACTTAACCGGGCGCGTGACCTGTTATTTATTACTGTCGTCACGCATTAAGGACGCATTGACGTTTTCTTTTGCGGCGGCTGGTTCTCATTTTGCTGAGTCGTTGACACACCGGATTTGCCATCGGCAGGCATATAAAGCGGACCTTTCAGACCACAACCGAATAAACTCACTACGGCCAACACCAGAAAAAACTGGCGAAATACGTTCTTCATCACGTTAAGACCTGTCATTAATACTCGTATGCTCTCTATAATCGCAGGTGGATCATGAAAATCAATAGGAATCGAAAATGAACGATAGCGAGTTTCACCAATTAGCCGACCAACTCATGCTTCAGTTGGAAGAAACGTTGGATCGGTTTGAGGGTGATGCCGATATCGATTATGAAACCAACGGCGGCGTGATGACGCTGAGTTTCGAAAACGGTAGCAAAATCGTGATCAATCGGCAGGAGCCGCTACACCAAATCTGGCTGGCGACCAAAGCAGGTGGTTACCACTTCAACCGTCAGGAAGCACGCTGGGTATGCGACCGCAGCGGTGAAGATTTTATCGCGTTGCTGTCAGCAGCCTGCTCGGCTCAGGCAGGGGAAACCGTCCACTTCGGGTAACGGCCTTTTCAACGACCTCGCGGCGCTCTACACATTAGCGCCGTCCCAGAACGATCAGCCCCAGAACCAGCAACAACAGCATGCCGATACCCACCATATTGACCAACGGCCAACCGCTGGTCAGCGCCATCAGGCTACCGGCAGACAACGAGGCCAGCGCGTTAGGCACGTAAATCACCAGCGAATTAATCCCCTGTAAACGAGATTTATGCACGGAATGGGTAAATGCATTCAGCATGAATGTCCCACCGTTGAACATAAACGCCCACCCGACGCCGAACAGCATCAGCGCAAAGAGGAAGTGCCAGAACGTCAAACCGCTCAGCGCTACCGCTACTCCGACAACGTTACACACCATGCCAATCACCACCACCTGAACCGGCGTCAGCCGCTTCGCCAGCAGCACTAACAGCAGCGCGGGCGCATACATAGCCACAAAATGCCATTGCAACACCGTCGCGCTGTGGCTGACGGAAAAGTGGTGTTGGTGCATCGCCAGCGGCACAGAATTCATTAATAGCGTCATCACCACAAACCCGATGGAACAGCTTGCCGTTCCCAACACAAACACCCGGCTTTTCAGGATCGCCGCCAGCGGTTCACTACGCTGGGCACTGGCCATCACACTGGGCATCGGAGGCAGTTTAAGGCCAAGTAACAATAGTGACGTGATAACACAGATGAATGCTGCCGCAATAAAACTACCGAAAAACGGGTAAGACGCCCAAAGATGAGAAGAGTGGCTAGCCGCGAACGGGCCGAGAAAACCGCCGAGGATACCGCCGCTGATGACCCATGAAATCGCCCGATTTTTCTGCTGATTATCGGTAAATATCTCCGCCGCGGCGAAGCGATAATACTGATTGAAAGCGCAGGACATCCCCAGAACAAACGTCGAAAAGACAAAGAGGGAGAAACTGTGTAGCACAATCGCCAGCGCCGCCAAAAGCGCGCCAGCCAGCCCCAGCAGCGTGCCGATGATGAACGCATGGCGCCTGCCATATTTTGTCATCAACGACGAAACGGTGTAGATCATGAGCGCTGCACCACACACCGTCGCGGTAATCGGTAGCGTGGTCAAAAAAGGAACGGGCGTCATCGATACGCCAACCAGCGTAGAGCACAGTGTCATCAGGGAAATAATACTGCCGGTCAGCCCTTGTCCGAGCGCCAGCAGTATCAGATTTCGACGTTGCAACGAATCCATCAATACATCCCTTCCTGAATACGCTGAAAGCCGGGTATATACCCGTCATACTTCAAGTTGCATGTGCGTTGGCTTCGCTACTCGGCACACTGACGTGTACCTCGCCCGTTGGGGCCGCTGCAAGCAGCGTTCAAACCTGCCTCTGGCAGATTTGTCGGTCACCCGAATCACTTACTTGAGTAAGCTCATCGGGATTCTCTCATTCGCCGCGTTATTCGGCCTTATGGCCTCACCCCTTCGGGGTCAGCGCAAGCGCTGTTCAAAAACGCCTTGCCGTTTTTGTCCTGAAACTCGAATTATTTAGGGTATAGAGTGGTTATAAAATCTGTAGCCGCTGCTTCATTGTCATCACTTCATCATCCACCACGGGCGTGATGCACAGGTGAGAAAGTGCGCTGCTGCGGAACGGGATCACCTGCGTGCGGCCGTCCAACTGTACGATTTGGTAGAACTGCGGCAGATTGAAATTGATAAAGCTGGATCCATAGGTGAAGCGGTCATGCGAAGACGAATAGAAGCGGCTGACATCGCGCACCAGCTCTTCTTTACTGCCCTCACAGTGGTGATAGACCTCAACGCGGTTAGACTCATCCAGAATATAAATATTAAAGCCCTGATTTTCTGTCAGATCTTCAAAGAAGAACTGGATGATCCCTTCGCTAGCGACGCCATCGACCACTGGCGGTAAATGCACATGGTTGGTTTCAACCTGAACCGGCTGGCCTTGCAGTTTGTTGTTAGAAATTGCGCCATAAAACTCGACCGCATTTTCCAGCTTCTGCACCGATACACTCAGCCGTTCGAAGAACAGACCCCAGGTTTGACCCGCGACTTTCACCGCTTTGAAACGCCCTGGCTCCTGCTGACGCGTACTGGTCAGACGCAGCTCAATGCATTCGGACACCAACTGCTGTACACGGGTACGAATCAGCCCGCGCAGGTGCTGGCTGTAGCAGAAGACTTCCAGCGATTCCGGCAGCGCCGCATCCTGATGCATTTTGCCCAGAATGGTTTTCAGCGCTTCCAACACCGCCTGTTCGCCGCTGAAATGCAGCGTACGTACTTCATTCCACGAGTTGCGATACAGCAGGTCGATACTACCAACCAGACACTGCTGCTGCTGGCCGAAGCTAAAGACATCCAGATGACGGAAATCGAAATGCACGACCTGATTGCGGAAGGCCGCCGTCGGATCGTGTTCCAGATTAACGATAATCGCCAGATGACGAATTTCACACGGGCTGTACAACGCCTTCGGCGTCGGCGCAGGCAAACGCAGCGGGAAATGGCTGGCTACGTCGTCCACCAACGCTTGCAAACGCGTGATGTCGCACAGTTCGTTGCCTTTAATGTACAGACGCGTGCCTGGCGTCAGCAGACCGTTAAAATACGCCCACGCCACCAGCTTGTTCAGATAGCGGTTATATTCCAGCGGCTGATGGCTGATGATTGCATCCATCGACGGTGCCTGATTATACAGGTACCAGCCGGAACGGTTCGCACGACCCGCCGGAACATAAATAAAGGTTAAATTCGGCTCCGACAAATCGGGCGAAATTTGTGGGTTCAGCAGGGTAACCTTACCCGGCAGCGCTTCAAACGCGGCATACAGTTTACGGGTCAACACACCGATATCCTGCGGGCTGGCGCTGACGCTAAGATTATTGCGGCGAGCGAAGCGAATCAGGTTGCGATAGGTCTGCATCATCGCATCCAACAACTCATTATGTGCTTCGCGTACCTGCTCGATTTTCCAGTTAGCGCGGTTATCCAGCATAGCCAGATGTTCGTCGCTCCAACCCCATTCTTGCACCAGTTGGCTCAGAATCTGGCGACGCCAGCCAACGCAGGCTTTTTCTCTGGAGAGCTTTTCACAGACTTTTAAGTAGAAACATCGACGCGCCAGATCGAGGCGCGTGGGATCGTTGATTGCCGTCAGATAGTGCGTCACGCGATCCAGCATCATGCAGTAAGGATCAAGACCGAAAGAGACGATCTCGCCGTCATGCAGGCGCTTTTTAATTTCGGTCGACAGCAGGCTGGTATCCGGGTATTCCCAGGAATAGGCTTCCAGCAGCAGCGTTTTCAGCACGGCTTTATAAGGGGAATCGATGCTTTTATAGAGCTGCCAGAGACTCGCGCCGAAATACTCTTCCGCCGACAGCGTACTTAAGCCCCCTAAATCCATCCACTCGTTAGGAGCCAGAGCCCCCTGCGAGTACAGCGACAACACATATTCGTCGTAGTGGGATTCTTCTTCGACCGGCACCATGTTCCACAGAATACGTTTACCAGCCATACGCACGGCGGTACGGTAGAATTCGTCGAGTAACAGGATATGCTGCATGGTGCCGCAGTCTTCACCGCTCAGGCTGCCGCTTTCATTGTGGCGGAAGCGGCTTTCATCCATCAGGAAGAAACTGACCTCAGCGCCCTGCGCTGCTGCCCACTGCTCCAGCAGCGTACATTTCTTCTGTAATAGCTGACGCTCTTCGCTATCCAGCCAGGATTGGTGGCACACCCAGATATCGAGATCGGAGCTACAGCTCTGCCCGATAGATGAGGTACTTCCCATGGAATAGATGCCCGTGATCGGCAGCTCACCCTGCGGATGAGAACAGTCAAACTGACCCCAACGCAACGCGATGCCATCAAGGTACTGTTGTTGCTTTTCATCAGGCGTGTGAGTGCAGATACCGTGAGGCACCTTGCCTTCAAGGTAGCCTGGCATCAACGGGTGATGATGATGTAATAAAATGGGCAGAAGACTGTAAACCTGCTGAAAAGCGGGCTTCATTGCTCCCAGAGCACGGTCAACACGCAGTTGGTTGATCGCATCCAGTCTTTGCTTCAAAGTCTCGATGTAGAAGTACAAGACGTTTCGCCTGATTTATCCCAGTGCCTAGAAAAACCCCGTGTTCCAAATCCGCATGATGAAATTAGAAGAATGTTTAGCGAATTATTGCTGGAAACGTGATCAATTTAACACCTTGCTGATTGGGCGTAAAGAAAGTAAAGAAAGTTAGACTTACCTATCTTGCTTTATTACGAATTTCCCTACCCGACTGCATCAGCACGGCTTATTTACTCGACTTGCGGCACCCGAATTTCAGACCGTTTTAAAAGGCGCGCCGCTCATGCCCACAACCTGACACCAACGCACCATCAATGATACGATGGCGGAAAATGATAAAAACGGTATCAAGCATGTTAGCCAATATTATTAGAATTGCCACCCGACAAAGCCCGCTCGCCCTGTGGCAAGCACGATATGTTCAGCAGTGTCTGAATCACCTCTACCCGGATTTACACGTGGAGTTAGTGCCGATGGTAACCCGCGGCGACATCATCCTTGATACGCCACTGGCGAAGGTCGGCGGTAAGGGATTGTTTGTTAAAGAGCTGGAATTGGCGCTGCTTGAAGGGCGCGCCGATATTGCCGTCCATTCCATGAAAGATGTCCCTGTCGAATTCCCGGATGGCCTCGGCCTGACCACCATTTGCGAACGCGATGACCCGCGCGACGCGTTTGTCTCCAACCGTTATGACAACCTCGAACAGTTACCGGAAGGCAGTTGCGTCGGTACTTCCAGCCTGCGCCGTCAGTGCCAACTGCGCGCCCGACGTCCCGATCTGGTGATTCGTGATTTACGCGGCAATGTCGGCACACGCCTGTCAAAACTGGACAACGGCGAGTATGACGCCATTATTCTTGCCGTCGCCGGTCTGAAACGTCTTGGCCTTGAAGCGCGCATCCGCTGTGCGTTAAGCCCGGAAGAATCTCTGCCTGCCGTCGGACAAGGTGCGATCGGCATCGAATGCCGTTTGGATGACCAACATGTCCGTCAACTCCTTGCCCCACTCAATCACCCCGCTACCGCGGCTCGCGTACTGGCTGAACGTGCGATGAATGTGCGCCTTGAAGGCGGCTGTCAGGTGCCGATTGGCAGCTACGCCGAACTGGAAGGCGATACGCTGTGGCTGCGTGCGCTCGTTGGTGCGCCAGACGGCAGCCAAATGATCGTCGGTGAACGTAAAGGGAACATCTCCGATGCCGAACAACTCGGGATTGCACTGGCTGAAGAGCTACTGGCAAAAGGTGCCAGCGCCATCCTTCAAGCCGTTTATCAAGGGTCACGCTCATCATGACGATTCTGGTTACCCGTCCGTCACCAACTGGCGAACAACTGGTGACCCGTTTAAGCAAGCTCGGCTACAACGCCTGGCACAGCCCGCTGATCGAGTTTTCTCCCGGACGAGAACTCACCAGCCTACCAACCCTGTTGCAAGCACTGCACGCCGACGATCTGGTGTTTGCACTTTCACAACACGCGATTCATTACGCCGATCCGATGCTGGCACGTACGGGCATTAGCTGGCCTGCCCATCTCGCTTATTACGCCATCGGCCGTACTACGGCACTGGCGTTACATAAAATCAGCGCACATCCGGTAACCTATCCACCTGAGCGTGAAACCAGCGAAACACTCCTGCAACTGCCTGACCTGCAAGATGTTGCTGGGAAACGTGCACTATTATTACGTGGCAATGGTGGAAGGGAACTACTGGGAGAGACGCTAACCGAACGCGGCGCACAGGTGACCTACTGTGAATGTTATCAGCGTAGAGACGTTCACTACGACGGACTGGAGCAAAGCCGCCACTGGCAACAAATAGGCATCGACAAACTGGTGATCACCAGCGGAGAAATGCTACAACGGATCTATACTTTAGTACCTGATTACTATCGGGCTTCCTGGTTACTCGGCTGCCAACTGATCGTCGTCAGCGAACGACTGGCAGAACAGGCTCGTCAGCTCGGCTGGCGCGATATCCGGGTGGCCGATAACGCCGATAACGATGCGCTCATGCGCGCACTACAATAAACCTGATCATGGGATGTACCATTATGACGGAACACAATACCCCCACAGCTCCAGCCGACGAGGTTGCTGAACGGGTTGAACCCGCGCATCAGCAGCAGGATCCCACACCGCAGCCAAAACGTAGCGGTGCCGTGCTGGGGGCGATCGCGATTGTGATTGCGCTGGCAATAGGCGCGGGATTGTATTACCACGGCCACCAGCAGGCGCAGAAAGACACTGCTGCGCTTCAACGCCTGGAAACGCAGTTAAGCACATTGCAGCAGCAGCACAAGCAAGAGCAGCAGCAGTGGCTGGACGCTCAACAGCAACAAGGTAAAGCACAGGAGACTGCCGCACAGCGTCTTGAGGCGTTAACGCGTCAGTCAGACGAGCTGCGCGATAAACTGGCAGCCCTTTCCAGCCATGACACCAATACCTGGCTAATTGCTCAGGCCGATTTTCTGGTGAAACTGGCAGGACGTAAACTGTGGAGCGACAAAGATGTCACCACCGCAGGCGCGTTGCTGAAAAGTGCGGACGCGAGTCTGGCAGAGATGAACGATCCCAGCCTGATAGAAATTCGCCGGGCGTTAACCAACGATATTGGGGCACTGGCGGGCGTGAGCCAGGTCGATTTTGACGGCATCATACTGAAAGTAAATCAGCTTACCGACCAGTTGGACAACTTGCAGCTCGCCGACAACAACACCGATGAAGCGCCGATGGATGCCAACAGCACCGAGCTGTCCGCCTCTTTGAGCGAGTGGCGACAAAATCTAAGCAAGAGCTGGCACAATTTCCTGGCTGATTTTATCACCATTCGCCGCCGTGACAGCGCGGCCGAACCGCTGCTGGCACCGAATCAGGATGTGTATCTGCGTGAGAATATCCGCTCACGTCTGCTGGTTGCCGCACAGGCCATTCCTCGCCACCAGAATGAAGTGTATAAACAGTCGCTGGAAACGGCAGCAACCTGGGTTCGCGCCTACTTTGATACCACTGATCCTACGACGCAGGCCTTTCTGGATCAGCTCGATGCCTTAAGCCAGCAGTCAGTTTCACTGGATGTCCCAACAGAACTACAAAGTCAGGCACTGTTGGAAAAACTGATGCAAACGCGCGTTCGTAACCTACTGGCTCAGGCGCCAGCCACACAGCAGGGAGAGTGAACATGCTGAAAGTCTTATTGCTGTTCCTGATCCTGATTGCAGGCGTAGTGATCGGCCCGATCGTCGCAGGTCACCAAGGCTACGTCCTGATCCAAACGGATAACTACGACATTCAAACCAGCGTGACCGGTCTGGTCATCATGCTGGTGCTGTTCTTCCTCGCCTTTTTGGCGGTGGAATGGGTGATCCGCCGGATCTTTCGTACCGGCTCCCGCACGCGCGGCTGGTTTCTCGGCCGAAAACGCAGCCGTGCCAGAAAACAGACCAAAGCCGCACTGCTCAAGCTGGCCGAGGGAGACTATTTACAGGTAGAGAAGCTGCTGACGCGCAATGCCGACCATGCCGAGCAGCCTGTAGTTAACTACCTGCTGGCTGCCGAAGCCGCCCAGCAGCGCGGTGACGAATTCCGCACCAAACAATATCTGGAACGTGCCGCCGAGGTTGCAGATACCGATCAGCTTCCGGTGGATATTACGCGCGTGCGTATTCAACTGGCGCGTAATGAAGATCATGCTGCACGTCACGGCGTGGACAAATTGCTGGAGGTCGCGCCCCGCCATCCTGAGGTACTGCGTTTAGCGGAACAGGCTTTCCTACGCACCCATGCCTATAGTGCGCTGTTGGATATTCTGCCTGCGATGCGCAAGATCAATCTGTACCCTGAGGAACGTTTACTGGATCTGCAACAGCAGGCCTATATCGGTCTGATGAATCAGGCGATGGCGGATGGCGGCAGCGAAGGGCTGAAATCGTGGTGGAATAATCAGAGCCGTAAAGTTCGCCATGAGATCCCGCTTCAGGTCGCGATGGCTGAGCACCTGATCGAGTGTGACGATCATGATACCGCCCAGAAGATCATTCTCGACGGCCTCAAACGTCAGTATGACGAGCGCTTGATCTTGCTGATGCCACGCCTCAAAGCCGGAAACCCGGAACAGCTGGAAAAAATGCTGCATCAGTACATCAAGCAACAGGGAGCAACGCCGCTGTTGAGCAGTACGTTAGGTCAGTTGCTAATGAAACACGGCGAATGGCAGCAGGCCAGCGATGCCTTCCACACCGCGCTAGCGTTGCGTCCAGACGCTTATGATTATGCCTGGCGCGCCGACGCACTCGATCGATTGCGTCTGCCGGATGAAGCGGCACAAATGCGGCGCGAAGGGCTGTTGCTCACGCTACAGCAACCTGCCGACTAATTAATGTGCTATTCCTTTCATAAGGCTCCTTTTTGGAGCCTTATTCTTTTGTATGACCCGTCCTGAATAACCCGGTAAAAGGCGGCTATCGAACATTTTCACCAGACCAAAAAAAACGCTTACCGATAAACGGTAAGCGTTGAAAATATCAGGTCTGTCAGACAACAGAATGGTGCCTCACTCAACGTTATGTCCGGAAGGCCCGATGGAGATTTGCATCTTCATCTGGAGTTGGACGATAGGCACCTCAAATTGGCTCTGCGTCATTCCCAGGATTATGAAGCCGGAGCAAACATAGAAGGTGGAATGAGCATCTACCCTCTTATTTAAGCATAAATTATGCCAACATGCATAATTTTATTATCAAGACCGCATAAAAAAACGATAACCAGTTAATAATCAATAATATTTTTATTTACTCAGTGATAGAGAACTCAAAACCGGTTGGGCGACAAAAACGAGATCGCGCTCACAAAACCTGTCGCCATTCAGAGACGCATTTATCATGTAAAATATTAATCATTATGAATCAATGAATTAAATGTCTCTTTTTTGCGACAGCGGAACCCCTAGAGTGTCGTGTTTTTCCGACAGCCTTATCAAAGCTGTTGATTCAACATGCTTAATCGGGCGCGGTAACCGTTACGAATATGCTGGCAAGCCGCCTCTTGTGCGGCGTCCTTATCACGCCGCACCAACGCTTCCACAATGGCTTGATGTTCACGCCGCGCCTCTTCGGTACGTTCCGTCGATTCATAGGTGGTTCCGCGCAATAGCGACAGATGAATACGCAGGTTTTCCAGCATCTCGTTCAGATACGGGTTATGGGTCGCCCGATAAATCTGACGATGAAAAAGCCGGTTATGATCGTGCAGTTTTCTGCTGTCGGTGAGCGTCTTCTCCACTTCAACCATATCTTGCAGTAGTTCCAGTTCTTCTGCCGACGCAGAAGCCACGGCGAGTTCCATCGCCAACCTCTCTAACCCTTCACGCACGGCGAAAAGCTGATGCAGCCGCTCATAGCTAATCTGCGCAATCATTAGCCCGCGCTGAGGACCAGGTTCCACCAATCCCAGCGCTTCAAGCCGATGCAGCGCCTCACGAATCGGCGTACGGCTCAGCCCAAACTGCTGCGCCAGCCGTGTTTCCTGCAAACGTTCACCAGGCAGCAGCTCGCCCTTCTCGATCGCGTTAATCAGTATCTCGAACGGCGACAGCGCCAGCTCTTTGTCGTTAAGTGTTAAGTTCATAATCCCTTGATATGTCGTGTGACGGTCAAAACGGGAGCACGCGCAGACGGGTAAAAATCCTCGCCTTTATGGCGGTTCGCGCGTTTATGCTACGCCGTGGATCGTCATGCATTGAGAAAAATTCAAGTTTGCCCGACGCCCTGCCTTTAGCAAGATATCGAATCGCATATTTTGTGCTTAGCTTAGCGAAAAAGCGTCTTTGTCAGTGAATGGGCGATTGCATATGCTTTTCGCCACATACTGTATACAAATGCATTCAACAAGACAAAACGTGAATCCCAGAACCGTTCGACTGTGCTGGCAACATCATCGCGTTTTCGCCTAAGGAGCTCCTACGATGTCTGCCACCCCGACGTTTCCTCGCGGCAACGCACTCAGCCAGTTTATTCATACCGCCTCCACGATTACGATCCCCGACTCCGTCTGGCACGAAGCCAAGCGAGCGCTCATTGACTATCTTGGCGTCTCTATTGGTGCAGTAGGAGACGACGCAGCCAGCGCGGTTCTGCGCGTGGCGCAACGCTGGCAGGCTCAGGGCAATGCGCAAATTATTCTCGGTACAAAAACTACACCGTCGCTGGCGGCCCTGATCAACGGAACGCTGTCTCATGCAGCCGACTATGACGATACGCATCCGGCTGGCGCGGGCCACCCCAGCGGCCCGTGCTGGTCTACCGCGCTGGCTATGGCGCAGCACTACGGTGCGGACGAGCGCACAACGCTTATCGCTTTCATCACTGGCTTTGAAGTCATGGCCAGGCTAGGTGGAGGCTGGGTGCCCGGCGTGGGCCGCAACTTGCAACGCCGAGGATTTCACCCGACGTCGATTGTCGGACGCGCGGGAGCTGCTGCTGTCGCCGCTTCCATTCTGCGCCTTGAACCCAACGCGATTGCCAACGCGTTGGGCGCGGCCGCAACCATGATGGGGGGATTACAGAAATCATCCGGTACGCACGGCAAACCGTTTCATGCAGGTAAAGCGGCAATGGACGGCATCACAGCAGCAGAACTGGCTGATGAGGGCTTTATTGCCGCCCATCACTTTTATGAAACCGATGGCTGGGTGAAAACATTCGTGCAAGACGGTAGTGCCGTCATCCCGCCGCTCGATTTTGGCGAGAGCTGGGAGCTACTGGGTAATGGCTACAAGCTGTATGCCAGCTGTCGGGGAACGCATGCATCAATCGAAACCGCGCTTAAGCTCTATCCACAGCTAAAAGGCCGCGCTATCGCCCGCATTCATGCCAAGGTCCATCCAATGGGGATGGTGAACGCCGGGATCGCCAACCCGCAAAGCCCGCTAGAGAGCAAATTCAGCATTCCACACTGTATTGCGCTGGCGCTGAGCGGCTATCGCCTCAACGATACCGATTTCACACAGCAGACCGTCGACGACCCGGCACCGCGCCAGCTGCTGTCGCGCTTGCAGATCGATGCAGTCGAGGGGCAATCGGCCAGCTCCGCGTTTATCGATATCGAACTGGAAGACGGTGAAACACTACACGCGGAAACCGATGTTTATCGCGGCCATCCGCAAAACCCACTGACCGACGCCGAGCTGCGTGCCAAGTTCGACGCCCTGACTATTCCCGTGTTAGGAGCAGCCCGTAGCGATCGACTCTATCAGGCAGCTTTTCACTTTGAGCAGCCGGGTTCACTCGCTGCACTCACCGAGCTATTAGCGGGCTAACGCGTTGCCGTTCGACATAAACGATTCGACATAAAAAATTTCACGATAACGACAGGATACTTTCATGACCATTGCCCGCCAGCTTGCCCATAATCTGCTGGAATTTTCTCGCCAGACGTTCCCTGCCGATGTATTGGCACACGCACGAACCGCTGTGATTGACACGCTGGGCGTCACACTCGCCGGGGGAGTTCAGGACGGGGCGCAAAAACTCAGGACGGTGATAGTTCCCTCGGCTGCCGCGGGAAGGAGCCGGATTTTCGGTACGGACCTCAAACTCAACGCGCTGGACGCCGCGTTGCTGAACGGCACATCCGCACATTTACTTGATTTCGACGATTCCAATTCCTGGCTGCACGGGCATATTTCCGTTGCCGTGCTTCCCGCGCTGCTGGCACTGGCTGATGAGCAGGAAGCCGATGGAGAAGCCATCCTGCACGCCTATCTGTGCGGCTATGAAACCGCGGCACGCATGGGCAAAGCCGTCAGTCCTTTCCAATATCGCAACGGCTGGCACCCGACAACGTCCGTCGGCATTTTCGCAGGCGTAGCCGCCTGTGCGGTGCTGTTGAAGCTTAGCGAAGCAGAAACGGCGACCGCCTTTGCAATCACCGCATCGCTGGCCTCCGGCATAAAATCCAACTTTGGCAGCCAGACGAAATCACTGGCGGTCGGCCACGCCAACCGCAGCGCCGTCATGGCAGTATTATTGGCGCGTCAGGGATACAGTGCGGGAGATACCGCGTTTGAACATCACCACGGCTATTTCAACGTCTACAACCGTGCAGTTGAAAACGTCGATACCACGCCGTTAACCGAACCCTGGTCTGCACCGTCCCATATTCTGGACCCCGTAAAAGGCAATAATTTTAAATATTTTCCCTGCTGCTACGCCATTCTGGCACCGCTGGATGGGCTGCTGGCGCTGCGTGAGGAAACCGGGCTGTCTCCCGAGTCGCTGGAACGCATTCAGATTGCCATCCACCCCATCCGCTTCCCGCATATCAACATTCCCGCACCGGAGACACCGCTGGCAGGGAAATTCAGCCTGCATTACTGCATTGCCCGCGCCTGGGTGCAAGGGAAGCTGACGCTGGATGATTTTATTGACGATGCAGCACTACACGACCCAACTACGCAGTCGCTGATGGCGCGCGTTGAGCTGATCTGCCATGACGAAGCCACTACGCATACGGCGCACGTCACGCTGGTGGCTCATGATGGGAATACCTATCATCGTCGCGTGGGAGGCGCACTCGGCTCCAGCGCGGAGAACCCGCTGCCGGACAACCTGATTGCGGAGAAATTTATCGACTGTGCCAGTCAGGCGTTGCCGCGCAACGAGGCGCTGGCGTTATACCAACGCCTGTTACGCGACGATTATCGTTAACAGCAGGAAGGATGCTTGATACGCCTTAATCGCATCAGGCATTATCATTTGCTCTACCACGCGATGGGTTCCACCATGCTAGATCTTGTTCCACCCGACATCTCGCCGCTCTTTGCCGGTATCCTGATTTTTTGCAGCTTCCTGACATCGGCGCTAACGGCAGCGCTGGGCTTGGGCGGCGGCGTCACCCTGCTTGCCATCATGGGACTGGGTATGCCAGTCAGCAGCCTGCTGCCAGTGCACGGCATTGTCCAGCTAGGCTCTAACCTCAGCCGTAGCCTAATCCAACGTTTGTATATCGTCTGGCCGCTGGCGCTGTGGTTTTTCATCGGCAGCGTCATTGGCATCGCAGTGGGTGCCCCTATTGCAGTCTGGATCCCAGACAACGTGGCAAAAATCGCGCTGGCTCTTTTCATTCTGTGGTCAGTTTTCCGTAAACGCACCGCACCAAAACCGGTTAACCGGCTGTTCTTCATTCTGGGCGGCGCGCTCACCAGCCTCGGCACCATGATCGTCGGCGCAACAGGCCCGATGGTCGCAGGGCTTATCAGTTCTCAAGGGCTGACCAAACAGCCGCTGATCGCCACACATGCGCTTTGCATGGTGTTACAGCACGGCTTGAAGATTCTGGCATTCGGGCTGATGGGGTTTGCCTATCACGACTGGCTGCCGATGCTGGCCGCAATGATTGCCAGCGGTGTACTGGGTACCTGGCTGGGCACGCGCCTGCTGGATAATCTGCCCGAAAAACTTTTCCGCACCACTTTTCGCCTCACCATGTTGATTCTCAGCGCTCAGCTCATTTGGCAAGGCGTACAAGGCCTGCTCGCCCGCTAATCTCTCCCTTCGGTGCCTTGTTTACCGTGCGAGGCGCAGTTCTCTTTTCCCCTTCATGTGATCCCCAAAATGGCTATATCCACTATTCAGCTTTAGATAGAGAAATATGCTATTTGCCATTTGAATGTAACATTGAGAACATTTGTATACAAATGAACGCACCATAATAAAAACAATTAATTACAACACGTTAAAACAACACCGACTATTCTGAGGATACTATGCTGAGAAAACTACTCTCATTGACGACTGCCACAGCGCTGACTTTAGGGAGTCTCTTGCTGCCTGTTGCTCAGGCCACTGCCGCTGACGCTGGAAATGGCGAAACGCTCAAAAAGATCAAAGCACGCGGTGAGCTGGTTTGCGGCGTGCACCCGGCACGCCACGGCTTTTCTGCGATTGATAGCAAAGGGCAGTGGACCGGGCTGGACGTCGATTATTGCCGCGCGTTAGCCGCCGCTATTTTTGGCGATTCCAGCAAAGTGCGTTTTGCCGCCCTGTCTACCGCACAGCGCTTCCCAGCGATTCAGTCTGGTGAAGTTGACGTGCTGTCACGCAATATCACTGCCGATTTGTCGCGCGATACGTCGCTGGGCCTGAACTTCGCACCGCCGACCTTCTATACCGGAACGGGCTTTATGGTGCGTACCAGCGCCAATGTGAAGAAGGTGGAAGATTTGGACGGCGCGACCGTCTGCATCACGCCGGGCAGCAGCACCGAACGCAACGTCGCGCAGATTTTTGCATCACGCAACCTGCATTACACCCCAGTAGTTATTGAGAACAATAAAGAATACGTCGCAGCCTACCTGTCTGGACGCTGCGATGTCATTGCCCGCGATAAAGTGGCGCTGCCCGGCGTGCGCACCTTCGATGCGGAAAAGCCCTCTGACCACGTCATTCTACCGGGGATTTACTCAAAAGAGCCGTTGGCAATGGCAGTCCGTCAGGGCGACGATCAGTGGTACGACATCGTGAAATGGGTGGTGTATGCCACGTTCAACGCCGAAGAGATGGAAATCGGCCAGCAGAACGTGGACAGCAAGCTCAAATCCACAGATCCAGATATACAGGCATTGCTTGGGGTCACTGGCGATTACGGCCAGAAGTTAGGATTGAATAACCAGTGGGCTTATAACCTGATTAAGCAGGTAGGCAATTACGGCGATATTTATAACCGCCACTTCGGGCCAGATACCCCAGCCCCGCTGGAGCGCGACCTGAATAATCTCTGGACGAAAGGCGGTCTGCTCTACGGCCTGCCCATTCGTTAATTCGCTAAATCATCGGCATCAGCCCGGAAATCTCTGCGCTGATGCCATGCCATCGCATTCACGCCCTACCGCTATCAGATCGCATGTTGAGCAGCGGTACTGGCCAGAAGAAAAGACCGCCGGTAATGAAATCATCACAGAAGACGCTATCGTCAGCCTCTGCACCACCGTGGCTGGGAACACTACCTTATTCGCGCCGTCTGTTGAATGCGTTTGACAGTAAGTCCCTACGCGCCTGGATTTATCAGTGCCTGCTCGGCCTCCTGATTGTCGCTTTCAGCTACTGGCTGTACGCCAACGTGGTCGAAAACCTGCGTTCGCAAAACATTGCCACCGGCTTCGGTTTTCTTGATCACACCGCACAGTTTGAGATTGGTGAAAAGCTCATCGCGTTTACCCCGCGAGACAGCTATCTGCGCGCGCTTGGCGTCGGGTTACTGAATACTCTGTACGTCACGCTATGCGGCATCGTACTCGCCACGCTGCTTGGTTTCTCCGTCGGAATCGCCCGCGTCTCCCGCAACTGGCTACTGGCGCGGCTTGCCGGGGGATACATCGAGCTAATGCGCAATATCCCCGTGATCTTGCAGGTGATTTTCTGGTCGGTGGTGATCCGTAATTTGCCCTCGCCACGCGACGCCATCGAGCTTGGGAGCCTGGGATTTCTGACCAACCGCGGACTGTCTTTTTCCGTCCCCGCCGCACACCACGGCTGGCTGTGGACGGGAGTCGCCCTGCTTATCGCGGTACTGATTAGCCTGATCCTGAATCGCCTCGCACGCTCCCTGCGGGAAAATGCGGGCCGCTCTCTGCCTACAGGTCGCCTGACACTGGCCGCGATCATCGGGTTACCGCTGCTGGTTTGGTGGCTTTCCGGCGCTCCAGCAGAGCTTGACCGACCTATCCTACGCGGCTTTAACTTCCGCGGTGGCTTTACCGTCAGCCCTGAATTTACGGCGCTGCTGCTTGGCATTGCACTCTATTCCTCCGCGTTTATCGCAGAAATTGTGCGGGCGGGGATTCAGTCTATCCCCAAAGGCCAGTTGGAGGCGGCACGCGCGCTGTCCTTTTCGCCGTGGCACATGATGCGCCACATCATCATTCC
Organism: Pectobacterium actinidiae; assembly: GCF_000803315.1. Taxonomy (NCBI): domain Bacteria; kingdom Pseudomonadati; phylum Pseudomonadota; class Gammaproteobacteria; order Enterobacterales; family Pectobacteriaceae; genus Pectobacterium; species Pectobacterium actinidiae. The sequence goes on from NZ_JRMH01000002.1 coordinate 254,129, forward strand.
ACAGGCCATGCGCGTCATCGTTCCGCCGCTGACCAGTCAATATGTCAGCCTGTCAAAAAACAGCTCAATCGCAGTCGTGGTGGGTTACCCGGAGCTGGCGAACATCAGTAACACGCTGATGAATCAGACCGGTCAAGCGCTCGAAGTGATTGCCATCATGATGGTGGTTTACCTGACGGTCAGCATCGTGACATCGCTGCTGATGAACTTGTTTAACCGCGTCGTCGCCATCAAAGAGCGCTGAGGAGCACTGAATGTTATTTCCGGTACTGTCACTCTCCGCCGTTCCCAGCCGCTTGCGCACGCCGCTGCTGTGGCTGCGTCGCCACCTGTTCAGCAGCGTGCCGCAAACCGTACTCACACTGCTACTCGCGGTGTTGATGTGGAACGTCGGCAATAAACTGCTGCACTGGGGCATTCTCGATGCCGTGTGGTACACCACTGACCCTGACATCTGCCGCGTGGCCGCTGGCGCCTGCTGGGCGGTGATCGTGGAAAAGCATCGCCCCATCCTGTTTGGCCTTTATCCTTACGATGAACACTGGCGTCTGATACTGGCGATGGGAATCTGGTTTCTGGCGCTTGGCCTGTCGCTGATGCCGCGCTTCTGGCACTCGCGCATCCTCTTACCGCTGTGGATCGTCGCGGTAGTCGGCATCGCCATCCTGATGTCTGGTGGCGTGTTTGGCTTATCTTACGTGCCTTCCAGCGAATGGGGCGGACTGCCGCTGACAATTCTGTTGTTTAGCGGCACGGTCGTTATCGGTATGCCGGTTTCAGTTTTATTGGCGTTGGGGCGACGCTCACCGCTGCCCTTTCTGCGTGGTTTGTCGGTTATTTTTATCGAAGGCCTGCGCGGCGTGCCGCTCATCACGATTCTGTTCGTTGCCGTAAACGTCTTTCCGCTGTTCCTGCCCGCAGGCATGGAAATCAACAAGCTACTGCGCATCATCATCGGCATCGCGCTGTTTTTCGCCTGCTATCAGGCTGAGGTGATTCGCGGTGGTTTACAGTCCGTTCCACGCGGGCAATACGAAGCAGCGATGGCACTCAACCTCGGCTATTGGCACACGACGACCAAAATCATCCTGCCGCAGGCGCTGCGTATCTGCCTGCCCGCTATGACCAACCATATTATCGCTGCCATGAAGAATACCTCGTTCGTCATCATTATCGGGCTGTTCGACATCCTCACCGCCACGAGTTCGGTGATGCAAGACCCGCTATGGCGGCGTTATTACATTGAAACGTACCTTTTCATCTCGGCTATCTATCTGCTGTTTGGCTTCCTACTCTCACGCTACGCGCTGTGGGTGGAAAAACGCATTGATGCCAGCCGTAACCCAGAAACGTATCACGGTTAAGCGATAGCCGTTGATGAAAACACAGACAGGAGCTTTGTTATCATGAGCTTAGCCGCAGACACTTTCGTTACAAACGATGCAGTTACAAACAATGTACTGACAAACAACAACGTCATTATTGAGATCGATGCCGTCAGCAAGTGGTACGGCGCGTTTCAGGCGCTGAATAACGTAACGCTGAACGTAGAGAAGGGAGAACGCGTGGTGATTTGCGGCCCTTCCGGCTCCGGCAAATCCACGCTCATCCGCTGCATTAACCGACTGGAAGAGCACCACGACGGGCATATCCGCGTGAACGGCATTGAAGTTAACGACAACATCAAGAACATCAACCGCGTGCGCTCCGGCATCGGCATGCTGTTCCAGCAGTTCAATTTGTTTCCCCACCTGAGCGTGCTGGATAACCTGACGATCGGCCCGACACTGGTCAAACAGCGTAAGAAGCAGGAAGCCATTGATTTAGCGATGCACTATCTGGAAAAGGTGCATATCGCCAATCAGGCGCATAAATTCCCGCTACAGCTCTCTGGCGGCCAGCAGCAGCGTGTGGCCATTGCCCGGGCACTGTGCATGCAGCCGGAAATCATGTTGTTTGATGAGCCCACCTCTGCGCTGGATCCTGAGATGATTAAAGAGGTGCTGGATGTGATGCTCGATCTGGCGGAATCCGGCATGACGATGATCGTCGTCACCCATGAGATGGGTTTTGCTAAAACGGTCGCGGACAACGTCATTCTGATGGCCGATGGCAGCATTGTGGAATCTGCCCCGCCGCAGGACTTCTTCAACACGCCATCACATCCGCGTACGCGCCAATTCCTGGATCAGATTCTGAGCCATTGATAAACAAAAAATATCCGCATCGAGAAATCGACGCGGATAGCATGACGTAACCGTGAATTAGCGCGAGGACAGCTGTTCTAAACTCTGTTTCGCGACCTGATACAGATAGTGCGCGGTCGGGAACAGCGCGCTGTCATCAACGCGGAATTTCGGGTGATGCAGTGCATACGGCCCGCCGGAGCCGACCATCATGAACGTCCCCGGCAATTTCTGCTGATAGAACGCAAAATCTTCACCAATCGGGCTGGCTTCCACGCGGCGTGCTTCAAACCCTTCGTCACTTGCCACATTCAGCGCAAACTCAACCCACTCTGGCGTGTTGATCACCGACGGTGGCCCTGCGTGCCACAGGAACTCAATTTCTGCGCCAAAGGTGCTGGCGATACCCGCTACGATCTGACGGAAACGCTGTTCAATCAAATCACGCGCGTCCTGATTAAACGTTCTGACCGTGCCTTCAACGTAGGCCGTGTCTGGGATCACGTTCCAGGTGCTACCGCTATGTACCTGCGTAATCGACACCACCGCGTTATTGTCGGACGATACCGTACGGCTGATAATGGTTTGTACGGCAGAAATCAGCTGACCCAGAATGATAATCGGGTCGTTGCCTTCATGCGGCTTCGCGGCATGGCAGCCTTTCGCTGCGATCTTGATTTCAAAGCGGTCAACGCCCGCCGTCAATGCGCCATCTTTCCCACCGATGACGCCAACGGGCAGTGTCGGATCGTTGTGAATGCCAAAAATCGCTACCGCATTGTCCAACGCGCCAACGGCGATGACTTCCGGCGCGCCCAATCCTGTCTCTTCAGCAGCCTGAAACAAAATTCGCACCGTGCCTTTCAGCTCCGGCTCAATTTTCTTCAACAGAATCGCTGCACCCAGCGCCGCGGAAGAGTGAAAATCATGGCCGCAGGCGTGCATTACGCCTTTGTTGAGCGACGTAAATTCTACGCCAGACTCTTCTTCAATCGGCAGGGCGTCGATATCGGAACGCACCACGACCAGCGGCCCGTCTTGTAACCCCCCCACTTCCGCAACCAGACCGGTTTTCAATGGCAGATCGAGGATACGAATTCCTTCTTTTTCCAATACCGCACGAATCTTCTTCGTGGTCTCGAACTCCTGATTCGACAGTTCAGGATGGCGGTGTAAATCGTGGCGAAATGCCTGAATAAACTGAGCCAGAGGCTCGTGCTGAGTTGCTGTTCTCATGAATACTTGCTCCATATCGTGCCCTGCCAAACAGGGCTGCCTTGTTCAGGCGTGCAGGTGTATCTACGTATGTGCTAAATGTCGTACTCAAGCGGCTCAGGCAGCTTGGTCAACTGACGCAGGAAACGCTGGGTTTGCGGGTTGTCCGAGAAGCTAATCACCTGCTCCGCCGGGCCTTCTTCAACGATGTGGCCGTCCGCCATGAAGATCACCCGGTCAGCCACTTCTTTCGCAAACTGCATTTCATGGGTGACGATCACCATCGTGGTGTCGTTTTTAGCCAGCTTCTGAATCACCTGAAGCACTTCGTGTACCCTTTCTGGGTCAAGTGCCGAGGTCGGTTCATCAAACAGAATAGCCTTCGGATCCACCGCCAGCGCACGCGCAATACTCACGCGCTGCTGCTGTCCACCGGACAGCGTCACCGGATACTGTGCCGCCTGCGGCAGCAAACCAACCTGTTCCAGCAAAGCCAGACCGATTTCATCCGCCTGCTTCTTCGGCATTTTCTTCACAACAATCAGCGCTTCCGTCACGTTCTCCAGCGCCGTCTTGTTCTTAAACAGGTTGTAACTCTGGAACACCATCGCCGTCTGGCGGCGTAGCGCGTAGGCTTCTTTAGAGGTGTAATGACGCGTATCCAGCGTTTGCTCACCAATTTCAATCGTGCCCGACTCTGGCGTTTCCAGCAGGTTTAGACAGCGCAGCAGCGTGGATTTACCCGAACCCGATGGACCGATAATCGCCACAACTTCGCCTTTCGCGATATCCAGACTGATGTTGTCCAACACCACCTGATCGCCAAAGCGTTTAGAAAGATTCTTTACACTGATCATGTCAGCCCCTTATCGCTGTAGCGAGTGATTCAGTTTCTTCTCCAGCTGTTTTTGCAGCCAGGAGTAAACAATGATCACCAACCAGTAAATCAGACCCACAACCAGGAAGGTCTCAAAGAAACGCAGAGATTCAGCGGCAATCATCTTGCCTTCCGCGAACAGTTCAGAGACGCCCAGCGCAAAGGCCACCGAGGTATCTTTAATCAGGGAAATGAAGGTGTTTCCCGTCGCTGGCAGCGCATTCAACATAGCCTGAGGCAACACGATGCGGCGATAGACCTGCGCTTTACTCATACCAATGGATAGGCCCGCTTCCGTCTGGCCGAAATCCACCGAGGATAAGCCCGCACGGAAAATCTCAGCCATATAGGCGGATGTTTTCAGGCTAAAGCCGATAATCGCTGCCGTCATCGCATCCAGATTGGATAAGCCGGGGAATAACTGCGGCAAGCCAAAGTAGATGATAAACAGCTGAACCAGCGACGGAATGCCGCGGAACAGCGAGATGTACAGCTCAACGATTTTTACTACCACGACGATCTTGCTTTCACGGACTAACGCCAGTACCAGTCCGAGAACCATAGCAAAAAACATCGAAACCACGGCAAGGAACAACGTGGTCGGCAAATACATTAATACCTGAGGAAAGACCTTTAACAGGTAGGCAAGATCGACATTCATGAGTCATACCATTAATGCTTCCACCGGCCATACTGCGCCGGTGGAGAAGGTGATAAGTCAACCGACAAGCGGCAATAACGTTACTTTTTCGGTGGAACAGAGATGTCCTCGCCAAAGTATTTTTCGGCGAGCGCTTTCAGGCGTCCATCTTCACGCATTTTCGTCAATTCAGCATCGAATTGTTTACGTAATGCATCACCATTTTCGTCCTTATGGAATGGGAAGCTCACTTCTTCAACCACCAGCGGCTCACCGACCAGTTTGAACGGCAGGCTACGCTTATTGATTTCCGCCAGCAGGATAGGACGTGAGTTCACATAGCCTTCAACACGTTTAGACAACGCATCGTTCATCGCGCCATCGCGCGTTTCATAGGTACGGATATTCACGCTGCCGTCGGCAAAGGCTTTTTTCAGGTTGTTAACGTGGTTGGAACCCAGAACACCCGCTACTGTCTTCCCTTTCAGGTCAGCCAATGTATTAATGTTGGTGTTGTCTTTGTGCGTTACAATCTGGCTACCGTAATAGCTGTATGGTTGGGCAAAGTTATACTTTTCCTGACGCGCTGGCGTAATAGCCACCACGTTCGCTACCGTATCCAGTTTTCTCGCTTCCAGTTGCCCCATCAGACCACTGAAATCGGCGGTAACCCACTCGACTTTGTAGTTCAGATCTTTCGCGATGGTTTCCGTCACTTCAACGTCAAACCCGACTAGCTTGTTATCTTGCTTGAAGCCGCTTGGATAACTCTGGCCTGTTGAACCCACTTTCAGTACTTTTTCCTGCTCAGAGCCGCTCTTCCCAGAGTCACAGCCAGCGACAAGAAAGGCGGTCGTCAGCGCCAGAACAGACAACGTTATTTTTTTCATCATTTTACGGCCTCTCTTTTTGAGTTTTTATCTTTCCACTGGTCATACAATTGGTTATCAAGGATTTTTTCCATCCAGATTGTCAGGTGTCCTTTTCCCAGATTCGTCTGCCCGACTTCCTTGAAACCATAATTCCTGTACATCTCAATCAGCCACGGGTGGTTTTGCGCGGTGCCAAGCGACACCGCAGGGGCTTTGAGCTGGTTAATCAGAATGTCTTCTTCCAGCCAGTTCATCATTTGCTTACCCAGCCCCTGTTTTTTATAACCAGGATGCGTCGCAAACCAGCCCAAATGGGGCAAACCGAACGGGCCCGGCTCCGGCCCCCACGGATAACGGATGGTAAATGACGACACCATCTCGCCGTCTTTTTCCATCACATACACGCCGTGTGAGGCAATATGCGTACGCACCATGTCGATATCCGCATGGGCGGCAGAAAAATTGATACCCAGTTGGCGAATCGGCTCAAATGCCGCCAGCGCCAGTGCCAGATAGGTCTCATCGTCCGCAAGCGTAGCCTGACGAAATACGATACTCATGATGTCACCTTATGCTGGCAGCAGCCCGGAGTTATCCGCATAGCGAATCACATCATCAACCTTCTGCGGCGCACTGCCAACGTAGTTCGCCGGATTCAGCCATTCGTCCAGATCGGCGGCAGTCACTTGTTCAGAAAGCACCGGGTGGGCCAGCAGTACCGATTTAAAGGACTGATTCTGCTCGAATGCCTGCATTGAGCATTCGTAAACCAGATGGTGAGCAGTCTGCTTGCCGAGACGTTTACCAATCTCGAACATCACTTTCTCGGACAGCAGCAGGCCATTTTGTAGATCGAGGTTCGCCAGCATCTGCTTCTCGTTGACAGACATGCCACGCAGGATGCCAAGCGCATTCTGAAGCTGAGCAGACAGATAGATATTGATTTCCGGCAGTGCGATCCATTCCGCACGCCAGCTCATCGCATCACGCTCATGCTCAACTTTCATGGATTCATGAATCAGCGCGGCGCTCTTAAACAGCGGAGCAGTCAGGCTCGCCAGCCCTTCCAATGCGGCAGGGTTGCGTTTATGCGGCATCGTAGTAGAACCGATTTTCCCTTCGGAGAACGGCTCTTCGATTTCGTTAATCTCGGTGCGCATCAGGTTGTACAGCTCGTTGCCGATTTTGCCCAGCGTACCGCTGATCAGAACCGTAACAGAAGCATATTCGGAGAAGCGATCGCGGGCAGACTGCCAGCCGATATTCGGCGTATTCAGCCCTAGTTTATCCAGCGTCAGACGCTCGATTTCCGGCCCTTTCTCGCCAAAAGAGGCATAGGTGCAAATCGCACCGTTGATGTTGCCAACCAAAACACGTTCTTTTATTTCATTCAGACGTTCGAGGTGGCGGATAAACTCATCCAGCCAGACAGCCAGTTTGAAGCCAAACGTGGTGGGCAGCGCCTGCATACCGTGGGTACGACCGGCCATCAGCGTATGCTGGTATTTCTTGGCCAGACGTTTCAATTCAACGGCCAGCAGTTGTGTATCTCTGATGACAATATCAAAAGATTGTTTCAGTTGTAACACCGTCGCAGTATCAACGATGTCCTGCGTGGTCACGCCATAGTGAATAAACTCACCCGCGGCACCACACTGTTTCTGAATCGCGGCAATCGTCGGCATCAGAGAATGCTTCATGCGTGCCGCATCTTTTGCAATCTCTTCAACGTTAAGCGCGCTTGCGTCAGCGTTTTCTGCAATGGTTTTTGCCGCGTCCAGCGGAATGACACCCAGTTCACCCTCGGCAAGTGCCAGGGCAACTTCGACTTCGACCTGTTTCGTCAGGCGGTTATGCTCGGACCAGACGCCGCGCATTTCAGGCGTGCCAAAATTATTCCCTATAAGAAGAAAATCAATAAGATGTGATGCCATAATTAACTCGTTAGTGTTGGATTTATCAGGCGGGGATTTATGTCGTCTTTTTAATTTTTAAAAATATAACATGCGGAAATTATGCGCTTTATACCTTTGGGATCTATCTTAGATCAAAAAGTTTGATTGCAAACTATGCATGTAGAAATGTTCGCTAACACTCTCTCCTCTGCTGAAAAACCCCTTTGTCACTTTACTCTTCCTACAATGAAACTCCTTATCCGTATGACCGCTGACGAAGGATTATCATGCTTTACCACACGACATTACGTATTCCCCGTAGCTTATTGATTACCATGATCATTATTTCAGCCTTCTCTACTCAGGCCCAGGCTCAGGATCGCTATCTTCTGGAAAAGGTCGTTGAAGTCAGCCGTCACGGCGTACGTCCTCCAACAGAATCCAACACGACCGCACTGGAATCCGGCACGGCCCGACAGTGGCCTCAATGGGTCACGCGGGAAGGCGAATTAACCGGACATGGCTATGCCGCTACCGTATTAAAAGGCCGCTACGAGGGCGAGTATTATCGCCAACAGCATCTGTTTGCTTCAGGTTGTCCGGCAGAACAGCAGCTTTATGTGCTCGCCAGTCCGCTACAACGCACCCGTGCAACCGCACAAGCCTATATGGACGGCATGTTTCCGGGCTGCGGCGTTGCGACGCATGCCGTTGAGGATGAAAAACAGGACCCGCTGTTCCACGGGGATAAAATGGGGATTGGCACGCTTGACCCCGACCGAGCAAAAGCTGAGGTACTGAAAGCCATGGGGGGTGATTTGGATCTTGCCTATCAGCGTCTTAAGCCCAGCATCGAGCTGTTAAAGCAGGCCGTATGCGAAGCAGACAAGCCCTGCCCGGTGTTTGATAAACCCTGGGCATTCAAACAGGGTAAAGACGGCTCGATGTCTATCAGTGGCCTGAATACGCTGGCGAATATGAGCGAGGTTTTTCTGCTGGAATACAGCGAAAACTTGCCACTGGCACAGGTTGCCTTTGGTCATGTCCGCAACACACAGGATCTCAGCCCGCTGATGGCTCCAATGACCGCTAAATACGACTTCACTAATGATGTTCCCTATATCGCACAGCGCGGCGGTTCGCTATTCATGCAGCAAATCGCACAGGCTTTGGCACAAGGGACGCAGGAAGAGCAGGACAGCACACAAGGCGAGCCACCAGCCGTCCCTTACTTGCTGTATGTCGCTCACGACACCAATATCGCCTACCTGCGCACACTGTTGCGGTTTCATTGGCAGCTACCCGGCGATACCGCCGATAATATTCCACCCGCGGGCAGCCTGGTCTTCGAACGCTGGCGCGATACCACCACTCAGCAGCGTTTTTTGCGCATCTATTTCCAGACGCAGTCGTTGGATCAGATTCGTTCACTGACGCAGCTTGACGATCGGCAGCCGTTACTGAAAGAGGAATTTACCTCTCAGGGCTGTCAGCAGACAGAAAAAGGCACACTGTGTCCTTTTGATACCGCACTAAAATCAATGCGAGAACGTATCGATAGCAGCGCGCTGGCGCCAGTGCATTACGCGCCGTAGCGCATTACGTGGCAGGGAAACCGCGTCTTGTCGGGTTGATAAATCCGACAAGACTTTCACCAGAAAAGGCAAATTGTAGGCGAAAAAAAAGCACATCTTTCGATGTGCTTTTCTTTTTAATTGGTCGGCGAGAGAGGATTCGAACCTCCGACCCACTGGTCCCAAACCAGTTGCGCTACCAAGCTGCGCTACTCGCCGAATGTACTGCTTTTTGAACATCACTGATGTTCTTGTTTGTGTGTGGTGCGAAGAGAGGGACTTGAACCCTCACGTCCGTAAGAACACTAACACCTGAAGCTAGCGCGTCTACCAATTCCGCCACCTTCGCATAACTCACAAACTATCAATCAACTGCTCTATCTGCAAAATCTGGGGTGGCTAATGGGACTCGAACCCACGACAACTGGAATCACAATCCAGGGCTCTACCAACTGAGCTATAGCCACCATCACCACACTTTACATCAACTACTTATTACGCGGTACTTCCTTTTTACGGGATACTTTCTTTACGAAAAAAAGTGTACCACCGCAGCTCTTGCACACAACATACTTCATAAAAATATAATGGTGCGCCCGACAGGATTCGAACCTGAGACCTCTGCCTCCGGAGGGCAGCGCTCTATCCAGCTGAGCTACGGGCGCTTAGCGCCGTTGCGGGGCGGGATATTACGGGCTTAGCGACTGGCTGTCTAGTGCTTTTTTATCGAAATGATGCGTTTGATTATGATTTGCTCATTCCAAGCTAAATAACATACCGTTCCGCCCTTCCCGCCCCTAACTACTACGATTTACCCTCTGTCAGCGACGTTTTTTTGCCCAGTCCCAACGCGAAATAACATAGGCTGACCACGGCTAAAAACGCGACACCGACCAGTAAAGACATCCGTGTATCGATATTTATATACATTCCCACCAGCACACACAGCAAAAACGCCATCGTCAGGTAGTTTACCCACGGGAACAACACCGATTTAAACGGATGTGCGACCAGCGCGGCACGATGCTGTTCACGAAAACGCAATTGGCTGATTAACACCACAAACCACGGCACCATGCCCGGCAGTACGCTGGCGCTATAAACATAGACAAACACTTTTTCCGGGTTAGGAATGATGTAATTCAGCACCGACCCCGCCATCAGGCAAAGAATCGAAATCATGACGCCCGCAGCCGGTACACCGCTGGCCGTCACTTTACCTAACCAGGCGGGAAGCTGACGGTTGTTGGCCAGCGAATACAGCATACGTCCACAGCTATACATGCCGCTGTTACAGCCAGACAGCGCGGCCGTCAACACCACAAAGTTGATGATACCCGCCGCCGCGGTGATACCGATTTTCGCGAACGTCAGTACAAATGGGCTGCCGGACGTACCAATTTCATTCCAGGGGAAAATCGTCACGATAACGAAGATCGCGCCTACATAGAAAATCAGAATGCGCCACAGGATGTTGTTGATCGCCCGTTTCAGCGTCACCTGTGGATTTTTCGCCTCACCCGCCGTAATGCCAACCAGCTCCACGCCCTGATAGGATGCCACCACCAGACACAGCGCGAACAGCAAACCTTTCCAGCCTCCCGCGAGGAAGCCACCGTGCTCGGTCAGATTACTGAATCCGGTCGCCTGACCGTGGTTACCAAAGCCGAAGAAAATAATGCCGACGCCAACGACAATCATCACAACGATGGTGGTGATTTTTATCATGGCGAACCAAAATTCGATTTCGCCATACAGCCTTACTGCCGCAAGGTTTGCGCCCGCAACCAGCGCGACCGCGGCAATAGCCGGTATCCACTGCGGCAAATCGGGGAACCAGTACTGAACATATACGCCAATGGCGGTAATTTCCGAAATCCCGACCGCCATCCACATAAACCAATAGCCCCACGCGGTGAGATAACCGAAGAAGGGATTCATGTATTTATGCGCGTAGACGGCAAACGATCCCGCGACCGGCTCCAGATAGAGCATCTCTCCCATTGAGCGCATGATGAAGAAAACGAAGATTCCAGCGACAATATAGGCCAATAATACTGATGGCCCCGCCCACTTCAGCGCGCTGGCGGCGCCCATAAACAGCCCGACGCCGATTGTGCCACCCAGCGCAATCAGCTCAATATGTCGGGCTTCTAACCCCCTATGGAGTTTTTCCTGCTTTACATCTTCTGCCATATATCCTCTGTCTTTATGTTGTGCTTATCCCGGCTGCTGCCGGTTATTGTTCTTATTCAGAAGGGCGATCGATTAGAAAAAATGTGCCCTCGCCTCAAATCAGCGGCCATGAAAATACCGTAATGTGAGTGTGAATAACACATCAGGGATGACGAATACGCCAAAGATAGAATTCTGTCTTTCCGATTGACGGGAAAACAGATAATTAAAATCGAATAGGAATAAAAAAACAGGGCAATATTTCGCAGAGAAAGGTTGGCACGGTTAACGCGCCAATTCAATGAAGCTATAGGCGACCACTGTAGTGATAGGCGACATATTTCAATAATTTAAACTGTCGGAAAATACGGCTCGGCTGGGACAATAAGCGATACAGCCACTCCAGTCCTAAGTTTTGCCACACGAGCGGGGCGCGTTTCACATGCCCGGTAAAGACGTCATAGGTTCCGCCCACACCCATGTACAACGCATCAGGATGGTGGTGACGACAATCCCGCATCAGGATTTCCTGTCGTGGCGACCCCATCGCAACGGTAACAATCTGTGCACCGCTGGTACGAATACGTTCGAACAGGGCATCACGCTGCTCTGGCGTGAAATACCCATCCTGACTGCCGACAATGTTCACGTTCCACTGCGCTCGCAGTTTCGCTTCCGTTTGTGCCAACACATCAGGTTTACCGCCCACCAGAAAAACCGGCGTGCCCGATTTGCCTGCCCGCTCCATGAGCGCTTCCCACAGATCAGCGCCCGCAACTCGTGTGACGTCAGCCTGCGGATACTTGCGCCGAATGGAACGCACGATGCTGATGCCGTCCGCATACTTGTATTCTGCGCGATCGAGCAATGCACGCAGCGCCACGTCTTTTTCCGCCGTTAGCACTTTCTCAGCGTTAATCGCGACGAGCGTGCCCGTTTCAACCCGTTCGCCCGCAAACAGGTAATCAACAAACTGCGCCATATTACGAAAACCGTGAATGGGCAAACCACGAATGGTATACAGAGGAATGGTCTCTGTGGTTTTTAACGCTGTCATACCTGCTCCTTTATCACAGGATTCACGGTGTTGGGTGTCGGCGTGGCACGCATACGCATCAGACGCTGCCGGATTAACCCGGCGCTTTCCAGCAGCCAGTAGAGCAGCTTGGCAATGAGCAGGCACAGGCCGAATACCAGACAGAAAAACACCACTCGCGAAACAAAAGCATCTACGCCTTCACGCGTCAGCACAATAATATTGAATACCGCCCCAAAGCAGAACGCCTGCAAAATAGCGGCCTTATAGCGATTGCTGTCGTTCTTCCCTAACTCGTACACCCAATCGAACCACTTGATAACCAGTCCTACTGCCATCGCCCCGAGCGGGATAAACAGCACGCCACCCATCACCACCAGTGAGCCCAACAGCGTGGGAGATATCGCCAGCCCAGAGTGGTTATTCAACACTTCCCAGGTGAAATAGTTCGCACTGTTTAACACCAGATTCGGACGGTCCGGCCATAGCCAAGAGGGAATAAAGACGTAGAAATCACGGGCGATCGGTGCCAGCCCCTGGAATTCAATCTTGTCGTAGTTCTGCCACAGCAGCGCCAGGTTTTCCCAGGGCGAGAAGGTGTCACGGGTTAAATAGAGGAACGTATAAAATGCGTAATCACCGCTGACGTCCAGCCCATAGCGCTTCAGCGCCAGCCAGAACATCCCGACAATCCCGAACGCACCAGCCGCAACCAGCATCCAGAGGGTAATCCAGCCGCGCACAATACCAATAAACAAAAACAGGGCGAAGGCGATAATCACATTTGCGCGCGTTCCACCGACAATCACATACGTCAGCATCCCGAACGCGACTGTTCCGACGAGGAACAGTAGCCACGCACGCTGCGTCTGGCGCAGAAAATACACCACCAGCATCGCCGGAATGAAGAAGTAGAAGAAGCGCTTCAACGCCACGCCGGACACATCGCTGGAAAATATCTGGCTGTAAGAACGCAGCTTAAACAACAAGAAGCCATTGTTAAGGAAGAAAATACCGACGGTGGCTACCGCAATCAACGCCAACAGCAGCCAGGTCAGATTGGCTTCAACCCGGTTCACCGTCAGGAGTGGCGCACGCGGTGCGGAGGTTTTCTGGCGTAGCCGTGTCTTATAGCTGACGTAATAGATCGCATAGAACGCCGTCGCAGACAGCATCGCCTGAAGCAGAAACTGCACAGGAACCACGTCGACGCCAAACCGGAACACCAGAACGCAGGTAAACGGAAAACCAAAATAGAACGTCAATAAATAGAGCAGGGAAAACAGCACGTTAAAATTAAAACGCACCCGCCGAAACTCCATCCAGGTCAGGCTCAGGATAAAGATGACTGAAATCAGGTAGACGACAAACAGCCCACCAAATTGCCCCAGCGTCATACCGGTTCTCCCGCTGCCAACGCCAACGCATCCCGCCAGCCTTGCAGATAATTGGGATTGAAGAACGCGATCTGGTGCTTATCCACCGATGCCAGCTGGCGCTGTGCTTCACGCACCAACGCCTCATCCAATTCGTCACCGTAAAACAGCACGGGCAGCCCTTGCTCCGTGAGATCCTGCCAGAACGGATTTTTCCGGCTGATCACGAACGGCACGCCAAACTGAATCAGCAGGCATAACGTCCCGATTCCCTGCTGGCGATCGAAAATAAAATAGCCCAAATCACAGGTGCGCAGCATGTTGAGATAATCATCAAACGCCAGTTGATCTTTCAGCAGTTGGAAATTTTTCACGCCGAACAGCGCCAAACCGTCCTTTTCCACCTGCGCGATGTAGGACGCGTTATTCGCGGGGTAACCCATCGGCACAATGACCCGCACATTTTTCCCGAACTGTTGGTGAATCGCCCGCAGCGCTTCCTGATGACGATTGGTGCGATCGCCTGAATTGCCGACCAGAATCGTCATCGGCCCTGCCAGTGGTTTATCCACCTGCATGCCCGTTAGTGCTGGATTCATTCGCGTTGGGAAGTACAGCAATGAGGTCGGCACCCGAGGTGAACGCTGCTGATACCATTCCAGATCGCCACGCGTGGCAAACACATGTCCGACACGCTTTTGCGCCATACGCCGCAACAGATAAAACAGGCGATACTTCAGGCTGCTCGCTTCTTCATACAAATCCGCGCCCCAAACGTGCCAATAAACCTGCTCAGACTTGATTTTTCCACTCAGCAACGCCAGCCACAGCGTGGGGTTAAACTGCCCATGCAGGAAAAAGCGCATCTTGCGGTTCGCTTTGGCTCTGGCGATAACTGCCTCAGCCAGCGTTTTCTTATCCACGCAAGTTTCGATACGCAGCGCAGGGAAATCGGCCGATGAAATGCCATCATGGGAAGCCACGATGAAGTGCCGAATCTGCTGTTCGGGGAGTTCCGTCGCCAGTACGTCGTTAAAAAAACGTAAAACGGTCTGGTTATGATGCGGGATGTCAGATCCCAATACATGAATCAGTGTCGTCATGCTCGCCTACGGTAAATAATGAATACGCAACAACAAAGCAAAAAATAGACCAGGTAGGTTGCCATATAGGCCTGCGCCGCACCTTGTGCGCCATAAAGCGGAATCAACCAGTGGGAAAACCCAGTCAGCAAGAGAAACTGGCTCACTTCTGTGAGCAGATAAAAGCGTAGCGCCGCTTTCGCAATGACCAGATAGCCAAAGACGTAAGCGCCCACTTTCATTACATCGCCTACCAATTGCCAAACGAAGAGATCTCTCATTGCCGTGAACTCGCTGGAGAACAGCAGCCAGATGGCAAAATCTCGCAGCAGCCATACACAAAAGCTGACGCCTGCCACGACGGGCAGCACAAATTTCAGCGAGCGAACGATCTCCTGCGATAGCGCCGCTTTATCCGTCAGACGCGAAAGCGTCGGCAACAGATACACAGTAAAGGAGGCGGTAATAAATTGTAGGTAAGCATCGGAAATACTGCTGACGCCCTGCCAAATTCCCACTTCATCCCAGCTGTAATGCGCCGCCAGCAGGTTACGCATCATGATGTACGCAACGGGCAGCGTCACCGCCGTCATCAACGCCATCAGCGTAAACTTGCCTAGCTGGCTGGCAATCGCACGATCCCACGCTGGTTTTAGCGATGTCAACGCCAGCGGTGTACGCCGCAATAGCATAATTCCCGCAGGGATCACCAGCAGCGCGGGCACCAGCGCCAGCCCCACCAAAGCACCAACGTAGCCACCCAGTTGCAGACACAGCCAAAAAGCCGCCAGCCCGATCAGGCTGCCGCCAATCACGGCCAGCGCGTTGCCTATCGCATCCCGATAGCCTTTGAGGATCGCCAGAAACAGGTTGGCGTAGGCGATACCCATTTGGATAAACGCCAGCGCACGTACCACATCGCGATAGTCGTCATGCCCAAACAGTAGATTGGTGATAGGCGTTGCGGCCGCCAGAAAGAGAATCGCCAACAGCGTGGAGAAGCCCAGTACCAGCGTGACAGACGTACCGAGCAGCGGCCTCAATCGTTCCGGCTGTTGCTGATACTCCGCCACGTATTTGGTGACGCCATTGAAGATCCCGGCACCGGCTAACACGCCCAGCACCGTAATAAGCTGGCGGAAATTCCCCGCCATACCTACGCCGCTGGGGCCAAAAGCGACCGCCAGCAGTTTGACAACCACCAGCCCTGCGCCGATTTTTATCAGCGTGGAACCTGCCGTCCATATCGATGCTTTCGCCAACGACATATCAGGAGAAGAAACTCAGAATGGTATTGATGACCGTCCGCTGATTGACGTCCGACAGGTTATAGAACAGCGGTAAACGCACCAGCCGTTCGCTTTCCTGCGTGGTATAGCGATCTTCACCGGAGAAATGACCAAAATTCAGTCCAGCCGGGCAACTGTGCAGCGGGATATAATGAAAGACCGTCATGATTTCCGCTTCTTTCATGTAATTGATAAACGCGCTGCGGTCGTCCTGAGAGCTGAGTTTGATATAAAACATGTGCGCGTTGTGAATGCCATTGGCAGGCACGGTCGGCAACGTAATACGCCCGGCATCGGCCAATGATTTGAATGCCGCATAGTAATTCTGCCACAGTTTCAGACGACGCTCGTTGATCGGCCGCGCCGCTTCCAACTGTGCCCAGAGATAAGCAGCCTGAATGTCCGCCATCAGGTAGCTTGAACCGATATCCCGCCAGGTGTACTTGTCCACCTGCCCGCGGAAAAACTGGCTCCGGTTAGTGCCTTTTTCACGAATGATTTCCGCGCGCTCTACCAGTCTTGCGTCATTAATCAGCGTGGCACCGCCCTCGCCGCCCGAGGTGTAATTCTTGGTTTCGTGAAAGCTGAAGCAGCCGATATGGCCGATAGATCCCAGAACCCGGCCTTTGTAGCTGGACATTACGCCCTGCGCGGCATCTTCCACGACATATAAATCGTATTTCTTCGCCAGCGCCATAATCGCGTCCATCTCGCAGGCCACGCCCGCATAGTGAACCGGCACGATAATGCGCGTCTTTTCCGTAATTGCCGCTTCGATCTTCGTCTCATCAATGTTCATGGTATCTGGGCGGATATCGACAAACACGATTTTCGCACCGCGCAACACAAAGGCGTTGGCAGTAGAAACGAAGGTATAGCTCGGCATGATCACTTCATCGCCAGGCTTAACGTCGAGCAGTATCGCCGCCATCTCCAACGAAGCAGTGCAGGAAGGCGTGAGCAGGACTTTTTTACTGCCGGAATAATGTTCCAGCCACTGCTGACAACGGCGGGTAAACCCCCCATCACCGCACAATTTACCGCTGCTCATGGCAGCCTGCATATAGTCCAGTTCCGTACCGACAACTGGTGGCGCATTAAATGGAATCATGTGTTCACCTGTATAACCAATACGCCGTGCTCTCAATCGTGGCACCACGGCGAAGATAAAGACGAAGCGCCGCTACGTTACCAACCTGCGTCGCGACCCGAAGACGTATCAATCCTTGTTGTCGGCACCACATTTCCGCCAGCGCCATCAGCTGTGAACCGATTCCCCGTACCGTAACACCCGGCCAAACGCCCAGTAGCCCGATACGTGCATCTGTGTCATCCACTCTACGTAGCGTGACCCATCCTTGTGGATTGCCAGCGGCATCTTCCGCGAGTAAACAGCAGTGATCGAACGTACCGCGCACGGCATTTTCAACCCACTGCGCATAGAAACGTCCGCTATCCTCCGGCTGGTACCACGGAGAACGAAAACGGCTCAGTGCAAAAACACGTGACGCCGCATCTCTCAGGGCAGGAATATCGTCGAATGTCGCTTCACGCCAGCACGGTAACAGTGTCACCACAGTAGCCCGTTGCAGCGGCAGGCTGAGATCGACTTCGCCTTCCACCAATCGAAAACCCAGATCGGCAAGCGCATCCGCCAGCACCAGATTGTCCGCCGCAATTTTGGCCTGCGTCAGCGTCAATGCGTTCAGTGCATCGGGCGACAACGCAGGCGCAGAAGGCGAAAAATTCAGCTTACCGCTGTCAATCTGGAAGAATTCACTCTCCCAGCCCAGCGGTTCAACCGTGGCACGAATCTCTCCCTTTCCTATTGATATCGGATAGGTCATCGTTTCGCTCCTTCATTTCCGCCATCTGGGTCAGGCACAGGGTTAGTCGTTCAACCCTAAACGCTCGCCGGTATAAGAACCATCCTGCACGCTGCGCCACCATTTTTCGTTATTCAGATACCAGCTAACGGTTTTTCTCATGCCTGTTTCAAACGTTTCTTCTGGACGCCAGCCCAGCTCACGTTCAATTTTCCCGGCATCGATCGCATAACGCATATCGTGGCCTGGGCGGTCTTTCACATAGGTGATGAGATCGCGGTAATGCTCTATGCCAGCGGGCTTATTCGGTGCCAGCTCTTCGAGTAACGCGCAAATGGTCTGCACGACTTCAATGTTTTTGCGCTCGTTATGACCACCGATGTTGTACGTCTCGCCGATTTCGCCTTCCGTTACTACTTTGTACAATGCACGAGCGTGGTCTTCGACAAACAGCCAGTCACGGATTTGCGCGCCGTCACCGTAAACCGGTAACGGTTTGCCCGCGACCGCATTCAGGATCACCAGCGGAATCAGCTTCTCTGGGAAATGGTAAGGGCCGTAGTTATTCGAGCAGTTGGTGATAATGGTCGGGAACCCGTAGGTGCGCAGCCAGGCGCGAACCAAGTGGTCGCTGGAGGCTTTCGATGCGGAATAAGGGCTGCTTGGCGCATAAGGCGTAGTCTCTGTAAACAGATCGTCCGTTCCGTGCAGGTCACCAAACACTTCATCGGTAGAGATATGGTGAAAACGGAACGCACTCTTGTCCGCATCAGCCAAGTTCTGCCAGTAGTGGCGTGCCGCTTCCAGCATCGTATAGGTGCCGACAATATTGGTCTCGATAAATGCCGCCGGGCCATCGATAGAACGATCGACGTGGCTTTCTGCCGCCAGATGCATCACCAACGCAGGCTGATAAGCCGTAAAGACACGGTCCAGTTCAGCACGATCGCAGATATCCACCTGTTCGAACGCAAAACGTTCGCTAGCAGCGACCGGTGCCAGCGAAGATAGGTTGCCCGCGTAGGTCAGCTTATCGACAACAACGACGCTGTCCTGCGTTTCCGTCAGAATGTATCTGACCAACGCTGAACCAATAAATCCAGCACCACCGGTAATTAAAATACGTTTCAACGCCATACTCCTTTGGTATCGATAACCCACTGTTGTTTCACATCTTCTGAGTTAATCGCTTTAAATTGACGGTGGTCGACCAGCATTACCAGCACATCGGCTTCTTTTAATGCACTGCTGGTATCGACCAGTTTTACCTGTCCGGCCAACACGGACGGCAGGTGTTTGACATTCGGTTCGACGGCTAACGTCACACCGGTATTCCATTGTGCAATCATGGACGTAATCCCCACAGCGGGACTTTCACGCAGATCGTCAATATCGGGCTTGAACGCCAGCCCAAAGCAGGCCACCGTAACCTCGCTGGCACGTTTATCCGTTTTCACCAGATAATCCGCCACGGCCGCTTTTACACGATCGACCACCCAGAGCGGTTTACCATCGTTCACCAGTCTGGCGGTATGAATCAACCGAGCCTGCTGCGGGTTCTGCGCCACAATGAACCAGGGATCGACTGCGATGCAGTGTCCACCGACGCCAGGGCCGGGTTGCAGGATATTGACGCGAGGATGGCGATTTGCCAATCGGATAAGTTCCCATACGTTAATGTTTTGTTCGGCACAAATCAGCGAAAGCTCATTGGCGAAAGCAATATTGACGTCGCGGAAGCTGTTTTCCGTTAGCTTGCACATTTCGGCGGTGCGGGAGTTAGTAACCACACACTCACCTTCGAGGAAGATTTTATACAGTTCACTCGCACGGGCAGAGCACACTGGGGTCATCCCGCCAATGACGCGATCGTTTTTAATCAGTTCGACCACGACCTGCCCCGGTAGCACGCGCTCAGGACAATAGGCAATATTGATATCCGCCGTTTCCCCAACCTGCTGCGGAAACGTCAAATCCGCGCGGGCGTCGGCCAGCCACTCGGCCATTTGCTCCGTCGCCCCCACCGGGGATGTTGATTCCAGAATCACCAGATCGCCTTTCTTCAGAACAGGCGCGATGGATGCCGCAGCCGCCTGAACATAGGCCAGATCGGGTTCGTGATCGCCTTTGAAAGGGGTAGGAACGGCGATCAGAAAAGCATCGGCTGGCACAGGCTTTGTCAAAGCCTGGAGGTAACCATTTTCTACAGCGACTTTGACTAACGAATCCAGATCGGGCTCGACGATATGGATCTCGCCGCGATTAATGGTTTCGACCGCCAGTTTGTTCACATCGATACCGATGACTTTTTTCTGGCGCGACGCAAACGCCGCGGCAGTGGGTAAACCGATGTAGCCCAAACCGATTACGGAAATGGTAGTAAAGCTCATAGTGTCACCATAATTATTTCTCGGATACTGAGATATGCATTAAGCGGTGATAATGGATAGATCGTAAAGACGCTGTGAATACCTCCCTGGCGCAAACGCTTTACTCTTCTATTCCATTATCACCGTTTGCATTCTGTAAATCGGGTCGCCGCAGGACGGCGCTAAAAATCATTTCCTATGATTTTTTAAAGCATCAACGATGCGTTGACAGGCTTGTCCATCACCATAAGGATTGTGGGCGCGGCTCATTGCTTGATACGCTTCTTCATCCGTCAACAGCACAGAGACTGCATCGACAATGCTGGTGACTTCCGTACCTACCAGCTTAACCGTCCCCGCTTCAACCGCCTCCGGCCGTTCTGTCGTATCACGCATCACCAAGACGGGCTTGCCTAACGACGGCGCCTCTTCCTGAATGCCGCCAGAATCGGTCAAAATCATGTAAGAACGATTCATCAAATACACGAAAGGCAGATAGTCCTGCGGTGCAATCAGCATCACATTATCAATGCCGCTCAGGATGCGATTCACTGGTTCACTGACGTTAGGATTCAGGTGAACCGGATACACAATTTGTACTTCTGGGTGTCGACGGGCGATATCTGCCAGCGCGCTGCAAATGCGCTCAAAACCGCCGCCAAAACTCTCACGGCGGTGTCCGGTAACCAGAATCAGCTTCTTGTTGTCGTCTAAAAAAGCATATTTTTCATCGAGGCTGCGGCGTAACGCAGCGTCCCCGAGAATACGATCGCGCACCCAGAACAGCGCATCAATCACCGTATTACCCGTCACAAAAATATGCCGGCCAGACAGATGCTCACGCAGTAAATTTTGGCGTGAATTTTCTGTCGGGGCGAAATGGTACATCGCCAAATGCCCGGTCAGTTTGCGGTTAGCCTCTTCTGGCCAAGGCGAGTAGAGATCGCCCGTACGCAATCCCGCTTCTACATGGCCGACGGGGATACGCTGATAAAAAGCCGCCAGACTGGTTGACAACGTCGTGGTGGTATCGCCGTGTACCAGCACCAGATCCGGTTTGAACTCTGCCATAACGGGTTCAAGTCCCGATAAAATCCGGCAGGATATCTCACTGAGTCCCTGTCCCGGTCGCATAATATCCAGATCGTAATCCGGCGTAATATCGAACAAGCGCAGTACCTGATCCAGCATCTCCCGGTGCTGGGCTGTCACGCAAATCCTCGATTCAAAGGCTCCATCCTGAGCCAAGGCATGAACCAGCGGTGCCATTTTTATGGCTTCCGGCCGGGTGCCGAAAACAGTCAATACTTTCACATTGAATCTCTTTAATCAGGTTAGACGCAGACGCTCGCTGAGCATCAGACGCGAATCAGCAAGCTGGTTAGTGCGGACGGCGAGCCAAGGCAACACCCGCACCGACGAGCGCACCAATCGCCCCCCACATCACCATCAGGAATGCCCGGCGTGGGCTGTCGCGCTTCACCGGCTCTTCCGGCGTACGCAAATAACGATACGTCTGGAAAGCGGCTTCAAGCGTTGGACCAACGTTCAGCGTCGCCAACATCGCGCGATTTTGATCGTAATCCAGTTCGTAATGCGGGCCGCTGGTCTGCAACGTCTCCAGTCGGGCTTGAAGCATCGGCCTGCCAAGTAGGAACATTTCCGATGCGGGGATTTCGTCTGCGGGTGTATCCGTCTGACTACGGCTAATACCTTGCTGCTGAGCGATTTTCAACGCCAGTTCAATGCTACGGACTTCGCGATCGTAAATCGCTTTCGCTACCGCTTCCTGACGCTTGATCTGCGACTTCATGAAAATGGTTCTGGCAGCCCAGGCACCCTTGATCTCTTCATTCAGGTGACTGGCTGCATGCTGGCTGGCAAAAGCCACATACTGACGAAGCAACGTGTTGGAATCCGCAGAGGTTTCCGCCACCAGCTTCACGGAATCATTGGTTTTTTTCCCGTCGTCACGCGGCGTAAACTGAATGTTGTTGACCAGCTCATCCAACAGAGCGGCATCCGCCTTTGCATCACCTTCCAGCCGCTGCTTGTAATAATCGGTCTGCAACCAGAAATCGCGGCGGGTATCGTAAGCCGCTAATTGCATGATGAATTCATCATAAGCATCAGCCGAAATAGACGGTTGCTCTGGCTGAGGCGTAGAAAAAGATCGAGCGTCGAGGTTACGCAGGAATTGCTGCTGTGAATAATAGCCCCCCAGCATATTGACCGTCGGCTTGTCGGTAATCGCTGTCGCGCTCCACTCCTGTTTCACAAGATAGGAATAGCCTAGTGCCACGACGGCAAAAAGCAGGCCGAACGCTATCGGCCACACCTTTCCACGCCACAACAGGCGAAATAAACCACGGATATCCAGTTCGTTATCAATCAACGCATTCCCGGTAGACAAGTTCTCTGATTTCATTACTTCCCCAAAATTATTTGGTCAGGATGACTGCTTTTGCTCATCAGAATGCCGCATACGGCGTTTGATTCGCTTGATAAAACGGGCGACCCGCCATGCTCGTTTCAGGCAGTAGCCATACAGTAGAAATGTAAGCAAGAATAATGCCAACATAATCCATTCGGGTATAAAAAAGAAATATTCTCCCAACACGCCAACCGCAGCCAACAAGGCGGCAGCAAGCGTAATCAACACAAACGCCTGGTGGGAAGAAAAACCAGCCCGCATCATTAAATGATGGATGTGCTGCCGGTCAGGCGAGAACGGACTCATCCCTTTGCGCAAACGCCGATACATGATGGCGATCATATCGATCAGCGGAATAGCGATGATCCACAATGCAGTAACTGGATTAATCGGATGCTGTGGGCCTTGCGTTGTTTGAATCAGGAGCCAGATGGCCGTGAAGCCAATCATCGTGCTACCTGCGTCGCCCATGAACACCTTGTAGCGTGATCCAAACATACCGAGATTAAGCAGAATGTAAGGTAAGGTCGCGGCAATCATGGCGAAGCACCACAATGCCAGATTCGTGTGGCCGCTCAGATACAGCAAAATCCCCATCGCCCCAAATGAGACACTGGACATTCCGCCAAGCAATCCATCGATCCCGTCCACCATATTGAACGCATTAATCGCCGCCCAAACGGCAAACAGCGTGACCAGATAGCCAAACGGCCCCAGGCCCATCTGCCACGGACCGAAAATGTATCCCAGGTTGTGTATCGTCAAGCCCGCGAAAGCCATCATCACTACGGCAACAAACGCCTGCACAACAGCACGAATTTTCACGCTGATATCAAAACGATCGTCCAGCATGCCGACAAACACCAGTACACCCGCGCACAGCAGGTAAAGACGGAAGTTGGGGATATATTGATCGGTAATGAAGTAGGTAAAGCAGATCCCCGCATACACGGAGATACCGCCAACCAGAGGCACAAGACCCCGATGGCGTTTACGGTAGTTGGGACGATCGACAAGACCTATTTTACCCGCGATGCTGCGAGCAAAAAAAAGAAAGCCTAAAGAAAACAAGAAAATAAATAGTAATTCGGTACTCATAGTGAGTAAGTTCACCGTTAACAGCTGCGCTGTAGCTGTTCAGTATAGACTCGGTTTACGCCTTATATCCTATCGCCCACATTGATCGCCAGCACAAATTGAGTGATAACCGAGGCTTCTCAATAGAAAGCCCCTTCACGTCCGATCAATGAGGGGATAAAAAAACGCCACGACCCAGCGTGGCGTTCCCCGAGTTATCCGTAATGTACCCGCCATACATCAAGCCGCATGTGCGTTGTTCAAAACGTTAACGTTTTGTCCTGCAACTCGAATGATTTAGGGTATATATAGATGAACGCCCGGATTTATGAACGTTTCATCATATCGAAGAATTCATCGTTGGTTTTCGTCATCGCCAACTTGTTGATGAGGAATTCCATCGCGTCAATCTCACCCATTGGGTGGATAATCTTGCGTAGAATCCACATCTTCTGCAATTCTTCAGAGGTGGTAAGCAGTTCTTCTTTACGCGTACCGGAACGGTTGTAATCAATCGCCGGGAACACGCGTTTTTCTGCGATTTTACGCGCCAGGTGCAGTTCCATATTACCTGTACCTTTAAATTCTTCGTAAATCACTTCGTCCATCTTGGAACCGGTATCAACCAGCGCGGTGGCGATGATTGTCAGGCTACCGCCTTCTTCGACGTTACGCGCCGCACCGAAGAAACGCTTCGGACGATGCAAGGCGTTAGCATCCACACCACCTGTCAACACTTTGCCCGAAGCCGGAACCACGGTGTTGTAGGCACGCGCCAGACGGGTAATGGAGTCCAGCAGGATGATAACGTCTTTCTTATGCTCAACCAGACGCTTCGCTTTTTCGATCACCATTTCAGCAACCTGAACGTGACGGGAAGCCGGTTCATCAAACGTTGACGCAACCACTTCACCCTTCACCAGACGCTGCATCTCGGTCACTTCTTCCGGACGCTCGTCAATCAGCAGCACCATCAGCACGCAGTCAGGATGGTTGTAAGCAATGCTCTGCGCGATGTTCTGCAACAGCATGGTTTTACCCGCTTTCGGCGGTGCAACGATCAAACCACGTTGACCACGGCCGATCGGCGAAGCCAGATCCAGCACACGCGCCGTCAGATCTTCTGTCGAACCGTTACCACGTTCCATACGCAGACGAGAGTTTGCGTGCAGCGGCGTTAAGTTTTCGAACAGGATCTTGTTACGGGCGTTTTCAGGTTTGTCGTAGTTAACTTCGTTAACTTTCAGCAGCGCAAAGTAGCGTTCACCTTCTTTCGGCGGACGAATCTTGCCAGAAATGGTGTCACCAGTGCGGAGGTTAAAACGGCGGATTTGGCTGGGAGAAACGTAGATATCATCGGGGCCTGCGAGGTAGGAGCTGTCTGCGGAGCGGAGAAAGCCGAAGCCATCCTGCAATATCTCCAGCACACCATCGCCGAAAATATCCTCGCCGCTTTTGGCATGCTGTTTCAGAATAGCGAAGATAATATCCTGTTTACGCATGCGGGCCTGGTTTTCCAGTCCCATATTTTCGCCAAGAGTAATTAACTCAGAAACTGGCGTATTCTTTAATTCGGTAAGATTCATAGTGGTGGGTTCTTTAACTCGGGGTAAATCTCGAACTATTAACGTGAATGGTATGGCAGGAACATCCGTGCCTCTATAACAGCCTTCAACCACCGGATTCCTGTCTGGTTTCACACCTGAAGCGCATTACATCCGCGCAAAACGACATCCGCATAAACGATATCCGCATAAATCAACGGCAGGAGATCGAAGACACATAAAACCAATTATTGTAAAACTAGTAGACTGCCCAAATCGGATCACAAACGTGTTGTAAAACAATCGTTTTGTAGAACAATGACCTTGTAAAACAACGATTTTTTCGATTTCGACACAGAATAATGCTTTAGACTCTAACTTTCAGGCTTAAGCCTAAGGGCTTAAACATAGGCAAGTACGATATGCAGTGATAAAGAATCTAACACGCTTCCCGACGAGCGGCAAGCAGTCAATATGAGAATTGCATATTGCCCAATTGCGCCCGCCGGCAACCCCCTAAGGAGCCAAGCTAATTACAGATTCGCCGTCAGGAACTCTTTCAGTTGCCCTTTGGACAGTGCGCCGACTTTCGTCGCAGCCACTTCACCGTTTTTAAACAGCAGCAGAGTAGGAATACCACGGATACCATATTTTGGTGCCGTAGCCGGGTTTTCATCAATGTTCAGCTTGGTAACCGTCAGTTTGCCTTCAAACTCTTCGGCGATTTCATCCAGAATAGGAGCGATCATTTTGCAAGGACCACACCACTCAGCCCAGAAATCAACCAAGATAGCGCCCTCAGCTTGCAATACTTTCGTGCCGAAGCTGTCATCAGTCAGGTGAATTATTTTATCGCTCATATTTTACTCCGCAGGATTATTTCTACCTTGTTGGTGTAGCATTAACCAACAACGGCTTGACTTTATTTCACCGGATACGCTTTCGTAAAGCAATAGTTAGCTGATATTCTACCACACTATGAGCAAAACACACTTAACTGAACAGAAGTTTTCCGACTTCGCCCTGCACCCGCAGGTTATTGAAGCTCTTGAAAGTAAAGGGTTTCATAACTGTACGCCTATTCAGGCGTTAGCTCTGCCATTAGCTTTGTCAGGGCGTGATGTGGCGGGTCAGGCGCAAACCGGTACCGGCAAGACGCTGGCTTTTCTCGCGTCTACTTTCCATTATCTGCTTTCACACCCTGCAAACGCAGAGCGTCAGACCAATCAGCCGCGTGCTTTAATTATGGCACCAACCCGTGAACTGGCTGTCCAGATTCACTCTGATGCAGAAGCGCTGTCTCATGCAACTGGGCTAAAATTAGGTTTAGCCTACGGTGGCGACGGCTACGACAAACAGCTTAAAGTGCTGGAAAGCGGCGTTGATATTCTGATCGGCACCACCGGTCGCCTGATCGACTACGCTAAGCAGAACCACATCAATCTGGGCGCGATTCAGGTCGTCGTGCTGGACGAAGCCGATCGTATGTACGATCTCGGCTTTATCAAAGACATTCGCTGGCTATTCCGCCGCATGCCCGCAGCGGCGCAGCGACTAAACATGCTCTTTTCCGCTACGCTCTCCTACCGAGTGCGTGAACTCGCGTTTGAACAGATGAATAACGCCGAGTACGTGGAAGTTGAACCGGAACAAAAAACCGGCCACCGCATTAAAGAAGAACTGTTTTATCCGTCCAATGAAGAAAAAATGCGCCTGCTCCAGACGCTGCTGGAAGAAGAGTGGCCGGATCGCTGCATTATTTTCGCGAATACCAAACACCGCTGCGAAGACATCTGGGGTCATCTGGCTGCCGATGGTCATCGCGTTGGGCTGCTGACGGGCGACGTCGCACAGAAAAAACGCCTGCGTATTCTGGAAGAATTTACCCAAGGTAATCTGGATATTCTGGTGGCAACGGACGTTGCAGCACGCGGTTTGCATATACCTTCTGTTACCCACGTTTTCAACTACGATCTGCCGGATGACTGCGAAGACTACGTTCACCGTATTGGCCGTACGGGCCGTGCAGGACAAAGCGGATTCTCTATCAGCCTGGCCTGTGAAGAGTACGCGCTGAACCTTCCCGCTATCGAAACCTATATCGGTCACGGTATCCCTGTCAGCAAATACAACAGTGACGCGCTGATGAGTGATTTACCCGCGCCGAAGCGTTTAACGCGTCCACCGCGTTCCAATAATGGCCCGCGCCGACACAATGCGCCGCGCCGCAGCGGAGCGCCCCGAAATAACCGTAAACGAGCGGACTAACCGTCGATGCTGAGCTCTTCTTCACTTTACGCTGCCATCGATCTCGGCTCGAACAGCTTTCATATGCTGGTCACCCGGGAAACCGCAGGCAGCATTCAGACGCTGGCGAAAATAAAGCGTAAAGTCCGCCTTGCGGCAGGACTGGATAAGCAGAATCGGCTCTCGCAGGAAGCGATGCAGCGTGGCTGGCAGTGTCTACAACTGTTCTCTGAACGCTTGCAGGACATTCCGCAGGATCAGGTGCGCGTCGTCGCTACCGCAACCCTACGACTGGCAACGAACGCTGACGAGTTTTTGCAACGGGCTCAGGAAATTCTGGGCTTGCCGATTCAGGTTATCAGCGGTGAAGAAGAAGCACGCTTGATTTATCAAGGTGTAGCACATACGACAGGTGGCCCAGATGCGCGTCTGGTCGTGGATATTGGCGGTGGCAGTACCGAACTGGCAACGGGAATCGGCGCAAAAACGACGCAGTTGATCAGCCTCCCGATGGGATGCGTAACCTGGCTGGATCGTTACTTCAGCGACCGTAATCTGGAAGCCGGTAACTTTGAACGCGCTGAGCAGGCGGCGCGTGAAATGCTGCGTCCTGTCGCGGCTTCGCTACGCGAACAGGGCTGGCAAATCTGCGTCGGTGCTTCCGGCACAGTTCAAGCGCTACAGGAAATTATGGTCGCGCAGGGAATGGATGAATATATTACTCTGCCGAAACTCAGACAGCTTAAAGAGCATGCGATTCAGTGCGATAAGCTGGAAGAATTGGAAATTGATGGCCTGACGCTGGAACGCGCGCTGGTTTTTCCTAGCGGATTAGCCATTCTGCTGGCGATCTTCCAGGAACTCGACATCAAAACGATGACGCTGGCCGGAGGTGCGCTGCGTGAAGGGCTGGTCTATGGCATGCTGCATCTGCCCGTCGACCAGGATATCCGCCATCGCACATTGGCGACGCTGCAACGCCGCTATCTGCTGGATACCGAACAGGCTAAACGCGTCAGCACGCTGGCAGATAACTTTCTGCAACAGGTTGCTCGTGACTGGCAGTTAGATAACCGATGTCGCGAGTTACTGCGCAGCGCCTGTCTGGTGCACGAAATCGGCTTGAGTATTGATTTTCGCCAGTCACCCCAGCATGCAGCCTATTTGATTCGCCATAGCGATCTCCCTGGCTTTACGCCCGCCCAGAAAAAGCTGTTAGCCACACTCCTGCAAAACCAGATTAACCCTGTCGATTTAATGCCGCTCAGTCAGCAAAATGCGCTGCCAGTTAATCAGGCACAGCGCCTGTGCCGCCTGTTGCGCCTGGCGATTATTTTTGCCAGCCGCCGCCGCGATGACACGCTGCCAGCAGTACGGTTGCGCGTAGAAGGTGAAGCATTGCGTTTGATTCTGCCCGCTGGCTGGCTAGCTCAGCACCCGTTACGGGCAGAAATGCTGGAACAAGAAAGCCGCTGGCAGAGTTACGTACACTGGCCGCTGATGCTGGAAGAAACTCCCGCTTAACAAGCATATAGGGGAGAACGCTTTACTCCCCTTTTGCTTTTGCTAACATCGCCCGGATGTTGGCGACGTTCGTCTGACCTTTCTGCATACGCTCTTGTGCGCTAACCACTTTTCTTTCCGTTTCCCACACCACATCATCCTGCGGCAATTCAAGCAGGAAACGACTCGGCTCGGGGCGCACCAACTCACCATACTGGCGGCGCTCTTTGCACAATGTGAAGAACAGTTCGCGCTGGGCACGCGTAATTCCCACGTATGCCAGACGCCGCTCTTCATCGACGTTATCTTCATCAATACTGCTCTGATGCGGCAAGAGGCCTTCTTCCATCCCAACCAAAAAGACGTACGGGAACTCGAGGCCTTTGGACGCATGCAGCGTCATTAGCTGAACCTGATCCAGCTCCTCTTCGCTTTCACCACGTTCCATCATGTCCCGTAGCGTGAAACGCGTCACCACCTGCGTCAGCGTCATCGGTTCATTCAGATCGGAGCCTTCCAGCATTTCGGTCATCCAACTAAATAGCTGGTTGACGTTCTTCATCCGCATTTCGGCGGCTTTTGGGCTGGGCGAGGTTTCATACAACCAGCTTTCGTAGTCCAGCCCATGAATCAGATCTCGCACGGCAGCTACCGGTTCACGCTCTGCCAGACGGGCGATTTCCCCCAGCCAGTGGGTAAACCGTTGCAGGGATTCCAGCCCACGGCCGGTCAGCGACTGGCTCAGCCCAAGATCAAAACTTGCGCTGAACAGACCTTTATTACGTTGCCCTGCCCACTCGCCTAGTTTCTTCATCGTCGCAGGGCCAATCTCACGCTTAGGCGTGTTCACAATGCGTAAGAACGCGCTGTCATCGTCCGGATTGGTCAGTACGCGCAGGTAAGCCAGTAAATCTTTGATTTCAGGTCGGGAGAAAAAGGACGTACCGCCGGAGATACGATACGGGATACGGTTCTGCATCAGCATCTTTTCAAACAAGCGCGACTGATGATTGCCACGATACAAAATGGCATAGTCACCGTACTGGGTCTTTTTAATAAAGTGATGGGCAATCAGCTCACCCACGACCCGCTCCGCTTCGTGATCTTCGTTATTGGCGGTAATCACTTTGAGTTCATCGCCGTAACCCAGCTCCGAGAACAGACGCTTTTCAAAAACGTGCGGGTTATTGGCGATGAGAATATTGGCTGCTTTCAGAATACGCCCGGATGAGCGGTAGTTTTGTTCCAGTTTGATCACATCAAGCGCGGGGAAATCCTGCTGTAGCAACACCAGATTCTGTGGACGCGCCCCGCGCCAGGAGTAAATAGACTGATCGTCATCGCCTACGACGGTGAAACGCGCGCGGCTGCCGACCAACAGTTTAACCAGCTCATACTGGCTGGTATTGGTGTCCTGATATTCATCCACCAGCAGGTAGCGCAAGCGGTTCTGCCAACGTTCACGCACCTCAACATTTTGTTTCAACAACAGCGTAGGCAACAAAATCAGATCGTCGAAGTCCAGTACGTTACAAGCGCGCAGGTGGTCGTGATAGAGCGAGTAGCAGTGCACAAACAGCTTGTCGCGTTCGGAGCGAGCGGTTGCTGCCGCACCGGCAGGATCGATCAGATCGTTTTTCCAGTTTGAGATCGTAGAGATCAGCTGTTGCAGCAGAACTTTATCGTTTTCCAGCCACTGCTCCGTCAACTCTTTTAGCAGCGCCATCTGGTCTTGATCGTCAAACAGGGAGAAGTTGGATTTCATGCCCAGCGCAACGTATTCACGTTTGATGATCTCCAGCCCCAGCGTATGGAAAGTCGCGATCATCAACCCACGCGTTTCTTTACGCCCCAGCGTTTGCGCCACACGCTCCTTCATCTCACGTGCGGCTTTGTTGGTAAACGTCACGGCGGCAATGTGCCTAGCCTGATAGCCACACTGGCGAATAAGGTGCGCGATTTTGTTGGTGATAACGCGGGTCTTGCCTGAACCTGCGCCCGCCAGAACCAGACAAGGTCCGGTGACGAATTCGACGGCGTGTTGTTGGCTGGGGTTTAAGCGCATAACGATCTTGCTCACTCATAAAACGGAAGGCGATTGTAGCAGAAAGCCGTATCGATCTTGACCAGGGATTTGTTATTAAGGAAAGCACATCGCAGTCCACATCTTGCGTTGCAAATGTTACATTGCGCGGTGGAATCTCTTTTGCAAAAAAGGTAATAACATGGCAAATACCGCAGCAGCCCTACACATTCTGGTAGACACTGAACAGCAGGCTAACGATATTCTTGCTCAACTGGAAAAAGGTGCCGACTTCCAGAAACTGGCACAGAAGCACTCGACCTGCCCGTCAAAACGTAACGGCGGCGATTTAGGTGAGTTTCGTAAAGGCGACATGGTGCCGGCTTTCGATAAGGCGGTGTTTTCCTGCGAGTTGCTGAAACCGTTTGGTCCAGTGAAAACCCAGTTTGGCTACCATGTGATCAAGGTGCTGTACCGCAACTAAGTCGTCCTACGACGCCCACAAACATAAAAAGCGCGCCGACCTTCCGGTTTGGCGCGTTTTTTCTTAACCTATCGTCATCAGGCTAGCATTGCCGCCTGCGGCGGCGGTATTAATGCTCAGAGAGCGTTCAGTCAGCAGCCGTTCCAACTGAACGTGGGTCTCGCCCTGCGCATAGCCTAACGGCTGGATAATCGGGCCATCGCGCGTTGCAAGCACCTCACTCAACTGCCGTAACCGATCGGCATCCCCATGATAAATGACGCCATGAAAAGACACCTTGTGCCGCAGCCAATCGGGCGTGAATTGAATATGAGACTGCACCTCAGCAGGTAGACGGTCATAGAGCACTTTCTCGTGCTCACCTTCCGGCCATAGCAGCTTTCCGCCTGTCGCCAGCACCGCAGCCGTCTGAATCAAGCGATCGTCCTCATTCTCCGCCAGACACAGAATCCGCTCACGCGGCAGCAGCGTGTAGGAATTACGTTCCCCTGTCGGGCCGGGCAGCAATAGCGTTGTCCCGCTCACGCTATATTCTCTGTAGCGCTGGCATAACGCCGCCAGCCCGTGACGCTCCCCGGCAATCGCCCAGTCCTCTAGCGCCTGTAGCCCCGTCAGCAGCGACGATCGAGCAGACATATCCAACGCCTGTTCGCGGTTCTGCTGTGCGAATTCTGCCGCAAGCGCATCGTCCGGCCGATGTGTCAGCAAGCGGTACAGATAAAGCGGCCCGCCAGCCTTTGGTCCGGTTCCCGATAAGCCTTCCCCGCCAAACGGTTGAACGCCGACGACGGCACCGACCATATTGCGGTTCACATACTGGTTACCCACCTTCGCCTGGCCCGTCACACGGAGGATAGTTTCATCAATGCGGGTATGCACCCCCAACGTCAGGCCGTATCCCGCTGCGTTGATTTGCTCAATGACTGCATCCAACTGCTGGCTTTGATAGCGAACGACGTGTAAAACTGGACCAAAAACTTCTTTTTTCAGCTCGTCTATCTTGCCCAGTTCGATCAGGGTCGGTTTCACAAACGTCCCATGTCGCCACGTCTCCTCATCCTGCGGATACGCTGCCTGAAATACCGTATGGCCTTTCGCCCGCATCGTCTGGATATGCAGCTCCACGTTCTCTTTCGCCTCGGCGTCAATCAGCGGGCCGATATCGGTCGATAGCCGCTCAGGATTCCCCATTCGACACTCCGCCATCGCGCCACGCAGCATAGCCAGAGTGCGATCCGCGATATCCTCTTGCAGGCACAGCAGGCGCAGCGCCGAGCAACGCTGTCCGGCACTGTCGAATGCAGAGGCAATAACATCATTTACCACCTGTTCCGTCAGCGCAGATGAATCGACAATCATCGCATTCAGGCCACCCGTTTCGGCAATCAGCGGCGTCAAACGCCCCTGTGGATCGAGCCTGCCCGCGATACCGCGTTGCAGGGTTTTGGCAACGGTCGTCGATCCGGTAAACACCACGCCGCGTACCCGTTCATCGTTCACCAGCGCCGCACCAATCGTTTCTCCCTGTCCGGGCAGCAGTTGCAGTACGCCCTGAGGGACACCCGCTTCCCGTAAAATACGCACCGCCTGCGCCGCAACCAGCGGTGTCTGTTCAGCGGGCTTCGCCAGCACGCTGTTTCCTGCCGCCAACGCGGCAGAAATTTGTCCAGTGAAGATCGCCAGCGGGAAATTCCACGGGCTGATACAAACCACCGGCCCCAGCGGACGATGGGTATCATTGGTGAATGAATCCCGAATCTGCGCCGCGTAATAGTGTAAAAAGTCCACCGCTTCGCGCACTTCCGCAATCGCGTTACTGAAAGATTTACCCGCTTCCCGCACCAGCAGCCCCAGCAGGCTTTGCAACTGCCCTTCCATCAGCGAGGCGGCCTGATTCAATATCGCGGCACGCTCTGCGGGCGGCGTCGCAAACCAGATAGAACCAGCATGCACCGCCGTTTCTATCGCCAGTTCAACATCTGCCACGGAGGCATCGCGAACATAGCCAACCACATCGTGTACATCGGCGGGATTCACGACCGGCCTTTCTTCACTCGCCTCGCTTTCCCCCTCAATCATTGGTGCGGCGTACCACGGCTGGGACGCGTGATTCAGCAACGCGCTGGAGAGCGAAGCCAGTCGATGCTCACTCGAGAGATCCAGCCCGCTCGAATTCTGCCGTTCCAGCCCATATAGCTGACGCGGCAGAGGAATTTTGGGATGCGGTGCGCCCATGCTCCATTCCACTTTTGCCAGCGCCTCTACGCCACGAATCGGATCGGCAATCAGCGTTTCCAGCGCCATTGAGGTATCCGCAATGCGATTAACAAATGAGGTATTCGCGCCGTTTTCCAGCAGGCGTCGTACCAGATAAGCCAACAGCGTTTCATGGGTGCCGACCGGCGCATAAATACGACACGGACGGTTTAGTTTTCCGTCAGCAACCGCGCCCACCACCTGATCGTAAAGCGGTTCACCCATGCCGTGCAGGCACTGAAACTCATACTGGCCGGGATAATAATTGTTGCCCGCCATGTGGTAGATCGCGCTTACCGTCTGCGCGTTGTGCGTGGCGAACTGCGGGTAAATCAGATTCGGTACGGCCAGCAGCTTGCGGGCGCACGCCAGATAAGAGACATCGGTATAGACCTTACGCGTGTAAACCGGATAGCCTTCCAGCCCGTCAACCTGCGCGCGCTTGATTTCACTGTCCCAGTACGCCCCTTTCACCAGACGAATCATCAGACGTCGACGGCTGCGCTGTGCCAGCTCAATCAGCGCATCGATGACATACGGGCAGCGTTTCTGATAAGCCTGAATGACAAATCCGATACCGTTCCACCCCGCCAGCTGTGGCTCCATGCAGAGTTTTTCCAGCAGATCGAGCGAGATCTCCAGTCGGTCGGCTTCCTCTGCATCGATATTGATCCCGATATCGTACTGACGTGCCAGCAGCGTCAGCATCAACAAACGTGGATAAAGTTCTTCCATCACCCGATCATACTGTGACCGACTATAGCGGGGGTGCAGCGCCGACAGTTTGATGGAGATACCCGGCCCTTCATAAATTCCGCGCCCGTTCGAGGCTTTGCCGATAGCGTGAATCGCCTGCTGATAGGCCGTCAGATAGGCGGCAGCATCGTGCTCCGTCAGCGCGGCTTCACCTAACATATCGTAAGAGTAACGGAAGCCTTTACTCTCCCGTTCGCGGGCATTTGCCAGCGCCTCACCGATGGTTTCCCTTGTAACAAATTGCTCCCCCATCAGTCGCATCGCCATATCGACGCCTTTGCGAACAAGCGGCTCACCGCTTTTCCCGATGATACGGTTAAGCGAAGTCGACAGGTGGGCTTCATTGTGTGTCGCCACCAACTTTCCGGTAAACAGCAACCCCCAGGTAGCGGCATTCACGAAGAGCGACGAACTATGACCTAGATGCGCCTGCCAGTTTCCCCGACTGATCTTGTCGCGAATCAGCACATCACGCGTGGATTTATCAGGAATACGCAGCAGCGCTTCAGCTAAACACATCAACGCCACCCCTTCCTGAGAAGAAAGTGAGAATTCCTGTAGCAATCCTTGCACAATGCCCGCGCGCCCATTTCCGGCTTTCTGACCGCGTAATTTTTCTGCCAGTTGATAAGCCAGTTTCTGCGTTAACTGCGACATTTCATCGGTAAGTCTTGCCTGTTCAAGCAAGATAGGCACCAGTTCACTTTCGGGACGGCGGTAAACAGAAGTAATGGCGGCGCGGATAACGGACTGAGGAAGAACATGCTCAGCAAAATCAAGAAAGGGTAGGTGGGTTTCTTCTTCCTGAGATTGCGGCATAATCTCTTCCGCTTCAATGTGGCTGACGTTCGCCCATTGCGGTATTTCAGGAGTGTCGAGGCCACTTTCGAGGCGTTCGAGGTAATGGAAAATAGCCTGTTTGATCAGCCAGTGCGGTGTGCGATCAATACGCTGTGCTGCCGCCTTGATGCGTTCGCGCGTTTCCTCATCGAGTTTGACACCCATCGTGGTAGAGCCCATAGAGTCCACTCCTGTAATAAGAAGATGCACATCGGGATAACGCCAATATCAACCATGTTGCAACTTTGTGCAACCTTGTTAACAAATGGAGCGGTTGCAACCCCTTATCACCTCCAGACCTCGTTCCGGCCTGAGTGATGACGATAAAACACAGCGTCGCCGCGACAGCGGCACGAAAAATAATGTGGAGAGTTGAATGACAATTAGCACACCCATGCTGGTGACGTTTCTGGTGTATATTTTCGGGATGGTCCTCATCGGCCTGTTTGCCTACCGCGCCACCAATAACTTTGGCGATTACATTCTGGGCGGACGTCGGATGGGAAGCGTGGTCACTGCCCTGTCGGCTGGCGCTTCTGATATGAGCGGCTGGCTGCTGATGGGGTTACCGGGTGCCATTTTCATTTCCGGTATTTCTGAAAGCTGGATCGCTATCGGCCTGACGTTAGGCGCATACCTGAACTGGAAATGGGTCGCCGGACGCCTGCGCGTACACACCGAAATCAACCACAACGCGCTCACCCTACCTGACTATTTCACCCACCGTTTTGAAGATAACAGTAAATTGCTGCGCGTGATCTCCGCGTTAGTCATCCTGATTTTCTTCACCATCTATTGTGCATCTGGCGTGGTAGCAGGGGCGCGTTTGTTTGAAAGCACCTTTGGCATGAGCTACGGCACCGCCTTATGGGCAGGCGCAGCGGCCACCATCGCCTATACTTTTATCGGCGGCTTTCTGGCCGTCAGTTGGACGGACACCGTTCAGGCCAGCCTGATGATTTTCGCCCTGATTCTGACGCCGGTGATGGTCATTTTATCGCTGGGAGGAATAGACACCTCGCTAATGGTGATTGAAGCGAAAAACCCGGCCAATCTGGATATGTTTAAAGGGCTGAATTTCGTCGCTATCATCTCGCTGATGGGCTGGGGTCTGGGCTATTTCGGCCAGCCGCACATTCTGGCGCGCTTTATGGCCGCGGATTCACACCACACGATCCACAGCGCACGCCGTATCAGTATGACCTGGATGATTCTTTGTCTGGCCGGTGCCGTAACGGTAGGCTTCTTCGGTATCGCCTACTTTAACAATAACCCGGATCAGGCTGGCAACGTGGCGCAAAACAGCGAGCGCGTCTTTATCGAGCTGTCCATGCTGCTGTTCAATCCGTGGATTGCCGGCGTGCTGCTGTCTGCGATTCTAGCGGCCGTGATGAGTACACTGAGCTGCCAGTTGCTGGTCTGTTCCAGCGCCATCACCGAGGATTTATACAAGCCATTCCTGCGCAAAAATGCCAGCCAGAAAGAGCTGGTCTGGGTGGGGCGTGCCATGGTGCTGTTAGTGGCGATCATCGCTATCGCGCTGTCGCTTAACCCGGAAAACCGCGTGCTGGGTCTGGTGAGCTATGCCTGGGCAGGCTTCGGTGCCGCATTCGGGCCAGTGATTTTGATTTCTCTGCTGTGGCCACGTATGACGCGTAACGGCGCACTGCTCGGTATGATCGTGGGTGCGGCAACGGTGTTGATCTGGAAACAGTACGCCTGGCTGGGTCTGTATGAAATCATCCCCGGTTTCATCTTCAACTGCCTGACTATTTTCATCGTCAGCCTGCTGGGTAAAGCGCCATCAAAAGCAATTACCGACCGCTTCAATCAAGCAGAAGCAGAATATAAGTCTGTTTGATCAAACACGTTTGATTGCGACAAAAGTCCGGCGATAAAAAAGCTCAAAAAAAGAGGGCACAGCTAATGCTGTGCCCTCTTCTATTTCGATCACCGACAGGAATTAACCCGCAACGGCGATACGCTTCATATCTTTCATGTAACCGCGCAGCGTGTGGCCTACGGTTTCGATTGGGTGGTTACGGATAGCTTCGTTAACATCACGCAGCTGTGCGTTGTCTACTTCGGTACCCGCGACCGCTTTGCCCAGATCGCCCGGTTGCAGAGATGCCATGAACGCATCTTTCAGCAATGGAACAGCAGCATTCGCAAACAGGTAGTTACCGTATTCTGCGGTATCAGAGATCACCACGTTCATTTCATACAGACGCTTACGCGCGATGGTATTGGCGATCAGCGGCAGCTCATGCAGTGATTCGTAGTAAGCCGACTCTTCGATGATGCCAGAGCTCACCATGGTTTCAAACGCCAGCTCAACGCCCGCTTTCACCATCGCAACCATCAGCACGCCGTTATCAAAATATTCCTGCTCAGCGATTTTACCGTCGAACTGCGGTGCGTTTTCGAATGCCGTTTTACCGGTCTCTTCACGCCAGGTCAGCAGTTTCACGTCATCGTTCGCCCAGTCAGCCATCATGCCGCTGGAGAATTCGCCGGAGATGATGTCGTCCATGTGTTTCTGGAACAGCGGCGCCATGATGCCTTTCAGTTGCTCAGACAGTGCGTAAGCACGCAGTTTCGCTGGGTTCGACAGGCGATCCATCATCAGCGTGATCCCGCCTTGCTTCAGCGCTTCGGTGATGGTTTCCCAGCCGAACTGAATCAGTTTTTCTGCATAAGCCGGATCGGTGCCTTCCGCAACCAGTTTGTCGAAGCTCAGCAGAGAGCCAGCCTGCAACATACCACACAGGATGGTTTGCTCACCCATCAGGTCAGATTTCACTTCTGCAACGAAAGAGGATTGCAGAACACCAGCACGGTGGCCACCGGTGGCCGCAGCCCAGGCTTTAGCGATGGCCATGCCTTCGCCTTTCGGATCGTTTTCTGGGTGAACCGCGATCAGCGTTGGTACGCCGAAACCACGCTTGTATTCTTCGCGTACTTCCGTACCTGGGCACTTCGGAGCCACCATCACAACGGTGATGTCTTTACGGATTTGCTCGCCCACTTCAACGATGTTGAAGCCGTGAGAGTAACCCAGCGCTGCACCTTGTTTCATCAGCGGTTGTACTGCCTGAACCACAGCAGAGTGCTGCTTGTCTGGCGTCAGGTTAACCACCAGATCAGCCTGTGGGATCAGATCTTCGTAGGTGCCAACGGTGAAGCCGTTTTCAGTCGCTTTGCGCCATGATGCGCGTTTTTCGGCAATCGCTTCAGCACGCAGGGCGTAAGCGATATCCAGACCAGAATCGCGCATGTTCAGACCCTGGTTCAGACCCTGAGCACCACAGCCGACGATCACCACTTTTTTCCCTTTCAGGTAGCTCGCCTCATCGGCAAATTCATCACGCCCCATAAAGCGGCATTTGCCTAATTGATCCAGCTGCTGACGCAGGTTTAATGTGTTGAAGTAGTTAGCCATGTCGTGCTCCGTATACGGTTTGGTTTGTCTATTATTCGAGAAAGGATTCCCACCAGATGGGAATTCACTATGACCCCATCATATGACAGGAATTGCGTTGCTTAAATTGATATATTAACAACGTCACATTGCACTATTTGCAAGATAAAAAACGGGGCCTGCATCGCATGGATTTACGTGATCTCAAATTATTCCTGCACCTCGCAGAAAGTCGGCACTTTGGTCGTACTGCCAAGGCGATGCACATCAGTCCGTCCACGCTGTCGCGGCAAATTCAGCGGCTGGAAGAGGATTTAGGGCAGACGCTGTTTCTGCGTGATAACCGTACCGTACAGCTCACCGATGCCGGAGAGCATCTGAAGCTGTTCGCCCAGCAAACGCTGCTGCAATACCAGCAGCTACGCCACACGATAGACCAGCACGGACCATCATTAAGCGGCGAGTTGCGGATCTTCTGTTCCGTCACCGCCGCCTACAGCCACCTGCCGCCGATTCTGGATCGCTTTCGGGCGCTGCACCCGCTGGTAGAAATTAAGCTGACAACCGGCGATGCCGCCGATGCCGTTGAGAAAATTCAGTCGAATGATGGGGATTTGGGGATTGCAGGGCGCCCAGAGGCACTCCCGGCCAGCGTGGATTTCATGCCGCTCGATAAGCTGCCTCTGGCGTTGATTATCCCAGCCCTTCCCTGCCCTGTTCAGTCGCTGGTGCGGCAAGCAGACCCAGACTGGTCGCAGATTCCGTTCATCCTGCCAGAGCACGGCCCGGTGCGTAAGCGCATCGATCTGTGGTTCCGACGCAACCACATCACCAATCCGCAAATTTACGCCACCATCTCCGGGCATGAAGCGATGGTATCGATGGTCGCGCTGGGCTGCGGCATCGCACTGATTCCAAATGTCGTGCTAGAGAACAGCCCAGAACCGGTACGCAACCGCGTTTCTGTCTTTGTCGAACAGGTAATGGAGCCGCTTGAACTCGGCGTGTGTGTACAGAAAAAACGGCTTAGCGAACCGTTGATTGCCGCCTTTTGGGACATATTACAGGATACGCCATGAAGATAGCCTTCACTGCCCTTATCGCTGCTGGGATGACGTTAGCCTCCCTCAGCCACACTGTGCAAGCCGCCAGTTTTCCCTGCGAAAAAGCCGCCTCAACGCAGGAAAAGCTGATTTGCGCCAGCCCGCTGCTCGGGCAGCTTGATGAAGAACTGGCGCAAGCATGGAAGACCTCCCGCGCGTTCCTAACGGCGTACGACAACAGCGCACCGTGGGAAAAAACGCTCAACCAGTTTCAGCGTGGCTGGCTGACCACCCGCGATCAATGCAAAGACGAAGACTGTCTACGCCAGCGCTATCAGCAGCAGTTAAATCGGCTGCGCTATCTGAATGACATCGCGCAGCACGCCCTCCCTTCGCCGATTACGCCCGTGAAAAACACCACCTGCTTTCATGGCTCATTCAGCTATGAGTATGTAATGTCAGGGCTTTCCGCCGAGGAGTACCGCGATCTGGGGGATTATTTTCGGGAAATGTACGATCAGAAAGCGCCCTACCACGCCGTCAGCCTGACCATGACCAACCCGCGCGGCAAGATTGAGGGCGGCGCATCCATTGCCTTCCGCTACGGTAACAAGCTGGATGATGCTGCCTTTACGGCTCGTCAGATGAGCGATGTACAGGCGATTGGCAAAGGCGAAAGCAGCTTCGGCCAGCAGGTAAAATTACTGCTCACCTGCATTGACGATGATCATCTGCAAATCGCCACCTTCGGCAGTAATCGGGAAGAAGGTTACCTGTTTAACTATTTGCTCGAGCGGGATAAAAACCCACTGGTGCAGCAGAAAACGCCGTAGCGTTGGCTCACTCGGGCTCTAGCGTTCAAACCACTTATCCGCCGAAAATGCCCGCGTGTCGGATTCCGTTTCCTGCGCGGCTTTCTTCATAGTTTCGACGTTCATCAGGTAATGATAGAGCGGTTCAAGCTGGGTAAAACCCTGTGACAGAACCGTCACCAGATCACCGGAAAACAGCGCGTCCATATCCTGCCGGGTACATATCGCGGCAAACGACTTACGGTTATACCAGTCAGCCAGTTCCGGATCCTGATCTTTAATCAACGGGCGTTTGTAGCTTTCGCCTTCCAGTGTGAAGGTATTGCCCAAACAGCTCGCCACGTCAAGAAACTGTGATGGATTCCCGCGCAGCGTCTGGCGGAACAGGTCCATCGTATTACGCGTCGCGCTGTAATAGCCCAGCCCGTAACGCCAGGTATCCGGTGTGATTTCAAAGAAATACACCGGCGCGTCCGTCCAGTCTTTACGTGTGCGCTTGAAGGTCAACCACATATGGCTGCGATAGCGTGATTTATCGTGAGAAAAGCGGGTATCGCGGTGAATACGGGAGAGCGTTTTGCCGATGGCAGGACGCGTTTCAAAATGGTCGTCAATCTGCAACATGGTCAGACTGAGCTCATCCACCAGCATGCGGAACGGCGCAACCAGTTGCTCATCGTAAACCGCACGGTGCTCATCAAACCACGCTTTATCGTTGTACTGCCGTACCTGCTGGAGAAACGTTAAACCCGCTTGAGAAAAACCGGTGAACTGCGTTGCCATAAAGAAATGCCATCCCTGTTGCTGTCAGATGGCATTAAAGATAACGCCGCCGACGGAGAAACACCATCGGCGGTGCTAGGGGAAACTCAGCAATTAACCCGCTAAAAAGAAGCGGAACGCTGGGTTATGGGTTTCGTCGTGGCATTCATAGCCCAGCGCCTGCAAGTGTTGCTCGAATTCCCGATCGCCCGCATCCAGTTCGAACGCAGCCAACACGCGACCAAAATCCGTGCCGTGGCTGCGGTAATGGAACAGCGAAATATTCCAGTGCGTCCCCAGCGTATGCAGAAATTTCAGTAACGCACCGGGTGATTCTGGGAACTCAAAGCTGTACAACCGTTCCTGTAACGGTTTGGAAGGGCGTCCGCCAACCATATAGCGAACGTGCAATTTCGCCATTTCATCATCGGACAAATCCACCACTTCATAACCATCCGCAGACAGCTCGGCGATAATCTCCTGCCGTTCCGCATAGCCGCGCGTCAGACGCACGCCGACAAAAATGCAGGCATCTTTGGCATCCGCGTAGCGATAATTGAACTCGGTGACGGAACGTCCCCCTAACAGCTGGCAAAACTTCAGGAAGCTGCCCTGTTTCTCGGGGATCGTCACGGCCAGCAAGGCTTCGCGCTGTTCACCCAGCTCGCAGCGCTCGGAAACATAACGTAACCCGTGGAAGTTGACGTTCGCACCAGACAGAATATGCGCCAGACGCTCACCCTGAATCTGATGCTGTTGGATGTATTTTTTCATCCCCGCCAGCGCCAGTGCACCCGACGGCTCGGCAATCGCACGGACATCCTCAAACAGATCTTTCACTGCCGCACAGATGGCATCGCTGTCGACGGTAATCACATCATCCAGATATTCCCGACACAGGCGAAAAGTCTCATCGCCGATGCGTTTCACCGCCACACCTTCGGCAAACAGCCCAACACGCGCCAGATCGACCGGTTGCCCGGCATCTAGCGCCGCGCGCAGACAGGCAGAATCTTCCGCTTCCACACCGATCACCTGAATCTGCGGCATCAGCTGTTTGATCAGTACGGCAACACCTGCCGCCAAGCCACCACCGCCGACCGGTACAAACACGCGATCCAGATGCGCATCTTGCTGTAGTAATTCCAGCGCCAGCGTACCCTGTCCAGCAATCACCGCGGGATGATCGAACGGCGGCAGAAAGGTCATATGTTGCTGCTGTGACAGCTCAATAGCTTTAGCCTTGGCTTCATCAAAGTTAGCG
The DNA here is from genome assembly GCF_000803315.1 of Pectobacterium actinidiae. NCBI lineage: Bacteria > Pseudomonadati > Pseudomonadota > Gammaproteobacteria > Enterobacterales > Pectobacteriaceae > Pectobacterium > Pectobacterium actinidiae. The sequence continues at coordinate 297,007 of NZ_JRMH01000002.1, forward strand.
CCGTGTAGCAGCACTTCGCCGCCAAAACCACGCACCGCGTCCACCTTGATATCAGCCGTCGCCACGGGCATCACAATCAGCGATTTAATCCCCAGCTTGCTGGAAGAGAGCGCAACACCTTGCGCATGGTTACCGGCTGACGCCGTTACCACACCGTGTGATTTTTGCTCATCGCTCAAACCGGCCATCATCGCGTACGCGCCACGCAGCTTGAAGCTGTGCACCGCGTGCCTGTCTTCACGTTTTACCAGAATGACATTACCCAGCCGCGAAGAGATCTTTTCCATCTTCTCCAGCGGTGTAACCTGCGTGATTTCATACACTGGCGATCGCAAGATCGCCCGCAGGTACTCCGCGCCCCCCGGCGCGGCAGGAAGAGGTTGTGACACAGCCATCAGCATTAGCCTCCCAGCTTGCTTTTATCCCGCACAGCGCCTTTATCCGCGCTGGTTGCCAGGCTAGCGTACGCACGCAGTGCAAAAGACACCTGACGTTCACGATTATGTGGCGTCCAGGCCTGTTCGCCTCTCGCCTCTTCCGCTGCGCGGCGGCTCGCCAACTCAGCATCATCCAGAACCAGCGCAATGCTGCGGTTCGGAATATCAATCGCGATAGTGTCGCCGTCCTGTACTAAAGCAATGGTGCCGCCGCTGGCCGCTTCAGGAGAGGCATGGCCGATAGACAGGCCAGACGTGCCGCCGGAGAAGCGTCCATCGGTAATCAGCGCACAGCTTTTACCCAGCCCCATCGATTTCAGGTAGGTGGTCGGATACAGCATTTCCTGCATTCCCGGCCCACCTTTCGGCCCTTCGTAACGGATCACAACCACATCACCCGCTACAACTTTCCCGCCCAGAATAGCCTCTACCGCATCATCCTGGCTTTCATACACTTTCGCCGGACCGCGGAATACCAGACTGCCTTCATCCACGCCTGCGGTTTTCACGATACAGCCATTTTCTGCCAGATTGCCGTACAGCACGGCCAGACCGCCATCCTGACTATAGGCAAACTCACGGGAACGAATACAACCTTCCTGACGATCGGTATCCAGTGAATCCCAACGACAATCCTGCGAGAATGCTTTGGTCGTACGGATACCCGCCGGACCGGCGGAATACATGCTTTTCACGCTTTCATCCTGCGTCAGCATGACGTCATAGGCTTCCAGCGTTTCTGGCAACGTTTTGCCCAGCACGTTATTAACTTCACGGTTCAGCAGGCCAGCCCTATCCAGTTCGCCCAGAATACCGATCACGCCGCCAGCACGGTGTACGTCTTCCATATGGTATTTCTGTGTACTTGGTGCCACCTTACACAGATGCGGAACCTGACGTGACAGTCTGTCGATATCAGTCATCGTGAAGTCCACTTCACCTTCCTGCGCCGCTGCCAGCAGGTGCAATACGGTATTGGTGGAACCGCCCATTGCGATATCCAGAATCATGGCGTTTTCAAATGCGGCTTTATTCGCGATGTTGCGCGGCAATACGTTCTCATCATCCTGTTCGTAGTAACGCTTCGCCAGACCGACAATGCGTTTGCCTGCATTCAGGAACAACTGTTTACGGTCGGCGTGCGTCGCCAACAGCGAACCGTTGCCCGGCTGAGACAGACCCAGCGCTTCGGTCAGGCAGTTCATGGAGTTAGCGGTAAACATACCGGAACAGGAGCCGCAGGTCGGGCAGGCAGAACGTTCCACCTGTTCGCTCTGCTGATCGGAGACTTTAGGATCCGCGCCCTGAATCATCGCATCCACCAAATCCAGCTTGATGATCTGATCGGATAATTTGGTTTTCCCAGCTTCCATCGGGCCGCCGGACACGAAAATCACCGGAATATTCAGACGCAGCGACGCCATTAACATTCCTGGGGTGATTTTGTCGCAGTTGGAAATACACACCATTGCATCCGCACAGTGGGCATTGACCATGTATTCAACGGAGTCGGCGATCAGTTCACGGGAAGGCAGGGAATAGAGCATACCGCCGTGCCCCATCGCGATACCGTCGTCCACCGCAATGGTGTTAAATTCTTTCGCGACACCGCCGGAGGCTTCTATCTGCTCGGCAACCAGTTTACCCAGATCGCGCAAGTGAACATGGCCGGGCACAAATTGGGTGAAGGAGTTGACCACCGCGATAATCGGTTTACCAAAATCGTCGTCGGTCATCCCGGTGGCGCGCCACAAGGCTCGGGCACCGGCCATATTACGGCCGTGAGTGGTTGTGGCTGAACGGTACTTAGGCATGCTCTGTTACTCCAAAAATTACGAATTTGGCGATGACGGAACGCGTCACCGCCTGACTGTCTTGATTGATTACTGATTTATCGGATCCAACCAGCCCCATTTATCTTCGGTTTCACCGGTAAAGAGGCCAAAGAACGCCTGCTGCAAGGCTTTGGTGACCGGGCCGCGTTTGCCAATACCAACCTGAATGCCGTCGACGCTGCGCACTGGGGTAATTTCTGCCGCAGTACCAGACATAAAGACTTCATCGGCCAGATACAGTGACTCGCGGGATAGCACCTGCTCACGCACTTCATATCCTGCATCTTTCGCCAGTTTGATGATAGCGTCACGCGTAATGCCTGGCAGCGCCGAAGAAGTAAACGGCGGCGTGAAAATAATACCGTCCTTCACTTCAAACAAGTTCTCACCCGCACCTTCGGAAACATAGCCATGGACATCCAACGCGATCCCCTCCTGATAGCCGTGGCGACGCGCTTCGCTACCCACCAGCAGGGAGGACAGATAGTTACCACCCGCTTTTGCGGCGGTTGGAATGGTATTCGCCGCCACGCGATTCCAGGACGACACCATCGCATCAATGCCGGCTTCCAGCGCTTCTTCACCCAGATACGCGCCCCATGGGAACGCCGCAATGATCACATCGGTTTGATAACCTTCTGGTGGGTTAACACCCATACCCACATCACCAATGAACACCAGTGGACGAATATAGGCGCTGGTCAGGTTATTTTTACGCAGCGTTTCACGGCAGGCTTCCATCAGTTCATCTACGCTTTGCGCGACGGGCATACGGTAAATTTTTGCCGAATCACGCAGGCGCTGCATGTGCTCACGGTGACGAAAAACTACCGGACCCTTATGTGAATTGTAGCAACGAACACCTTCAAAGACGGAGGTGCCATAATGCAGGGCATGCGACATGACGTGTACTTTTGCTTCAGCCCATGGAACCATCTCGCCATTGAACCAAATGTAGTCCGCTTTTTTTGTCATTCTTCTTTTTCCTTACTCTTTTGCGTTAGGCGCTGATCTGCTGTGATGTCGTCATCGGTTGAATGTCAACGCAGGCAATATCCAACAGCTTGCTCAATTGCGTTGACAATAAATCCACCGAACGATGGCTGGCAACGGTCAGTTCAATATTAATGTGATCGGTATTGGTGGTTTGCACCATATTCATCGCGCAGACTTTAAAGCCGCGATGGCGGGTAACACGCAATACACGCTCCAGAACCTCGGGACGAAAGCGCGCCTGAATCGAAAGTTGATGGTGTGTCATTCTGTTATCTCCAGCACTTATTCTGTGTAAGTCGGCCATTGTTTGATGTTGTCGGGCTTATTCGGTTTTATCGAGCATCGTTTCGTTACCCGCACCCGGCGGAACCAGCGGCCAGACGTTTTCGTATTCATCGATCGATACGTGAAGTAAATAGGGTCCTTCGCTGTTAAACAGAGCGTCCAGCGCGGCATCAATTTGATCTTTACGGGTGATGCGCTGGCCGGGGATATCAAACGCGCTTGCCAGCGTTAGGAAATCAGGATTATCAGAGAGATCGGTTTCACTATAGCGTTCATCAAAGAATAACTGCTGCCACTGACGTACCATACCTAACCGCTGGTTATCCAGCAGCACGATCTTCAACGGCAGCCGTTTTCGTTTGATGGTGCCCAGTTCCTGAACGTTCATCATGAAAGAACCGTCGCCGGAAATGCAGATAACCATGTCGTCCGGACGCGCAACCTGTGCACCGACCGCAGCCGGTACGCCGAAGCCCATCGTGCCGAGGCCGCTGGAGGTGATGAAATTCTCAGGACGACTGAACGTCATATGTTGTGCGGCCCACATCTGGTGCTGACCCACATCAGTCGTGACCACAGTATCCGCATCCATTCGTTCGGAGATCGTTTTCAGCAGCGCAGGCGCATAAATCGCCTGACCGGGATGATCATAACGCCACGGGTATTCCGCCTTCATCATGCTCGCCTGCTGGCGCCACGCACTGACATTCAGCGGCTGTTGCAGCGCGGGTAATATTGCTTTCAGATCGCCTTGCAACGCGACATTTGCATGACGCAATTTGCTCAGTTCTGCTGGGTCGATGTCCATGTGAATCACGCTGGCATGAGGCGCGAAGGCGTTCAGTTTGCCAGTCACGCGGTCATCAAAACGCGCCCCGACCGCGATTAACAAATCGCATTCCTGCACAATCAGGTTCGCCGCCTTCGTGCCGTGCATACCAATCATACCGAGATAATAGGGATGATTGGCATCCACGGCACCCAGCCCTTTCAGGGTAGAAACAGAAGGGATATCCGTTACGTTCAGGAATTCCCGTAGTGCCGGAACCGCATTCGCCATGCCGACCCCACCGCCAACGTACAGCACTGGTTTTTGCGCTTTCGCCAACAGGGCACTCGCCTGTGCAATATCTTGCTCGGGGAAATCGACATCGTTAGCAACGGGCGCAAAATTCGGCGTGAAATCACCTACCGCCAGCTGAATATCTTTAGGAATATCGACCAGAACAGGGCCAGGGCGACCGCTGTTGGCAATCGCGAACGCTTCTGCCATCACTTCCGGCAGTGATTCGAGAGACTCAACCAGAAAACTGTGTTTCGTACAGGCCAGCGACAGCCCCAGCACGTCGATCTCCTGAAAAGCATCGGTGCCAATCAGCGCCGATCCCACCTGCCCAGTTATCGCGACCACAGGGACAGAATCCAGCAGCGCATCGGCCAAACCGGTGATCAGGTTCGTTGCTCCTGGACCCGATGTCGCAATGCAGACGCCCACGTTGCCCGTGGAGCGGGCATAGCCAATCGCCGCCATCGCCGCGCCTTGCTCGTGGCGACACAGCAGGTGTTTAACGCCGCCGTCATAAAGTGCATCATAGACTGGCATTATCGCGCCCCCCGGATAACCAAAAACGGTTTCCACTCCCTGCGCTCGCAACGCTTGAACCACCCACTGTGCTCCATTCATAGTTATTTCCCCGACATCTTATGGGAATAACAGAATTTTATGCTGATGTTCATTTTCTGTTCCTTTCCGTTATAGATTGCGCCCAACAAAAAACCCCCGACCTTTCGGTGCGGGGGTTTTCTTGAATTAGGCCTTGATTTCTAAGCCATTCTTCGTCCAAGTGCAGCCCCGCACGGTGGGATAATAATCACCACCACGCTAATCACGACTAGGCTAATCACTAGGGATAGGGCTTTCATAATAGGTTGTTCATTAATCTTCTGTCGAACGAATACCTACAGAGTTATCACAGTAAGACATGGCCTGACAACCATTTTTTTTCATTACCACCCGTAAGGATTACCTATGATACGGGAAAAAATACAACGTAATCATAAGGTAGAAGCACACCAAATTATTTTCACCCATTGGCGTAAAAATGAGCATTGTACAAGAAACGTGGCAGATAAAAATGGAAGTCCTCGATCGTCAGGTAGCGTTAAGCGATCGGTTCACCCTACATAATTGCGGCGCATCCCGCACAAATTTTATTCATTACTGCAACAGAGAATTATTTCATGACACCGCTGCGCAGACTGGCGAAGACGGTCTCTACTTTTTCTTCCTTGCCAGACATGATGCAAATCATCAGCAAAGGGGAAATAGCATGTCATTGGCAGTTACCTATACTCGGGCGATGATTGGTGTACAAGCACCGGACGTTTATATCGAAGTTCACATCAGCAGCGGGCTGCCGGCCCTAACACTGGTGGGCTTACCAGAAACCACCGTCAAGGAAGCGCGCGATCGCGTGCGCAGCGCACTCATCAATTGCGGATTTACCTTTCCAGCAAAACGCATCACGGTCAATCTCGCCCCCGCAGACCTGCCAAAAGAAGGGGGACGCTACGATCTGCCGATTGCTCTGGCGATTCTGGCGGCCTCAGAACAAATTGATGGTGAAAAGCTCAGCCGTTACGAGTTTCTTGGCGAACTCGGCCTGTCTGGCACCTTACGTGGCGTCAATGGCGCAATTCCCGCCGCATTGGAAGCCATAAAGTCAGGCCGCCAGCTTATCCTGCCAGATGATAATAAACGGGAGATGGCGCTGATACCGCAGGGTGAAGCGCTAATGGCCGGGCATTTGTTAGATGTGTGCGCGTTCCTCAGCGGGGAAGAAGAGTTGCTCAGTTGCTCTGACATCACACCGACCACGCAGTCAGAAGAAGATACGCTCGACTTGAAGGATATCATCGGTCAGGAGCAAGCTAAACGCGCGTTGGAAATCGCGGCGGCGGGCGGTCACAACCTGCTCTTGTTAGGGCCACCAGGAACAGGGAAAACCATGCTGGCGAGTCGATTAGGCAATCTGATGCCCCCACTAAGCGATGAGGAAGCGCTGGAAAGCGCCGCCATTAACAGCCTCATCAACATTGATGCCACCATGACACGCTGGCGAGCCAGACCGTTCAGAGCACCGCATCATAGTTCTTCCATGGCTGCACTCGTGGGCGGAGGGTCGCTACCCAAACCCGGAGAAATCTCGCTCGCCCACAACGGCGTACTGTTTCTGGATGAACTACCGGAGTTTGAACGGCGCGTTCTGGACTCGCTACGAGAGCCTCTGGAGTCCGGTGAAATTATCATCTCTCGCACGCGAGCCAAAGTATGTTACCCAGCACGCGTGCAGCTCGTTGCCGCAATGAATCCCAGTCCATCAGGACACTATCAGGGCATTCATAATCGATTGCCAGCACAACAAATACTGCGCTATCTCAGCAAACTTTCGGGTCCCTTTTTGGATCGCTTTGACCTTTCTATCGAAGTCCCTTTGCTGCCACCAGGGGTCTTATCTCAGCAGCATTATCAAGGCGAAAGCAGCGCAAAAATTCGCGAGCGCGTGCTGACAGCACGGCAAATACAGCTGAAACGAGCAAATAAAATCAACGCACTGCTCACTTCACGCGAAATAGAAAAACACTGCGGATTGGAGATGGCTGATGCCGCCTATCTGGAAGAGGTGATGAACAAACTTGGCTTATCCGTACGCGCATGGCATAGGATATTGAAAGTCGCACGCACGATCGCTGATCTCGGCGATCGGGACAACATAGAGAGAAAACACCTTGCCGAAGCGCTGAGCTATCGCTGTATGGATAGATTGCTCATCCAGCTCCACAAAAGCCTTGAATAGCGAGCGCGCTACATTGGTATTGGTTCACCACAAAAGGAAATGGGGCTAACGCCCCACCCTTAATTAATCATCGCTTTCAGTGTATTCTTCCACCGCGTCCATCTGCGGCTTACCACCAGACAACGTATGGAAGCGTTTAGGACGACGAATACGATCCAAATATTTGGACCAGATTTTTTCCAGTTCCGTTTCCGCTTTACGTTCGCCGCGACACATTGCAACAAACGATGTCTCTTCCTCAGTCACTGGTTCACGTTTACCCAAATCCAGCTCGTTAAACGCGTAACCGTGGCGTTCCAACAATTGTGCTTCTTTAATCGTAAAGTCGCCATGTCGGGAAAAACCACGCGGGTAGAACTTGTTATCAAAAAAACGATTAGTGGTAGAGAAGCTTTCTGCCATCTTACACGCTCCTAATTCTTCTATGGTCGTGTTGTTTATGGCGCGGAGTATTAGATAGGCTTGACATTGTGTAAAACAAAACATTTAAATCATTACGACAAAATTTTTTTGGAGATGGGCGTGGATACCGAATTACTAAAAACCTTTCTGGAAGTCAGCAGGACAAGACACTTTGGCCGTGCCGCCGAATCCCTGTATCTCACGCAGTCAGCAGTGAGTTTTCGGATTCGCCAGTTAGAGACACAGCTAGGTGCCAACCTGTTCACGCGCCATCGAAACAATATACGCCTGACGCCCGCTGGCGAACGGCTTCTGCCCTATGCTGAAAGCCTTATCGGTACCTGGCAGATCGCTAAAAAAGAGGTCGCACGCTCGCAGCAACACAGCCTGCTTTCTGTAGGAGCAACCGCGTCGCTCTGGGAAGCCTATCTGACCCCCTGGCTACAATCGCTGTATCAACAGCGCCCACTGCTCCAGCTAGAAGCGCGAATTGCCTTACGTCATTCGCTGGTAAAACAGCTCCATGAACGTCAGTTGGATCTATTGATTACGACCGAGCAACCCAAAATGGAAGAGTTGGCGAGCCAGCTGCTGGGCAATTTCTCCCTTTCGCTGTTTGCAGCAGAAGCACACCCACCCGGACAGGAACTGCCTTATATAAAATTAGAGTGGGGCGCAGACTTTCATCAGCAGGAACATCGCCTATTAGCCAGCGATCAGCTTCCCGTTTTGACCACAACATCAGCCCATTTGACCCGCCAACTGCTTGAAACAACGGGTGGCTGTGCATTTTTACCCAGCCATTGGTTACAAACCTATTCCAATCTGCGAATAGTCGGTGACAGTCAGCCTGTCGTGCGCCCGTTTTATGCCGTTTGGTTACAAAACAGCGATCAGCAAACGATGATTCGTCAATTGCTGAAAACGCCTATTCTGATTCATTCATGACCTATTTTTGCTCACATCTGACTTAAGCACGCCTGGTTAACCAGAATGTGCTTAACGCCTTCTGTAACCCAATGAAAGCAAACAGCAGGAAGCCAATGACGATTTTTGTCCACCATGAGCTCAAAGTGCCGTCGAACGTGATATACGTCTGAATCAGGCCCTGAATCAGTACGCCAAACAGCGTTCCTAATACCGTTCCCACACCGCCGGTCAGTAGCGTACCACCGATGACAACGGCAGCGATGGCGTCCAATTCCACACCGCTTGCCGCCAGGGCATAACCCGCCGAGGTATAGAGCGAAAAAACAATACCTGACAGCACCGCTAGCGTACTGGAAAGCATGTAGATATGAATCGTCGTCCGCCTGACGGGCACCCCCATCAATTCTGCAGAATAGCTGTTACCACCAATCGCATAAACACGGTTACCGAAACGGGTACGATGCGCCATCACGATCCCCAGCAGTACCACAATCAACATAACCAGCGCCAGAAAGGTAAATCGCCCCCCGTCCGGTATGCGCCATGCTAAACCCGCCAATTGGTTATAGACCGGATGATCGATTGGAATCGACTCCTGTGAGACGATAAAGCTCATTCCTCGGACAAAGAACATACCTGCCAGAGTGATAATAAAGGCAGGCAATTTCAGCGTATCGATAATCCATCCCATCAACCCGCCAAACATCGCCCCCATCACCAGCGCTATTGCGAACGCAAAGAAAGGATCAATGCCATACGTACCGATCAATTTGGCCAGTAACACACCCGTAAACGCAATCACTGACCCCACAGAGAGATCGATCCCACCAGACAGGATGACAAACGTCATCCCAACCGCCACGATCCCCAAAAAGGCGTTATCCGTCAGTAAGTCAAAGAAAACGCGCGTTGAAGCAAAACCGGGAAACTGGCTAAGACAAAATAAATAGCCAGCAATGAATACCAGAACCGTCATCAACAGGGGGAAGTGGCGTTTCAACATTATGTTTTCCTCCTGAACAGGTGATGCAGCGAAATACGCGGAGATTGCATAACCAAAACCAGCAGAACGACGAGTGCCTTCAGAACCAGGTTGAATTCCGGCCGATAGCCCGACAGCAGGATGCCAGTATTCATACTCTGAATAATCAAGGCACCGACGACAGAGAGCAGTAAATTAAAGCGGCCACCGAGTAGCGAACCGCCACCGATAACGACAGCCAGAATCGCGTCTAATTCCAGCCAGAGCCCTGCATTATTCGCATCCGCACCACGGATATCTGCCGTGACGATAACGCCCGCTACGGCAGCACACACGCCGCATATGACATAAGCCGCGACTAATACCAGCTTCGTACTCACGCCAGCGTTGCGAGCCGATCGCAGATTAATACCGACAGATTCAATAAACAGCCCAAGCGCCGTTTTACGCGTCAGAACCCACAGCACCAGCAGCACTACGCAGGCAATAATCACTGGCATGGGTAGATAGAACAGGGTTCCGCTGCCCAACTTAGCCAACCCAGCGTTATCAAACGTGATAATTTGACCTTCGGTAATCAACTGAGCAATGCCTCGCCCGGCAACCATCAGCATTAACGTCGCAACAATCGGCTGAATCTGTAACACCGCAACCAGAAAACCATTCCACAGCCCACATAGGGCACCAACCAATAGCGCAGTCAGCAGTACAGAAGGCAGTGGATGACCAGCAGCGGTCAGTGTTGCGGCCGTCGCTCCAGCAATCGCCATAACTGCGCCCACCGATAAGTCGATACCGCCAGTTGCAATCACCAGCGTCATCCCTAATGCCAGCAGCGCAACGGGCGCACCGCGGTTAAGGATGTCGATAAGACTACCGAACAAGCGCCCATCCTGAATGTGGAGGGAGAAGAAATTAGGCGCGACCATGCTATCAATCAACAAGATGGCAACCAGCGCCAGAAGCTGTGGCATCCCTTTCGTGAACGTTAGGCGGACTTTTTTGGCAGGTTTGACGTTATTGTCTGTCATCATCTGCTCCCGTTTGTACTGCAATTGCCTGCATCACTGCGGCAACCGAGATCTCATTATGTTCGAGATGCGCAACGTGCTGCCTGTCACGCAGTACAATGATGCGATCCGCGTAACCAGTCAGCTCTTCCAATTCAGAAGAAATCACGAGTAAGGCCATCCCCTGCTCACACAGTTTTTCGATCAGACGAATGATTTCAGCATGCGCACCAACATCAATTCCTCGCGTTGGCTCATCCAGAATCAAAAAACGTGGTTCTGTTGCCAGCCAGCGCGATAGCAATACTTTTTGCTGATTCCCTCCCGATAGATACTGAATTTCCTGCTCTGGACTAGGCGTACGAATCCCTAATAGGCTGATAAATTTTTCAGCGATACGGGTTTGCTCACGTAAGGAAATGGGCTTCAGCCAGCCACGCTGCGCCTGAAGCGCCAAAATGATGTTCTCTCGTACCGTTGCTGCGCCGACAATGCCGTCAGTCTTGCGGTCCTCTGGACAATAGCCAAAACCCAGCTTTCCTGCCGCACGCGGCGTACGGATGTTTACTTGTCTGTCATCAACCCAAGCTTCACCGGCATCAGGCACGGTGATGCCAAATATCAGCTGAGCTGTTTCTGTTCTGCCGGAACCCAGTAAACCAGCAAGGCCAACAATCTCTCCCGGACGCACGGAAAGTTCAAAGTCATTAATCGAACCACGTCGGCCATAGTGTTTAAATTGCACAATGGGTTTACCCGAAAAATCACTGTGCTCACCACGTTTCAGTAAGGTTTCATCAAAACTGTGCCCCAGCATCATTTGGACTAATTCAATACGTGGTAATTCTTCGGCAGGCAATGTTCCAACTAGCCGTCCATTACGTAAAACGGTAATTCTGTCACTAATGCGGTAAACCTGATCCAGAAAGTGCGTCACAAATATCATTCCGATTCCGCGATCGCGCAATTTCCGCAATATATCCAGCAGCATATCGACTTCTTTTGCATCAAGACTTGCGGTAGGTTCATCAAGAATTAAAACTTTAGCGGAAAGATCGATAGCTCTGGCAATAGCTACAATTTGCTGAACTGCGATGGAGTAATTACCAAGCGGATGGCTAACATCGATCATCAGTCCATAATTCAATAAAATCGCTTTGGCCTGAAGCTGGATTTTATGTTGATCCACGATGCCCCAGCGTGTGGGTTCACGGCCAATAAATAGATTTGCCGCAACGGAAAGATTCGGTAATAGATTGACCTCCTGATAGACCGTACCAATACCCAATGACTGAGCATGGGCCGTATTGACAGGATTAATCGCGATACCATCGAGGATAATTTCACCAGTTGAACGATGGTAAACGCCAGTCAACGCCTTAATTAACGTTGATTTCCCTGCACCGTTCTCTCCTAATAGCGCCACTATTTCGCCACGATTAAGCGTGAAGTCCACTTGATCTAATGCTTTTACCCCCGGAAACTCAACGCTCATACCCCGAATATCTAACAACCGTGTCGTTTCCATCAGCATCACCTATGCGACAACTTAACAAGGCTACGTCACACCTGCGTAATATTATGGTAAGTAGGCTGGCAATATTCACTGTCTCGTAATTTAACGGTACAGAAAACATAGCAAGCCCACTTTCCCATATTCATATTTCTGCTAGGCATTTAGCAAAATTTATATCAATGATACATCCACAATATAAATATCAATAACCAAGGTCTTTCTTGGTTTCATATTCCTGTTTTGCCGTGTCAGGCAGTAATAAACGTGATTCGGTTTGAATGAATTTCTCAGGCTGTTTCCCATCCTTCTTCATCGCTAATAAAGCATCAAAAGCAGGCCCAGCCATATTAGGTGTTAATTCAACAGTGGCATTAGCTTCGCCATTCATCATGGCTTTGAAAATATCGGGAACACCATCAATCGACACAACTTTTATTTGTGAACCAGGTTTCAGACCAGCTTCTTTAATTGCCTGAATAGCGCCTATAGCCATGTCATCATTATGTGCATAAACCGCACAGATATTCTTTCCGTTCTGCTCAGCTTTAATAAAGCTTTCCATGACCTCTTTACCCTTACTGCGAGTAAAGTCTCCCGACTGTGAACGAATAATTTTTACCTGTGGATCTGAAGCTATACCTTCAGCAAATCCTTTCTTCCGGTTTATCGCGACGCTAGCCCCAACCGTTCCCTGTAATTCAACAACATTACAAGGCTTGCCAGCGGCCTCTTTCACAAGCCACTCCCCTGCCACTTTCCCTTCATAGACGCTATCAGAAGCGATAGCAGCGGTGTACAACGATGGATCGCTAACCTCAATCGTTCTATCAAGTAGGAACACTGGGATTTTTGCTTCTTTAGCTTCCTGTAAGACTGGAGCCCAACCTGTTGCGACGACTGGCGCAATAAATATGGCATCGACACCCTGAGCGATGAACGAGCGCACAGCCTTAATCTGATTTTCCTGCTTCTGCTGAGCATCAGCTATTTTTAATGTTATTCCACGCTTCTCGGCTTCCTGCTTTGATACTTTAGTTTCCGCAGAACGCCATCCTGATTCTGAACCAATCTGGGAAAAACCAACAGTTAAGGGTTTTGCCTGTACGGCACCACATAACACAGCGCTTACAGCAACAGCTACCAATAAATGTCTGTACATACTTAAACTCCTTCTGTGTAGTCTTACAGCTACTTAGTCAGATTTCAGGTACAACAGAGCGCTACGAATTTCTGCTATAGCGCTACCGATGTGATGTTGGCAGGTATCACTAACAAGTGAATGCGACCTGAAGGATCGTTCTGAAAACGATTTACCGCTCACTCAGGTTGTAGATAGTTTTAGTTCAAATATCGAACAAGGTAGATGAGCAAGTTCACAACCTGGTATTACGGTGATTTTGTACATATTTACAGCTAAATAAGCACGATCTGTCAGCAGAACATTAATGATTTTTATTCTTTAAATAACAATAGATTAGAGTAATTAGATATTCAGAGAAGGGAGATAACGAGGAAATCAAGAAAAGGGATACAAGGCAGGATCGGGCATAAAGTACAGATCAAAAAAAACCCTTCACGATAACGTGAAGGGTTTTATCTGGCAGGGGCGGAGAGACTCGAACTCCCAACACCCGGTTTTGGAGACCGGTGCTCTACCAATTGAACTACGCCCCTAAATTACGCTTAACATTATGCCTGCTAAAATTAGCAGGCATAATTTTTAATAAGTGGCGGAACGGACGGGGCTCGAACCCGCGACCCCCTGCGTGACAGGCAGGTATTCTAACCAACTGAACTACCGCTCCACCGAATTTCTCTACAACCACCGGATTGCTCCGGCTTACTGCTTAATTTGATGCCTGGCAGTTCCCTACTCTCACATGGGGAAGCCCCACACTACCATCGGCGCTACGGCGTTTCACTTCTGAGTTCGGCATGGGGTCAGGTGGGACCACCGCGCTATCGCCGCCAGGCAAATTCTGTTTCATTCCAACCGTCATGTCTCACTTTTTTGTGTCACATAACCACCAGAACCAATCCTAGAACAAGCTGAGTATCGTTTTTTATGAGTCACCCACAAAACACCTTCGGTGTTGTAAGGTTAAGCCTCTCGGGTCATTAGTACTGGTCAGCTCAACGTATCGCTACGCTTACACACCCAGCCTATCTACGTCGTCGTCTTCAACGGCCCTTCAGGGACATCAAGTGTCCAGGGAAGACTCATCTCGAGGCAAGTTTCCCGCTTAGATGCTTTCAGCGGTTATCTCTTCCGCACTTAGCTACCGGGCAATGCAATTGGCATCACAACCCGTACACCAGTGGTGCGTTCACTCCGGTCCTCTCGTACTAGGAGCAACCCCTCTCAATCTTCCAACGCCCACGGCAGATAGGGACCGAACTGTCTCACGACGTTCTAAACCCAGCTCGCGTACCACTTTAAATGGCGAACAGCCATACCCTTGGGACCTACTTCAGCCCCAGGATGTGATGAGCCGACATCGAGGTGCCAAACACCGCCGTCGATATGAACTCTTGGGCGGTATCAGCCTGTTATCCCCGGAGTACCTTTTATCCGTTGAGCGATGGCCCTTCCATTCAGAACCACCGGATCACTAAGACCTGCTTTCGCACCTGCTCGAGCTGTCACTCTCGCAGTCAAGCTAGCTTATGCCTTTGCACTAACCTCCTGATGTCCGACCAGGATTAGCTAACCTTCGTGCTCCTCCGTTACGCTTTGGGAGGAGACCGCCCCAGTCAAACTACCCACCAGACACTGTCCGCAACCCGGATTACGGGTCCACGTTAGAACATCAAACATTAAAGGGTGGTATTTCAAGGTTGGCTCCATGCAGACTGGCGTCCACACTTCAAAGCCTCCCACCTATCCTACACATCAAGGCTCAAGGTTCAGTGTCAAGCTATAGTAAAGGTTCACGGGGTCTTTCCGTCTTGCCGCGGGTACACTGCATCTTCACAGCGAGTTCAATTTCACTGAGTCTCGGGTGGAGACAGCCTGGCCATCATTACGCCATTCGTGCAGGTCGGAACTTACCCGACAAGGAATTTCGCTACCTTAGGACCGTTATAGTTACGGCCGCCGTTTACCGGGGCTTCGATCAAGAGCTTCGCCTTGCGGCTGACCCCATCAATTAACCTTCCGGCACCGGGCAGGCGTCACACCGTATACGTCCACTTTCGTGTTTGCACAGTGCTGTGTTTTTATTAAACAGTTGCAGCCAGCTGGTATCTTCGACTGGTTTCAGCTCCATCCGCAAGGGACTTCACCTACACACCAGCGTGCCTTCTCCCGAAGTTACGGCACCATTTTGCCTAGTTCCTTCACCCGAGTTCTCTCAAGCGCCTGAGTATTCTCTACCTGACCACCTGTGTCGGTTTGGGGTACGATTTGATGTTACCTGGAGCTTAGAGGCTTTTCCTGGAAGCGTAGCATTGGTTACTTCATCACCGTAGTGACTCGTCATCACGCCTCAGTGTTAACAATGACCCGGATTTACCAAAGTCATCCACCTTCACGCTTAAACCGGGACAACCGTCGCCCGGATAACCTAGCTTTCTCCGTCCCCCCTTCGCAGTAACACCGAGTACAGGAATATTAACCTGTTTCCCATCGACTACGCTTTTCAGCCTCGCCTTAGGGGTCGACTCACCCTGCCCCGATTAACGTTGGACAGGAACCCTTGGTCTTCCGGCGTGGCGGGTTTTTCACCCGCATTATCGTTACTTATGTCAGCATTCGCACTTCTGATACCTCCAGCAGCCCTCACAGACCACCTTCGACGGCTTACAGAACGCTCCCCTACCCAACAACACCTAAGTGTCGCTGCCCGCAGCTTCGGTGCATGGTTTAGCCCCGTTACATCTTCCGCGCAGGCCGACTCGACCAGTGAGCTATTACGCTTTCTTTAAATGATGGCTGCTTCTAAGCCAACATCCTGGCTGTCTATGCCTTCCCACATCGTTTCCCACTTAACCATGACTTTGGGACCTTAGCTGGCGGTCTGGGTTGTTTCCCTCTTCACGACGAACGTTAGCACCCGCCGTGTGTCTCCCGTGATAACATTCTTCGGTATTCGTAGTTTGCATCGGGTTGGTAAGTCGGGATGACCCCCTAGCCGAAACAGTGCTCTACCCCGAAGATGAGTTCACGAGGCGCTACCTAAATAGCTTTCGGGGAGAACCAGCTATCTCCCGGTTTGATTGGCCTTTCACCCCCAGCCACAAGTCATCCGCTAATTTTTCAACATTAGTCGGTTCGGGTCCTCCAGTTAGTGTTACCCAACCTTCAACCTGCCCATGGCTAGATCACCGGGTTTCGGGTCTATACCCTGCAACTTAACGCCCAGTTAAGACTCGGTTTCCCTGTGGCCTCCCCTAAACGGTAACCTTGCTACAGAATATAAGTCGCTGACCCATTTATACAAAAGGTACGCAGTCACCTAACAAGTAGGCTCCCACTGCTTGTACGTACACGGTTCAGGTTCTATTTCACTCCCCTCGCCGGGGGTTCTTTTCGCCTTTCCCTCACGGTACTGGTTCACTATCGGTCAGTCAGGAGTATTTAGCCTTGGAGGATGGTCCCCCATATTCAGACAGGATGTCACGTGTCCCGCCCTACTCATCGAACTCACAGCCTGTGCATTTTTGTGTACGGGACTATCACCCTTTACTGTGCGACTTTCCAGACGCTTCCACTAACACACAAACTGATTCAGGTTCTGGGCTCCTCCCCGTTCGCTCGCCGCTACTGGGGGAATCTCGGTTGATTTCTTTTCCTCGGGGGTACTGAGATGTTTCAGTTCCCCCGGTTCGCCTCATGACACTATGGATTCATGTCATGATAGTGTGTCGAAACACACTGGGTTTCCCCATTCGGGTATCGTCGGGTATAACGCTTCATATCAGCTTACCGACGCTTATCGCAGATTAGCACGCCCTTCATCGCCTCTGACTGCCTAGGCATCCACCGTGTACGCTTAGTCGCTTAACCTCACAACCCGAAGGTGTCTTGAAAGACACTATCGCGCTGCGATTATTTGAGAGACTCATTGACAGACTGACGCATCACTCACACCACATTACTGTGTGTCAGTATGTTCAGCTGTCATGTTTCAATTTTCAGCTTGTTCCAGATTGTTAAAGAGCAATATCGTAAACATGACTCCGAAGAATCATCTTTAAGATATTCATGATAATGTCTTTCACTCATTATCGGATTGGCGTCCCCAAGGGGATTTCGAAACCCCCTGTTACAGCCGTGAAAGGGCAGTGTCCTAGGCCTCTAGACGATGGGGACACGAAAAATCCGTACCGAATCAGAAATCCGGCACTATCGCGTCAGCATGAGTTTACACTCATCGCATCAACAGGTGCGCTTGCTCAGTATTTTCATCAGACAATCTGTGTGAGCACTTCACTAACACACATCTTCTTGGTAAGGAGGTGATCCAACCGCAGGTTCCCCTACGGTTACCTTGTTACGACTTCACCCCAGTCATGAATCACAAAGTGGTAAGCGCCCTCCCGAAGGTTAAGCTACCTACTTCTTTTGCAACCCACTCCCATGGTGTGACGGGCGGTGTGTACAAGGCCCGGGAACGTATTCACCGTAGCATTCTGATCTACGATTACTAGCGATTCCGACTTCATGGAGTCGAGTTGCAGACTCCAATCCGGACTACGACGTACTTTATGAGGTCCGCTTGCTCTCGCGAGGTCGCTTCTCTTTGTATACGCCATTGTAGCACGTGTGTAGCCCTACTCGTAAGGGCCATGATGACTTGACGTCATCCCCACCTTCTCCGGTTTATCACCGGCAGTCTCCTTTGAGTTCCCGACCAATCGCTGGCAACAAAGGATAAGGGTTGCGCTCGTTGCGGGACTTAACCCAACATTTCACAACACGAGCTGACGACAGCCATGCAGCACCTGTCTCACAGTTCCCGAAGGCACTAAGGTATCTCTACCAATTCTGTGGATGTCAAGAGTAGGTAAGGTTCTTCGCGTTGCATCGAATTAAACCACATGCTCCACCGCTTGTGCGGGCCCCCGTCAATTCATTTGAGTTTTAACCTTGCGGCCGTACTCCCCAGGCGGTCGATTTAACGCGTTAGCTCCGGAAGCCACCCTCAAGGGCACAACCTCCAAATCGACATCGTTTACAGCGTGGACTACCAGGGTATCTAATCCTGTTTGCTCCCCACGCTTTCGCACCTGAGCGTCAGTCTTTGTCCAGGGGGCCGCCTTCGCCACCGGTATTCCTCCAGATCTCTACGCATTTCACCGCTACACCTGGAATTCTACCCCCCTCTACAAGACTCTAGCCTGTCAGTTTTGAATGCAGTTCCCAGGTTAAGCCCGGGGATTTCACATCCAACTTAACAGACCGCCTGCGTGCGCTTTACGCCCAGTCATTCCGATTAACGCTTGCACCCTCCGTATTACCGCGGCTGCTGGCACGGAGTTAGCCGGTGCTTCTTCTGCGGGTAACGTCAATCGATGAGGTTATTAACCTCACCGCCTTCCTCCCCGCTGAAAGTGCTTTACAACCCGAAGGCCTTCTTCACACACGCGGCATGGCTGCATCAGGCTTGCGCCCATTGTGCAATATTCCCCACTGCTGCCTCCCGTAGGAGTCTGGACCGTGTCTCAGTTCCAGTGTGGCTGGTCATCCTCTCAGACCAGCTAGGGATCGTCGCCTAGGTGAGCCATTACCTCACCTACTAGCTAATCCCATCTGGGCACATCTGATGGCAAGAGGCCCGAAGGTCCCCCTCTTTGGTCCGAAGACATTATGCGGTATTAGCTACCGTTTCCAGTAGTTATCCCCCGCCATCAGGCAGTTTCCCAGACATTACTCACCCGTCCGCCGCTCGTCACCCAGAGAGCAAGCTCTCCTGTGCTACCGCTCGACTTGCATGTGTTAGGCCTGCCGCCAGCGTTCAATCTGAGCCATGATCAAACTCTTCAATTTAAGATTTGTTTGATTTGCTGAACTCGTCAGCGATGCTCAAAGAATTAAAACTGTTTATTCGTAATGAATTTACTGTTGTTCACTCTTCAAGACTTTTATATCGTAAGATACGGTCTTGTGAGTGCCCACACAGATTGTCTGATTATATTGTTAAAGAGCAGTGCCACTTCATCGGTGGCGCGGGCTGCATATACTATGCTAATCCGCTTTAAAGTCAAGTCATTACTGACGCTTTGTAAATCTTTTTCCTGTCACCACAACGCGTGTCGCTGTTGCCGTGTCAGTGGAGGCGCATTATAGGACTTCTCGGCGGCTGACAAGTGCTAAATGCAAAATAATTATCGTTTGTCTACTATTCACCCACAAAGCGATTAAAGTGGCAATTTTTCCAGCGAATCGAAGCCATAACGCTGCAATATTGGCCACAGCGTAGCGACTTTAGGCGTAATCGTCAGGCAATAAACCAGATTGTTATCCGTCGAAAGTGGAGGATTATCCAGATTAGCAATCAGCCATGCGGTTCTTTTGGCTATAGCCGCCCCCGAATCTACAAGACGTGTACCATCTGGCAAGGCCATTTTCAGTTCTTCTGCTAATAATGGAAAATGCGTACACCCGAGCACGACCGTATCTGGCGGTTCCGGTAAACGCAGCCAAGGGCGCAGAATTTTTTGCAATTCGGAAATAGAGATCGTCTCACCCTGCAATTTCGCTTCTGCTAACTCGACCAGTTCTGACGATCCCAATGACAAAATCTGGCAATCCGTCGCAAAACGGGCAATCAGTTCGTGCGTATAGGGGCGTTGGACCGTTGCGCGCGTCGCCAATAGACCAACAACACCGTTGCGTGTCAGCTTAGCCGCTGGTTTAACCGCCGGGACAACACCGACGACAGGGAAAGTAAAGCGCTCGCGTAACGCAGGAAGGGAAATCGTGCTTGCCGTATTGCAAGCAATCACAACCAATGCGAGCTGATGACGTTGTTGGACTGCGCTAACAATCTCAACCACGCGCTCGATAATAAACTGCTGTGATTTCTCACCATAGGGAAACGCTTCATTATCGAATGCGTATATATAGTGGAGATCCGGCAGAAGTTGCCGGATCTCATCATAAACAGACAGCCCGCCTACGCCGGAATCGAAAACCAATACAGTAGGACGGGATGGCAGGTTAGAAGGTATAGCTTCCGGTGAGATAGTATTCTCGCCCTGCCGTGCGGTAGCCATATGCCGTCTCATAATCTTTATCAAACAGGTTGGCGATTCTACCACGAACTGTCAGATGAGAGGTGATCGGATATGAGGCTGCGAAATCCCAAGTACTATACCCGCCGAGCTTAACAGGCTGAGCGGGGAAAACATCGAAATTAGTATCGGAACGAGCGCCTTGGTAAAGCCATGTCAACGACACATTTACATTATTTTCCAAGGTCGTAGAAAGTTCATACTTCGCTTTTTTATGCGCACGACGAGCTAAAGCTTTATCTGCCGTTTTATCCTTGGCATCCAAATATTCCAGAGTCACCTGATGCGACAACCACCATGTATCGTAGGCAGCAGTAAACTCAGCCCCGGTCATTACCGCTTTGCCAATATTATCGTATGTACCCAGCATCGGAGTAATCGAACGATAGTTGATTAAATTATCAACTTCATTACGGTAACCGGAAACTCGCCAGTTTACTGGACCACTTAAGCCTTCCACGCCAATTTCCCACTGCTTACTTTCTTCAGGCGATAAATTGGGATTGCCCTGCGAGTATGCCGTGTCATATATCTTGTCAAATGTTGGCGCTTTAAATGCCGTACCGTAAGAACCTACAATCCGGTAACCTTCAACAAACTCCCACGCAACTCCGGTTTGCCATGTACCATGCCGGCCATACTGTTGATTATCATCACCACGAACAGCTCCCTCTAACGTAACAGAGCCAAATTGTTGCTGGGTAGTCAGGTATACCCCTGTATTATCGCGGCTCTGAGCACTAGTGTACGCGGACATTCCCCCCGCTTCAGCGCGTTCATTGCGCCAATCCGCCCCCAGACTTAAGCTACCATTTCCAACACTGAAGACATTACCCCATTGCAGGTTACGTTGCTCAATTTGCGTAATGGTTCCGTTATATTTTCCGGTAGCATCGTTAAAATTCAGATCATCATAGGTTTGGTAGCTAGCTATTAATTGGCTGGAATATATACCTTCGTTGAATTTCAGCCCCGCATCATAATTTCGAGTATTCAAATAGCGCTTATCACTGCTACCGCTAAAAACGGCGTCATAATCCGTATTGTTGTCATATCCATAAGCACGGAAAAAGCCGGAAGTATTTTCAGAAAAGCGCTGTTCCAACGCTCCCCAAAAAGATTTACTGCGATAACCATCATTATCTCTGTCAATCGGTAAAGACGAGGAAGGATAAACATTATATCCATGAGTCGCTTCATAGCTTCCTGCAACACTTACTACAGTATTGTCACTCACATGGCCGCGTACTGACCCATCATAATTTTGATAAGCATGTGAGCCGTAACCAGCATTTAGCACTCCCCCATCCTGGGCACGTTCGGTAATAATATTAATAACCCCGCCGATAGCATCAGAACCATAAACGGCTGAACGAGGACCGCGGATATATTCAATACGCTGCACCAACGACATAGGTATCTGGCTAAAATCAACACTACCTGTTACGCCAGAAGATGCCAAACGAACGCCATCAATCAGTACCAATACATGGCTAGCACTTCCACCACGGATAAACACGGATCCAAGCTGTCCTCTGCCTCCATTCTCAGCAATATCCACACCCGGCAAGCGACGCATCACATCATTAAGTGACTTTGCCTGCCAGCGGTCAATATCAGCCCGAGTTACAATACTGTTTGCCGCCAACACCGAAGAAACCGGCTGTGCGAAACGGTTTGCGGTTACCACTATGTCATCGGTATTTTTTTCCGATGAAGAATTTGGAGATGAACTATTTTCCTGCGCCCAGCCAGAAAATGCCGTGACGGAAAGCGCCGTCAGCAGCGAAATTTTTTTAATCATTGTTTAAAGCATCCGAGAAATAATAAGGATGCCGCAGGTTCTGTTAATAGCACGCGATATGCAGAACCAATTGCGACGTATTCCGGCAGGTCTTCGGGCTTGGATGCCGTTGTTACCACAAACCGTCAACAGCGGTAAGGGATACAACGAAAGCGATGACTTCCCATCTATAAAAGACAGTGTCTGCATAAAATGCTATCGCCGGGGCTTTCCTTACCGCTGCGCGTCAGCTCCAGATTTACACTGGATTCCCTTTTGACTTGTGATACAAGGCCGGACGCTCATCCTACAATCGCACATTACGGAAGTCTAGACTTCTATCTCACTACAGGATAATAACGTAACAAAACTGGACTTCCTGGCCGGATTCCCTACAATTCCCGGCCAATAACACCCTTTTAGACGCTGTTCAGACGAGAAAACCATGACGCCAGAAATCCTGCCTATCGAACAATACGACGACCAACTTGCAGAGAAAACCGAGCGTCTACGTGGAATGATGGCACCTTTCAATGCACCGGAGCCTGTCGTCTTCCGTTCTCCCGTCAGCCACTATCGGATGCGTGCCGAATTCCGTATCTGGCACGAGGGTGATGAGCTTTATCACATCATGTTTGACCAGCAAACCAAACAGCGCATTCGGGTCGATCGGTTTCCGGCTGCCAGCGAGTTAATCAACCGCCTGATGCCGGAACTGCTTGCCGCCATTCAGCCTGATCCCATTCTGCGCCGTAAACTGTTCCAGATAGATTATCTGTCGACCATGAGCGGCGAAGTGATCGTTTCGCTGCTGTATCACCGCGCACTGGATGAGGAATGGCAGGAACAGGCACGCGCGCTGCGCGATAGCCTGACGGCGCAGGGGTTCCGTCTACAGTTGATCGGGCGGGCGACGAAAACCAAAATCTGCCTCGATCGCGATTATGTCGATGAATGTCTGCCGGTTGCCGGTCGGGATATGATTTACCGACAGGTAGAAAACAGCTTCACGCAGCCGAATGCGGCTATAAATATTCAGATGCTGGAGTGGGCGTTGGATGCGACAGCGGGATCAACAGGGGATTTGCTAGAGCTGTATTGTGGGAACGGCAATTTTTCACTCGCGCTGGCAAAAAATTTCGAACGCGTGCTGGCAACAGAAATCGCCAAGCCATCCGTCGCAGCGGCACAATATAATATCGCCGCAAACCAGATAGAGAATGTGCAGATTATCCGCATGGCGGCAGAAGAATTTACGCAGGCCATGCAGGGCGTGCGTCAGTTTAACCGCTTACAGGGTATCGATCTGACAAGCTACCAGTGCGAGACCATTTTTGTTGACCCGCCGCGCAGCGGGCTGGATGACGAAACGGTGAAACTGGTGCAGGCGTATCCGCGTATTCTTTATATTTCCTGCAACCCGGAAACGCTGAGCAACAACCTGCAAACACTCTCAGAAACCCACGACATTCGCCGTCTGGCGCTGTTCGACCAATTCCCTTACACCCACCATATGGAGTGTGGCGTGCTGTTGGAAAAGCGTCAGTAACCGCATATCAACTGGCGGGTGACCCCGCCAGCATCTCCGCTACAGCGTCTCACTCTCTTCTGCGGATACGGAATCCGTTTCTTTTCTGCGACGCAGCTTCAGGCCAATCCAGAAAACCAATACCACGCACAGGATTGAAGGAATAAAGTTCGATCCAATGGCAGGATATTCAACGCGCACGATGGCGCTGTAAATCAGTAATCCCAGCAGAAAACTGGCCGCTGCCAGCATCGGAATACCTTCTGGCATACTGTGGTTCAAATAGCGTTGATGCAGGCAGTAAATGGACAATACCAGCGCAATCAGGGGAAAAATCGAGAACGGAACAATGCTGCTGAACAGAGCGGCGAATGCGCCGTTTACGGATAAGCCCGCAATCAACGCCAGCACCAGCGTACCTTTTTCTTGATGAGGTTTGTCTGTCATGGTTTCTCCCTTTTCATGTTTTTGGTTATAGAGGATTTATGGCACGGTAAAGCTACTATCGTGTTCTTTCCTGTACCAATAATAAGCGCCTTTGGCGATCATCCGCAGTTGGAGTACTAGCCGTTCTTCTAGCTGTTTACGCTGTTCCAGGGAAACATCCAACGCTTCTGCCCCCGCGCTGAAAACAATGGTCACCATCGCTTCCGACTGCGCTTCCGCGAAACTACGGGGAATATGGTTTTCCACCTCAAGATAATCCGCCAATTCAGCGATAAAATGCTGAATTTCCCGCGCGACCGCCGCACGAAACGCCGCGGACGTACCTGAGCGCTCACGTAGTAACAGCCGGAACGCATTAGGATTATTGCCGATAAATTCCATGAAGGTGGAAACCGACGTCCTGATTACGCTACCCGTTTTGGCAATACGTTGCCGAGCCTGTCGCATTAACTGGCGCAACATCAGCCCGCTTTCGTCAACCATTGTCAGCCCCAGCTCATCCACGTCACGAAAGTGACGATAGAAAGACGTCGGCGCGATACCCGCTTCGCGAGCGACTTCACGCAGGCTCAGGCTGGCAAAACTGCGCTCAGCGCTTAACTGGCTAAATGCAGCCTCAATAAGGGAACGACGAGTCCGTTCTTTTTGTTGTGCTCTGACACCCATTATGCTGCCCAAATGATCTACTCCCCTTTCCAGAGGGGCACTATAGCAAACTTTATTGTCCGCAGAATGAGACAAAGTTTGCCATATTAAGAATGTGAGAATCTGTTTCCATAGTAAAGGCAGGGATGATTGGGTTCTGCCGCAGTCGATGTTACAATGCGCGATGTTAAGGCCACGTTATTAATTTGTATAAAAACAGGTTTAACCTACCATGACTCTACAACATCAATTCGATTACGATGCCATCGTTATTGGTTCCGGTCCGGGCGGTGAAGGTGCCGCAATGGGATTGGCCAAGCACGGAGCCAAAATTGCGGTGATTGAACGTCACTACAATGTCGGCGGCGGCTGTACCCACTGGGGTACGATTCCTTCCAAAGCCCTCCGCCACGCCGTCAGCCGTATTATCGAGTTCAATCAAAACCCCCTCTACAGTGACAACTCCCGCATTATTCGCTCCTCATTTTCCGATATCCTGCGCCATGCCGACAGCGTCATTGGTCAGCAAACTCGTATGCGACAAGGATTTTATGAGCGTAATCAGTGCGAGTTGTTCTCCGGAGAGGCCAGCTTCATTGATGCACACACGATTGCCGTTCACTACCCAGACAATACCCATGAAACGCTGACCGCCGCGAATATCATTATCGCGACCGGTTCACGTCCGTATCATCCGGCAGACGTCGATTTCGACCATCCACGCATTTACGATAGCGACTCCATACTGCAACTCGACCACGAACCCCAGCACGTCATCATCTATGGTGCGGGCGTTATCGGCTGCGAATATGCCTCTATCTTTCGCGGTTTGAGCGTTAAGGTCGATTTAGTCAACACCCGCGACAGGCTGCTGGCCTTTCTCGATCAGGAAATGTCGGATGCACTGTCCTACCATTTCTGGAACAACGGCGTGGTGATTCGCCACAACGAAGAATTCGAGAGTATTGAAGGGCTGTCTGACGGCGTTATCGTCAACCTGAAATCAGGAAAAAAGATGAAGGCGGACTGCCTGCTCTATGCCAACGGGCGCACAGGGAACACGGAAACGCTGGGGCTGGAAAATATCGGCCTGAGCACCGATAGCCGTGGGCAGCTCAAGGTCAACAGCATGTACCAGACGGCGCTAGCGCATATTTATGCCATCGGTGATGTTATTGGTTATCCTAGCCTGGCATCGGCGGCATACGATCAGGGTCGCCTCGCTGCGCAAGCGATCATCAAAGGCGATGCCAGCGCACATCTGATCGAAGATATCCCAACCGGTATTTATACCATCCCGGAAATCAGCTCCGTGGGGAAAACCGAGCAAGAACTCACCGCAATGAAAGTGCCTTATGAAGTCGGGCGCGCGCAGTTTAAACATCTGGCACGGGCGCAGATTGTGGGAATGAACGTGGGGAGTTTGAAGATTCTGTTTCACCGTGAGACAAAACAGATTCTGGGTATTCACTGCTTTGGTGAGCGCGCCGCTGAGATTATCCACATCGGTCAGGCCATCATGGAACAGAAAGGTGAAGGTAATACTATCGAATATTTCGTTAATACCACCTTCAACTATCCAACCATGGCAGAAGCGTACCGCGTAGCGGCGCTGAACGGGCTTAACCGCTTATTTTGACAGGTTTTCCATATAGCCCTGCATATGCTCGCGGATGGTATCAGCAAGTTGCTCATAGCGTCCGCGCAGCGGTGAACCGGGGCGGTACACCAGCGCGATAGTACGCTTAGGCTCCGGTTTATAGCACGGCAAATAACAGACGCCATCGCGCTCGCGCTCGCGCGGAACAGACAACGACGGCAGCAGCGTAATCCCGCTTCCGGCTGCAACCATGTTGCGCAATGTCTCAAGACTGGTCGCCCGGAAATGCGTATCTTCATCCGCTCCCGCCTGAAAACAGAACCCCATCGCCTGATCGCGCAGGCAGTGACCGTCTTCCAACATCAGCAGTTTTTCACCCGCCAGATCGGACATGGCCACGCGTTCGCGGTTCGCCCAAGGGTGATCCTGATAAATCGCCAGCTTCATCGGCTCGTCGAAGAGGGGAACTTCGATAAAGGCTTCAGACTCTTTCACCATCGCCAGAATGGCACAGTCCAGTTTACCGCTGTCCAACTGAGCCAGCAGTTGATGGGTTTGCGCTTCGTGTAGGTACATTTCGAGTTTGGGAAACGTGCGATGCAACATCGGAATAATTTGTGGCAGCAGATAAGGCCCCACAGTGGGGATCAGCCCGATATGCAGCGGCCCCGACATGGTTTCGCCCTGCTGGCTCGCCATCTCTTTTAATACCTTGACCTCGCGTAATACCGTTCGCGCCTGCTCGACCAACAGCAGCCCGGCCTGTGTAAACAAGACCTTGCGACTGGTTCGTTCCAGCAGCATCACGCCGAGCTCATCTTCCAATTTACGAATCTGTCCACTGAGTGTTGGCTGACTCACATGGCAGGAATCTGCCGCACGCCGAAAGTGACGATGTTCTGCCAGCGCGACAAGATACTCTAAGTCCCGAATATTCATTATTATTCTCCTTATCATGATAGCTAACAGCGATAGATAGGATATCAATGAACGATAATCCCTATCAACATCCAAAATGAATAATATATCCCACCGAAACGTGCTTGCTTATTCCAGCCACCTGTCACGCTATACCGAGCAGGCTAATATATTCAAGTGATTTGACGATGACAGCATTTTGTGTCTTTCGGCCTACGGGACAAGCATGATGGATACGAGGAGATTCGATACATCGGCCGATAATTCACAGTGTGAATAGGCGCAAAGCGACAAAAATGGATGGGAATAGAAAGGTTTGTAAGAACGGCGGTCAACGACGTAACAGGAGTGTTATTCAGTCCCTTAAGGTAAGCCAAAATGCGTGAATAGGAATCTCATCCCTGAGACTCCTCCTTTTCAGAGCCGCCGTAAGTGACGTTGACAGGCATTCCGGTGCCGTTACTCTTCGTCACCGCGTTGCGGCCTCTTTCTTCCTGAAATCTTGCTTGTCGCCTCAGCGTGCCACATCAGGGCGGACGCCCAGCGTATGGCAAATGGCGTAGCTCAGCTCAGCGCGATTCAACGTATAGAAGTGGAAATCTTTTACCCCTTCACGGCTCAGAATTTTCACCATGTCCATAGCGATAGACGCCCCCACCATTTTGCGAGTTTCGGGATCGTTATCCAGACCTTCAAACATGCTTGTCATCCAGTTTGGCACACGGACATTGGTCATCGTGGCAAAACGTTGCAGCTGTTTGAAATTCGATACGGGCAGAATGCCCGGCACAATTTCCACATCGATGCCTGTCGCCACGCAGCGGTCACGGAATCGCAGATAGCTTTCCACGTCGAAAAAGAACTGTGTGATCGCACGGTTCGCGCCAGCATCAATCTTGTGTTTCAGGTTAATCAAGTCAGCCTGTGCACTTTTCGCTTCAGGGTGTACCTCAGGATAGGCGGCAACGGAAATATCGAAATCACCGACGTCTTTCAGCAGGGAAACCAGATCCGCCGCGTACATGTCCGGTTTGCCACCTTCAGGAGGCAAATCGCCGCGCAATGCAACAATGTGGCGGATGCCACTCTCCCAGTAGTCCTGAGCGATTTCACGCAGTTGTTCACGCGAAGCGTCGATACAGGTCAGGTGAGGTGCGGCTTCCAGACCGGTACGCTCTTTAATCGTTTTGATAATGCTGTGAGTACGGTCACGCTCGCCAGAATTCGCCCCGTAGGTCACGGAAACAAACTTGGGCTTCAGGCTGCTCAGTCGATCGATAGAGCTCCACAGGGTTTCTTCCATATCGCTGGTACGTGGCGGGAAAAATTCAAATGACACATTAATCCGTCCCTGCAATTCCGCCAGACTTTGATTCAGCGCTTCCCGCTGGTTTGCGTGAAAAAAGCTCATACCTGCTACCCCGTTGACCGTGATTGTTATTATCATTCTTTACACGTCTATACGTTTAGACGTCTATATAGAAAATGACGTAATCTGCTTAAAGAGTCAACGATTTTCAGCGTTACGGGAGGTGATGATTGCTCACGATAAATGAAAAAAGTTCATGATGAGAGGTGTGTGAAAAGGTGAGGATCACTATGTCGCTTGCGCATTGGCCATCTCCCCATGCGCGGAGACGGCCAACAATGATGTCGCGATGACAGCAGGTTCTACAACAACTGTGCCAAACGGTTTAGGTCAGATTGAAGCGCACCCGCCGTGACATCGCGCCCCGCGCCCGGCCCTCGAATAACGAGCGGGTTATCCCGATACCAGCGGCTTTCAATCGCAAACACATTATCACCCGGCAAGAGCGAAGCCAGCGGATGGTCGGGGCGAACCGCCTCAACGCCAACACGAGCCTTGCCATTACTATCAAAGCGCGCAACGTGACGCAGAACCAAACCCATTTCCTGTGCCGCTTCCAGGCGTTGCAACATCTGTTCGTTCAGCGAATCGCCGTTCTCGAAGAAGTAATCGACAGACCCCTGTTCACAGCCCGGCGGCACCAGCGACTCAACCCGCACCTGACTCGGTTCGATATCATAGCCAGCCTCACGAGCCAGAATCACCAGCTTGCGCATCACATCCTGACCGGAAAGGTCAACACGCGGATCGGGTTCGGTCAGCCCCTGCTGGCACGCCTGATCGACCAGCTCGGTGAACGGCACAGTGCCATCAAACTGCAAGAACAACCAAGAGAGCGTGCCGGAGAAAATCCCGCTAATCGCCAGAATACTGTCACCACTTTCCCGCAAATCGCGTACCGCAAAGTTGACGGGCAATCCTGCGCCGACGGTCGCGTTATACAACCAATGACGATCCGTTTTCGCGAACGCGTCGCGGATCTGGCGATAGTTATTGCCGCCTGATGCACCCGCCAGTTTATTGGCGCTGATGACGTGGAAACCATAGCTGGCGAAATCCAGATACAGATCGGCGACCGACTCACTGGCAGTAACATCCAGCACCACCAAATCATCGAAGGGGTGCGCACGCATCCACAGGAACAGATCTTCACCATCCCGCTCCTGCGCTTCACTTTCGAAGAAAGCCAATGCACGGCTGGTATCCAGCCCGTCATAATTCAGCAGGCTGCGCGTACTGTCCACCACGCCAGCGAGTACAAACTCAAAACCGGTACGTGCAGACAGGTTACTCTGCTCACGCGCAAACAGCTCCAGCCAGCGTGAACCTATATTTCCTTTGCCGAACAGCACCAAACCGATGCGTTTCTCTGCCCGGAACAGCGAATGGTGCAGCCCACGAATCAAATGCTCCGTCGGTCCAACGCGCAGCACGGCAACCAGACTGATGCCATCATCGGCCTGACGGACAAATTCAATCGGCTGATCTTTCAACTGCTGATAGAAACGGTGGCTGTGCAGCGGATTTTTACCCACGCCCGCACCGACCATCGCGACCATCGCCAACCCATCACGTTGGCTGAGTTCTACTGGCAGATTGGCCTGTGTCAGCAACTGTAATGCGCTCTCCACCACTTCCGAGGTGTAGCACAGTTGCAGCAGGTTACGATCCTGATGAACGCCGATCGCCAGCGGTTTCAACTGCGCACGGTTCAGAAGCTGTTCGATTTCTTTTTGCAGCAGCGCGAAATCGTGTTCGGAAGGAACCTGAACTTCAATCAGGCAGACGTCGTCGTGGCTGGTGACAATTTTGGCACCCGTACCCGACGCCAACACGCGTTCAATACGCGTCGACCCTTGTTCAGGCTGATAGCTGCAACGCAGCTGCAAATCAATATCGCTGCCGGAAACAGGCTGTAAGGTACGCGTATGCAACACGGGTGCAGCCAGACGTGCCAGTTCACTGGCTTCATCCAGACGCAGCAGTGGCAACAGGCAGGCATCTTTCACTTTGCGTGGGTCAGCGCTATACACCCCCGCGACATCACTCCAGATGGTCACGCGTTCCACGCCCGCCAACGCACCAATTTGTGTGGCGGAATAGTCACTTCCATTACGCCCCAGCAGCACCGTTTCACCGGCGTCATTGCGGCTGATAAAACCGGTTACCACTAAACGCTGCCCTGCATGTTGCGTCAGATATTGCTGCAACAGAGGCCAGGAACGGCCTTCATCAACCTGCGGCTGCGCGGCACGCTCAGCACAGAGAAAATCTCGCGCATCCAGCCACGCTGCCTTCATATCCCGGTGATTCAGCACGGCGGACATCAGACGCGCCGACCAGATTTCACCGTGCCCGACAACTTCGGCGTAAACAGCATCCGTAATCTTGCTATCCAGCAGCGCAGCCAAACGCTCCAGATCGCGAATAAACTGGGTTGTCAGCGCTTCTGCCTCTTGCGCAGGCAGAAGCCCGGCAATCAGTTCACTGTGGTAGCGGCGTAATGCCTGCTGAACCTGATGCGCCGACAGACGATCGCTCTGGCTCAGTTTCAACCAGCTAATCAGCTGGTTTGTGGTACTGCCTGCGGCAGACACCACCATCAAATCACCGGGGTGGCTATACTCCGCCATAATACCGGCTACGCGCAGGTAACACTTCACATCGGCCAGACTGCTACCGCCAAACTTATGCAGCTGTCGGCCTGTTACCGATGGCGCTACTCCTAATGCACTCATTCTTACCTCTTGGCAGCGGCTTGAAACGCACGATCCAGATCGGCAACCAGATCATCGCCGTCTTCAATGCCGGTGGAAATACGCAGTAATGTTTCAGATATACCCGCTGCGGCACGCGCTTCTGGCGCCATACCGGCATGCGTCATCGTTGCCGCATGAGAGATGAGGCTTTCAACCCCACCTAGCGATTCTGCTAGCGTGAACAGCTCCAGCGACGCCAGAAAACGCCGCAGGGTGTCTTCATCTCCATCCAGCTCAAAACTTAGCATAGCGCCAAAACCGGATTGTTGACGGCGGGCAATATCATGGCCGGGATTGTTCGGCAGTGAAGGATGGTACAGCGCCTTCACCAACGGCTGCGTCTGTAAGAACTCAACCACTTGTTGCGCATTACGCTGCGCGGCGGCCATACGTGGCGATAAGGTACGCAGACCACGTAGCAACAGATAGCTGTCAAACGCCGCCCCCGTCACACCGATATTGTTCGCCCACCAGGCCAGTTCAGTAACGGTATCAGCATCTTTGGCGATCACTGCCCCCGCCACCACATCAGAGTGACCATTCAGGTACTTGGTGCATGAATGCACCACCAGATCGGCACCCAGTTCCAGCGGCTTCTGCAACGCCGGGCTCAGGAAGGTGTTATCCACCACACTGACCGCGCCAGCGTCCCTCGCCGCCTGACAAATCGCGGCAATATCCACAACGCGCAGCAGCGGATTGCTCGGGCTTTCCACCAGCACCAGCTTAGGCTTTTCTGCCAGCGCCGCGTTGAGCGCATCGGTATCACTTTGATCGACAAATTTGACGCGAAACGCACCGCGCTTGCTCAGACTGTCAAACAGACGATAGCTGCCGCCGTAGCAATCATGCGGCGCCACCAGCAGATCGCCGGGACGCAGGAACACCGTGCAAACCAGCATAATCGCCGACATTCCGCTGCTCGTCATTACCGCACCTGCGCCACCTTCCAGTTCGGCAAGCGCACGCTGCACGACATCACGCGTGGGGTTACCGCGACGCGAATAGTCGTGTACGCGTGGCTGGTTGAATCCGGTAAAGTTATACGTGCTGGAAAGGTGAATGGGAGGGACGACGCAGCCATACTGCTCATCATCATTTAACCCACTGCGGACTGCGATCGTTGCCTGTTTACGCGTCATCGGCTCATTTCCTGGCTGGAGGCTGAAAAGATAGGAACTTAAGAGTAAACGCAGTTTTAATAGACGTCAACACATCTAGACATCTAAACTTCTTTGCGTATAGATTGAGCATAAGCATAATAACCGCTAGAATTGTGGCATTTCATGACAGATGCTGTCTTCATTAGATTAATTTTTAAGGTATCCCATGGCTGAGTGGAACGGCGAGTATGTCAGCCCTTACGCTGAACACGGTAAAAAAAGCGAGCAAGTCAAGAAGATAACAGTATCTATCCCACTGAAAGTATTGAAGATACTGACTGACGAGCGCACGCGTCGTCAGGTGAACAACCTGCGCCATGCCACTAACAGCGAGCTGCTGTGCGAGGCGTTTCTGCACGC
The DNA here is from genome assembly GCF_000803315.1 of Pectobacterium actinidiae. Classification (NCBI taxonomy): domain Bacteria; kingdom Pseudomonadati; phylum Pseudomonadota; class Gammaproteobacteria; order Enterobacterales; family Pectobacteriaceae; genus Pectobacterium; species Pectobacterium actinidiae. The sequence continues at coordinate 330,067 of NZ_JRMH01000002.1, forward strand.
GTTCACGGGACAACCGTTACCGAATGACGAAGACCTGCGTAAAGAACGCAGCGATGAAATTCCTGAAGCCGCGAAAATCATCATGCGTGAAATGGGCATCGACCCGGATACGTGGGAATACTGATCGCGTTTGCACTATCGATTTTCTTGCTAACCCCGCATACTCTGGCGGGGTTTTGCTATGCAGAGAATCCCGCTCAATACATCACGCCTGATTAACTTCAACCTCTGCCGCTCTCGCCTCTTCCCTGCGTCTCTTTTCCGCTCACGTTACGAATCAGGATTGCATTTAATTTGTTATGTTATAACATATCATTTTTGACGTATAACGGTGATATGCCCGCATCATGACAGAGCCTCTCTCCACTAACCCCGTGCTGCTACAGCTTCACCATGTTTCCGTTGCCGACGCCAATCGCACGCCGAGGCTCCGCGATATTTCGCTGTCCATGCAGGCTGGAGAACGTTTGGCGCTGGTTGGGCCCAACGGCAGCGGCAAGTCCACACTGCTACGCGTGTTAACCAGCGAACTCGGCGCGACAACGGGGTACATCCAGTTGAACGGCCAGCCGTTGAACACACTCAGCCGCCATGAGCGAGCAAAGCGCATCGCGATTCTGGCGCAGAACGATGCACCGGATCTGCGTTTACGGGTCGCGGAATACGTCGCCTTAGGACGAATTCCACACCACGGATTCAGTACGCCTACGCACGATCGTCAGCTCATCGAAGAAGCGCTGGACGATACCGGCTTATTACCGCTGCGCCACCGCCTGCTGGGCACGCTCTCCGGTGGAGAACGTCAACGCGCCGCGCTGGCGCGTGCTTTTGCACAGACGCCACAGCTCCTGCTGCTGGATGAACCGACTAACCATCTCGATCCGTTAGCGCGTGCGCAGTTGCTGTCTCTTGTGCGGAAACGCGGTATTTCAACGCTGGCGGTGCTGCACGATCTGCCACTGATCACCCCCTTTGCCGACCGCGTCGCCGTTTTGCAGCAGGGAACGCTACTCCGCTGGGGAACGCCCGCACACGCGCTGAGCGCCGACTGTGTGAAATCAGTATTTGGGATGGAAAGCTTTACGGTGCCACATCCGCTAAATGGCTCGCCCATTCGCATCTTTGAAGCCCCTGAACTGCACTAAGGAATCATGATGAAAATAACGCTTCTGTCTGGACTGCTGGCATTGACGTCATGCTGGGCGCACGCGTCTGGTTTTCCGGTCACGGTCGACAGCTGTGGACAACCGCTCACCTTCACCCAGCCGCCGCAGCGAGCCGTTATCCATGACCTGAACATGACGGAAATGGCGTTTGCGCTTGGGCTGCAAAAAAATATCGTCGGGCTAACGGGGATCACCGGTTGGTATAAGGCGCCCCCCGACTTTATCAAGCAGCAGGGCACAATCCCTGAACTGGCAGCAAAATACCCGACGTTAGAAAACCTGCTGGCTGTACACCCGGATTTCTTCTTTGCTGGGTGGAACTACGGCATGAAAGTGGGCGGCGAAGTCACCCCGCAATCGCTGAAAAAATACGGCATTCAGACGCTGGTACTCAGCGAGAGCTGCGTGTTCACCGACCAACAGCAACAGCGTCCACGTGCCAGCATGGATTTGCTCTACGGCGACATGCTGAAACTGGGGAAAATTTTCGGTAAGCAGGAACAGGCCCAGGAACAGATTGACGGCTGGAAACAACAGATTGCCGAACTGCAAACCCGCATTGGCAATCAGCCAAAGCAGACGGTTTTTCTGTATGACTCCGCCGACGATAAACCGTTTACCAGCGGGAAATTCGCTATGCCAACCGCCATCATTGAAGCGGCAGGCGGAAAGAACGTAATGGACGATATGGCAACGAGCTGGGCTTCCACCTCGTGGGAAAGCGTAGCGGCACGCGAACCCGACTTTATCATTTTGCTGGATTACCAGACGGGCAACGGTGCGGATGCATTAAGGCGTTTTCTGGAATCACATCCGCTAATGAAATTTACCCCAGCCGTACAACAGCATCGCTATCTAAAGCTGCAATATGCGGAGCTCACGCCGGGACCAGCCAATATAACCGCCGTCGATAAACTGGCACACGCACTCTACCCGGATGCCTTTAAGTGAGCCCAACGTCTTCACGTTATGCCGCAACCCTCATTATCGCGCTGCTGATACTGGCTGGGCTGATGCTGTTAAATATTGCGGCAGGCAGCACAACGATTCCCCTTAAACAGGTCGCCAGCGTATTCGGGCTATCGTCGGCGGAGGCCTCGCCGATGACGTCACGTATCATTCTGGAGCTGCGTATTCCCCGCAGCCTTCTCGCAGCATTATGCGGCGCGGGGCTAGCGATGGTCGGTGCCTTTTTGCAAACGGCAACCCGCAACGATCTGGCCGACCCTTTTCTGTTCGGCCTGTCTGCTGGTGCATCAGCGGGTGCCGTCGCCGTGATCACCCGCTTTGGCGAGCAACTCGGTGACTGGGCACTGCCGATGGCAGCCTTCTGTGGCGGCATTTTATCGGCCGTCGCCGTAACGGTGTTGTTCCTGCTACAACAGGCGCGGGGCGCAGAGCGATTGATCATCTGCGGATTGGCGATCTCGTTTCTGTTTGGCGCCCTGACGAACTATTTGGTGTTTTCCGGCGATCAGCGAGCCGCCAGCTCGATTCTTTTCTGGTCGCTGGGCGGGCTGGGCCTTGCCCGTTGGGACACGCTACCGTTTGCAGTGTTCAGCGTTCTGCTACTATTCGGCCTCACTGCCCTGCGCTGGCGTGCGCTCGACGCTCTGCTGGCTGGCGGACAAACCGCAGCCTCAATGGGCGTTAATCTGTCCCGCGTACGGGTGGAAATTTTTATCTGCTGCGCGTTCGCCACGTCGCTGTTAGTCGCATTGACTGGCGTGATCGGTTTTATCGGCCTGATGATTCCCCATCTGGCTCGGCCGCTGAGCGGCGTACTGCACAAGAGGCTCCTGCCACTGACGGCCGTGCTGGGTGCGATGCTGCTGTGCGGCGGCGATTGGCTTAGCCGGCAGCTACTGGCTCCTCAGGAATTGCCCATTGGGATTATTACCGCGGGATTAGGCGGCGTCTTCGTTCTGGGGATGCTGGTAAAACGTCAGCAGGGACACTAACCCACCAAAAACGACAAAGGCACCTGTCGGTGCCTTTGTCGAAGGTTACTGTGCCAATGAGGCCAGTAAAACTTATTTTTTAGCGCCTGGTACGGAGAAACGCTTGTTGAAGCGGTCAACGCGACCACCGGTTGCAACATCACGTTGTTTGCCAGTGTAGAACGGGTGGCATTCGCCACAAACGTCCAGGTTCAGGTCACGACCCACAGTAGAATGGGTTTTGATCACGTTACCGCAAGAGCACGTTACAGTAACTGCAGAATAATTCGGGTGAATACCTTTTTTCATGGGAAACCTCTGTTAAGGCCGTGTCGCTATCCAGCCTTGTTCCGCCAGACACCACACGAAAGTTGAGTAAGTGAGTTCATTATGCGAACGGCACAAGCGTTTGCGCGAACAGCATAGTGGCGGCGGATCATACAGAATCTGATACCCCGATGCAATCGCATCCACACATTATCCCTCGCAGCATGTACACTAGCGCCTTGCCTTATTTTCTGCCTGCGTCGCGCACGATACAAACCAGCCGGTTATGTCGTGGGGCGCCGCGCCAATCCACGTCGACTATCACGGAGAGGTTATGTCTGTCGCTCAGGTCGCTTTGCCCGTGCCACTGGCACGTACATTCGATTATTTGCTACCCGCAGGAGGAATGACTCCGCAGGTCGGCGCACGCGTCAGCGTTTCCTTTGGTCACCGTAAAGCGATCGGCATTATTACCGCGCTGAGCGACACCAGCGAACTTCCGCTTGAGCAATTAAAACCCGTGCATGACGTGCTGGACGAACAGCCGCTGTTCCCGCCCAGCCTGTGGCGCATTCTGCTGTGGGCAGTCGAGTACTATCACTACCCGATTGGCGAAGTGCTGTTCCACGCGCTGCCGATCCTACTGCGTCAGGGAAAACCCGCACACCGCGCGCCGCTCTGGCAGTGGTTTGCCACCGAACAGGGCCGGGCGACGCCGCTCAGCACGCTCAAGCGCGCCGCGAAACAGCAGCAGGCGCTGGCGGCCTTACTTCAGTCGCCGCTTTATCGCCATCAGGTCAGCGAAATCGGGCTAACAGAGACAGCGTTGCAGGCGCTACGTAGCAAAGGGCTGTGCGAATTACAGGCCGCAGAGCAAATGCCTCACGACTGGCGTCAGAGTTTTAGTCTGGCAACCGACCGCCTGCGCCTGAATACCGAACAGGCCACCGCCGTCGGTGCAATTCGCAGCGAAGATAACCACTTTGCCGCCTGGTTACTCGCAGGCATCACCGGTTCGGGCAAAACCGAAGTCTATCTCAGCGTGCTGGAAAACGTACTGTCACAGGGCAAACAGGCGCTGGTATTAGTGCCGGAAATTGGCCTGACGCCGCAAACGATCGCCCGCTTTCGCGAACGGTTTAACGCTCCGGTGGATGTGTTGCACTCGGCACTCAACGACAGCGAGCGCCTCGCCGTCTGGCTACGCGCTCGCAGTGGTGAAGCCGCCATCATCATCGGAACGCGGTCAGCGTTATTTACCCCGTTTGCCCGCTTGGGGCTGATCGTGATCGATGAAGAGCACGATAGTTCCTACAAACAGCAGGAAGGCTGGCGCTACCACGCCCGTGATTTGGCGGTCTTTCGCGCCAGAGAAGAAGACATTCCCATCGTCATGGGGACGGCAACGCCCGCGCTGGAAACGCTGTATAACGTCCAGATTGGCAAATATCGGCGCTTGAATCTCACTAAAAGAGCGGGCAATGCCGCGCTAGCCAAACAGCACGTCATCGATCTGAAAGGACTGCCGCTGACTGCCGGGTTATCCCAGCCGTTGATTACCCGCATCCGCCATCATCTGACGAACGATAATCAGGTTATTTTGTTCCTCAATCGGCGCGGATTCGCCCCCGTGGTGATGTGCCACGAGTGCGGCTGGATTGCTGAGTGTCAGCGCTGCGATCACTACTATACCTACCACCAGCATCAGAAGATGTTGCGCTGCCACCACTGCGACAGCCAGCGTCCGGTTCCACAACAGTGCCCCGGTTGCGGCTCGACCCATATGGTGCCCGTCGGTCTGGGAACCGAGCAGTTGGAACAAAGCCTTGCGCCAATCTTTCCAGATGTCCCGATCACCCGCATCGACCGTGATACCACCAGCCGTAAAGGCGCGCTTGAACAACAGCTCTCGCAGGTCAGGCAGGGAGGTGCTCGTCTTCTCATCGGCACACAGATGTTGGCGAAAGGGCATCATTTCCCCGACGTAACGCTGGTCGCCTTACTGGACGTAGATGGTTCGCTGTTCTCTGCCGACTTCCGCGCAGCCGAACGTTTTGCCCAGCTCTATACTCAGGTGGCAGGTCGCGCAGGACGTGCAGGCAAAGCAGGCGAAGTCGCGCTGCAAACGCATCACCCGGAACATCCGCTATTACAAACGCTGCTGCAACAGGGCTACGATGCCTTTGCCAGTCAGGCACTGACCGAACGAAAAAGCGTTTTTCTGCCGCCGTTTACCAGCCATATCCTCTTCCGCGCTGACGATCACGATAATCAGCAGGCCGCATTATTCCTCCAGCAATTGCGTAATTTGCTGGAGGCGAGCCCATTGAGAGATGAATCACTCTGGCTGCTGGGCCCGGTCCCCGCTTTACAGCCAAAACGTGCGGGGCGCTTCCGCTGGCAGCTTTTGCTACAGCACCCTTCCAGAGCACTATTGCAGAAACTGGTCAGAACGTCGCTCACGCTGATCGGCACGCTGCCGCAGGCGCGTAAAGTGAAATGGATACTGGATGTCGACCCCACGGACGGTTAGCGTTTCCTGTTAGCTAAGTTTGAGTTTCTTGCCATGCATTTTTTGCGAGCGCCGTCGAGAACACGACATTCATCACACTTCCTGTGCAAATTAAGCAACAAAACCTGCGTGCAATCTGTTATCACTGTTTGCCCAGGCAGTATGCTGAGGCCTGGTCGTGTAGTGATGAACCGTGCCACTCAGTCGGCATACCGCGCCGAAAAGCGTTATCCGTCATCATAGAAGCGTCAGCAGACAGGAGCGTTCTGCTGACAGTCAGCGCCAGTTAACGCTGACGTAAGGAGAAAAGCGTTGAAGCAGAAGAAAGGCGTCACCACGGCGACGATGAAAGACGTGGCGGATGAGGCGGGTGTTTCCACCGCCACCGTATCCCGAACGTTAATGAACCCAGAGAAAGTCTCTGCGACCACCCGCAGGAAGGTCGAGCAGGCTGTCATCGCCGTTGGCTATTCGCCCCACGCGCTCAACAGGAATCTCAAGCGTAACGAATCGCGTACGATCCTGACGATCGTCCCAGATATCTGCGATCCCTATTTTTCCGAAATATTTCGCGGGATCGAGGAAACGGCAGCTGAACACGGCTATCTGGTGTTGATTGGCGATTGCGCTCACCAACATCAAAAAGAAAAAACCTTCGTCGACCTGATTATTACCAAGCAGATCGATGGAATGCTGTTACTCGGTTCCAACCTACCGTTTGACGCAGGCCAGGAAGAGCAGCGTAATCTGCCGCCGATGGTGATGGCCAATGAGTTCTCACCGGATCTGGCGCTGCCAACCGTGCATATCGATAACCTGACCGCCGCCTTTGAAGCCGTACATTATCTTTATCAGGCGGGTCATCAGCGTATTGCCTGCATTGCCGGCCCGGAGCACATGCATCTGAGCCAATATCGTTTGCAGGGGTACATTCAGGCTTTGCGCCGCAACGGGATTCTGATCGATAACCAGTACATCTTTCGGGGTGATTTCACCTATGAAACCGGGATTAACGGCCTGATTGCGCTAATGCAACATCCGCAGCCGCCCAGCGCGATCTTCTGTCACAGCGACCTCATGGCACTGGGCGTGCTGGCGCAGGCCAGAAAGATGGGGCTGGACATCCCACGCGATCTCTCCATTATTGGTTTCGATGATATCGAACAGGCGCAATACAGTTGGCCTCCGCTGACGTCTGTCGCTCAGCCACGTTATCAGATCGGACGTGAGGCAATGCTGCTACTCTTAGAGCAGTTGCAAGGTAACACGGTACAAAGCGGTTCCCGTCTATTGTCCAGTGAGCTGGTCATACGCGACAGCGTCGCCGCACCGAATTACGCCCGTAACAGGCTTTAAGACTTCAGGTGCTGGTCAAATATTTGAGGGTTCAGTAACATGACCCCCTAATTATATTATTTATCTATCAATTCACAGCGAAACGACAGTGGCACAAAGAGACTACGTGAGCCGGGGACGTTCATCAGGAACGCGCCGGAAAACGACAAATAGCCGAAAAAAAGGCAAGGCTTCAGGTGCATCCAAAACGATGATCGCACTCGCTGTTGCCGTTTTGGTCACCTTCGCGGGCGGTCTGTACTTTATCGCCCATAATAAACCCGACGATTCCCCCGTCCTCCCGCATCAGAATGCGGGCAAAGGTAACGGGCTGCCACCCAAGCCGGAAGAACGCTGGCGCTACATCAAAGAGCTGGAAAACCGCCAGTTGGGTGTCACGACGCCAACGGAACCTTCCGCAGGTGGTGAGATTCAGTCGCCAGTGCAGTTGACGGATGAACAGCGCCAACTGCTCGAACAGATGCAGTCTGATATGCGTCGTCAGCCAACACAGCTTTCCGAAGTGCCGTATAACGACCAGACGCAGGTTCCGCGCTCTCAGGTGGCAATTAAGCCGCCGACCCAATCGATGCAGCCGCCGCCTGTCGTGACGACGCAGCCGACCACGCGTACCCCCGCGATCGCGCAAACGACGCCGGTTGTACCGAGACAAGAAGCACCAAAACAGGAAGCGCCGAAGCAACAGCCAGTCAAACAGCCTGAAGCGCCAAAAGCCGAGAAAACCCAGCGTTGGGCGATTCAGTGCGGCTCCTTCAAAACCATGGATCCTGCCGAATCGGTAAGAGCACAGTTGGCGTTTGCCGGTATCGAAAGCCGCATCACCTCTAACGGCGGCTGGAACCGTATTATGCTTGGGCCTTATAACAACCGTGCTGCCGCAGATAGCATGATCCAACGTCTTAAGGGCGCGGGTGCATCAAACTGTATTCCTCTTGCTAGCGGGGGTTGAAAAACCCCACGCCTTCCCCCATCTATAACAGCAATGTGCCCCGAATCATGCGGGGATCTTTTCCTTCAAACGGGGACTGACTCGTGACAACAATTGTAAGCGTACGCCGCAACGGCCAGGTGGTCATTGGCGGTGATGGACAAGCCACTCTGGGCAACACCGTGATGAAAGGCAACGTACGTAAAGTACGTCGTCTCTACCATGACCGCGTCATCGCCGGTTTCGCAGGCGGCACGGCGGATGCCTTTACCCTTTTTGAGCTTTTTGAGCGCAAGCTGGAATTGCACCAGGGTCATCTGGTGAAAGCTGCCGTCGAACTGGCGAAAGACTGGCGTACCGACCGTATGCTACGCAAACTGGAAGCCTTGCTAGCCGTCGCGGACGAAAATGCCTCGCTGATCATTACCGGTAATGGCGATGTCGTACAGCCTGAAAACGATCTGATCGCGATTGGTTCCGGTGGTCCTTATGCACAGGCTGCCGCGCGTGCTTTGCTGGAAAACACCGAGCTGGGGTGCGCGTGATATCGTCGAAAAATCTTTGGGGATTGCTGGCGACATCTGTATCTATACCAACCAGTTCCACACGATAGAAGAATTAGCCTCCAAGGCGTAAGGATCAACTATGTCTGAAATGACCCCGCGCGAGATAGTCAGCGAACTCGACAGCTATATCATCGGCCAGCATAAAGCGAAACGTGCCGTTTCCATCGCGCTGCGTAACCGCTGGCGCCGTATGCAGTTGGACGAAGCACTTCGTCATGAAGTGACGCCTAAAAACATTCTCATGATCGGCCCGACTGGCGTAGGTAAAACCGAAATCGCCCGTCGTCTGGCGAAGCTTGCCAATGCGCCATTCATCAAAGTGGAAGCAACCAAATTCACCGAAGTGGGCTATGTCGGTAAAGAAGTTGACTCCATCATCCGCGATCTGACGGATTCCGCGATCAAAATGGTGCGTCTCCAGTCCATCGAAAAAAACCGTTTTCGTGCGGAAGAGATGGCGGAAGACCGTATTCTGGACGTGCTGATTCCCCCCGCGAAGAACAACTGGGGGCAGTCAGAAAGCACGCAGGAGCCTTCCGCCGCACGTCAGGCATTCCGCAAGAAACTGCGTGAAGGCCAGTTGGATGACAAAGAGATCGAGATCGATCTGGCTGCCGCCCCTGTTGGCGTAGAGATCATGGCACCACCAGGCATGGAAGAAATGACCAACCAGCTCCAGTCCATGTTCCAGAATCTGGCAGGACAAAAGCAGAAAGCCCGTAAGGTCAAAATCAAAGACGCCTTCAAGCTGCTGATAGAAGAAGAAGCCGCCAAGCTGGTGAACCCGGAAGAGCTGAAACAGCAGGCGATTGAAGCCGTTGAGCAGCACGGTATCGTGTTCATCGATGAGATCGACAAAATCTGTAAGCGTGGCGAAAGCTCCGGCCCGGATGTTTCCCGTGAAGGCGTTCAGCGCGACCTGCTGCCGCTGGTCGAAGGCTGCACCGTGTCCACCAAGCATGGCATGGTCAAAACTGACCACATCTTGTTTATCGCGTCCGGTGCGTTCCAGGTAGCCAGCCCGTCCGATCTGATTCCTGAATTGCAGGGACGTCTTCCGATTCGCGTAGAGTTGCAGGCGCTGACGACGGAAGATTTCGAGCGTATCCTGACGGAACCGAGCGCCTCGCTGACCGAGCAGTACAAAGCGCTGATGGCGACGGAAGGCGTGGACATTTCGTTCACCGCCGATGGTATCCGCCGTATTGCCGAAGCGGCCTGGCAGGTCAACGAAAGCACCGAAAATATCGGCGCGCGCCGTTTGCATACCGTGATGGAGCGTCTGATCGAAGACGTTTCTTACGACGCCAGCGAAATGAACGGTCAAAGTGTTACCATTGACGCAGATTACGTACGTAATCATCTGGATGAATTAGTAGCAGATGAAGATCTGAGTCGATTTATCTTATAATCCGTTTTCGCGGATCGCACGATTAAGGATAAAGTGGGAGGCGTTGGCCTCCCACTTTTGTTTCTGACGCCGCCATCACTGACTTTTCTTGTTTATAAACGGATGATTCACGCAATTGAATCATCAATAAAAATTGAAGCACACCATGACTTTATCGACCCATAGCAGCAAAACCAAAGCCTGGCTGGATAGCCTTCGTCCAAAGACGTTGCCATTAGCTTTTGCGTCCATCGTCACTGGCTCGGCGATTGCGAGCTGGCATAGCAGCTTTAAACCGGGCGTAGCATTACTGGCGTTGTTGACCGCCGGACTGCTGCAAATCCTTTCCAATCTGGCGAACGACTATGGGGATGCGATAAAAGGCAGCGACACCGAGGAACGTATCGGGCCGTTGCGCGGCATTCAGACCGGGGTGATTACGCTGGCGCAACTGCGCAATGCGCTAATTGTGACCGTGGCGCTCACTATCATTTCCGGTGTGAGTCTGGTAATTCTGGCGTGTGAAAAGCCCGCGGATATCTTTGGTTTCCTGATTCTGGGGCTACTGGCGATTTTTGCCGCCATCACCTACACCGTCGGCAACAAACCCTATGGCTATATCGGGCTCGGCGATATCTCGGTACTCATCTTTTTCGGCTGGCTCAGCGTCGCAGGGTCGTATTACCTGCAAACCGGCCACTTCGACAGCATCGTCATGTTACCTGCAACGGCCTGTGGCCTGCTGGCAACGGCGGTATTGAACATCAACAATCTGCGCGATATCGACAACGATCGTATCAGCGGTAAAAACACGCTGGCGGTGCGTCTGGGGGCAGAAAAAGCGCGTTTCTACCACACGATGCTGCTGTTACTGGCACCCGTTTGTCTCGGTCTGTTTGCGACGTTTTATTTGCACAGCCTGGCAGGCTGGCTCTTTATCCTCGCGCTCCCGTTGCTGATTAAGCAGGCACGGTATGTGTTGCGTGAAAGCAGCGCATTCAGTATGCGTCCGATGCTGGAAAAAACAGTAAAAGGCGCACTGCTGACCAACATTCTGTTCGCCGTTGGCGTGATATTGAGTTAGTGCGGGTAGAGTTATCGCAGGCAAAAAGCAGTGCGTATTTACTGATACGCATCAAGTTAACATTTGATGATTTTGCCAACAGCCGCCAGAAAGGGATATACTCATGATTCCGGCGGCAAACAGACGTTAATCCTATGAAATACGATACTTCCGAACTGTGCGATATCTACCACGAAGAGGTGAATGTTGTTGAGCCTCTGTTCTCTAATTTTGGCGGGCGTACTTCATTTGGTGGCAAAATCACCACGGTGAAATGTTTTGAAGATAACGGCCTGCTGTTCGATCTCCTTGAAGAGAACGGCCTCGGGCGCGTGCTTCTGATCGATGGCGGGGGCTCAGTGCGCCGCGCATTGATCAACGCGGAAATCGCCCGGTTGGCGACGCAAAACGAGTGGGAAGGCATTGTCGTTTATGGCGCAGTGCGTCAGGTTGATGATTTGGCTGAGCTGGATATCGGTATTCAGGCGATGGCGGCCATTCCGGTCGGCGCGAGTAGCGAAGGCATCGGCGAGAGCGATATTCGCGTCAACTTCGGTGGCGTCACCTTCTTCTCCGGTGACCATCTGTATGCCGATAATACCGGTATTATTTTGGCGGAAGACCCGCTGGATATTGAATAGTATCGTTGAATTCCCGCGTTTTTATTGCGGTGACATCAGCACAAAAAAGGGCGATAGACGCCCTTTTTTATTTGGCTCAATCGATAAGCCGTTCCTTCGTCTGAGCCAGCAAGTCCGATTAGACTTCTTCCATTTTGCCTAACAGCGCGCGCAGGCGTTCTTGCCACACGACTTGCTCTTCTTTCAATTGCTCGTTCTCGCGCACCAGCGCTTCACGTGAACCCGCTGCCGCCTGAACATCCTGCGACAGTGCGTTGTTCTGCTCTTTCAGCTCTTCAATTTCCATTTGCAACAGCGTGATGGTATCAATCGCCTGCTGAACTTTCGCTTCCAGCTTTTCAAACACTTCAAATGACATTCTTCAAACCCCTTTTAATCGCAACAAGGCAAAGATCGGTTAACGCTGGCTTTCGGACTCTGTAACCAACACCCAACGGTGTCGCCATCCGCCCGTAAACATAATCCTGACCATGGGACGGCTGACAAGACAGACCATAGCGAAATTGTATGTAGCCAACCGCCACCTGTCTAGCGCACATCCCCCACTACGCGAGTGTGGCAGCTTTTCTTACGTAACACTATCAGTAGAAACTGAAAAACAGGCAGTACAAACGGAAAAACGAGCGGCGCAAACTGAAAGTCCCTCTGTTCGCTTACCCATGCCAGCTATTGTGTTAATAAATTTAACCTGAGCGTTACTATCAACCTTGGGCAAAAAACCACCGCAAGTCATTTTATAAGCGAATACGCTCATTTTTTTGACGTGCAACACACATTTTAATTTCGATATTTCTCGTTTTCGAGCATTAACGATAAATTCACATCATAAATACATTTAAAACAGAGGATGCCTCAAGACGGTATCCTTAGACTGACCACTCTGTACGTTACCCAGCAGGAAAAAAATATGAGCCAAGCAGAACGTTCAACGCTAAAAGGCCAGTGCATCGCCGAATTTCTCGGCACTGGCCTGCTGATTTTCTTCGGTGTCGGCTGCGTCGCCGCCCTGAAACTGGCGGGAGCCAGCTTCGGACAGTGGGAGATCAGCATCATTTGGGGTCTGGGGGTTGCGATGGCAATCTACCTGACTGCCGCCATTTCTGGTGCACACCTCAACCCAGCCGTCACTATTGCACTGTGGCTGTTTGCCTGCTTCGATGGGCGTAAGGTTGTCCCTTACATTCTGGCGCAGATTGCAGGGGCATTTTGTGCCGCCGCACTGGTCTACGGCCTGTATCACAATCTGTTTGTGGATTTTGAACAAACCAACAATATGGTTCGTGGTAGCACGGAGAGCCTGGATCTCGCGGGCATTTTCTCAACCTATCCGAATCCGCACATTTCCGTTATACAGGCGCTGCTGGTTGAGACTGTCATCACCGCCATCCTGATGTGTCTAATTCTGGCGCTGACCGATGATGGTAACGGTATCCCACGCGGGCCACTCGCTCCCCTGCTGATCGGTATTTTGATTGCCGTCATCGGTGCATCCATGGGGCCACTGACCGGCTTCGCCCTTAACCCGGCACGTGATTTTGGTCCTAAGCTGTTTGCTTTCCTGGCAGGCTGGGGCAACGTGGCCTTTACTGGCGCACGCGACATTCCTTACTTTCTGGTTCCTATCTTCGGCCCCATTATCGGTGCCTGTCTGGGTGCCTTCGGTTATCGCGCACTCATTGGCCGTAATCTGCCATGCGATGTCTGCGAAGCCGAGGCAGAAGCTACCACGCGTCGTGAAAGCCGTTAAACTTAACGCCACGACCATCCTATTTCACGGTTAATCATTACAGGATTGGATTTATGAACCCGGAAAAAAAATACATTGTCGCGCTCGACCAGGGCACAACCAGCTCACGCGCCATCGTACTGGATCACGATGCCAATATCGTTAGCGTTTCGCAGCGTGAATTCACCCAGATCTACCCCAAAGCAGGCTGGGTAGAACATGACCCGATGGAGATTTGGGCATCGCAAAGCTCCACGCTGGTCGAAGTGCTGGCTAAAGCCGACATCAGCTCGGATGAAGTCGCGGGCATTGGTATCACCAACCAGCGTGAAACCACCGTCGTATGGGAAAAAGAGAGCGGCAAGCCGATTTATAACGCCATCGTCTGGCAGTGTCGTCGTACCGCTGAAATCTGCGAAAAGCTGAAGAAAGACGGTCTGGAAGAGTATGTTCGCAATACCACCGGGCTGGTGGTCGACCCTTACTTCTCCGGCACCAAAGTGAAGTGGATTCTGGATCACGTTGAAGGCTCTCGTGAACGCGCCAAACGTGGCGAGCTGCTGTTTGGTACGATTGATACCTGGCTGATTTGGAAAATGACGCAGGGGCGTGTTCACGTCACGGATTACACCAACGCCTCCCGTACCATGTTGTTTAATATTCACACGCTGGAGTGGGATACCCGCATGCTGGAAGCGCTGGATATCCCGCGCGAGATGCTGCCGGAAGTCCGTGCCTCTTCAGAAGTCTACGGCCAGACCAACATTGGCGGTAAAGGCGGCACGCGTATTCCTATCGCGGGTATCGCAGGTGACCAACAGGCGGCGCTGTACGGCCAGCTTTGCGTCAATCCTGGCATGGCGAAAAACACCTACGGCACGGGCTGCTTCCTGCTGATGAATACCGGTAAAGAGGCGGTGCTGTCCAAACACGGCCTGCTGACCACTATCGCCTGCGGCCCACGTGGCGAAGTGAATTACGCGCTGGAAGGCTCGGTGTTCGTTGGTGGTGCATCCATCCAATGGCTACGTGACGAGCTGAAACTGATCGGCGACTCAATGGACTCCGAATACTTTGCAACAAAAGTGAAGGACAGCAACGGCGTCTACGTCGTACCCGCTTTCACCGGCTTGGGCGCGCCTTATTGGGACCCGTATGCCCGTGGCGCGATCTTCGGCCTGACCCGTGGCGTGAATGCGAACCACATTATTCGTGCCACGCTGGAATCCATCGCTTTCCAGACCCGTGACGTACTCGATGCTATGCAGGCGGATGCGGATACGCGCCTGAAAGCGCTGCGTGTCGACGGTGGCGCGGTCGCCAACAACTTCCTGATGCAGTTCCAGTCCGATATCCTCGGTACGCGCGTGGAACGTCCAGAAGTGCGTGAGTCCACCGCGTTGGGTGCCGCTTTCCTCGCTGGCCTTGCTACTGGCTTCTGGAACGATCTGGATGAAGTGAAGAGTAAAGCGACTATCGAGCGTGAATTCCGCCCCAGCATCGAAACGGTAGAACGCAACGTTCGCTACAGCGGCTGGCAGAAAGCGGTTGCCCGTGCCCGTAACTGGGAAGAGCACGACGCCTAACCCATCCACGAATACATCAACAACGGGCGCGCCTGTCGCGCCCGTTTTTTCATCTCGCTCAACCGCCCCTCCCCCGTTGTGATAAAATCCCCGCCCATATCTTTTCTTTTCCCGATCGACAACAGACAGGTATTTATGAAACGTGAATTAGCTATTGAGTTCTCACGCGTCACCGAAGCAGCCGCGCTGGCAGGCTATAAGTGGTTAGGGCGTGGCGACAAGAACGCTGCCGACAATGCCGCCGTACAGGCGATGCGCATCATGCTGAATCAGGTCAATATCAACGGTCAGATTGTCATCGGCGAAGGGGAAATCGACGAAGCGCCCATGCTGTTCATCGGTGAACAGGTCGGTACCGGTCAGGGCGATGCCGTAGACATCGCCGTCGATCCGATTGAAGGCACGCGGATGACGGCAATGGGTCAGGCGAATGCGCTGGCTGTACTGGCCGTCGGCGAAAAAGGCGCGTTTCTGCACGCGCCAGATATGTACATGGAAAAGCTGATCGTCGGCCCAGAGGCGAAAGGATCGATTGACCTCAACCTGCCGCTGGCGGACAACCTGCGCAATGTCGCACTGAAGTTGGGCAAGCCGCTCAGCCAGTTAACCGTGACAACGCTGGCTAAACCGCGCCATGATGCCTGCATCGCAGAAATGCAGCAGTTGGGCGTGAAAGTGTTCGCCATTCCAGACGGCGACGTCGCCGCATCCATTCTCACCTGCATGCCGGACAGCGAAGTTGACGTGCTGTACGGCATCGGCGGCGCCCCCGAAGGCGTGATTTCTGCGGCCGTTATCCGCGCACTCGACGGTGACATGCAAGGACGTTTATTGGCACGTCATGAAGTCAAAGGCGATAGCGCTGAAAACCGTCGCATCGGTGAAGACGAGCTGGCACGCTGTCGACAAATGGGCATCGAAGCTGGAGGCGTCCTCAAGCTGGATGACATGGCACGCAACGACAACGTCATTTTCTCCGCGACTGGCATCACCAAAGGTGATTTGCTGGACGGGATCGCCCGTAAAGGCAATATGGCCACCACAGAAACGCTGCTGATCCGCGGTAAATCCCGCACGATCCGTCGAATTAAATCGACGCATTATCTGGATCGCAAGGATCGCACGCTGCACGAATTCCTGCTGTAGCAGGACACTGCCCAACTGACTGATTGTTTCACAGTTGTTAATAAATGGCGTATCTTAGATGCACGACTTACATGCACAAATAGCGGCATCTGACCGCCAGTAATAGGAGCAAGAAAGTATGGCTGAATGGGTGACAGGCAAAGTGATTCAGGTGGAAAACTGGACAGAAAGTCTGTTTAGCATTCGGGTTCACGCGCCCGCCGATGCATTCACTGCCGGGCAATATGGCAAACTGGCGCTGGAGATTGATGGCGAGAAAGTGCAACGCGCGTATTCCTACGTGAATGCGCCCAGCGATCCCACCCTTGAGTTCTATCTGGTGACGGTACCAGAAGGCAAACTCAGCCCGCATCTGCATGCGCTGCAACCCGGTTCAGACGTCATGATCGTCAAAGAAGCTGCCGGCTTTTTCGTGCTGGAAGAAGTGCCTGATTGTGAAACGCTGTGGATGCTGGCAACCGGCACGGGCATTGGCCCTTACCTGTCGATTCTTCAGGAAGGCAAGGATTTGGAGCGTTTTAAGAACATCGTGCTGGTCCACGCCGCCCGATTCTCACGCGATCTGAGCTATCTGCCGCTGATGCAGCAATTACAGCAGCGCTACCACGGTCAACTGCGTATTCAAACGGTAGTCAGCCGGGAAGAAGAAACGGGCTCGCTGACGGGCCGCATTCCTACGTTGATCAGCAACGGTACGCTGGAAGCCGCTGTGGGCTTGCCGATGGATGCAGCAACCAGCCACGTCATGCTGTGCGGTAACCCGCAGATGGTGCGTGATACGCAGCTGTTGCTGAAAGAAGAGCGTCAAATGACCAAACACCTGCGCCGCAGACCCGGTCATATGACGGCCGAAAACTATTGGTAAACGGCAACGCGTTGTTAATTAGCGGCGGAAGCGAAACGGCTCCGCCGCTGCTCCAAACCGGTTTTCCCCTTTTGTGCCCAGAAAAACACCGCAGTCTAGCAGCGTCATCACGACAATCAGGATCGGCAAGAAGCGGCCAATGCCCCACTGCCAGACGGACGAAAACATCGTCCAGTTCCCCGAGGCCAACATCCACGCCACCACTAACAACAGCGCCCACCAGCCGCTCTTATCACGATCATGCAGCCGTTTCACCATAATCGCCGCCGTCGGCCACAGCAATACCACCAAACCAAACGCCGTCGATTGCGTATCCAGCCAGCTTTGGCCGGATAGCGTAAACAACACCGCCATCAATGCGACCCAAATCGCCATCCAAAGCCAGAAATCACGGCGACCGACTCGGCCTTTAAACGAGAAGCACCACTGCTGTAATGTCATTAACGATAACGTCCTGAATTGTCGGCCTGTCTAGCCACATTAATCTGTATTTTTGTTCCAGCTGATTTTACCTTAATCCCGGTATTTACCCGCAACCTTTACGCGATTTTTGACAGTCACGTACTGTTTTTTGACAACGACGTACAAATGCCGCTTTAATCAAACGTATTCTGCCGTTATCGGCCTGGACATCTTTTGAAGTGGCTGACCCGAATCCCTATGACACGAAAACGCATCGCTTCACTTTTGGTTCTATCATCACTGGTGCTGTACCAGACTCACGCGGGAGCCGATCCAACATTCCCGCCCAAACCTTCAGCCAATGCGCCGTATCTGCTGGCTGGTGCCCCCACCTTCGATCAAACCATCACGCAGTTCCGTTCTCGCTACAATCTGAGCAACCCTACGCTGCCGATCGGTGAATTTCGGGTTGTCGACACCGGTAATATCACCAGCATGTTGACTCGCGCAGCCAGCCGGATCAACGACCACCTCTATGCCTCAACCGCACTGGAGAAAGGCACTGGGAAAATCAAAACGCTGCAAATTACCTGGCTACCGCAGTTGCAGAGTGAACAAGAAACCGCAGTGCGTCGTAAGCAAGCCCTCGACTACATGGCTGCGCTTGCGCGCACGTTCGCACCGTCACTGACGGAAGAACAGAGTGTGAAAAAAGTCACCGGGCTGCTGGAAAAAGGCAAAGGACAACGCTTTTATCAGCAAACGGAAGGGGCCTTACGTTATGTGGTTGCAGATGAGGGTGAAAAAGGGCTAACTTTTGCTGTTGAACCGATTAAGCTAACGCTATCTGAACCGTGATCAACGCGGTAATTCATGACGAAAAACAGAGCCACGATCACATTTCGTCTCTATACTGTGGGCAGATCATATTGCCTGACGGCAGTAAAATTTATGCGTAGATTCATTAACACCTTGATTTATTAACATATTGACTCATTCGCGATTCCGGCTGGAGGAAAAAAGATGCGACATCCATTAGTTATGGGTAACTGGAAGCTGAACGGCAGCACTCACATGGTCAACGAACTGATCGCGGGTCTGCGTAAAGAGCTCAGCACCGTTGACGGCTGTGGCGTAGCGATTGCACCACCTGCTCTCTATCTCGATCAGGCTAATCACCAACTGGCAGGCAGCCGCATTGCGCTGGGCGCGCAGAACGTAGACGTAAACCTTTCCGGTGCTTTCACTGGCGAAACCTCTGCCGAGATGCTGAAAGACATCGGTGCGAAATACATTATCATCGGCCACTCTGAGCGCCGCACCTACCACAAAGAAAGCGATGAATTCATTGCGAAGAAATTTGGCGTGCTGAAAGACGCGGGCCTGATTCCGGTGCTGTGCATTGGCGAAACTGAAGCAGAAAACGAAGCGGGTCAGACGGAAGCCGTCTGTGCACGTCAGCTGGACGCCGTGCTGAATACGCTGGGCGCGAAAGCATTTGAAAACACCGTTGTTGCCTACGAACCCGTATGGGCTATCGGTACGGGTAAATCCGCCACCCCTGCGCAAGCACAAGCTGTTCACAAATTTATCCGTGACCACATTGCCAAGCAAGATGCTGCCGTTGCTGAACAAGTGATCATCCAGTACGGCGGTTCAGTGAATGCGGCGAATGCGGCAGAGCTGTTCACCCAGCCGGACATCGACGGCGCGCTGGTTGGCGGTGCTTCACTGAAAGCTGACGCCTTTGCTGTCATCGTGAAAGCAGCAGCCGACGCGAAACGCGGCTAAGCGTTTATCGAAAACGGACGGACGAAGGTTCGTCTAGTAAAAATCCACCTCTTGAAGAGGTGGCTTTAAGTGGGGCCCCCTAGAAGGGGGCCTTGTCCGTTTTAATCCTGCAATAACTCCATTTGCTGTTCGTATTCTTGGTCTTTCTTATCCTGATGCCTCACGTAACGTCTGATAATTTCTTCGTTCACTCCCACCGTGTCCGCAAAGTATCCTCTAGCCCAAAAGTGATTGCCCCACAGTTTCTTTCTTATATGCGGGAATTTATTGTAGAGACGAATTGCCGTGCGCCCTTTCAGGACGCCCATTAGCGTTGAAATTGAGAGTTTCGGTGGAACCATCACGACAAGATGAACATGGTCTGGTTGAACATTTAGTTCCAATATCTCGCAATCTTTCATATTGCAAAGTATGTAAATCGAACGGTAAAGCTCTTTCCCTACTGTGCCCGTTAAAATCTTGTAGCGATATTTTGGGGTCCAAACCAAGTGGTATTTGCAACGCCAAAACACATGTGCTGAACTTCTATAACTGCTCATGTCAGTGATTTCCTTCTTACTTGTGGTGAGTAAGCTGGAATTTTCTGGCATGGGCTTCCTTCAGGCTATAGCCTCACAGGGACAATCACCACCTCCCGAGGAGGTGGTTTAAGGCTGACAATCAAAAAGCCGGTTCACGCTGTCGCGCCAACCGGCTTTTTTTATAGCGAGCAAAATACTCGCCCTCTTCTTTTCAGCAGTCGGCTAACCGCGCAACGCTTACTTCGCCGCAGGGATTTGCTGAGTAATGCAGTGAATATTTCCCCCACCCAGCAGGATTTCCCGCGCAGGCACGCCGCTAATCACGTAGCCGGGGAACATCTGTTGCAGCAGATCGCGTGCAACGTCATCCGTCTTCTCATCCAGCAGCGGGAAAATGATTTGCTGGTTACTGATCAAGAAATTCACATAAGAACCCGCCAGACGCGAACCGGCAAGGCGTTCAACCGCATCGCCACTCTCCACGCCAAGCGCTTCCTCTTTGGTTGCATAGAGCGGGCCAGGGGCAGGCAATTTCCAGATTTTTAGCTCACGACCTTGTGCATCCCGCGCTGCCGACAGCACTTCATAGGCGGCGACGGAGCGTGCATACTGCGGATCGTTTTCGTCATCCGTCCAGTGCAGCGCCACTTCACCGGGGCGCACGAAACAACACATGTTATCGATATGCCCGTCGGTTTCGTCGTTGTACACGCCCTCTTCCAGCCAGATAACCGTCGAAATGCTGAGGTAATCACGCATTAGCTGTTCGATTTCCGCTTTACTCAAATGCGGGTTACGGTTCGGATTGAGCAAGCATTCCGCCGTGGTCAGCAAGGTGCCTTCACCATCGACATGGATCGAGCCGCCTTCCAAAATCAGCGGTGCGGCATAACGAGCAGCCTGATGATAGTCCAGCACCTGTGCCGCCACTTTCTCATCCTGACGCCAGTCTTCATACAGACCGCCCAGTTCGCCGCCCCAGGCGTTGAACTGCCAGTCGATACCCCGACGCTCACCCGCCTGATTCAGCACGATGGTTGGCCCGGTGTCGCGCATCCAGGCGTCGTCGCTTTCCATTTCCACCAGCGTGACGTTCACCGGCATCACTTGTTGCGCATCCGCCATGTAGCGTGCAGGCACGCCCATGATAACCGGCGTGTTCTGGGCGATGGCTTCCGCCACGCGCGCGAACGTTTTCTGCGCCGGAACGCCCTGTTCGCGCCAGTTGTCGGTACGATACGGCCAAATCATCCACACGGCATCATGCGGTGCCCATTCGGCGGGCATCGTAAAGCCATCCTGTTGCGGCGTGGTGAGCTGAGGAGTCGCTAACTGTGACATCACTTATCTCCAGGTCTTGCCGTCAGAGGTGGCAATCGTGCCGTACATTTCCGGACGACGGTCGCGGAACAGACCCCATGACGCACGCTGTGCTGCAATGGCTTCCAAATCAAATTCATGCACCAGAATCGCTTCGTCCGTCTTATTGGCCTGTGCCAGCAGCGCACCCGTTTGGTCGGCAATGAAGGACGAGCCGTAGAACGTCATTTCCAGACCGTCGATGTATTTGCTGGCTTCTGTACCGATACGGTTGGATGCGATTACCGGCACCAGATTCGCGGCGGCGTGACCTTGCTGAACGCGGGTCCAGTGCGGCTGGCTGTCGATGTCTGGGTAAGCGGGTTCAGAACCAATCGCGGTCGGATAGAAAATCAGCTCTGCGCCCTGCAATGCCAGGCTGCGTGCAGTTTCTGGGAACCACTGATCCCAGCAAATGCCCACGCCGATTTTTGCGTAGCGCGTCTGCCAGACTTTAAAACCAGTATCGCCCGGAATGAAGAATTGCTTCTCCTGATACGCCGGACCATTCGGAATATGCGTTTTGCGATAAACGTCCAGCACGGCGCCGTCCGCGTCAATCATCACTAGCGAGTTGTAATAGGCGTTATTGGCACGCTCAAAGAAGCTCAACGGCAACACCACGTTCAGCTCCGCCGCCAGTGCGGAAAAATGCTTAATCAGCGGGCTGGTTTCCAGCTCCTGCGCCAGCGCATAGTGCTCCGGGCTCTGATCGATACAGAAATACGGTGCGGCAAACAGTTCCTGAATCAGGATCACCTGTGCGCCTTTTGCATGCGCTTGTCGCACCAGTTTTTCGGCGTTTTCAATATTCTTCGGCAGATCCCAAGAACACGCCATTTGTGTTGCGGCAACGGTAACTTTTTTCATGCGAAAACCTCAGTAATAACGATATATACCCGCCCTTTCTCACCGGCGAGTATCGGCAAATAAGTGTTTCTCTCGATCACGATTATGTATCGGCGCTAACCAGCGCGGTCTTAACGAGTGTCTACTCTAAATAATTCAAGTTTCAGGCAGGCGGCAAGAGAAGGACAAATTCGTCGGGAACGAATTTGACCAGCCAAAGGCTGGCCTCCGGTGAGAGACAGGATGTCTCTCATTTCATCCCGATGAGCTTACTCAAGTAAGTGATTCGGGTGAGTGAACGCAGCCAACGTACATGCAACTTGAAGTATGACGAGTATAGGCCAACACACCTGCGCATACCCAATAGGAATATCCTGTTAAGGTATTGACCGAAAATGACATGCGCATTATGCCAGTTAATCACAGCACTTCACTATGCTGAAAATGCATGATCTCGCGTGACGGGCAGAAAAGAAAAACCGCCTTTTCACGGCGGTTTCTATCGATGATCAAGATTGAGAAGAAAGCGGTAGGTAGCAGCATCAGGCCGCAACAGCATCCGCCTGATGTAAAGCCTGACTGACCGCTTGCCGCTGCTCCAATAGCGTTGGGCTGGTGCGGTCGCGAGGATAGGTCAGCGTCACAGGTAGAATCGCGCTAATCCGGCCGGGTCGGGGCGACATCACCACCACTCTATCCGCCAGAAAAACGGCCTCTTCCACATCGTGCGTCACCAGCAGAATCGTCAAATCCGTTTGCTGGCGAATCTCTGCCAGACGTTCCTGCAACTGCTGTTTAGTCAGCGCATCCAGCGCGCCGAAAGGTTCATCCAGCAAGAGAATGCGCGGCGTCGATACCAGCCCACGAGCGATCGCCACACGCTGTGCCATTCCGCCCGACAGCTGATGCGGCCACGCGTCGGCAAAGCCTTCCAGCCCCATCATCTGGAGATAGTGTGCAATACGGCGCGTCACTTCCGCAGGAGAAAGCGCGAGGTTGAGCATACCGAGGCGAATATTGTCCGTCACGGTGAGCCACGGAAACAGGCGTGGCTCCTGAAACACCAGACTGACATCGTCGGGAATACCGCGCACAGGTCGATCGCCAATCAGAATGCGCCCACGTTCCGTGGTATCAATTCCGGCCGCCAAACGCAGCAGCGTCGATTTACCACAGCCGCTGGCACCGATGACCG
Source organism: Pectobacterium actinidiae (assembly GCF_000803315.1). Classification (NCBI taxonomy): domain Bacteria; kingdom Pseudomonadati; phylum Pseudomonadota; class Gammaproteobacteria; order Enterobacterales; family Pectobacteriaceae; genus Pectobacterium; species Pectobacterium actinidiae. The sequence continues at coordinate 353,336 of NZ_JRMH01000002.1, forward strand.
CAACCAGTTCACCGGCATGCAGCGACAGATCGATATCCTGTAACACCGTCAGCGGTGCGCCGTTGACGGTAAAATGTTTGGTAATGTGCTGAAAATGCAGGGACATAGATTCTCCGTTAACGGTCACGCAAAGCGCCAGCGGGTCAGCCGCCGTTCAGACAAGGTAATCAATCGGGAAAATAGCGCGGCCACTGCGGCAATCAGCACCACGCCCGCCATGATGCGGTCAGACTCAAGCAACTGCTGGGCACGAATCATCATGCCGCCCAGCCCCTCGCCCGACGGCATAAAGTATTCTGCGCCAATCGCGCCCGTCCACGCATGCATCAGCGCCAGCCGTAGACCGGAAAACAGCGGTGGCAAGACGCTGGGCAGTATCAGCGTGCGCAGCGTCTGCACTGGCGTCAGACGCAGAACCTGCGCCACTTCCCATAGCGCAGGCGGAAGCTGGGCAATCCCCTGACGGGTTGCCAGCATCACAGGGAAAAACGCCGCCACGGCGATAAAGACGATTTTGGCGCTCTCTCCTAAACCAAACCAGGCCGTGATCAGCGGCAGCCAGGCAAATAGCGCCACACAGCGCAGCGCGGACAGCGCCGGATTAAACAGCCTGTCGGCGATACGCCAGCCGCCGAGCAATGCACCGACCAGCACGCCGATCGCACTTCCCAACATAAAGCCTTGTAGCGCACGCAACAGGCTGGCCTGGAGATCGGCCAACAGCGCGCCCTGAGCCAACCCCGTCCACAGTGCGTCTATCACGCTGCTTGGTGAGGGAAGAAAAGCCACATTAATCCACTCGTGTACGCTGCTAACCTGCCACAGCGCAGCCAGTACCACTGGCGCTAACCACGGCGTCAGCGACAGGCTCGGCAACGCAGTGCTCAGGCTATCGCGCCCCAACACCGGCGCAGGCCAGTGGATCCAGCGACGTTCCAGCTTCAACAGCACGCGTTCTCCGGCAAAGCCCAGTATTCCAATAATCAAAATGCAGACAAACACCAGGTCGAGCATGAACAGCTGGCGGCTTTGCACCAGCAGATAGCCCAGCCCTTCGCTGGATGCGAGCAACTCGACCGCAATCAAGGCGACCCATCCGGTAGAAAACGCCAACCGAATGCCCGTCATCACATAAGGCAGCATCGCAGGCAGAATCAGATAACGCAGGAAGGCGGTGGGGGGTAAACGCAGGCTACGCGCCATTTCATGCAACTTTTGCGGTGTCTGTTGGATACCCGCGCAGGTATAAAGCGTTACTGGCACCGTTACCGATTTCACCAGCACCACCAGTTTCAGTGCTTCGCCAATACCCAGCGACAGCATCAAAAGCGGGATCCAAGCCAGCGTCGGGATCTGCGCGATGACAGTGAAGAGCGGCATAAACAGCGCATTCAGCCGTCGATTCAGACCGAACAGGCTGCCGAGCACCAGACCCAGCGCGATCCCACCGCTAAAACCAATCACCAGCCGTATCAGGCTGATAGGCAACTGGTGAATCAGCTCTTCGGGGATAAAAGCCCGCGCGCTATCGATGACGGCCAGCGGCGAAGGCAGAATCTGTTCAGACATCCATCCGTGGCGACTGGCCAGCCACCAGCCAGCGAGCACCAGCAGCGGCACGACGAGCGACACGATCAATGACATGACCAATGCGGAATATCCCGCCGATAGCGTGGCGGTCAGCAAAACATCGGGGGCGGAGCGTATCCGCAACGGGTATTTAGGCATCATGATCGTCGGTATCCGGCTACGTTATTTTTGCGTTAGCAGGGATAGGCGGGTAATCCCCGCCTGCTCGACATCGGCCAGCAGCGCGGCAACCTCGCCGTAATTCGCCTCTTTGTCCGCCTGCACCTGCACCACCAGATCCGCGTTACTCGCTTTAGCCTGTTGCAAGCGCGGCACCAGTTGTTCGCGTGCCAGATTCTCTTTATTGATGAACACACGCTGCTCGCCATCAATGCTGATCACCACCGGATCGGCGCGATCGGCCGGTGCCACCGCCGACGTTTTCGGGAGCTGAATCGGAATGGCATTGGTCAACATCGGTGCAGTAACAATAAACACCACCAGCAGCACTAGCATGACATCCACGAGCGGCGTGATATTCATTTCACTCATGACGTTTTCATCATTACGCGAGGTAAATGCCATATCAGACCACCTCTCTCAGGTTCTTCACGGAGAAAGCGGTGGCCGATGGCTCCGCGCTGGTATGAAACGTGCTGACATGAAAATCGTTCGCCTGCATCACGCTGTAAACGTCATGGGCAAAGTCGTCCATATCTGCGACGGCCAACTTGAGGCGGCGCAAAAAGTAGTTGTAGATCAGCACCGCAGGAACCGCGACGGCGATCCCAATTCCGGTGGCAATCAACGCATTGCCAATCGGCCCCGCAACGGTGTCGAGACTGGCAGAACCCGAAAGCCCAATCTCCTGCAACGCCGCCATAATCCCCCAGACGGTGCCAAACAGGCCGATAAACGGCGACGTGCTGCCGATACTGGCCAGAACCGCCAGCCCGCTTTCCAGCGAACGGCGTTCACGCTGAATCTGCTGTTGCAGCGCCCGCTCAACCCGATCGGGCAGATGACTATTCAGCGCAAGCTGCCCACTAATCCGCTCCGGTGCTTTGATGGCAGCCAGCGCCAAATTGGCCAGTGAACCGGGCTGTTTTGCACTGGTTTCTGGCGTCTGACTGACGTCATCCTGCTGCCAGAAGGCGGCGCGAAAACGTCGGTCGCGCCGCTGCGCCCGCCCGTATTGGACGAATTTCAATAGCCCCAGCCCCCAGGTGACGAGAGAAAACAGCAGCAGCAACAAGATCACCGCGCCTTCCGCAGAAAAGAGTTCAATGTGTCCGAGCGTCATAACCAATACCTCATGAATTTAGCGAAAAATCGACGGGAACCACCACCCAGCCGCTAACCGACTGACTGCCACGGCGCGCCGGAACGAAAGACCAGCGCCGCACCGTGTCTCTGGCGGCATCGTCCAGCGAGGGATAACCGCTTGATTGATGGATCCGAATGGTTTGCACCTTGCCGTCGGCACGCACCTGCACGTTCAGCAGCACGGTGCCTTCATAACCACGGCTAATCGCCACGTCGGGATAAGACGGTGCGGGATTGTGCAGGTAATCAGCATTCGCGAGCGGCGGCGTCAACGGCGCATCAACGGGCTGTGCGACGGCCTTTTGCGCCACCGGAGCAGGTGTTATCGGGGCCGTTGCCGATGCGGCTTCCGCCTGAGGTTTCGGCGTCGGCGCGGGCGGGTTCTTTTTCACCGCAACCTTTTTCGGCACGGGTTGAGGCTTTTTCTCAGGTTCTTTTTTCTCCGGCACTGGCGGCACCAGCGCGTTGTTATCCACCGGCTTGTCGACAGGAGGCGGAGCGAGTTCCGGCGGTGGCGTTATGACGTCAGGCTCAATAGGTTCAGGTTCGACAGGCTGGGCTTGCAGCACCGGTTCAGCAGCAGCCGCAACCAGCTCGACGCTGACAGGCTGTGGCCGGGCAGGCACCGTAACGGGCGGTGTCGATGTACTGTTGAATAACGCCAGCACCGCCGCGTGCAATAGCAACGTCGCTATCACTGCCAGCCAGCGTTCCGGTCGAGACGAAACCGTCGTATTCAACGTCGGCAAGCGCGGCTGCACGACGCCGCTCACCCGGCTGGCGTGCGGAGTCGGCTCCGGTGAATAAGACCGGGATCCTGACGCCGCTCCCGCATAGAGTAATTCCGTCATGGTAAGTGCTCCTGACCGTGTTTATTTATACCCGTCATACTTCAAATTGCAGGCGTCATGGATAGATGACCTGAAATAGCGGTGGAATAATCGATTCTTCCCGAGCGCTTAATAAAGTCAACGTATGTATCTGTATATCGATATTCATTTAATTATCTATTTCATCGGAAAGATAATCGCGTCCATTGTTTAACGACAAACTAAAGGCAATAAGTCCCGCTAGGCTAATGCATAGTTGGAATAGTTTTTTTTCGTTCGCTGCATAACGATGAAATAAGCGATGAATGCTGATTTAGCGATTTACTAAAAATAATAATGCTTTTTTTGTATTAGTCAGTTTATTGCCAAGCCTTTAAATGTGGTTCTGCAACGATATGACGCCGTGCTAAATCGGCGCAATAACAACATTGATATTCACACGCTCACATTCAAACACCTCATTACTGGCGGACGAAACATGACAACATCAGGACGAAAATGGTTAGTGACCGGCTTATTGGCAATGGGTATGGCCTGGTCAGGCATCGCATCGGCTATCACTGAAATTCGTATTGCCGCGCCGGATATTGGTGCAGGCACAAAACCCAGCGGCGGCGGCCTGCTTGACGTCATCCACAGCCAGAAGCTGCTGGAGCGCGAGTTCGGCAAAGATGGGATTAGCGTGCGCTGGACGTTCATTAAAGGCGCTGGCCCCGTCATTAACGAAGCATTTGGTAACCATCAGGTTGACGTGGCCTATCTGGGTGATTTAGCCAGCATTATCGGCCGTTCTCGCGGTCTGGATACCCGAGTAATCGCCGTCGCATCACGCGGCATCAATCACTATCTGGCGGTGGCGAAAGGCTCCGGCATTGAGAAAATACCCGATCTGAAAGGCAAACGTATTGGGATCTTTCGCGGAACAGCAGGCGAGCTGTCTTTCGTTAGCGCGCTCGATTCACAGGGTCTGAAACCTTCTGACGTGAAGCTGATCAATCTCGATTTCGCGGCAGCCAGTGCGGCGTTAGCCGCCGGGCAAATTGACGCCACCTGGGGCGGCAGCAATACGCTTTCGCTGCGGGATAAAGGGCTGGCGGATATTCCGCTGTCGAGCCGTGACCTGGGCGGCGCAGGCCAACTCAGCGGCTTCCTGCTGGTGGATGAGAAATTTGCCAAAGGCAACGAGGATATTCTGCGGCGCTTAGTTAAAGTCCAGCGCGAAGCAGCAAACTGGGCCAGCGATGCTAAAAATAAAGATGAATTTATTCGACTCTTAGCCACCCAGTCAGGCTACCCGGAAAATATATTACGCGTCGAATGGGATACCTTACCGCCATTATCTGAGCGTCTTTCACCCGAATTAGATACCGCCTATGTGGATAAATTAAAACGTGCGGTAAAACTGGCCTATGAATCACGCCTTATTCGGCAGCCTTTTGATGTCGATAAATGGCTGGATGATTCTTATCTGAAAGCCACACAGTAATTTATACCCCCCAAAAAATTATAGCCCACGTATTGCCGTGAATTTCACGGCAATCGGCAGCCTATTGACGACATTCGGAAGAAGCCATGTATTTTAAAAGACACCAACAGTATTTAAAAAAACACCAGCGCAACATAACGTCAGGCATTTTAATGAGCTGCGTCTTAACGCTGCCCGCGATAGCGCGGGCAGCTGACCCGCAGATCGCCGCGGATAATACTCCCCGTACCGAGACGGCAACCACCGCCCCCGTCCAGTTGAAACGCGTGAAAGTTAACGCTCAGCGTGTGCCCGTTCAGCCGCCGACCACGCTGGCTTCGGTGATCGATGGCAAAACGCTCGAAGAAGAGCGGATCTACCGCTTTGAAGAACTGTCGCAACTGGTGACAGGGCTGGATGTCGATACCGTCGATGTGATGGACACCACGGTGACCATTCGCGGGATTGGCGACGGCGGCGAGAGCGGCACCAACATCGGTATGCCGGGCAGCGTGGGTCTGTTTGTCGATGGTGTTTACTTGTCCCGCCCCGGCGTCATCTCTAATGATTTGCTGGATATCGACAGCACCCGCGTGTTGAAAGGCCCGCAGGGCGCAGCCTATGGCTTTAATACCACTGGCGGCGCGATTGATATTCGCACCCGTAAGCCGACCTTTACGCCTGAATATTCACTGGAGCAATCGTTCGGACAACGTGGCTATCTGCAATCCAAACTGATGGCATCCGGGCCACTCAGCGACCACTGGGCAGGACGTATCAACCTGTCGCGCACGGAGCGCGGGGGGAACGTCACAAATATCGAAAACGGCCATAAGCTGGGAGGCAGTACTAATAACGGCGTGCGCGGCCAGCTGCTTTATCAGCCCAATGACAGCTTTAGCCTCAGAATCACTGGCGACTATAGCGATTCTACCCAGCGTCCGGTCTCCGTGCTGGTGAGCGCAACCGACGATTTTCGTAATCGTGCAGCACAAACCGGCCTGAAGGTCGTTGGTGGCCGTCAGGTCGCGATGGATGACGAGAACGTGATTCGCGTTGCACAAGGCGGTGGCTCGATAGAGGCCAACTGGAAGCTGAAGAGCGGCTATAGCCTCAACTCCCTGTCGTCACTGCGCTATTTCCGCGTGCTGCCTAGCACGGCGGATAACTGGAATATCCCGCTCTATCGCGATAGCGGTGCTGACGTACGCGATCGCGTCTGGTCGCAAAGTTTTTGGCTTGATTCACCCAAAGGCAATACCTTCGATTATTCACTGGGCGTCGATTACTGGGGAGAAAACCTCGATACCGAGGCAAACAGCCGCTACTACAACGACAACCGCGTGAGGACGTGGGTCGGCAATGGTTATCAGGGCATTAACGTTCAGCGCTTCGGCACGCTGGATGACACCGTCTATTCCGTCTATGGCCGCGGGACCTGGCATGCCGCCGATAAACTCGATGTCATTGTCGGCCTGCGTCAGACCTATGAGAAAAAAGAGGGGACATTCCAGCGAAAAAATCGCGCCACCTTTGATTCAGGCCCACTCTCGCAAACCAACCACCTGCCTTCTGGCTCCATCAGTCTGAACTGGTTCGCGGCACCGAATGTCACACCGTACGTCACGCTGGGCTACGGGGAAAAATCCGGCGGCCTGAACGTGTCGGCTGGTGCAGCAAGACAGCTAGGCATCGATTCGCTGTATGTCGATCCAGAAAAAACCCGTTCGGCAGAGCTAGGCGTCAAAACTCACTGGCTACAGCGCAAAGTGGAATGGAATACCGCGCTGTTCTGGAGCGTCGTCGAAGATTTCCAGAACAACGCCTATGACGAAGAAACGGATACCAGCTATCTGATTAACGCAGGGAAATTCCGCTCGCGCGGCGGCGAAACGCAATTAACGCTGCGCCCCGTTGACGGCCTGAGCATCAGTCTGGCCGGTACGGTTCTGGATGCCCGCTACCTGAATTTCCCGAACGCCCGCTGCCCGGCAGAAATCTCCGCCGTCTCGTGCGATATGTCTGGAAAGCGCGTCTTTAAATCCCCCACGCTGAGCTACAACACGCGCGTACGTTATCAGTGGGATACGCCAAATAACCTGCAAGCCTCGGTTTCCGGTCAATGGTCATGGCGGAGCTGGGCCTATGGCACGCTCGACGATTCCGAATCCAACCGTATTCCATCGTACGGCGTCCTGAACCTGTCTAGCGGGCTGAGCGGCAAGCAAGGCGACAACCGTTGGAACGTGTCGCTGTGGGTGAAAAACGCGCTGGATAAAAACTACTACCGCTCGGTCAGAGGCTCCAGCGCCACAACGGGCGTGATTGGTGAACCGCGCATGGTCGGCATATCAGTTGGCTACGATTTCAAGGGCTAATGTCATGGACAAGATGACTTACTCACGCCGACGTTTCCTGCGCGACAGCACGCTGCTGGCGCTGTCGGCACCGTTCTGGAGCTCTGCGCACGCCGCCACGCCGCTGGCCCCAGCCTCTGCCTATGCTGGCGAATCGGCACCGCAGGTCGGCCTGCACTGGCTAGACGGGCAGCGGCCTCTCGCCTTCACCGGCGTAACCTGGGGCGTTCCCTGGCCTCAGGGGGCGGTACGCAACGACAGTGGTTTCCAACTGCATGATGCGCAACAGCGAGCTTATGACCTGCAAAGCTGGCCGCTGGCTCGCTGGCCGGACGGCTCGATTAAATGGTCGGCGCATGCGTTAGGTGGCGAGATCCCGCCGGAAGACGGGCTAACGCTGCGGCCAACAGCCAAAGCAGAGGAGCCATCATCGGGTTCCGGGATGGTCAGCGAGCATGACCACGGCTGGACGGTGGATACCGGCCGCATTCGCTGCGTGATTCCACGATCAGGCTCTCGCCTGATCGAAGAAATCTGGCGGGATAATCGGCTGGCGTTAACCAACGGCAGGCTGGTGTTGCGCATGCAGCGCGGTGCGGAGGTGGATAGCACGCTGACGCAGGATGCCTATCAGGGCGTGATCGACACCGTCACGGTGGAACAAAGCGGGCCACAGCGGGCGGTGATTGCGATACGCGGTACGCACCACGCGCAACAACAGGGGGTGGCACACATCCCCTTTATTATCCGGCTGTATAGCTATGCGAACACCGACTCGCTGCGCGTCATACATACCCTGATCTATGACAATGACGACGACCTTATCAGCCTGAAAGGACTTGGGCTAGCGTTTGACGTTCCGCTACAGGGGGAACTGCACGATCGCCACGTACGCTTCGTTTCGGATCAGGGTGGACTCTTTCGTGAAGCGGTACGTGGTCTGAGTGGGCTACGTCGCGATCCCGGCACGGCGGTGATCGCGGCACAACTGGCCGGGCAAGCTACACCACCGATCGCGGATTTTTCGCCGGAGGTCGGGAAACGGCTGGATTACATTCCCGCGTTTGGCAGCTACCGCCTGACGCAGCACCATCCCGACGGCTTCCAGATACACAAACGCACCGCTACCGGACAGGGCTGGCTGCTTTCTGCAACGGGCGACCGGGCGGCAGGCGTTGGCTATCTGGGCACGCCAACTGGCGGCGTGGCATTCGGCCTGCGAAATTTCTGGCAGAGCTATCCGGCTAGTCTGGAAATCGACAATGCTCACACCGACGTAGCGACCGTCACGCTCTGGCTATGGTCGCCGTGGGCAGAACCGATGGATATGCGCTTTTATCATGACGGCTTAGGCCAGGATACCCATGAAAAACAGCGTGAAGGGCTGGCGATCACCTATGAAGATTACGAGCCGGGCTTCGGTTCGGCGGTCGGCGTGGCACGCACCAGCGAACTGTTTATCGATGTACTGCCCGCGACGCCTGATGCGGAAAATCTGGTGAATCGAGCGCGGCGCATGCAGCAACCGCCACTGCTGGTCGCGGACGCACAGGATCTACACCGCGCACAGGCGTTTGGTCCGCTGTGGGCACCCGCCTCTTCCTCTGCCACCACGCCCGGCCGCATCAGGCTGGAGAAACAGCTAGATGCGTATTTCGATATCTACCAGCAGGAAGTCGAACAGCGTAAATGGTACGGCTTCTGGGATTTCGGCGATGTCATGCATACCTATGACAGCGACCGTCACGTCTGGCGCTACGATGTGGGCGGCTATGCGTGGGACAACTCGGAACTCAGCACCGATCTGTGGCTCTGGTATTACTTCCTGCACAGCGGACGCGCCGAGGCATTTCGTATGGCAGAAGCCATGACGCGCCACACGGGCGAAGTTGACGTACACCACTTAGGGCAATTTAGTCCGCTGGGGTCGCGGCACAATGTCCGCCACTGGGGCGACAGCGCCAAGCAATTGCGCATTTCTACCGTCGCCAACCGCCGCTTTCTCTACTATCTCACCGCTGATGAACGTATCGGTGACCTGATGGACGAACAGATCGAGGCACTGCGTACGCTCGGCACCGTGCTGCCCGGCCGCAAGATTGGGCAGACATCGCCCGCCGATCCGCATCATGTCAGCTTGAGTTTCGGGACAGACTGGGGCGCGGTAGCCGCAGCCTGGCTAACCGCCTGGGAGCGGCACGGCGATCCAGCAATACGTGAACGCCTGCTGACCAGTATGCAAACCATTGCCGCCCAGCCGCACGGCTTTTTCACCGGCGGATCGGCTATCGACCCCGATACGGGCCGTATCGAACTGGCACCTCCGGATCAGGTGGAAATTTCACATTTGAGTGCGGTTTTTGGCCTGACAGAAATCTGTAGTGAGCTGATTGAAGCGCTGCCCGACCCTGCCTTTACTCGTGCATGGCTTGACTACTGTCGGCTGTATAACGACCCCGCCGCGTTAAGCGCAGTCGTGGGTAAGACGGTGAAAAAGCTCAATCTGGCTCAGGGACATGCCCGACTGACCGCCTTTGCCGCACGACGCTTAAACGATCGCACGCTAGCGCAGCGCGCCTGGGCAGAATTTACCGCGGGCAGCGGTGGTATCGCCCATCCGACGCTCGAACAGCGGCGCTTAACGCCCCCCACCGTGCTTTACCCTATCAATGAGGCGCTGATTGATTCCACCATCGATAAACATTCCGGCAGCACCACAGCCGCCAATCTGGCGACCAACGCCGTCGCCCAATGGGGATTAACAGCCATCGCCCTGCTGGCCTTGCTGGACGACATTCCCTCTTCTTAATGCCGCCACCCGGCGGCACGCTACAGGACATCACCATGACTGACCCAAGCTGTACTGAAAACACGCTCCTCCTGTCACCGCAGGCAGGCAGCACGCATGAGATTATCGATTCGCCACACCGTTCAACGTTTATCTGGTCCACGGATTCAACGGGTCAGCCGCTACGCTGGCAGGTGGAGCAGGAGGACCCTGACCGCACGGCGATCCAGACCACGCCTGAGCGCCTGACGTTGGAAAGCGCCGCCGGGCTAACGCTCTGGCTGGATGCGCCGCTCTCAGGCACTTATCGCATCGCCTTCACGCGTGAGATTCTGGTCGCCGATCGTCCCTACGACCGCGTGTCCGACCTCAACCAGTTCTGGGCCGCGCGTGACCTGCATCATTCGAACCTTTTTACCCGGTACGGCAAGCTCAACGAATATGACAGCCTGAATCTGTACTATGTCGGTATGGGCGGCAACTGGAACAGCACTACGCGCTTTCGTTATTACGACGGTCACGGCGAGCGTCTGCTGCTCGGTGAGTACACCGATGCCGCACATCTGCTGCGACCGAATCATCGCTATCGCATCGTGATTGAAGTGGATCGGCGGGAAACCCGTTTTTGGGTCGACGATGTGCTCTATTTTCATGCCAGCTATCCGAGCACGCCCGCTCCGGGGTATTTCGGCTTTCGGACGGTATTTTCGCGTCAGGAAATCAGCGAATTCAGCATCACTCCGCTGTAAGCGCCACTGGTGTACCGTGCAGGTCGCTGTCGACCTGCACAAAAGTTTCAATCAGCTTGCGTGCCAGCAGCGATAGGCGGGCGTCTGCCAGATAAATAATGCCGTAATGGGTATAAAATTCGTCGGTATTATCGTCCAGACCAGCAATCTTCAACATGTGAATACCGTGCCGATCGGGCTCGTTGAAATGATTGGTCGTCCCGATGGCATCCGAATGGCGTACCACGTCCAGCAGACTGTAGCCATTTTCACACTCAATGCTGGTGCGAATATCCAGTTTGCCGCTCAGCTGTACCAGCGCACGGTGGAGGTTGGGAGGGCGTATCGTTGCCGCCAGCGGGTAGGAAAAAAATTGCTCGACGGTTATTTCTTCCTGCGCCGCCAATGGATGCCCGCTACGGCAGCAAAATCCCCAGCGGTGCTGGCTCAGCGGCTGAACCCGATAGCGGGTATCGAATTCAAAGTTGCGCATATCCGCCACAATGAAATCCAGCTCTTCGGCCATCAACCGATGGCCTAGCGCCTGCCAATTATCGACGCGAAAAACCATCCGCACCTTTGGGTAATGTCGGGAGAACGTCCCGATCACCTGCGGCATAAGCCAGGCGGCGGGGGCCGGGCCACAGCCAAAATTCACTTCGCCCGCCTCTTTCTCATTAAACTGCTGGATATCGTTAAACAGATCGTGCGTCTGATTAATCAGGCGACGCGCGTGTTCCAGCACCACCAACCCTTTCGGCGTCGGCTCCAGTTGGTTCATGCGATCAATCAGGCGGGTGCCGATGGTCTGCTCCAGCGACTGAATGCTGCGGCTGAAGGCAGATTGGGAAAGCTTCATCGCCTGTGCCGCCGACGTAAAATTGCGATGCTCAATCAGGGCAATAAAGTGGCGCAGTTGGCGAAGATCGATATTCATAGCGGCAGTCGGCGTGTCATCAGGACGGAAAGAATTTGCAGGCTAGCAGGTCTGATCGTACAGAAAAAATAATAAAACCGCTTTTTATATTCTTACCGGTTATATATGCAGCGCGGTCTCTTATACGCCAATCCAGAGGCATCGCGAGTTTTGCCGTTATCCGGCGTAAAAAATTATGCTGAGGAGATAGCGGGCTTAGGATGAGCCGCAGGGACGCGGCTCAAGCTTGCGCCACGTCGGACAAAAACGTCAGAGACGTTTTTGAACAGCACTCGTGCTGGCCCGAAGGGCGAGCCTCATTTATGGGGCGAGTAAACGTGTCGCAAGCGGTCCGTTAAGCCAGATACCGACGAAGGCACCGCGTAGCGGCATAATTCGCGCCAAAAGCCAAGGGGTCACGGGGCGAGCGGCGCTTAAGCCGCCCCGTGTCGGGCGCGTGCTACGAGGTAGCATGAAAATAACGACATTACCGCGCACGAAACCGCCTCGGCGTCCGCATAAAATGGACGAAGAGACGGAGGATCAGATTTCTTAGAATAATTTTTTCGCTGTATCCAGCCAGTCGCCTTTGAAAGGACGCTTCATGTTCTCAATGGCATCAACGATGTCGTGGTGCACCATTTTCTCATTCTGGATACCAACACAGCGGCCGCCGTAGCCCTGCTGTAGCAGCTCAATAGAGTAGGCGCCCATGCGCGAGGCCAGAATACGGTCGTAGGCAACCGGCGAGCCGCCGCGCTGAATGTGGCCGAGTACGGTCGCACGGGTTTCGCGTCCCGTTTCTTTCTCAATGTATTTCGCGAGTTCATCGACGTCGCACACCAGTTCGGTGATAGCCACAATCGCGTGCTTCTTGCCTTTCTCAATGCCCGCTTTGATTTCGCAGACCAGATCTTCCGGACTGAATGGCACTTCCGGCAGAACAATGAACTCACAGCCGCCAGCAATCGCAGCCGCCAGCGTCAGGTCACCACAGTGGCGTCCCATGACTTCAACAATGGAAATACGCTGGTGTGAAGAAGAGGTGTCGCGCAGGCGGTCAATCGCTTCCAGCACGGTTTCCAGCGCGGTAAAGTAACCGATGGTGTAGTCCGTACCCGCAACATCGTTATCGATGGTGCCGGGCAAGCCGATACAAGGGAAACCCATTTCGGTCAGACGCTTGGCACCCATATAGGAACCGTCACCGCCGATAACAACCAGCGCATCCAGACCGCGTTTCTTCATGTTTTCTACGCAAACCTGACGCACCGCTTCATCACGGAACTGCGGGAAACGCGCGGAACCCAGAAACGTGCCGCCACGGTTAATCACATCCGATACGCTGTAGCGATCCAACTGCTCCATGCGATCTTCGTACAAGCCCTGATAACCATCATAAATGCCGTAAACTTCCAGCCCTTCCGTTAGCGCAGCACGAACCACACCACGAATTGCCGCATTCATACCTGGCGCATCGCCACCGCTCGTCAACACTCCGATTCTTCTAATCATGACAACCTCTGGACTTGTAGATGTAATTTTGCAGGATTCTTCTATCGTAAATTCACCGCCGCCGTGCAACAGGCGGCAACGCCTTGTTCTTTTATTAGCATATTATAACAAACACCCGAAGCTGAATTGATTCAGGTCAGGCTAAATTGTGCATAAATTTTCATGGCGTATCACGTTTTTAACATAAAATGCTGAAACATGGCTGGCTACGCCGTCAATCTGCCACGCTGATTTTCTGGCACGGCAGAAACTGGATCCTGATGGATAATAATATCAGCACCCGGAAACTGTTCACGTAATGCCTGCTCCAGATCGTCTGCGATTTGATGTGCCTGAACCAGCGGCAGGGTGTCATCCATTTCCAGATGCAGTTGAATAAAGCGCGTTGGACCAGAACGTCGGGTACGCAACGCATGTGCGCCACGAATACCCGGCCAGTTCACAATCACCTCAGCAATAGCGCGATGCTCGTCCTCCGGCAGTGCGCGATCCAACAGCGACTGCACGGCGTCATACCCCATGCGTAACGCGCTATATAAAATATAGCCGCCAATACCCAATGCAAACAGGGAGTCGGCGCGCATAATGCCTTTCCAACTGAGCGCCAGCGCCACCAGAATCGCACCGTTCATCAACAGGTCGGACTGATAATGTAGCATGTCCGCACGCACCGCCTGACTGTGCGTACGCTTCACCACCCAGCGCTGGAACGATACCAGCAGCAGCGTGGCCACCAGCGCAATGAGCGTCACCCACATGCCCACTTCCGGCGCACGTAGCGCCTGCGGTTCCAGCGAGTGTTGCAGCCCCGTCAGGATCAGGAACAGCGCGGAGCCGGAGATAAACATACTCTGCGCCAGCGCAGCCAGCGATTCTGCCTTACCGTGGCCGAACGCATGCTCAGTATCCGCCGGTTGCAGCGAATAGCGCACCACCAGCAGGTTCACCAGCGACGCAGCGATATCCACCAGCGAATCAACCAACGACGCCAGCAGACTCACCGAACCAGTGTGCCACCAGGCAAACACCTTTATTATGAACAGCACCAGCGCCACGGCCGTTGCGCTCACGGCAGCCAGTGTCACCAAACGCGCATAGTGTGGATTCATGATGCCCTCACGTAAGATGATGTCCTTACAGGAAACGGATACCTTTACAGACAAAAAGCCGCCTGATAATGGCCTAATATTGGTCACTTAAGCCCGATATTAGGGGAAATACAGGGCGAGGTTCCCGCAGGAGGCCTCACCCCTGTGGTCGCCCCGTGTATCTCAATGCTTAAACGATCGGCATTAGCCTGATAATGGCCTGCACTCAGCTCGTTAATGACGTTTTTAACACACGGGAATAGCGGACAAACGTAAAAATACAGCACACTGTTGCCAGTATCGCCATCGCCGCACCGATGAAGCCGATGTCGGGCAGCCCCAAATGGACAATCACCTGATTGCCCAGCAGCGCACCGCCGCCGATCCCAATATTATAAATCCCAGAATAGAGCGCCATCGCCACGTCGGTCGCATCTGATGCCAGCGTCAAGACCTTGACCTGCATACCCAGGCTCAACGCCATAATCGCGATCCCCCAGACGATACACAGCGTCGACAGGCTCCAGCCGCTGAATGACAGCGGCAGCAATAACAGCAAACACACCGCCAGAAACGCGAACGACACAATCAGGAAGCCCGCCGGATATTTGCTGCTGTAGCGGCTGAACAACATGCTGCCAATGATGCCGGCACCACCAAAAATCAGCAGCAGGATGGTGGTGAAATTCTCACTTAACAACGCCACTTTCTGGATAAACGGCTCAATATAACTGTAGGCGGTAAAATGCGCCGTCACGATCATCACCGTCAGGCCGTACACGCACAGTAACGCCGGGCGTTTAAGCAGGAGAGGCAAGCTCTTCAACGAACCGGAATTGCTGCTCGGCAGCACAGGTAACAGCCTCATCAGGCCCAGCATAATCGCCGCGGCGATCAGACCAATCAGGACAAACGTCACACGCCAGCCCAGATACTGCCCGACCACGCGTCCCAGCGGTAACCCTAGTACCAGCGCCAGCGCCGTGCCGGTCGCCAGCAGGCTCAGCGCCTGCGCTTTTTTGTCCGCAGGTGCCAAACGCACTACCAGCGATGCCGTAATCGACCAAAACACCGCGTGAGCCAGCGCTACGCCGATACGGGCGATCACCAGCACCCAATAATTCCAGGCCAGCCCGGACA
Organism: Pectobacterium actinidiae; assembly: GCF_000803315.1. Lineage (NCBI taxonomy): Bacteria > Pseudomonadati > Pseudomonadota > Gammaproteobacteria > Enterobacterales > Pectobacteriaceae > Pectobacterium > Pectobacterium actinidiae. The sequence continues at coordinate 369,058 of NZ_JRMH01000002.1, forward strand.
ACACATTGCTGACGGCGAACAGGATAAAGATTTTGATCAGCAGGCTGCGTCGCTCCATATCGCTGGACAGCAGCATGCAGGGCAGCGACATCAGCCCCACCACCCAGGCGTAAATCGTGATGATCAGCCCGACCTGCGCCGCACTCATGGAAAAGCTGGCAGCGATATCTGACAACAGCGCGACAGGGGCAAATTCGGCGGTGTTAAAAATGAAGGCCGCCAGAGAAAGGCTGACGACGCGTAACCAGGCGGTCGAACGGGGAGAACGGGTCATGGTATTGATATCAAAAGTTAAAATAAAAGAATGCGTCACCTGTCGTGGCAGAGGCTAACGCGATGAAGCAATGGTACAGGGAAAGTATGACATCGCCGTGTAATCGGCGAGCGGCCAAGGGTATTTCAGCGTGCTTTTATGAGAATGTCAGCCAAAAGCCTGAAGACAGGTAAGGGAACATTCATGAGCATCATTTTTGGTGCTCACATTCTACTCTTTACTACTCCCTTACGCTGTCTTTTTCGTGCCGAATTTTAGACAAAAAAAACCCTCCATCATGGAGGGCAAAAAGACAGGGATGGTGTCTATGGCAAGGAAAAACAGGGTGTGTACCTACTACACATTACTACTCGGACTGCACTACGTTTACTACTTACTACACTAGCGCTACTACTCGGGATTGCTTGTCATACCTGGTGCCGGCGCGGCCATCTGGTTAAACATGGATATCTGCTGCTGCATCTCTTTCATGCGTTGCTTATGCTTCAGCTCTAATATCTCTTTCTGCGCTGGCGTCAGCAGGTTATACATTTGGTTGCGTACTCGGGTCATCTGAATCTGACGCTCAAGCTGCACGCTCATCATTCGGGTTATCTGCGCTCGCACCGCCGCTTCATCAAACGTTTCTGCCGTCACCAGCTTATGCATGGCTTTAACATCTTCAGCATTAAACGCCGGTTTGTCCTGACGACTCTGGTGCATCAAATCACGCATTTGCTGACGCTGTTGCTCAGTCAGCCTAACGCCATCGAACATACCTTGCTGGCCTGGTGCGCCTTTTATGGCGGAATCATCGATATGCCAGCCGCTCGCCGGGATGTCTCCATTTTCTGCTGCAAAGGCGGTAAACGTGCCTAACATAAGCAGTGAAGCAAGAGATAAGGTTGCGAACTGTTGCATCAATAACTCTCCAGAGCGGTACGTCATTTTGTGAATCAATGAGCAGGAGTCTACGCATCTTGCTGCAAACATGCGTCAGAGGATGTAAAACTACGTAAAGTCATGGAATAGCGCTAATCTATGTCGTATTTTGCCCTTGGAGGTAGAGAAAACATGAATAAAATTCTGCTGGTTGATGACGATAGAGAGCTGACAGCTTTACTAAAAGAATTGCTCGAAATGGAAGGTTTTAACGTCGTCGTCGCCTACGACGGCGAGCAGGCGCTACAGGTATTAGATAACACGATTGACCTGTTATTACTGGACGTGATGATGCCGAAGAAAAACGGTATCGATACATTAAAAGAACTACGACAGCAGCACCAAACACCGGTCATCATGTTGACCGCCCGCGGCAGCGAACTGGACCGCGTTCTTGGTCTGGAACTGGGTGCCGATGATTACCTGCCGAAGCCCTTTAACGACCGAGAACTGGTGGCGCGGATCCGCGCGATTCTCCGCCGCTCCAATTGGACCGATCAACAGCAGGCAGGCGATAATAGCGCGCCAACGCTGGAAGTCGATGGCCTGCGTCTGAACCCCGGACGACAGGAAGCTAGCTTTGACGATATCGTGCTGGATCTGACGGGCACCGAGTTTACGCTGCTCTATCTGCTGGCACAGCGGCTGGGACAGGTAGTTTCCCGCGAGCATCTAAGTCAGGAAGTACTGGGGAAACGGCTAACCCCGTTTGACCGCGCGATCGATATGCATATCTCGAACCTGCGACGTAAGTTGCCAGAGCGCAAGGACGGTCTGCCCTGGTTTAAAACGCTGCGTGGGCGAGGCTACCTGATGGTATCGGCTGCATGATCAATAGTTTGACCGCTCGTATTTTTGCCATTTTTTGGTTAACACTGGCGCTGGTACTCATGCTGGTTCTGATGGTGCCCAAGCTGGACTCGCGCCAGCTTACCGCCTTGCTGGAAAACGAGCAGCGGCAGGGCATCATGTTGGAACAGCACATTGAAGCAGACCTCGCCAACACGCCCGCCAACGATCTGCGTTGGTGGTTACGGCTGTTCTGGGTGCTGGAAAAGTGGGCTCCACCAGGGCAGCGCCTTTTTCTGGTCACCAGTGAAGGCCGGATCTTCGGCGTAGAAAAGCATGAAACCCCGATTGTGCGTAATTTTATCGGGCTGTCGGATAACGCCGATCATCCGCAAAAGAAAAATTACGGCCGCATTGAGCTTCTTGGCCCCTTTGCGATCCGCGATGGTGACGACAACTACCAGCTTTACCTGATTCGTCCCGCCAGCAGCCCGCAGTCAGATTTCATCAGCCTGCTGTTTGACCGCCCTTTGCTACTGCTCATCTTCACCATGCTGATCAGTTCACCGCTGCTGCTCTGGCTCGCCTGGAGTCTGGCAAAACCCGCCCGTAAGCTCAAACATGCTGCCGACGAAGTCGCTAAAGGCAATTTACGCCAGCACCCTGAGCTGGAGTCGGGTCCACAGGAGTTTCAGGCAACGGGCGTCAGCTTTAATCAGATGGTCAGCGCGTTGGAGCGGATGGTCACCGCACAGCAACGTCTGCTATCCGATATTTCCCATGAGCTGCGCACACCGCTGACACGCTTGCAGTTGGCGACAGCGCTGCTGCGTCGGCGTCAGGGTGAAGGCAATGAGCTGAACCGCATCGCGACGGAAACCCAGCGGCTCGACAGCATGATTAACGATCTGCTGGTGCTCTCACGCAATCAGCACAAGAACGAACTGACCCGTGAGTTCCTGCGTGCCGATGAACTGTGGGGCAACGTGCTGGATGATGCCGCCTTTGAAGCCGAGCAAATGGGAAAAACGCTGGAAGTGCCCTATCCTCCGGGCCCGTGGACACTTTTTGGCAACCCAGCCTCGCTCGATAGTGCGCTGGAAAATATCGTGCGCAACGCGCTGCGTTATTCTCACAACCACATCGAAGTGGCCTTCTCAGTGGATAATCAGGGCATCACCATCAAAGTGGATGACGATGGCCCCGGCGTAAGCCCGGAAGATCGCGAACAGATTTTCCGCCCGTTCTACCGTACGGATGAAGCGCGTGACCGCGAATCCGGCGGCAGCGGTTTAGGGCTCGCCATCGTGGAAACCGCCATTACACAGCACAAAGGCTGGGTAAAAGCAGAAGACAGCCCGCTGGGTGGATTACGCCTGATCATCTGGCTGCCGTTGCATCAACGCTAAGTCGGACGAGAGTTTCCCACCGCCGACGTTTCCCTCTATAACGCTCTCAGGTGCCCGACATGGGCACCTGTCACTTTCTGTTTATCTTCTCACGGTTATACTGGATTGAGTTTTTTAGGCAATTGCGTAGAGTAATCGCCACTCATGCCGAAACAGGCAAGATCCGTGTTGAATGAAGGATACCAACCATGAAAGGAGTAACGCTGCTGGCTGGCGTACTGACCGCGTTAATGAGCAGTCAGGCATTCAGTTCCAGCGATGGAGTGTGCGGCTTTTCCGACTCGGAATGTGGCGTGTCCGCGCTGCCCTATTTGCAGCCGGGCAATGACACGCGTGCTAACCTGATGTTGCTGCAAAGCCGTCTTCACAACATGTCGCTTCCGTTACCCCATCCTTTACCCGATCAAACGCGTTCACGTATCGATCCTTTCACTGCCTATCGGGTCATGGGGATTGCGGCTACGGAAACACCTCAGACGTCAGAGGCGGGAGAAGATGTCACGGCTGATGCACCTTACCTCTCGACGCTCAACAAAGCGAAGCAACTGAATCTTCCTTTGTCCGTTCAAGGCACCCTCTCCACGTTTTCGCCTGACGACAACGAAGGACGGCATATTTCCAACGCGCTCTCCACGCTGGAAGCGTTTTTTGACGTTCTGTTGGCAGACAAACAGCTCACCAATGAGCAACGCACACTGCTGGCACATCAGCGGGTGAATCTCCTCAACCCGCTGTATACCAAAGAGGCGCTGAACGAAGGTCTTGCCAGTCTGCCGGACGAGGGACATGCCGGCGTACTGATGCACTATCTGTTCGCGAGTCTGGCGTTTTATCAGGGTCACTTTGATGAGGCGGAAAGCAGTTTTCAGGCGTTGGTATCCTCACCACAGCCGTGGGTGGCGGAAACTTCGCGCTATATGTTGATTCGCGTCGCGATCAATAAAGCCATGGAAAACGCGCTAGATGAGTACAACATGTTTGATGCCAGTAAAGCCGATAAGGCTGCCGCTCAGTTGGCCGTTCAGCATATTGATGATTACCTGAAGCAGTATCCCGAAGGGCAATACATTGAGTCCGCTAACGGGCTGTACCGCCGTGCATACTGGATCATGAATGATACGAATGCTCTGGCGAAAACGTACCAACACGAGCTGAACAACACCGCCGACATTGAAGACCTCCTTGAATTGAGCGATGAGATCGACAACAAACTGCTGGAAAATCGACAATTTACCAGCGCACCGGAAAGCGCGCCGTTGACGATGGTGCAAGATCTCAAGCGCCTGCGTTCCGATGAAGGTTGGCTGGCACTGCCCGCCTTATCCGTTGACGAGTTGGCCGCGCAGAAACCATTGTTTGAGCACGACAACATGCAGGAAGCGTTTAGCTACCTTCAGGCCGCACAGCTGTTTTATGATCAAAAAGATTACGCCGCCGTGGTTAACAGCGTTCCTGCAACACAGTCGAACGATTTGACCGATACCGTGCGTTTCAGCCTGCAAGTCTTACGCGGTCGGGCGCTGGTGCGCCTGGAGCGCTGGGATGAGGCGGAAGCGCACTGGCGTCAATTGCTAATGCGCAATACGGGATACACGCAAAATCAGTTCCTGCAACTGGCGCTGGCGGAAACGCTGGTCAAGGCGGGTCATCCAGAGCGGATCTTTGCCGCCGATAGTCCGGTGAAAAACCTGCGTTTTCGTTCTGCCGTGCTGAAAGTTAGCGCCAACGCCGAGCTGTTACGCCAGCAAACCGGACCACAGCAAACCCATGAAGAACGGGCTATCGCGCTGCATACGCTGTTAACCAAGTCGCTGACCCACGGTGATTACGCCAGCTATCTCAAAGATGTTCAGTTGCGAAAAGACATCGCGCCGCTGGTCAGCAGCGAAAACCAAAGCTGGAATCAGGAAGATCTGACGGCATTTGACTGGGATGGCAGCGACACCGAAGAAGGCTACCAATGTCCAGCGCTGAATGACGTGGTCACGACGCTGAATCAACGCCCGAATGACGCCCGTGCGATTAACTGCCTCGGCGAATTTTTCCTGCGCACCAATAACAGCGTGGGCTTCGACTGGGGCGAAGGCAACATGTTGAGCGGGCTCACCAACGCACCAACGCAGTTCGTCGGTACCGAATATAACCGTCTGGATGGTTATATGCGGGTGATTGCCGATCCGAAAGCCCCGCCGGAAGACAAGACATATTCCCTGTATCGCGCGGTCTATTGCTATGCGCCGAGTGGCTATAACGACTGTGGCCCACAGGACATCAGCAAAGCGACGCGCAAAGCCTGGTTTACCCAATTGAAAACCAAGTACAAAGGCAGCGAGTGGGCAGACAAGCTCGAGTATTACTGGTAACACCGTTAATCGTATTGGCCAGCCTGCTCTCGTTCTGTACGCAGGCCGCTTCCGTTAACCCTGCACCGTCAGCGCAATCCATCGTCGACGCGGCGCGCTATCAGGATTTCTGGCTGTGGGCGGCGGTGCGACCCCAGACGATTCTGCATCAGGCACAAACGCTTTACCTGCATCAGGGAGAAGTGGCGCGCCGTCAGGGCAAGGTCGTTTTCCTGCGTCAGGGAATTCCCCCCAGCCAGCTGCGCGTTAACCGCGTCTGGCTGGCTTTCCGCATGACCACGCTGGAGCTTTCCGATCGCCACCTGAACCGGATACTAAAATTACGGGAAAAGTGGCAACGACACGGTAATCAGGTGGTTGGGATTCAGATCGACTTTGACGCGAAAAGCTATCAGTTGGCAGGCTATGTCGCGTTTCTGACGCAATTGCGAACGCGTTTACCCGACGATTGTCAGCTCAGTATTACCGGGCTGCTCGACTGGTCGAAAACCGGTGATGTGTCGGCGTTGAACCGCTTACAGGGCAAGCTGGATGAAGTGGTGGTGCAGACCTATCAGGGGCGCAGCACCATTACCAACTACGCCGATTACCTGCCCGCGCTGATGAAGCTAGCCCTGCCTTTCCGGGTAGGGCTGGTACAACACGGCAAGTGGGAACCGCAGTGGCAGCAGCGCCTTGCCACTTCACCCTATTATCGCGGGGAAGTGGTGTTTCTGGTGAATCCGCCCCTGAAAAAATCCGCCACCGGCAGACTGTAGCAAGCAATCGCTACAGGCAGCCGCCGAAGCCATTTTGCCGCCAGGCTTCATAGCTGATGATCGCCACTGCATTCGACAGATTCAAGCTACGGTTGTTGGACTGCATGGGGATGCGGATACGGAAATCCGACTCAAAGCCGTTACGAATCTCATCCGGCAGACCGGACGTTTCCGATCCAAACAGCAATACATCACCTGGCTGGTAGCTCGGTTGGTCATACGGGCGGCTGCCTTTGGTGGTACAGGCGAAGATGCGTTTACCCGGAACCGCCGCCAGAAAATCCTGATAGTTCTTATGACGGCTGACGTTCGCCAGATCGTGATAATCCAGTCCCGCACGGCGCAGCTTTTTCTCTTCAAAATCAAACCCCAGTGGTTCAATCAAATGAAGCGTACAGCCGTTGTTGGCAGCCAGTCGGATAATATTGCCGGTGTTTGGTGCAATTTGAGGCTCATAGAGCGCGATATGGAACATGAGATAGCGTCAACCACGAAGAAAAATTCCGCCGCAGTATAACGCATTACCACGGGGCAGCCCAAAACCTGTGCACGCAGGATTACGGATTACTCTGCGCGACGTTTTCATCCGCAGCGATTACACTTGATCTTACAGATAAAGGCATTCCATTTGCGTTTCACAAATAGTTTATCGACAGGCCGAAGGCTTGTGTGGAGGTTAAATGAAACACCCAAAGACATTATTGGCCTGTGCTGCCCTGCTCGGCCTGCCGCTTCTGGCGAGTGCCAATACGACGCAAGCGCCCACGCCTCAACAGCAGTTTGAGAACGGCATCAGCAGCCAAAAACAATTGCAGCAGAATATGCAGCAAAGCCAGAAATTACAGCAACAGCAGTTGAATAATCAGCTCCAGCAGCGCAACCAGCAGTTGCAGCAACAGCGCCAGCAGCAGCTACAGAAGGATTTACAGCGGTCACAAAGAACCACGCCACCACCGCCAATTAAGCAAAATCCGTGATGCTGCGGCGGTCTTATAGCCGCACACCCATTAGCGTCAGAATCAACGGCGTGGTTAAGGCCGCCATCGCCGTTGATAGCAGTAGGCTTGATGCCACCGGGCCGCCCAGCACATCGAACTGGCGCGACATCAGATAGACGTTGACGCCCACCGCCATCGACCCAAGCAGCACGACCGCACGCGTTTCCATTTCTGGCAGACCGAGCGCGATAGCAATTCCCCAGATCACCAGCGGCTGTACCAGCAACTTAATTGTGCAAATCGCTGTGCTGATCTGCCAACCATCACGCACGCGGTATTCCGCCAGCCCCATCCCCAGCGCCACCAGCGACAGCGGCGCGGCAATCTGTCCCAGCATGGCAAGAGGCTGATCGATATACGACGGCAGCGGCAATCCCGTCAGGCTGAATAGCGTCCCGGACAGGATGCCGATGATCAGCGGGTTCTTCAGCACACCCAGCGCCGTTTTGGTAAAGCCCTGTAGCGACAGCGCCCCGTTACGCGCCCATTCCACCGACACCGTCACCAGCGTCCACAGAATAAGACCGTTAAACACGACCACCAGCGCGACCGACGGGATCGCCTCCTCGCCCAGCATCAGCGTGGCAATCGGCAACCCCAGCATCACATTGTTGGAGAAGATGCCACTCAGCGCAAACAGCGAGCCGGAAACACCATCAAGGTGAAAGATTTTGCGCGCCACGATACGACCTAAGACAAACACCAGCAGGCAGCCGCCGAAAAAGGCGATCAGCAGCCGGGCATCCACCACCGGACGTTTGGAGAAATCCGACATCAGGCGGAACAGCATAGCGGGCATCGCGACGGAGAAGACAAAGCGCGTCATGCCATCGGTCACGGTGGTCGGCCATTTACCGTAGCGAATCAGGCTATAACCGAGTGCGATAAGAACAAACAGGGGTAACGACAGAAAGATCTGGTGCCAAAGCGAAACAATAAATGCAGGCATGAAGCCACTTCCTTAATTACCGGCACCAAGTCAGAAAGATAATCCCCGCAAGCAAAGATCATGCGGCAATAGGCGAATGCTGGTCACTTAATCATGAGTATGGATTTAGGGGAAACACGGTGATGAGGTTCCCGCAGGGATGCCTCACACCGTGGTCGCCCCGGTATCTCGATCCTTAAACGATCGACATTCGACGATGAGCAGACCTCAGCCGGTCGCGAAGTTAGCCCCAATTAAATCTATCCGGTCAGTACAGATACAGTCAACGCCCCAATCCAGCAAAGTTTGCGCGCGATCGGGTTGATTAACGGTATAAACCAGAATGCGCAAACCCGCAGCTTTCAGCGCCGCGACGCGTTCTGCCGTCAGCAGCTTGTGATTCAGATGAATGGACACACACCCCAGACGCTGCGTTAACGCCAGCCAGCCCTCTTCCCACTCGTCCAGCAGCAGCCCACGCGGCAGTTCTGGTACAGCCTGCTGCGCCGCTTCCAGCGCATCGATAGAGAACGATGACAGCAGCGGTGCAACCGGATGATCGACCCACAGCTGGCGCGCCGCCAGCGCAATCACCCGCCCGGTTTCTGTTTCATATCCGGTGGTCGGTTTAATCTCGATATTGGCCGCCATACCGTACTGCGCGCAGCGTTTTGCCACTTCCGACAGCAAAGGCAGACGTTCACCGACAAATTGATGACCGTACCAGCCGCCGACATCCAGCCCGACCAGCTTGTCCCACGGTAGTTCTCCGGCAATACCCCAGCCATTGCTGGTGCGCTCAAGCGTATCGTCGTGTAAGAGGAAAACCTGGCCGTCCTGCGACAGCTTGGCGTCAAACTCGATCATCTTGTGGCCGAGGCTGGCACCGACATCAATCGCCGCCAGCGTGTTTTCCGGTGCCAGTGAACCGCCGCCGCGATGGGCGACAATGCTCGGGTAAGGCCAGAGTGTTTCCATTATTCCATCCGTAATCCGCTTTGCGAATCAAACAGGTGCCATGATGACGTGGGTAAATGCAGCCAGAGCGTCGAGCCAATCGCGGGGCAATGCTCATAAGAGAGCCGCGCGATCACGTTCTGCCCGCCCCACTTGCCATGCGCTAAATTGTCCGCGCCCAACAGTTCGAGTGTTGAAATCTGCAACGGAATTCCGCCGCTTTCACGCGTCGCCAGCTGAATATGCTCTGGTCGAACCCCCAGCGTCAATGCTTTACCGCGCCACTGTGGCTTCGGTTCGGGCAATGCTAGCGCGATATTTTCACCGATTTCAAAACGACAGCCGTCATCACTAATGCGACCCGACCACAGGTTCATAGCGGGTGAGCCAATAAAGCTGGCCACAAATAGCGATGCCGGACGGCGATAAATCTCCGCCGGCGCGCCGATTTGCTCAGCGATACCTTTGTTCATAACGATAACGCGCTGTGCCAGCGTCATGGCCTCAACCTGATCGTGCGTGACGTACAAGCTGGTGGTTTTCAGGCGCTGATGCAACTGCTGTAACTCCAGCCGCATTTGTACGCGCAGTTTGGCGTCCAGATTCGACAACGGTTCGTCGAACAGGAACACCTCCGGTTCGCGCACAATCGCCCGTCCCATCGCCACACGCTGACGCTGGCCGCCCGATAGCTCACGCGGTTTACGTTGCAGCAGCGGCATCAACTCCAGAATACGCGCGGCATCTTCTACGCGCTCACGAATCTGCGTCTTGCCGAAGCCACGGATTTTCAGACCGTACGCCATATTGTCGAACACGTTCATATGGGGATAAAGCGCATAGTTCTGGAACACCATCGCAATGCCGCGATCTTTCGGTTCCAGATCGGTGACCCGCTGGTTATCAATGTAGATATCGCCGCTGGTGGTGCGTTCGAGGCCAGCTACCATGCGCAGCAGCGTCGATTTTCCGCAGCCCGATGGCCCCACCATCACCACGAACTCGCCGTCCGCGACGTCCAGATCGATGGGTTGGATAATCTGTGTTTTGCCATCGTACGACTTGGTGACGGCCTGAAGTTTTAAACATGCCATAAGCGTTTCCGAAATTCGTCTTGATTTATTTTTCGCTGTCGACCAGACCGCGAACGAACCAGCGCTGCATCAGTAGCACCACCAGCAGCGGCGGCAGCATGGTCAGCAGCATTGCCGCCATGACCTGATTCCACTGGGTCGCGCCATCGCCGGAAGCGATCATGCTTTTAATCCCAGCGACCGCAGTGCCCAGGTTGGCATCGCTGACAATCAGCAGCGGCCACAGGTACTGGTTCCAGCCGTAGATGAACGTGATCACAAACAGCGCGGCCAGATTGGTCTTCGACAGCGGTAACACCATGTCGAAGAAGAAGCGCATCGGGCTAGCACCGTCGATACGTGCCGCTTCCATCAATTCATCCGGCAGCGTCATAAAGAACTGGCGGAACAGGAAAGTGGCGGTCGCCGAGGCCATCAGCGGCAACGTCAAACCGGTGTAGCTGTCCATCATGTCCAGCCGCGCGATCACTTCCACCGTGGGGAAAATACGCACTTCCACCGGCAACATCAGCGTCAGGAAAATCATCCAGAAGAACAGGTTGCGCAGCGGAAAACGGAAATAGACGATGGCGTAAGCGGACAGGATCGATACGGTAATTTTGCCCACCGTGATCGCCAGCGCCATCACGAAGCTGTTAAGCAGCATCAGCCCGAACGGCGTAGTGTTGTTGCCCGCACCGTGCAGCCAGATATAACGCAGGTTTTCCCACAGGTGGGAACCGGGGATGAGCGTCATCGGAGCCTGAAAGACGTCCTGATTATCCAGCGTGGCAGCCACAAACCCTACGTACAGCGGAAACAAGACGGCGAGAATGCCGACGATCAGCATGGCGTGGCTGAAAATAGTTAACCCACGACGATTCTCAATCATTGATAGTTCACCTTCCGTTCAACAAAACGGAACTGAATCACAGTCAGCCCGATAACCAGCAGCATCAGAATCACTGACTGCGCCGCCGAACTGGACAGATCCAGCCCTGCGAAGCCCTCGCGATAAATTTTGTAGATCAGCGTGGTCGTCGACTGCACTGGCCCCCCGGCCGTCGCGGCATCGATAATCGGGAAGGTATCGAAAAAGGCGTATACCAGATTGACGACCAGCAGGAAGAAGCTCACCGGCGAGATCATCGGTAGCACCAGATTGAAGAAGCGCCGCACGGGTCCTGCGCCATCGATCGCGCCCGCTTCCATCAGTGAGCGGGGAATGGATTGCAGCGCCGCGAGGAAGAACAGGAAGTTATAGCTAATCTGCTTCCAGACCGACGCCAGTACGACTAAAAACATCGCCTGACCGCTGTGCTGCGCGTGGTTCCACGTGTAGCCCAGCAGCCCGAGAAAATGGGTAATCAGCCCCAGTCCGGGGTTAAACAGAAACATCCACAGTACGGCAGCGACGGCAGGTGCCACGGCATAGGGCAGGATGATCAATGTCTGATACAGGCGGCTGGCGCGGATCACGTAGTCCACCAGCGCAGCCAGAAAAAGTGAGATCAACATACCAAACCCGGCTACCAGAAAGCTGAATATCAGCGTGGTGTAAAACGAATCGAGGTAGTAAGGGTTATTGAACAGCTGTCTGAAGTTTTCCATGCCGACAAATTCGCTGGATAGCCCAAACGGATCCAGATTCTGCACCGAATACCACAGCGCCTGACCAGCAGGCCAGATAAAGAAAATCACGGTAATCAGCAGTTGGGGCAACACCAGCACATAGGGCAACCAGCTGCTACGAAAAACGGGGCGGGATGATGTCATGCGGTAACTCATTGCAAACAGAAAAGAAGCAGGCCGATTCCCTTCGGCCCGATATTACTCAACAGAAGCGTATTACTTCGTCGACTGCTCAAAGCGACGCAGCAGCGCGTTACCGCGTTCTACCGCGCTATCCAACGCCTGCTGTGGCGTCTTCTTACCTGTCCATACGCTTTCTAATTCTTCATCCACAACGGTACGAATTTGCGGCATGTTGCCCAAACGCAGACCTTTGGTGAACGGCAACGGCGGCTTGTTCAACATCTGACGCGTGGCGATATCCGCACCTGGGTTTTTCTCGTAGAAGCCCTGCTTCTGCGTCAACTCATACGCCGCGGTGGTGATCGGCAGGTAACCGGTTTTCTGGTGCCATTCGGCAGCATTTTCCGGCTCAGCCAGGAACTTCATAAACTCAGCAACGCCTTTGTAGGTCGCGGCATCTTTGCCGCCCATCACCCACAGGCTGGCTCCGCCGATAATGGCGTTCTGCGGTGCGCCTTTCGCATCGGCGTCATACGGCATCATGCCAACGCCGTAGTTGAACTTGGCGTGTTCGCGAATATTCGCCAGCGAACCGGAAGAGGCCGTGGTGATGGCGCAATCGCCGTTGTAGAACTTCTCAGTCGGCTCATCCTTGCGCCCGAAATAGGTAAAGTCACCCTTTTTGTTCATGTCCTGCAACAGCTGGATGTGTTTGACCTGCGTTGGCTTGTTGAATTCCAGTACCGCATCGGTGCCGTCAAAGCCATTGTTCTTGGTCGCAACAGGCAGACCGTGCCAGGCGCTAAAGTTTTCAATCTGAATCCAGCCCTGCCAGCCGCTGGCGTAGCCGCACTTCATCCCAGCCGCACGCAGTTTGGCGGTGTACTCAGCCATCTGCTGCCAGGTTTTCGGCGGTTGTTCAGGGTCTAAACCCGCCTTCTTGAAAGCATCTTTGTTGTAGTACAGCACCGGCGTGGAGCTATTAAACGGCTGCGACAGCAAGTGGCCGCTCTTCGCATCGGTGTAATAACCGGAGACGGTCGGCACAAACACCGACTCATCGAAAGTAATGCCTGACTCTTTGAAGACTTCATAGACGGGCTTGATGGCTTTACTTGCCATCATGGTAGCCGTACCCACTTCATAAACCTGCAAAATGGCAGGCGCATTCCCCGCGCGGTAAGCCGCAATGCCCGCAGCCAGATTCTGTTCGTAATTGCCTTTGTAGACCGGCACAATTTTTACATCGCTGTGTGCTTGATTAAAACGGTCAGCCAGAGCATTCACTTCTTTCCCTAACTCGCCTTCCATGGAGTGCCAGAAAGGAATTTCTGTCGCGGCCTGCGCACTGGCGCTCATCAGCGCGAATGCCACACACGCCGCAGCGGTGCGAATAGCATGTGTTTTACGAATTGTGTTGTTGAACATGCCTGTCTCCTGCAATCAATTAAATGCGCCATCATCACGGCGTTTTTTATGCGAAGGTAAACATGACATGAGCGTATGACAGAAAAATAACTGGAAGATGACGGGAAAGTGACAGAGGGAGAAGGTCTTCTTATTGGCTACTAAGTAGGCTGTTCTGTGCTACCATTTGTGTTAATAGATAACACAGGAGGTTTTTATGCCTAGAACGACAAGTATTACGATCGGCGAACAACTGGATGATTTTGTCTCCAAATTAATAGATAGCGGTCGCTATAGTTCTACCAGTGAAGTCATCAGGTCAGCACTTCGTCTTCTTGAACAACAAGAATCCAAAACAGAGGCTCTGAAAAAAGCGATTTATGCAGGGGAGCAAAGTGGAGAAAGTTCGTTGACGCTGCGTGAAATTGCAGCAAAAAAGAAGCGCGAACGGAATGTATAAACTCTCTAATCTTGCAGCAGAAGATTTCGCAGGCATCTTTGAGTACACATTGATCAACTACGGCATCAGTCAGGCTGACAATTATACAGAGTCGCTAGAGAATACGCTGATTCTGCTAACAGAATCCCCTTATATAGGCCAAGAGTACCCTGAAATTAGCCAGGGTGTGCGCCGATTCGATCATAGGCAACACGCTATTTTCTACCGCATACGAGAAGAAGATCTTCTTATCATCCGAATCCTGCATCAGCAAATGGAACCTATGTGCCACTTTTTTGATATTTAAAAAGTGGCTAAATAAGGATGTATTCAATCAATAGCATACCACCAAGAACAATTATCAGTAATGGCTCCGGTGCTGTTATTCCCATGGAGATTTGCGGCTCATCAGCTCGTTAATGCGAGCCTGGCGCTCTGCGGTGATAGGTGCATCCAACTCGGCCAAAAATTCGTCAAACTGTTCGTTGTCCAGAATAAACAAACGTTGATCAAACAAAATGTACTGCGCCTCGCGACAGGCGGCTTCAAGCATAAAATCGGTACGTGATTTTGACACAAGGTTTGCAGCCATATCGATCAAGTCCCGCTGGGAGGCTTTGGCCCGAATAGTGATTCGCGCCTCTTTAGTTACCGGTTTCATCATCATGCCTGTGTAGTGAATCTCTCTACAACCCTACATGAAGTGTACAAAATGCCACACACCGGAACATCACCCATACATTCAAACGCACTGAATGCTCAGATCAGGGCTATTTTCGTATGACATCAACGATAACGGTTTTAGGATCGTTGATGATTCCTATGCTACACGTCTCTGACATCGTTCCCCCAATCATCACGAATTATCATATAGAAGCAGTGAGGTCACAAAAGATACATTATTTAGTCATGAAAAATAAATACAATAATGAGAAATTACGAACATGAGGAGTCATGAATAAAGAGAAAAGGATTTTCTATGGAAAATTATATTGTCGACGGTAATATCATTCGTGTTCATCAGTGCCTGTATCCATCCCTTCATAATATTAGCGAAGAATCTCATCAAAAAATACAAGAAGGTATGTTCAAACTTCGCTTAGGAAAAAATAAAAATGGATGCTATGAGATATTCTTGGAGAATGTTAATAAACACATTGATAATAATCAACTGGATGTTCTACAGCACCGCCTGAGTTCCTATATAGATAAAAAAATTATTTCTAGTGATAGAAAATATAGCATAGATGAAGTCAATATTTATAAATATCAGAACTGTGAACTCAGATCGTTCTTATATAATGATGAAAGTTTTTTATCCTTTATTGAGTCTATTGGTGGGTATTTCAGAACACAGGGGAATAAAATTAGAACAAAAAACATCAGGACAGTACCTGAACCAGATGGTAGTTACACAGAGTATATTAATGCAACAATGGTCATAAATGAATTAAGTAAACTACGTCAATTCATAAAAACATATCAAACGGTAAATCCATTATTCTGTGCTATTGTCGCGTCTGTCAGTATTCTTTGCATCCATCCTTTGGCTGATGGTAACGGAAGATTATCACGGTTCATTTTCAATCTTATTCTAGAGCGTTCTAGTAATAATTATATTCCTCTTACGGAGCTATGTCATGCAGCCCGTAGTGGATATGTGTTGAGCATGCGAGAAGCTATGCTTTTCTCTGAATGGGATAGCGCGGTGCATTTTTATTGTGCTTGCCTCTCCCTAGCCATTGGATGGAGTGAACTAAGTAGTATGTGATATATCATTACATACTTTATAGTTTACTTTCAGTGAAAAGGAATAATTATGTTAAGCGAAAAAGATCTAATCCTAATTAAAAGCACCACAATGACCGATACTCAGGATGATAAAATTGATCCTATATTTGGATTAAACTAATTTTAGTTCAGATTGGGTTTCATCCACAGTATTCTGATGAAATAAAATATCTATGACGTGGGCCCGCGTCATAATTTATCATTGGGTTAATAACATGAAAAAATTTGCGTTTATCGTTTCCTACTTCGGAGGTATCGCATCACAAAGTATCAAGAGGCAGTTTGTTTTTATTGCGTTAACCTCATTCTTATCCACCATCATCATTTCATTCCAGCCGGTTATTATGGCCAAACTGGTCAGCGTAATCGAACAACCTGGCTCAGATCTTTCCGTCGCGCTGTCGGCTCTGGCGCTCAGCTATATCGTCCTGATGTGTCTAAGAAAGCTATCCTCCGCAATAATTATTATCATGATGATCTCACTGAGAAACAAACTGGTCATCATGTTGAGCGACCACTATCTGAAAAATATTTTTCACGGATACAAAATAAAAGAGAATGAAAACACAGGCGATATCACTCAGCGCCTGAATCAGGCATCTGATGAGTTATCAACGGTTTTACGTAATACCGTACATAATTTTCTCCCACCGTTGCTGCAATTAACTTTCAGTATTATCGTTATTATTTTTCACGAGAGTTATGTAGTGGCAATATTATTCTGCATTTACTTCGGTCTCTATTTTTTAGTCAAGGGTAAATTTAATAGCCAGATCGTTATGCTGTATAACGATTTTTACGGCACATCGGTAAAAAAATATAGCGTTATTACCGATAGTGTTAAAAACATCGGCGCCGCCAGAGCATGTAATTCCTATCCTTTTCTGTTTGCTCGCTATGAAGCATTATTAAACACCATTGAAGGCAAACACGCCAGCCTGCTACGGGAGGATGTGAAATTCCTGGTTGCCGAATCCTGCCTGAACGTACTTTTCTTTGGAGCGGCCTTTTTATTTTCACTTTATCAGGCGCTCCATCAGCAAATTTCACTGGGGCATTTTGTAATGATATCCTCCTATATTATTCTTTTGTCCGGACCGCTGGAAAGTATTGGGGCAATGTACACAGCACTCATGAAATCCACAGAGTCGCTTAACGGTTTCATTAAGGACATCAGGCTGCCACGGGAACATATCTTTTCTGAACGTTCTCAGGCCGGAGAATCCGTCGCGCTTACGCTCTCCGACGTGACATTTCACTATCAGGGTGCCACCTCACCCGCCGTTGAGCATTTTAGCCTGAACATCTCCGGTCCTGGTTTTATTACGCTGACGGGAACCAGCGGCTCAGGGAAAAGTACACTGGCCAAATTAATCGCCGGTGAAATCAACCCGACAGCCGGAAGTATACGGCTCAACGGCCGGGATCTCAGGAATATGACAGCAGAAGATCTGGCCGGCACGCTTTACCACGTTTCGCAGAATGACGGAATATTCATGGATACCCTGCGATTTAATCTGCAAATCGCCTGTCCCGGCGCGTCCGATCCACAGCTCATCGATGCTTTAAACTTAGCGAGACTGGACGATCTTCAATATGATGAAGGAACCGATATTCTCGATATGGTTATCGGCGACGGCGGATTAACCCTGTCAGGAGGGCAGCGGCAACGCTTATCCCTCGCCCGACTCTTCCTACGCGAGCCGAATATTATTATTCTGGATGAGGTCACCTCAGCGCTGGATGTGATAAATGAAATCAAGGTGATAGAAAATATCAAAAGCCGTTTTCCAACAGCCATTATTCTCAGCATCAGCCACCGCTATACAACATTCCATTTTTCCGATGAAATCCTTGTTCTCTCCCGCGAAGGCCTGGCTGACCGCGGGAGGCTAACCGTGTTACGGGAGCGGTGCCCTTATATCCGTTCTGTGATGCAGAATGCTGCCGATGCAGAAGCCGCTGCGGTATAAGGGTATATGGCGATTCTGACCCGTGGCGGCGTGCTATTCTGGCGGGGACATTGTCAGAACAACATAATCCCGAGCCCCTCCCCCTCATCCCGCCACCAGCACCTCAACACCCATTTTGCTTAGCGCTTCTTTGGCTGCGGCAGGAAGGCCGTCGTCGGTGATGATGCTGTCGAATACATTGAGCGGCGTGGCAAGGTGGGTGGCGATGCGGCCGTATTTTGAGGTGTCGCACAGCAGGACGCGTTTTCTGCTGGCTTCCACCGCCGCGCGTTTCACCACAACTTTGTCTTCATTCGGCGTGGACAGTCCACGCAGGCTCCATGAGGAGGCGGAGATAAATGCAATATCAATAAACAGGTTGCGCAGAGACTGAGCCACCGCCTCACCGATACAGGAACGATTTTCCCGACACAACGTGCCGCCAGTATGGATCATGCGGCACTGGCTGGACTCAATGAGAAAAGCGGCAATCGCAAAATCATTAGTGACAATCAGGAGATCGTCACGTTCGGCCAGCTCGCGCGCCAGCGATAGCGTCGTGGTGCCCGCATCCAGATAAACGCAGCTATTGAACGGGATATGCTGCGCCGCCAGCTTGCCAATCGCCTCTTTCTGCTGGCTGAACATCACCGATTTATCCTGATGCGACGGCTCAATCGCCAGCCGTTCAGGCGAGCGCACGCCACCGGAGACGCTCAGCAACAGGCCGTCCTGCTCCAGCTTTTGCACATCGCGCCGCACCGTCATGTGCGACACGCCCAGCCGTTCGGTCAGTTCGTTAATACTGACTGCGCCGCGCTCGGCGATGAGCGCCAGAATCTGTTGATGACGTTCTACTGGAATCACGCTGTCCGTTCCCTGTTTGATTACGCTGGTTTGATAAATATTGTGAGAAACACCCTGCTTGATGACGATAATTATCATAAATTCACGTCATAAACCACGCCAGACGTGACAACCTTTATCATCGCTCAATGTCAAAAAAGAAATAATCACATGATAAATAAAGACAATTGAGGAAATCATTTTCCTGGCTCGGTTCCGTCACACTGAAGCATCACGATCTCAATGTTAATTTATGTGATAAAAATCACCATAATTTGTTCTGATAGTCCTTATATTTAACACCAGAGAACAAAAAATCACTAATTTTAACAAGGTAACTACGATGAAAAAGACTTCTGATTATGCTGTCGCCGTTATCGGTCTGGGTTCCATGGGTTTTGGCGCTGCGGCATCCTGCATCAACGCGGGCCTGACGACATACGGTGTCGATATCAACCCGCAGGCACTGGAAAGATTACGTCAGGCGGGTGCGGCGCAGGCTGACACGCGTATTGATGCCTTCGCTGACAAGCTGGATGCCGTCGTGTTGTTAGTCGTGAACGCCGCACAGGTCAACGGGATTTTGTTTGGTGAACCGCAGGTCGCGGCGAAGCTCAAGCCCGGCACCGTAGTGATGGTGTCCTCCACGATCTCCGCGCAGGATGCCAAAAACATTGAACAGCGTCTGGCCGAGCATCAGCTCATCATGCTGGATGCGCCCGTGTCCGGCGGTGCCGCGAAAGCCGCCGCAGGCGACATGACGGTGATGGCATCCGGCTCCGATCTGGCGTTTGAGACACTGAAGCCAGTGCTCGACGCCGTAGCGGGCAAGGTTTACCGCATTGGTGAAGAAATTGGACTGGGTGCGACGGTTAAAATTATCCATCAGCTATTGGCCGGCGTACACATCGCCGCCGGGGCAGAAGCAATGGCACTGGCTGCCCGCGCTGACATTCCGCTGGATATCATGTACGACGTGGTGACCAACGCCGCCGGAAATTCCTGGATGTTTGAGAACCGTATGCGCCACGTGGTAGACGGCGACTACACGCCAAAATCCGCCGTTGATATCTTCGTGAAAGATTTGGGATTGGTTACCGACACCGCCAAATCACTCCATTTCCCGCTGCCGTTGGCCTCTACGGCGTTCAACATGTTCACTGCCGCTAGCAATGCCGGATTCGGTAAAGAAGACGACAGCGCGGTCATCAAGATTTTCAACGGCATTACGCTGCCGGAAAAGAAGGAGGCGCCATGATCAAGCTAGGTGTGATTGCAGACGATTTTACCGGTGCCACGGATATCGCCAGCTTTCTGGTGAACAACGGGCTGCCGACCGTACAGCTCAACGGTGTGCCGCCGTCCGATTTTAAGGTTGAGACGCAGGCTGTGGTCATTAGCCTGAAATCGCGTTCTTGCCCGGCGGAGCAGGCGGTGGCGGATTCCCTCAAGGCGCTGGCGTGGCTGCAACAGCAGGGTTGCCAGCAGTTCTACTTTAAATATTGCTCCACCTTCGACAGCACCGCGAAAGGCAACATCGGTCCAGTGACCGATGCGCTGTTGGAACAGCTTGGCGAAACGCAGACCATCATCTCTCCGGCACTGCCGGTAAACGGCCGAACTGTCTATCAAGGGCATTTATTCGTGATGGATCAGCTGTTGTCCGAATCCGGGATGCGCCACCATCCGGTCACGCCGATGACGGACAGCAACCTGATGCGCGTGATGGAGCAGCAGGCTGCCGGGCGTTGCGGATTAGTGCCGTATGCCGTGATGGATCTGGGAGCGGAGGCCGTCAAACAACGGCTGGCGCAGTTGAAAGAAGAAGGTGTGCGCTATGTGGTGCTGGATACGCTGAACGAACAGCATCTCCTCACGCAGGGCGAAGCGCTACGCGATATGAAGCTGGTCACCGGTGGATCCGGCCTTGCCATTGGACTGGCACGCCAATGGGCAGAGTCTGCGGCACAAACGGGTTCTGCAACCGACGCTGGCAAACCGCAGCCCGGCGCTGGCGTCGTGCTATCAGGTTCTTGTTCGGTGATGACCAACAAGCAGGTCGCTCAGTACCTGAAGCAAGCGGCAGGCCGCGCGATCGATGTTGCCCGTAGCCTGCAAGGCGATGAATCCTACGTGCAGGAACTGGTTGATTGGGTGAAAGCACACCGTGACGACGTGCTCGCCCCGTTGCTGTACGCCACCTCATCACCCGATGAACTGGCGCAAATTCAGCAGCGTTGGGGGGCAGAGGCCAGCAGTCAGGCGGTAGAGAAACTGTTTGCCGCCGTTGCCCGCCAGCTTCAGCAAGATGGCTTCCAGCGCTTCATCATCGCGGGCGGTGAAACCTCCAGCATCGTGGTGCAGACGCTGGGCATTCAGGCGTTCCATATCGGGCCGTCTATTTCCCCTGGTGTGCCGTGGGTGCGCTCTACCAATCATCCGCTCTCGCTGGCGTTGAAATCCGGTAATTTCGGCGATGAAGACTTCTTTGCCCGCGCCCAGAAGGAGTGTGCCGCATGAGTGAAAAACATCAAAGCGCAGAGGCGACGCTGAACAGCGAGCAGCGCGCGCGTGCGGAAATGGTCAAGCTGGGTGCATCCTTTTTCCAACGCGGCTACGCCACCGGTTCCGCGGGCAATCTCTCACTATTACTGGATGACGGCACGCTGCTGGCAACGCCGACGGGCTCCTGCCTCGGCGAGCTGGATGCCGAGCGGCTGTCCAAAGTCAGCATGAGTGGCGAGTGGATCTCGGGGGATAAACCGTCGAAAGAGGTGAGCTTTCACCTGTCGATTTACCGTAACGATCCCGAATGCAAAGCAATCGTTCACCTGCACAGCACCTATCTGACAGCGCTCTCGTGTCTGGAGGAGCTGGATACGCAGGATGCCATCAAGCCGTTCACGCCTTACGTGGTGATGCGGGTCGGTAAAGTGCCCGTCGTCCCTTATTACCGTCCCGGCGATGCGCGGCTTGGTGAGGATCTGGCGAAGCTGGCCTCACGCTATAAAGCATTCTTGTTGGCTAACCACGGCCCCGTCGTCACCGGTAAGGATCTGCGTGCGGCGGCGGACAACATGGAAGAGCTGGAAGAAACCGCCAAGCTGATTTTTATTCTCGGTGATCGAAAAATTCGCTACCTCACCGCTGACGAAATTACCGAGCTCTCTTGATGAGCGACGTTTTACTGCGCTATGGAGTTAACCATGCCTAAGTTTGCTGCCAATCTTTCTATGCTGTTTACCGACATCCCGTTTCTCGACCGCTTTAAAGCCGCTGCCGATGCGGGTTTCACCTCAGTCGAGTATCTATTTCCTTATGAATATCCGGCACCGCTGCTGGCAGAAAAGCTGCGGGAGAATGGCCTGAAGCAAGTGTTGTTCAATACCGCACCCGGTAATATTGCCGCTGGCGAATGGGGCGTGTCTGCCCTGCCCGACCGTATTGAAGATGCCCGCCGGGATATCGATAACGCCTTGGAATATGCGCTGGCGCTGAATTGCCCTTCGGTGCTGGTGATGGGCGGCGTCGTGCCCCCCGGTGAAGACCGTGCGGCCTATCAGCAAACCTTCATCGATAACCTGCGCTATGCCGCCGATACGTTTGCGCCGCACGGCATCAACATCATGATTGAGGCGCTGAGCGCGAAGGTGAAACCGAATTACCTGTTCGCCAGTCAGTATCAGGCGCTGGAATTAGCCAATCTGATCGACAGGCCGAACGTTTATATCCAGCTGGATTTCTTCCACGCACAAATTGTCGATGGCAACCTGACGCAAATTATTCACGATTTGGCCGGCCGCATCGGACATATCCAAATTGCTTCGGTGCCCGCCCGTCATGAACCCGATGAAGGAGAAATTAATTATCCTTTCATCTTTGCCGAGTTGGATCGCGTGAATTATTCCGGCTGGGTTGGCTGTGAATATAACCCACGCGGTAAAACCGAAGACGGGTTGGGATGGGCTAAACCCTATCTGAATAAATAAATCATTGCTCTTTTTATAACAAATAAACACCAGAGAAATATTTATAAAATACGAGAAAAGGTCAGATTCCCGCATTATTTCAGTGCGGGAGTCAGGTCACCCTTTTCTTCAAATAAAACAATAACCCACTACCTTTTCAGCCTCTGAATTGAAAAGACGGGATCAATGAGGATAAGAACATGGCCACCTCGCTCTTACTCTGCATCGCTATCGCCGGGGTATTACTCCTGCTACTGATGGTCATTAAATTTAAAATTCAGCCCTTTGTCGCGCTGCTGGTCGTCAGCTTGCTCGTTGCATTGGCTACGGGTATTCCCACTGGCGACGTAATGAAAGTGATTACTTCCGGCATGGGCGGTATTCTCGGTTCGGTGGCGATTATTATCGGCCTCGGTGCCATGCTGGGTAGAATGATCGAAGTGTCCGGCGGCGCGGAATCCTTAGCGCACCGCTTTGCCCAATTAATGGGGCCGGGATTAATGGTGGCGGCATTAACCATCGCAGCCTTTATTCTGGGTATTCCGGTCTTTTTCGATGTTGGCTTTATTATTCTCGCCCCGATTATTTACGGCTTTGCAAAAGTCGCGAAAGTCTCCCCGATTAAATTCGGTTTGCCCGTCGCAGGCGTCATGCTGACAGTGCACGTTGCGCTGCCGCCTCACCCCGGCCCGGTTGCTGCCGCTGGCCTGTTGAATGCGGATATCGGCTGGTTGACCATCATTGGTCTGCTGGTGTCGATTCCTGTCGGCATCATCAGCTACTGGGCTGCCAAAGCCATGAACCGCCGCAAGTACGCACTTTCCGTCGAAGTGCTAGAGCAGTTGCAGTTGGCAAAGCCGGAGGACACCACGCCGAACACCGCTCCCGTGTCAGCCCCTTCTGCCGGGCTGATCGCCGCACTCATTGCGATTCCTATCGCCATCATTATGCTCGGCACCGTGTCCGCGACCATTCTGCCTGCCGGACATCCGGTGCGTAACGTGATGTCGCTGGTCGGTTCTCCCGCCGTGGCGCTGCTGATTGCGCTAGGATTAGCATTCTGGCTGATTGCCCTGCGTCGCGGCTGGTCGCTGGAGAAAGCCAGTGGAGTGATGGGCGATGCCATGCCTGCCGCCGCGATGGTCATTATGGTGACCGGTGCGGGTGGCGTGTTCGGTAAAGTGCTGGTGGAGTCGGGCATTGGTAAAGCGCTGGCGGATACGCTGACCAGCATTCACCTGCCGCTGGTGCCTGCCGCGTTTATTCTGTCGCTGGCGCTACGCGCCTCGCAGGGGTCGGCCACCGTTGCGATTCTCACCACCTGCGGCCTGCTGAGCGAAGCCGTCAGCGGTCTGAATCAGATGCAACTCGTGCTGGTGACGCTCTCTGCCTGCTTTGGCGGGCTGGGTCTGTCGCACGTCAATGACTCCGGTTTCTGGATCGTCACCAAGTATCTGGGGCTGTCCGTCGCCGATGGCCTGCGCACCTGGACAGTGCTGACGACTATCCTAGGGCTGTCCGGCTTCCTCTTCACCTGGGCACTGTGGCTGGCATTTTAAGCATAATACCGCCAGCGCGTATCATCGCTGGCGGTTCCCCTCAGGGGTAAAACATGATCATCCTGAAAACCACCAATCAATAGCAATTTCCGCTCAAAAAATCACATACAATAAATAACAACTATCAATCTAGCGATTAGTGAGCATTTTATCCGCTTATCCAACCCTCTTTTTTTTCCTCACCACCTTATAGTGATAGATCAGCTCTGCATTAGCACATCAAATGCTCAGCCAGAAGAATTAAGTCAGAGATAAAGTCACCGGTTGCTTCTTTTCGAACTACCCTTACAGACATTTTCACAACACGCTTTCGTGGAAAAAAATAGATTTCTTTCTGTAAACAGACTTACCCACCAAGGAATACGATGAATATGTTAAAAAATATGAAACTGGGAACGATGCTCGGTACGGGTTTCACCTTTGTCATTATTATTGGCTGCCTTGTGGCGCTATTTGGCCGTATGCAGTTGTCTGAGCTCGGCAGCAACATCCAATTGTTGTCACAAGTTCGTATCACCAATCTGCTGCAAATGCAGGATGTCAAAGACAACGTCAATACTGTCTCGCGTTCAGTACGCAACATTGCGCTAATGGACAACCGTCAGGAGATGGAACAAGAGCAGCAGCGCATCGAAGGATTGCTACAGCAGAACCTGAAAATGCTGGAAGCACTACACACTCGCGCCGTTTCTCCCGAAGCGCGTGAACGCATTCAGAATTTGATGGCGCTCAGCCCCCCCTATCGTGAAGCGCTGAATAAAGCCATTACCTTGGGTCTTTCGGGACAAACTGAAGAAGCGCGAAAAATGATTTTTACCGAAATGCGCGACACGCAGGGTGCGGTATTTAAAGCACTCGACGACATGATCGCCGTTCAAAAAAACTTAACCGTGGAAACGGCAGACACGTCCGATCGCCAGGCAACCAATTCGGGCACGCTGATGTTGGTTATTGCCGGATTGGCAGCACTGTTAGGAGCGCTTATTGCCTGGATGATTACACGCCGCATCAAGAATCAGTTGGGCGGTGAACCCGCCTATGCCGTTGAAATTGCACAACAGGTCGCACAAGGCAATCTGGCGTTAGACATCGTTCTGGTTCCCGGAGATAACCGCAGCGTATTGGCTGCAATGGCGCTCATGCGCGATAGCCTCAGCCAGACGGTCGATCAGGTGCGACAAAGCAGCGAATCCATCGCGACCGGCGCGACCCAAATCTCAAGCGGCAATACCGATCTGAGCCAACGCACGGAAGAACAAGCGTCGAATCTGCAACAGACCGCAGCGTCGATGGAACAGATGAATACCACGATCAAACAAAACACCGATACGGTAAATATGGCGTCCGAGCTGGCGCAGTCGGCAAGCGTCACAGCGAGTAAAGGTGGTGATGTCGTCAATAATGTCGTCACCACAATGGAAGACATCACTTCAAGCTCACATAAAATCGGCGATATCATCGGTGTTATCGACGGCATTGCCTTCCAGACCAATATTCTGGCACTCAATGCGGCGGTAGAAGCCGCGCGAGCAGGAGAACAGGGGCGAGGCTTTGCCGTTGTCGCAGGGGAAGTCCGTTCACTGGCGCAGCGTTCCGCTTCCGCTGCGAAAGAGATCAAAGAGCTGATCGAAGAAAGCGTAGAGAAAGTCGAAACGGGCTCACTGCTTGTCAACGAAGCAGGTACAACGATGAGCGAAATCGTTGAACAAGTGCGCCGTGTCGCAGAATTACTCAGTGAGATCGGTGTAACGACCCGAGAACAGTCGCAGGGCATTTCTCAGGTTAATGACGCTGTAAATCAGTTAGACGAGGTGACACAGCAGAATGCGGCGCTCGTTGAAGAATCGGCGACAGCAGCCGATAGCCTGAGCGAACAAGCACGCCGTCTGGTCGAACTGATGAGTGTTTTCCGTCTGGCTAACACTCCGGCACAAACGGTTCGAAAAGCCACACCTCGAGCGCCACAGGCGTTGGCGTTGGCGGCCAAACCCGGCGTAAAAAATAATTCTCAGGATTGGGAATCGTTTTAATTACCGTCATGGATGAATCCTTTTCCCGCATCACAATGGTGCGGGAAAAGCGAAATAGGTTTCGCGCGGTAACTGTTAAAGTAAACTGAAAAATTAGCCCACTATCCTTCTTTCGTATATTGATGCCTTTCAATGCCATTCCCTTTAATGCCAACAAATACCACGCATTTACCACGGTGTTTTCTAACTGGCTGAAACAAAAAATCTTATACAATAGTTAACTAAATAATATCTCTGCCCGCTGCGGATCTCTCTAGCAACCTGAATTCCGCTACCACCATAGAAATAGTTCGACCGACCTATTTCAAACAACGTATTACCAATAAAGAAAAAAGGATTTGAGGAATATGCAGAATCTGCTGAAAAACATGAAGCTCGGCACCATGTTAGGTACCGGCTTCGCCTCTGTCATCATCATCGGTCTCATGGTCGCCGTTCTGGGGCGCTTCCATTTGGTCGATCTGGGTGAAGATATTGAATCGCTGTCCGAAAAAAATCTGGCCAGCCTCATCCTGATACAGGATGCCAAGAGCGGCTTTGATGCCGTGGCACGTTCCGTGCGTAATATTGGCCTGACCGATGACAGGAATCGTATTCAGGAAGAAAAGCGCCTGATCGATCAGCAAATTGCCCGCAATACTGAAACGCTGGCCAAACTGTATGAGCACCTATCCGAACCAGAAACCCGCGACTCGCTGGAAAGTCTGACGCAGGCTCGCCCAGCATATCGGAATGCCGTGAATAAAGCGGTTGAACTCGGCTTGTCCGAAAACGCAGAAGAAAGAGCGCGTGCCGTGCAGATCATGGTCAATGAAATGCAGGTGACGCAGGCACCGGT
This sequence comes from Pectobacterium actinidiae, assembly GCF_000803315.1. Taxonomy (NCBI): domain Bacteria; kingdom Pseudomonadati; phylum Pseudomonadota; class Gammaproteobacteria; order Enterobacterales; family Pectobacteriaceae; genus Pectobacterium; species Pectobacterium actinidiae. The sequence goes on from NZ_JRMH01000002.1 coordinate 396,113, forward strand.
TTTCGCCGCGTTGGATAGCATGGCGCAATTCCAGAAAAAGCGGACGCAGGACATGACGACAAGCGCCATGCAGGAAGCGCGCGCGGACGGTAACACGCTGATCATCTTCGCCACGATTGCGGTGCTGGTCGGTATTCTGGTTTCCGTGCTGATTACTCGCACGATTAAAGGGCTATTGGGTGGAGAAGTGGTTTATGCCGCTCAGATTGCACAGGCCATTGCGCAGGGAAATCTGGCTGTCACGATCGCTCTGCGTCCCGGCGATAACCACAGCATGCTGGCCGCGATGAACGTCATGCGTAAAAGCCTGAGCGGCATTGTTGAACAGGTACGTGAGAGCAGTGAATCTATCGCCACCGGTGCCAGCCAGATTGCCGCAGGCAGTACCGACCTCAGCCAGCGTACGGAAGAACAGGCCGCTAACCTGCAACAAACCGCCGCTTCAATGGAAGAGATGAGCCAAACCGTACGCCAGAACTCAGACACCGTGCGCAATGCCGCTCAGCTGGCGCAGGCCGCCAGCAATACAGCGGCTAAAGGCGGTGAAGCCGTTGGTAATATCGTTGTCACCATGAAAGAAATTACCGACAGTTCGCATAAAATTGGCGACATCATCAGCGTTATTGACGGCATCGCCTTCCAAACCAACATTCTGGCGCTCAATGCGGCGGTAGAAGCCGCCCGAGCCGGTGAGCAAGGCCGTGGCTTTGCCGTCGTAGCGGGTGAAGTTCGCTCACTGGCACAGCGCTCCGCCACCGCAGCCAAAGAAATTAAAGAGCTGATCGGCCACAGCGTCGAGAAAGTGGAGACGGGCTCCGCGCTGGTCAGCGATGCGGGAACGACGATTGAAGAGTTGGTTCGTCAGGCGCGCCACGTTGCCGATCTGATTAACGAAATTGGTGTCACCACACAGGAACAGGAATCCGGCGTGTCACAGATTCATGATGCCGTGAATCAACTCGATCAGGTTACGCAGCAGAACGCCGCACTCGTCGAGCAATCCGCATCTGCCGCCGACAGCCTGAGCGATCAGGCTGCCCATTTGGTCGAGCTGATGAAAGTCTTCATCGTTGAAGGTGAATCGTCACAGCGCCTTGCCCCAGCGTTGAAAAGACCCGACAGCGCAAAACTCTCTCTCGCCACCCCTAAAAACAACACCGGTAGCGATAACCGGAACTGGGAAACGTTTTAAAGGCTCAGCCTGGTAATACGAAGCTCATAAAGAAAAACCGCTGATATTTCAGCGGTTTTTTTACATTAACGGGCAGTTCATTATCGGCGATTACAGCGCCCGACGCAGGCGTGCCACCGCTTCATGCATTTGCTCATCCGTTGCCGTCGCAAAAGACAGACGCAGCGTTGAGTAATCGATATTGTCTGGGAAGAAGAACTCGCCCGGCACGAAGACCACGCCCTGATCCAGCGTCTTCTTCAGCCATTCCGTCGTGTTGAAATCGTCCTGACGGAACTTGGCCCACAGGAACATCCCGCCCTTCGGCTGGTTGAAGGTGATCACATCACCCAGTTCCTTCTCGACCAGTTGTGCCAGCAGTTCACCTTTGTGCTTATAGGCGTGGCGGATTTTCTCGATCTGCGTATCCAGACGTCCCAGCCCCAGATAGCATTCCGCGACGGTCTGCGACAGCGCGCTGGCATGCAGGTCAGCAGCCTGTTTGATAATCGCCACTTTGTGCAACAGCCAATCCGGCAGAATCGCCCAGCCGAGACGTAATCCCGGTGCCAGCACCTTCGAGAACGTAGAGGTATACAGCACGTATTCCGTGCTACCCAGTTGCTCCTGCGCCAGTTGGAACAGCGTCGGGTTGCGCTCTTCGGTGAAGCGTAACTCACCATAGGGATCGTCTTCGATAATGACAAAACCGTAGCGCTCCGCCAGTTGAATCAATTTCAGGCGACGTTCATAGTTCAGCGTAACGCCGCTCGGGTTACCGAAGTTCGGAACGATATAAACGCCTTTGATGCGCTGTTTCTTCAACAGCTCTTCCAGCTCATCAACAACCATGCCGTCAGCATCAGATGACACCGACATCACCTGCGCCTGCGCCAGTTCCAGCGTTTGCAGCGCCGCCAGATAAGTCGGGCGTTCAACGACAAACACGTCGCCCGGATCGACCATTGAACGCATGATCAGATCCAACGCCTGCTGCGAACCCGCCGTCACGACGATATCGTCACCGCGTGTTTTTACACCGCGTACGGCACACAGCTCGGCAATGCGATCGCGCAACACGCTGCTGCCTTCGGTTAAACCATACTGGAATGCCGTTTTCGGCTGTTCGGTAATCGCTAACTGCGTGGCCTGGCTTAACCCTTCGAAATCAAATAATGCATCTGACGGAATCCCGCCAGCTAGCGAGATAATATTTTCCATCTTGCTGTGTTTCAGCAGTTCACGGATGGCAGAACTTTTTAACTGAGCGATGCGGTGCGCTAACAACCCTTCAATGGCCATATCTTCTTAACCCTTCTACGAAACAGGCTGGTAAACCAGCCCGATAGCGATTCTCCCGTCATTCATCAAGCTACGCTTTCCACAACTCGAATGACTTCGGGTAGATCGACTCTACTAATTATCCGCCCAGATAGGCCGAACGTACCGCTTCATTAGCTAACAATGCTGCTCCGGTATCTTCCAACACGACATGGCCGTTTTCAAGTACATAACCCCGGTCTGCCAGTTTCAACGCCTGATTGGCGTTTTGCTCTACCAGGAAGATGGTCATGCCCTCTTCACGCAGTTGCTGGATCGTGTCGAAGATTTGCAGGATGATGATCGGTGCCAGACCCAGTGACGGCTCGTCCAGCAGCAGTAAACGCGGCTGACTCATCAGCGCACGGCCAATCGCCAGCATCTGCTGCTCACCGCCGGACATCGTGCCAGAACGCTGGGCGCGTCGCTCATACAGACGCGGAAACAGATCGTAGACGCGTGCAATGCGTTCCTGATACTGATCGCGTTCGGCAAAAAAACCACCCATCGCCAGATTTTCTTCTACCGTCATGCGGGAAAAGACGCGACGCCCTTCCGGCACAATCGCGATAGCCTCACGCATAATCTGCGCAGTCTGCCAGTTCGTGATGTCTTTGCCGTCAAACGTGATAGTGCCTTCCGTCGCGCGCGGATCGCCGCACAGTGTGCCCAGCAGCGTGGTTTTACCGGCACCGTTCGCGCCGATCAGCGTAACAATCTCGCCCTGATTAATATGCAGGCTCACCTGATGCAGCGCCTGAATTTTTCCGTAGTGGGTCGAAACCTGATGTAATGACAGCATAAACGTTATCCTTCACCCAGATAGGCACGAATGACATCTGGGTTGTTACGAATTTCAGCTGGGGTGCCTTGTGCCAGCGGCGTTCCCTGATTGACGACATAAATCCGGTCGGAAATTCCCATCACCAGTTTCATATCATGTTCAATCAACAAAATGGACACCTGATGGCTATCGCGCAGTTCCGCAATCAGCTGATTTAACTCGTCAGTTTCTTTCGGGTTCAGACCGGCCGCAGGCTCATCCAGCATCAGCAATTCAGGCCGCGTCACCATGCAGCGGGCGATCTCCAGACGGCGCTGCTGCCCGTAAGCCAGATTCCCCGCCTGACGGTTCGCTAAATCCAACAGACCGATACGTTCCAGCCACACCGCGGCGCGCTCCTGTGCATCCGCTTCCGCCCGACGAAAGCCCGGCGTTTTCAACAGCCCGGCAAACACGCCGCTTTTCAGGTGCTGATGCTGCGCTACCAGCAGGTTCTCCACCACTGTCATTTCACGGAACAGGCGAACGTGCTGGAATGTACGCACCACGCCCATGCGGGCAATGGCCTGTCCAGGCAACCCTTCCAGATGACGATCGCGCAGCATGATGGTGCCGCCGCTCGGGCGATAAAAACCGGTCAGGCAGTTAAAGACCGTGGTTTTCCCCGCCCCGTTCGGGCCGATCAGCGAGACGATTTCGCCCGCATGAATGTCCATTTCAACATTGTTGACCGCCAGCAGGCCGCCAAAACGCATCATCAGACCTCTGACTGATAATAGTGGCTGCGTGCTCATGCTTGCTCTTCCTTCTTCGCGACTTTCAACTTCATCTCAGGACGCTTCATCGGCAGCAGGCCTTGCGGACGCCAAATCATCATCAGAACCATCAACGCACCCAGCAACAGCATGCTGTATTCATTCAGATCGCGCATCAGTTCACGAGACACCACCAGCAAGATTGCAGCAAGAATGACAGCAAACTGCGAGCCCATGCCACCCAGCACAACGATAGCCAGCACAAAGGCAGATTCAGCAAACGTGAACGATTCCGGGCTGACGAAGCCCTGACGCGCGGCAAACAGCGTACCGGCAAAACCCGCGAACGCGGCGCTGATGGTAAACGCGGTCAGCTTGATGCGCGTTGGGCTCAGCCCCAGAGAACGGCAGGCGATTTCATCATCGCGCAGCGCTTCCCAGGCACGTCCTAACGGCATACGCAGCAGACGGTTAATCACAAACAGGGTTAACACCACCAACAACAGCGCGACCAGATATAGGAAGATGACGCGATCGCTGGGGTCATATTGCAGACCGAAGAAGTTATGGAACGTATCCCAACCGCCATCGCGCGCACTACGGCCAAATTCCAGACCAAAGAAGGTCGGTTTAGGGATCTGACTGATGCCGTTCGGGCCACCGGTAATTTCGGTATTATTCAGCAGCAGGATACGGACAATTTCGCCGAACCCGAGCGTCACAATCGCCAGATAGTCGCCGCGCAAACGCAGCACTGGGAACCCCAGCAGGAAGCCGGACAACGCCGCCACCATACCTGCCAACGGTAAACTTTCCCAAAAACCCAAGCCGTAATAGTGATTCAGCAGCGCATAAGTGTACGCGCCAATGGCGTAAAACCCGCCGTAGCCCAATACCAGCAGACCGGACAGACCAACCACCACGTTCAAACCCAGACCCAGCATCACGTAAATCAGCGTGAGCGTAGCAATATCCACCGTACCGCGCGATACCAGAAACGGCCAGGCGATAGCGGCGATAATCAATGCCGCAGCCAATACCTTCTGCCGCGGCGTACTGCCATCAAAGCTCGGCAGCACCAGTGACGGGGCGGAAAATTTCTTGATGCTTTGCTGGAAGAACGGGCGGATCAACTGGAAGAAGAACACCACGATGCAGCCCGCACCAATCCAGTACCAGCGCACTTCATCGGCACCGCGCACCACCAACTTAGTGCCATCCAGCGCCAGTTGCATGCCCATTAAGAACGAGGCCAGCACCAGCAACATGAACGCAGAAACCAACGCATTAAACAGGTTGAGCTGTTTCATACTTTCTCAACCTCCGGGCGACCCAGAATACCGGTTGGCATCACCAACAGCACCACAATCAGCAGCGCAAACGACACCGCATCTTTGTATTCCGTGCTCAGGTAAGCGGACGTCAGCGCTTCGGCTACCCCTAAAATCAGCCCACCAATCATGGCGCCAGGAATACTGCCGATTCCGCCCAGTACCGCCGCCGTAAAGGCTTTCATCCCGGCCATAAAGCCGATATAGGGGTTGATGACGCCGTAGAATTGCCCCAACAGCACGCCGGCAACGGCGGCCATGAGTGCGCCGATGACAAAGGTCAGGGAGATCACGCGATCGGTGCTGATACCTAACAGGCTAGCCATTTTCAGGTCTTCCGCGCAAGCGCGACAGGCGCGCCCCATACGGGAATAGCGAATGAACAACGTCAGCGCCAGCATAGCGAGGAACGTAACAATCCAGATGGTCAACTGCATGGTGCTAATCGTCGCGGCAAAGCCATTGCTTTCGCCCAGCACCCATTGGCCAGTCACCAGACTCGGCAGCGCAACATCACGCGAGCCCTGATTCAGGCTGACGTAGTTTTGCAGGAAAATTGACATCCCGATGGCAGAAATCAGCGCAATCAGGCGCTTTGACGTTCGAACAGGTCGGTAGGCCACCCGTTCGATACTCCAGCCGTAGGCGCTGGAAATGACCACGGCGGCAATAAAGGCGACACCTATGAGGAGCCAGCCAGCATCAATGCCCATCATCATCAGGGCCGCAATCACAATAAAGGAGACATAGCTACCGATCATATACACTTCGCCGTGCGCGAAGTTAATCATGCCGATAATGCCGTAAACCATGGTGTAGCCAATGGCGATCAGCGCATAGGTGCTGCCCAACGTCAGACCGTTGAACATCTGCTGAAAAAAGTAAAGGAACTGCTCGGACATACCTTAAACCTTAAATGCTGCCCCCGCGCCTTGCGGCAACGGGGGCTTCGGTATTGAGGGATTATTATTGGTACGGCGGAGAATGCTCGCCACGCCGAAAAGGCAGACAACGGCGAATTCATCCGTTATCCGCCTATGGCATAGTGATTATTTCACTGCGCTGGACGTACCATCTTTGTGCCACTCAAATACGCCAAATTCAAACCCTTTCAGGTCGCCTTTTGCATCCCAGCTTAATGGTCCCATTACTGTATCCACGGGGTTCGCTTTCAGATCCGCGACCAGTTTTTCCGGCTCATCGCTACCCGTACGCGTCATCGCCGTGGTCAGCGATTGTAGTGCGGCGTAGGTCGTCCAGACAAATGGACCGGTTGGATCCAGTTTCTTGGCTTTCAGTGCATCGACAATCGGTTGGTTAGCAGGAACCTGATCGTAACGCTTCGGCAGCGTCACCAGCATGCCTTCAGAGGCATCGCCTGCGATGTTGGACAGCGACGAGTTACCCACGCCTTCCGGCCCCATAAACTTGGTCGTCATACCAGCCTGACGCGATTGGCGCAGAATCTGCCCCATTTCCGGGTAGTAGCCACCGAAATACACGAAATCGACGTTCTCTTTCTTCAGACGCGCAACCAGCGTGGAGAAATCTTTATCACCCGCCGTCACACCTTCAAACAGCACAACATTCGCACCCGCTTTTTTCAGGCTATCCTGAACAGAGCGGGCCAGGCCTTCACCATATTGCTGCTTGTCATGAACCACGGCGATACGCTGCGGTTTGAGGGTTTCGACAATATATTTCGCTGAGGTTGGCCCCTGATCGGAATCCAGCCCCGTTGTGCGCAGCACCATTTTGTAGCCGCGCGTGGTTAAGTCGGCGTTGGTTGCCGCAGGCGTAATCATGATCACGCCTTCTTCTTCATAGATATCAGACGCAGGCTGCGTTGAGGAGGAACACAGATGGCCAATCACATAACGGATACCGTCATTGATGACTTTGTTCGCGACGGCAACCGCCTGCTTAGGGTCGCACGCGTCATCATATTCAACGCCAACCAACTTGTTACCGTTTACGCCGCCTTTTGCGTTAATGTCTTCAATAGCCTGACGTGCGCCAATGAATTCCATATCGCCATACTGTGCGACAGGGCCAGACATCGCGCCAACAACGGCAACCTTAATATCGGCAGCGCTGACCGCGTGACTCAACGCCGCAGCCATACAACCCATCAGCAATACTTTACCTTTACTGAATTTCATTCTTTTTACCCCATCTGTCATTATGGATATTGCCGAAAACCTGACCGCTGTCTGCCATAACCCGCTATTTCCTTATAAGTAAGAAAGGCTTAGGTTATTATTAGTAATGATTTCTAATAAGGCTTTATTTTTCATATTATTAAACAGGAATATTATGCTGCAAATCAACTCACACTGTCAGAAACAAGCGGAGCAAACAGCACAAAATGCCAGATGCAAAAACCAGCATTCAATTTATATATAGTCAGATATTCTACTTTGTGCATTAATTGTTGATGGATTACTCGAAAAACAAAGAATGATAAAAACATTTGCCCTATTAACCATAACGATCAAATTACACAACTGATCCACTACAAAACACCTACATTATTCTTCACTCATATGATGGAGTGCCGATAAAAATGAAACTCACCGTTGAATGCCTCACCCAATTCAGCCCTCAGGATAAAATTGATCTGGCAAAAATCTGGCCACATCAAAACATTGATTTATTAGAAGCAGGACTCAAACCAACTCGACGACTCTTTGCCGCCCGTTTTAACGATCGGTTACTTGGAGGAATGCTGGTCGAAATTGCAGGGGATTATGCGGAACTGAGCGATTTGATGGTGCGAGAAGTCACGCGGCGGCGGGGCGTCGGGAAACTCTTGATTGATGAAGCGAGTCGTCAGCTTCCTGAGGTCAACGAGTGGTGGCTGGCTACGGCTAATCATGCAGCGATCAAAGAGGAAGTGCTGGCGCGGTTTATGGTGTCCTGCGGCTTCTCACCAGTATCCGGCGGCTGGCGCTATATTCGCAGAAAAGAACCGCTGATCCTTGACCAAATCAATTCAGATAAGCCGGCCTGACAGCAGACAAAAACAAAACGACCGGGCATTACCCGGTCGCGACAGAAAGAGATGATAAAAGCGATTAGGCTTCTATCGCCGCTCGCAGTTTTTTCATCGCATTCTTTTCTAACTGACGCACGCGTTCTGCAGAAACGCCGTACTTATCGGCCAGCTCCTGCAAGGTGGATTTGTTGTCATCATCCAGCCAGCGCGCGCGAATGATATGCTGGCTACGTTCATCCAACCCTTCCAACGCGTAGGTGAGCTTATCGGCCGCATGCGTTTCCCAGTTATCTTCTTCAATGCCATCGGCAAAATCAGACGATTTATCCTGTAGGTAAAGCATCGGCGACATCGCCTTGCCGTCGTGAGAATCTTCTTCCGGCGTCGGATCGAACGTCATGTCCTGCGCCGCCATGCGGGATTCCATCTCGCGCACGTCTTTGCTGGTCACGCCCAGTTCACGCGCCACCAGTTCGACCTCGTCCTGATTAAACCAACCGAGGCGCGTTTTCGACTTACGCAGGTTAAAGAACAACTTACGCTGTGCTTTGGTGGTCGCGACTTTCACAATACGCCAGTTACGCAGCACGTACTCATGAATTTCGGCTTTGATCCAATGCACAGCAAAAGAAACCAGACGCACGCCAACTTCAGGGTTAAAGCGACGTACCGCCTTCATCAGGCCGATATTCCCTTCCTGAATCAGGTCCGCCTGCGGCAGGCCGTAGCCGGAATAGTTACGGGCAACGTGAATAACAAAACGCAGGTGTGACAGAATCAGGTGCTTAGCCGCATCCAGATCGCCCTGATAATGCAGCCGTTCAGCCAGCGCCCGCTCTTCCTCCGCCGTCAGCATTGGATAGGCATTGGCGGCACGAATATACCCTTCCAGACTGCCCTGGGGAACTAAGGTGAAAGTTTGCATATCTTTGGTCATTCAACCCTCTCAGTTGCTCTACTCGTCATATTGCAGTCGACTATCTTAGCACTGCTTCGCCGCCGCGTTTTGCGCGAAAATGGCAAAACGCGGCTGATTTATTTGAATCCTAAAATCTGTCTATTCAGACTGTGATTTTGCTCGCAAGTTCCTATCATTTTATTCACCTCATGCCAGAGATCAAGCTAGAGAAAAACGAGTCACTCACACACGCTACACCGAGGGGAAAACACAGCGGGAAGAACAAAAAAGAGATGTCGCTGAGGAAATTTCCCCTGCAATACGGACTGAATTACAGGGGATAATTATACCAGAAAACGCTTACTGTGGTGTAAAACGACGTAAATGTTGCACGGTTGCCAGCCAGGCCGCCAACCAGCCAATCATGCCGGCAATGAGCAACAGCAGCAGGGATTCATCCCAGCTCAATCCTTTGACGGCAAACGTGGTACCAAACACAGCGGCAACCTGTGCCACCACCGCATCCAGCTTCCAGACCAGCGCTTGCGATAAAATCAGCGACAGTACCGCGCCACCCAGCCCCATCGCCGCCCCGCCATTCAGGAACGGGCGCAGAATAAAGCCGTCCGTCGCACCAATCAGCTTCATCACGTTGATGGTTTCACGGCGGCTGAAAATACTCAGGCGCACGCTGTTGCCGATCACCAAAAAGACGGCAATCACCATCAGGACACCAATCGTCGCGGAAATTTGCCCAACCAGATTGGTCAACGCCACCAGCCGAGCAAACCAGCTATCGTCCATCCGTACTTCATCGACGCCCTGCGTCGCGGCCACACGGTCACGCAGCGTTGTTAGCGTATTGGAATCCTGAAAGCTCATTTTCGGCGTAATAATTGCCACCGCCGGCAACGGGTTCTCTTCCAACATATCCAGCGCGCCGCCAAAACCGGACCAGTTGCGGAACTCTCCCATCGCTTCATTACGCGACAGATAATTGACTTTATCGACGCCGTCTTCAGATTGAAGCTGCGTGATAACCGCCTGCGCCGCGTTGTCATCCAGCGATTTATCCAGATATACCGTCAGTTGCGGCGAAGGGTACCACTGCGTGGCAGCCTGACTGACATTCTTCCAGACCAGATAGCAGATGCTGGGCAACGCCAGCGAGATAGCAATGACCATCACGGTCAGAAATGTCGCCAGTGGCTGGCGCAGCATATCCGCCAGCGTATTGGTCCAGGCATAACGCCACTGTTCCTGCCAGCCGCCGCGCAGCGCTTTCGCTTTTGCGACAGGCTTTTTCGCATTACGGACGTTATTCGCCATCGTGGTTTCCTCCCACCATGCGGCCATCCGACAGCGTCAGCACACGGTAATTACGGCGGGCGATAAGCCCGGTATCATGCGTCGCCATCAGGACGGTGACGCCGACGCGATTGAATTCTTCAAACAGGCGCAAAATGCCTTCTGACAGCGCCTCGTCAAGGTTGCCGGTCGGTTCATCTGCCAGCAACACGGCGGGTTTGTTCACCACCGCACGCGCAATACCCACGCGCTGCTGCTCACCGCCGGACAGCTGGATAGGATAATTTTTCGCTTTATCCAGCAGGCCGACCTTGTCCAGCGCGGCGGATACCCGACGACGGATATCCTCACTACTGGCGCCCGCGATAATGAGCGGCATCGCAACGTTGTCATAGACCGTGCGCTCCATCAGCAGATGGTGATCCTGGAAGATCATGCCGATCTGGCGTCGAAGGAACGGGACTTCGCGTTTTTTCAGGCGGCTGATATTGTGGCCGCCAAACAAAATCTGACCTGCGCTGGGACGTTCAATGCCACAAATCAGCTTCAGCAGAGTACTTTTCCCTGCGCCGGAATGGCCAGTCAGGAACGCCATTTCCGCGGGGCGCAGATGGAAATCCACCCCTTGCAATGCCTGACGCCCACCGAGGTAAGCTTTACTGACCTGTTCAAAACGAATCATCCGTTTTAATCCTCTCGGGCAAAAAGTGCCTCAATAAAATCGTCGGCCTTGAATGGCCGTAAATCTTCAATACCTTCACCTACCCCAATATAGCGGATAGGAATAGCGAACTGGTCGGCAATGGCAAAAATCACCCCGCCTTTCGCGGTACCGTCCAGCTTAGTTAAGGTAATCCCCGTCAGCCCAACCGCTTCATTAAACAGTTTGGCCTGGCTCACCGCGTTCTGCCCGGTACTCGCATCCAACGTCAGCATCACTTCATGCGGCGCGTCTTCGTCCAGCTTCTTCATCACGCGCACAATCTTTTTCAGCTCTTCCATCAGGTGCGCTTTATTCTGCAAGCGCCCGGCGGTATCCGCGATCAGGACATCAACGCCACGCGCTTTCGCTGCCTGAATCGCATCGAAAATCACCGATGCTGAATCCGCACCCGTATGCTGCGCCACGACGGCCACGTTATTACGCTGTCCCCAGACCTGAAGCTGTTCGACCGCCGCCGCACGGAAGGTATCCCCCGCCGCCAGCATTACGGACTTGCCCTGTGCCTGGAACTGACGTGCCATTTTCCCGATGGTAGTGGTTTTACCCACACCATTAACGCCAACCATCAGAATGACATACGGCGTTTTGCCTTCGATATTCAGCGGAGCGTCCACCTTAGCAAGAATCTCCGCCATTTCTTCTTTCAGCTTAACAAAAAGCGTATCAGCATCTTTCAGTTGGCGGCGGCTAGCGTGCTCTGTCAGGCTGGTGATGATCTTACGGGTCGTCTCAACCCCGACATCGGCAATCAGCAGTTGTTCTTCCAGTTCATCAAACAGATCGTCATCGATTTTCTTACCGCGAAACAATCCGATAAATCCGGAACCGAGATTCTGGCGCGTTTTTACCAGACTACGCTTCAGGCGAGCAAAGAAACCTTCTTTCGTTGGGCGTTCTTGCTCTTGCGCAGCGACTGGAATTTCATCCGGCTGCTCATTTTCCTGTTCTTCTGGCACCGCGACATCCGGTTCTGCCTCGGCTACCGTCGAGCTTTCGGCGATCTCAGCCTGTGCGATCGGATCGACAACATCGTGATCGAGAGTGTCATGATCGATCGTGTCACGATCGTCTGTTTCAGAAATAATGGGGCCCGATACTGTTGGTTCAGAAACAATAGATTCAGAAGCGCTGGCTTCTGGGACGACAAGGGTTGACGCCTCTGCCGCTGCGGTAGCCTCACGCTCGGCGACCGGTTGGGTCAATGCTTCCGCTTCAACCTTTATCTGTTCTTCAACGACAGGCGTTTCCAGAACAACAGGCGCTTCCGTCAGTTCCGATTCCGGCGCGTGTTCAACGGTCTGCTGAGTCGATGTTGCAGTATCTGACTCCGCCGCTGACGGCTGTTCTTCAACGACCGGCTGCTCTTGCGGTTGCTCTTGTTGTTTTTCTTCCTGTTTCCCTAATCCCAGCCAGGAAAAAAAACCGCGCTTCTTTTCTTTTGACATGTGCGATCGCGCTCCACGCTGCTCACCGCAGCGAATCAATCAATGAAAATCATATTTAAACAACAAGTTTAACACTTTCCTGCCGACAGCAACACGCAGCCAACGGGAGCAATGGCAGACAATTCTCCACGCTGCCGACAATCTTCGTAACGAAAGGCACTGTCCGTAACGAAGTGTGTCAAACACCGCGCGTTATCGAAAGCCCGCGGACAGCACAAAGTTTTGGCTTAAGCACTTTAACGTCCATCTTAACATTCCCTCTACACGTAACCGCCGCTAGAATAGCGCCAGAAATTTCCTGCCCGCATCCATACCATGATGATGCGGCACAACAATAACCCTGTGAGCTATGGCTAAAAAAAATGCATCGTCAGCCGCCGGACAAATCCGAATCATCGGTGGTCAATGGCGCGGCAGAAAACTTCCGGTTCCTGATAGCCCCGGTTTACGTCCCACTACCGATCGCGTGCGGGAAACGCTGTTTAACTGGCTGGCTCCCGTCATTCAACAGGCTCGCTGTCTGGACTGTTTTGCTGGCAGCGGCGCGCTCGGTCTGGAAGCCTTATCTCGTTATGCTGCGCACGCCACATTATTGGAGATGGAGCGTGCAGTCGCCCAGCAATTAACGCAGAATCTGGCACTGCTTCGGGCGGAAAACGCCGAGGTGGTCAATACTGATGCCCTGAGCTGGCTGGCGAAGCCGGGTACGCCGTTTGACGTTGTGTTTCTCGATCCGCCGTTTCGTAAGGAACTGCTGAACAGCACGCTTGCCCTGATGGAACAACAAGGGTGGCTGGCACCAGACGCGTGGATTTACGTGGAAACAGAGGCGGAAAATGCGCAACTGACCATCCCGGAGAATTGGCAACTGCACCGTGAGAAAATTGCGGGCCAGGTCGCCTACCGTTTATACATCCGTCAGTGATCTTCGCAGCGACGTAAGGGTAAGAGATGATTTTGATTAACCTTGGCAGATTATTGATGCTGGGCGTGTGGGGATTTCTGTTGCTTAACCTCATTCAGCCGTTTCCCAAGCCGTTGAATATCTTCATGACCGTGGCGATGGTGTTCATGATCCTGATGCATGGTTTCCAACTGCTGCTGTTAAAATCCAGCCAGCCGAAAGACAGTCCCGCACTGAGCCGTGGACTTCAGGCACGCATTTTCCTTTTTGGCGTGTTCGAACTGCTGGCGTGGCAGAAAAAGCAGCCTAAGCCACCGAAGCCGTAACCGCTACCTCTGCTGGGGCACAAAGCGCATAAAGCGCGTGCCCTTTAGCTGCAACGACCCCTGCATACCGGTATCAAGCTGGTGATAATCCGCATATTTAAGGCGCAGCGTGATAGGCGCGCCACCAGTCATCGGCCTGAACGTGGCCTCATAAAGCATGTCCTCGACGGCCATCCCCTGATACTCACGCGCACGCCGACGACTGCGGGGAAATTCGCGTTTGTGTTTCACCTCAGCGGCCACAATACGCAGCGGAGCCGCGTCATTCTGCGCTTCCCGCTGGCGCTGGCGTCGATACTGCCGCGTCGCCAGCAGCAAAATAGCGCCAACGGCCAGAACCAAAAGCCAGGGGAAATCATTCATCAGGGTTTCTTGCCGGGAAGATAAGGGAACGCGGCAACGTTATCGCCTAAATCAGAAATGCGTGCGCTGCCTTTTTCCGTCACGGCATCAATGCGAATGATCGCCTGTAGAGGGATGAAACTGCGGCTAACACCGGAGAATTCCGTTTTCAGTTTCTCGGTTGACGGGTCAACCAACACCGTAGACTGGCTATCAAACACGAAGTCGGCAATTTCAATAAAACCGAACAGGCTGCTCTGCACCAACTCACGCACGTAAAGCTGATAATTCTTACCGTTATTTATAAATTGAATACGATAAAGTGCGGATTCATTACTCATTCAACACAATGCTCCCTTCAGAGACTTCACGGCGCCCATCTACAATAAAAACAGGCGACAACATAACATGAAGCTCACAGAAGGCGCATCCGTCTCGCCCCTATGTTGTTTAACTTCCTCACAATCCCCTACACTGAATAAAGAACCGTTTATTTTTATCCTGACACAAACAAAAACACAAAAAGGACACGCTATGCTTTGGTCATTTATTGCTGTGCTTTTTTCTGGTTGGTTGTATGTAGACGCCAGCTACCGTGGTCCAACGTGGCAGCGTTGGTTATTCAAACCGGTCACAATGCTATTGCTGCTGGCGCTGGCCTGGCAGACGCCGCTACTTGGTGTACCGGGCTATCTGATTGTGCTGGGGCTGCTGGCAACGCTGGTCGCAGACACCCTGCTGTTGCTGCCGACTCAGCGCCTGCTTTACGCATTTGGTGCCTATTTTCTCTCCCACCTGCTGTACACCATTAGCCTTTTTACTGGGCAAATGGCGCTCACGTTCTTCTGGCCGCTGGCATTAACGCTCGTTATTCTGGCTGCGATCCTGATCGCCACTATCTGGGGGCGATTGGACACACAGCGCTGGCCTGCCTGCGCATTTATCATCATGACGACGCTGATGGTCTGGATTGCTGGCGAGCGCTATTTTGCGCTGGGGACAAACGCGAATTTCTCCCTGCTGACGGGCACCGTACTACTGTTTATCGCCCATGCGGCCTGGCTGATTCACCATTACCGTTTTCCGTTCCGCGCCCACCAGGCGATTGTGGCAGCGGGCTATTTTGGCGGCCATTTCCTGATTGTTCGCTCCCTCTATTTTTAAGGTTGATGACATAACTGAAATGCTGGCGCCGTATTATGCGGCGTTGTACAGTTCTTTATGAGAATCGCTATCACTAACACAGGAGGAAGAGATGCACTCTCATCAGCATAACCACAGCGCTGAGAAATCAGCCTGCTGCAATAGCGGCGTTCATCACGCGCCGCACCGTAACACCAAAAGCTGCTGCAACGAGCACACGCCACATTCAAACCACGCCGATCACAGTTGCTGTTCAACCAAACACACGTCTGACGCCGTAGTACAGAGCGCCTGTGGCACAGAGCAGCATTCGTCGGACAGCGGCGGTAGCGCGGATTCAGATGACCCCGACGGCGGAGACAGCGACAGGCCCCGATCCGACCAGCGTTTTAGCTGGAAAATCAGCGGGATGGATTGTCCCAGCTGCGCACGTAAAATCGAAAATGCCGTAAAGAATCTCACCGGAATTGAACAGGCCAAAGTGCTGTTCGCCACCGAAAAACTGGTTGTTGATGCCAACACCGATATTCGACTTCAGGTTCAACATGCCGTTCAGCAAGCGGGCTTCACCTTGCAGGACACTGCACTCCCCCTCACACCATCCGATACGTCGACCGTACGTCGTTTCGTGCATGAATATGGTTTCTTAATACTTTTCACTTTGCTGGCTGCTGCAAGCTGGGGACTTTCCCTGCTCAGCGAGCGCGGCGGGCAGATCGCGTTTATCGCGACCACAATTGTCGGGCTGATCCCGATCCTCAAAAAAACGGCGCAGCTCATTCGCACGGGTACCCCTTTCGCGATTGAAACGCTGATGAGCGTGGCTTCCATTGGGGCGCTCTTGATTGGTGCCACCACCGAAGCCACCGTCATCCTGCTGCTGTTTATGCTGGGTGAATATCTGGAGTCTTACGCGGCAAACCGCGCACGACGAGGCGTAACGGCACTGATGGCGCTGCTTCCCGAAGATGCCACGGTCGTCAGCAATGGGCAGCGACGCCTCGTTCCTGTCGCCAGTCTGGTTCCCGGCGATGTGATTGAAGTCGCGCCCGGTGGGCGGCTCCCCGCCGATGCGGAGCTTTTGAATAGCGACGCCAGCTTTGATGAAAGCGCGCTGACCGGTGAATCGGTTCCCGTTGAGCGTACGCCGGGTGAAAAAATTGCCGCCGGCAGCCTGTGTGTCGATCGGGTCGTGCAGCTACGCGTGGTGTCGCAACCGGGCAACAGCGCGATTGACCGCATTCTGCAACTGATAGAAGAAGCGGAAGAGCGCCGTGCGCCGATAGAGCGCTTCCTCGATAAGTTCAGCCGCTACTACACGCCAGCCATCATGCTGCTGTCGCTGCTGGTGATTCTGGTGCCGCCGCTACTGCTGGCTCAACCGTGGCAAGAGTGGATTTATCGCGGCCTGACGCTGTTGTTAATCGGCTGTCCGTGTGCGCTGGTGATCTCAACGCCTGCGGCGATTACGTCCGGGCTGGCCGCTGCAACGCGCCGTGGGGCGCTGATTAAAGGCGGCGCGGCGCTGGAATCGCTGGGCAGCATCAAGACTATCGCGTTCGATAAAACAGGCACGCTGACGGAAGGCAAACCGCAGGTGACGGACGTATTGCCCGCCGAGGGCGTGAGCGCAACGGCACTGCTGACGCGCACCGCCGCCGTGGAGTCCGGTTCGCACCATCCGCTTGCCAAAGCGATCGTCCAGCATGCGCGATCCAGCAGCACGTTTCTGCCAATGGCGGAAAATCGCAAAGCGCTGGCGGGTGTCGGCGTGGAAGGCACGATTGGCGGCAAGCGGATTCAGGTCAGCGCACCGACTCGCGTCGCGCCCGGCTTGCTTGATGCCAGATGGTTGCAACGGATTGATGCGCTGGAGAACGAAGGGAAAACCGTCGTGGTGGTGCAAGAGGACGATAACCTGCTCGGCGTGCTGGCGCTGAGCGACACGCTACGCCACGATGCGCGTGAAGCGCTGGATGCTTTGCAGCAGTTAGGGATTCGTGGCGTCATGCTCACGGGCGATAATCCCCGCGCGGCAGCAGCCATTGCGGCAACATTAGGCATCGATTATCGCGCCAGCCTGCTCCCTGCCGATAAGATTACGGCAGTCAGCGAATTGAGCAAGCAGCATCCTGTCGCGATGGTGGGTGATGGCATCAACGACGCACCGGCAATGAAAGCCGCAACCATCGGGATTGCGATGGGAAGCGGTACCGATGTGGCGCTGGAAACGGCCGATGCAGCCTTAACGCACAGTCGTCTAACCGGGCTGGCTGCCATGATTAGCCTGTCGCGGGCAACGCAGCATAATATTCGTCAGAACATTGCCATCGCGCTGGGGCTGAAAGCGGTCTTTCTGGTCACCAGTATTCTGGGTATTACCGGACTGTGGCTCGCCGTGCTGGCGGATTCCGGCGCAACCGCGTTGGTCACCGCCAACGCGCTACGGCTATTGAGAAAACAGGACTAAACGAGGTCTACGGTGCGCGGCGCAACGCCGCGCACCTGCGGCTTGAAGTATGACGAGTATTATTGGCCTTTACGCAGCAGATACCGATAGGGAACTTGCTCAGTCTCTTGCGCCAGAAGCTCATGATCCATGAACACGCAAAAACCGGGAATGTCGCGGGTGGTGGCTGGATCGTCGGCAATAATCAGCAGCGTTTGCCCGGTTTCCATCTGGCGTACCGTCTTACGCACCATCATCACAGGCTCAGGGCAACGCAGCCCCTGCGCATCAAGGGTTTTATCCGGGTTGGTAAAAGGATCGGTCATCAACGTTCTCAGTGCAGGAATCAAAAAACCGCCTTAGTTTACGCTGAGGATTTCTCGACGCAAGCGACGACAACGTTTGCGCATAAAACAACCATACTTTCCTGGCAAAACACATTGCATTAGCAAAGCAATTGCGTATTATGCCGCCGCGTTGCAGCATAAATCTGCACGTTATCTCTTGGGTTCCCTAACCCCAATAACCAAAAAGGTCACATTATGTATCGTTTTACTCCCCAGCAGCGGCTTACGGCGCTGATCTGGCTATCGTTGTTCCATGTCCTGATCATTACGTCGAGTAATTATCTGGTCCAGCTCCCGGTATTGATTTTCGGTTTTCATACCACCTGGGGGGCATTTACCTTTCCCTTTATTTTTCTGGCCACTGACCTAACGGTACGGATTTTCGGTGCGCCGCTGGCGCGTCGTATCATTCTAACCGTGATGGTGCCAGCTCTGGTGATTTCCTATCTGGTTTCCTGCCTGTTTTATCAGGGATCGTGGCAATCATTCGAGGCGTTAAGCCAGGTGAATATCGTCGTGGCACGTATCGCCTGCGCCAGCTTCATGGCTTATGTTCTCGGTCAGATTCTGGATGTTCACGTTTTCAACCGTCTGCGCCAAAAACGTGCGTGGTGGGTCGCTCCGGCCGTATCAACCGTGTTTGGTAATTTCAGCGATACGCTGGCCTTTTTCTTCATTGCGTTTTACCACAGCACTGATGCCTTTATGGCGGCAAACTGGGTTGAAATCGCGATGGTGGATTATGCCTTCAAACTGCTGATCAGCCTGGCGTTCTTTCTGCCGATGTACGGTGTCATGCTGAACATGGTGCTTAAACGTCTAAGCGAGCAGAAAGACTCGGCCGACTACCGTTCTATCAGCAGCCACCATTAATGCCAATCGGGCGGCTATTTACGCCGCCTTTCTCCTGAAGTCACTTATCGTTTTGTAAAAATAACGCAGGCAACAACAACGGATTGCAACAACAAAATGCTTGTTTTTGCTATCTGAATAGGGTGCCATACTGTTATTACCTGTTTAAAACGATTATCGGTTTCAAAAACGAGAGAAAGGGATCCCATGTCGAATGTAATCAAATACCTCGGTGTCGGCTTGCTTGTCGGCCTGCTTGCTGCCTGTGATGGCAAAACGGATGACGCTGCAAAAGCGGGGGCACAAGATAAACCTGCCGCAGAAGCTACCGCGAGCCAGAATATTGAGTTAATGGAGGGCAAGGTGGCGTTTACCCTGCCAGCCGATATGCGCGATCAAAGCGGTAAAGTCGGTACACAGGCGAACAACATGCACGTTTACGCCAATGATAATGGGCAGAAAGCGGTCATCGTGATTCTGGGCGACAACACCACAGAAGAGTTGACCGTGCTGGCACAGCGTCTGGAAGACCAGCAACGCACGCGTGACGCCAATCTTCAGGTCGTCACCAACAAAACCATCGACGTTGACGGCAAGAAACTGCAACAGCTCGACAGCATTATCACCAGCAGCGGACAGCAGGCTTATTCCTCTGTCGTGCTGGGTAAAGTGGAAAACCAACTGCTGACCTTGCAGATCACACTGCCAGCCAGCAATCAGCAACAGGCGCAGAGCGAAGCAGAAGGCATTATCCACACCCTGAAGCTGAAATAATCGGCGTTATCGTCGGAAGTAGCCACCGAGGTGGCTATTCAAAGGATATAGCAAAGTACGCAGAGCGGTGATAATGGATAGATCGTAAAGACGCGGTAAATACATCCGTGTACGCCCGAGCCGCGCCATCCCTGGCGCGGACGCTTTACTCTTCTATTCCATTATCACCGTATTCATTTCGTGTATTAGGGTTGTCTACGGCCCGCATTGCTATTCTCTAGACGCTCGCGATCCGCTGAGCCAATCGCCATGTCAGTGCCAGACCGCATAGCCCTAACAGCGCCGCCGCCAGATAAATAGAGGCGATGCCAGTATAGGCCATCAGCACGCCCGCCACCGGCCCGACGATGCCCAGCGACAAGTCGAGAAATATCGTATAGGTTGCCAGCGCACTGCCCTGATTCTGCGGTGATACCGCTTTGACGGCGACAACACCTAATGCCGGGAACACCAGAGAGAAACCCGCTCCCGCAAGGAACGCACCGACTTCCGCCATCAGCGGCTGCGTCGCCCCCCAGACCAGCAGCAACCCCACGATCTCAACCACAAAGCACGCGATCGCCACGCGCAATCCGCCAAATCGCTGAATACTGTTAGGAAACACCAGCCGTGCGCCGACAAAGGCACAACTGAAAATGGTCAGCGTCAGTGCCGCACCTTCCCAATTCCGATCGGCATAAAACAGCGTAATGAAGGTGGCGATCACACCAAAACCCGCAGAGGCGATCGCCAAAATAATGCCGTAAACCCAGACTTTCCCCAGCACTTCGCGGAAGGGAATCTTTTTCCCCGGTGCGACCTGCACCGCGGGGCGCGGCAGCGCGAGAACTATCGCCACAGCCGCAATGAGGATAATGCACACGGAAAGCAGTTTTAGCCCACCGATATGGTTGAGCCAGACGCCGAGCGGTGCGCCAATCGCCATCGCGCCGTAAGTCGCAATGCCGTTCCATGAAATCACACGCCCAATATGTCGGGAACCGACCACGCCGACGCCCCATAGCGTTGCGCCAGTACCGGCAAAGCTCTGTCCCGCGCCGAGCACAATACGTCCGAGACACAGTAACAGCAGTGTAATCGCAGGCGAGGCGTCGCTAAAGGCGGCCAGCAGATAACACACCCCGCTCAGCATCACGCCAGCCAGCCCCCAGACGACGATTTTCTTCGGCCCTTTTTCATCAGCGCTGCGACCTGCATGCGGGCGGCTCACTAACGTGGAGAAGTATTGCAGGCTAATCACCAGACCAGCCCAGAATGCGCTATAGCCAAGATGATCGTGCACATATCCCGGCAGCACCGCCAACGGCAGGCCAATATTCAGATAGCTGGCGAAGTTGAACGCCACAATCGAAACGATGCGCAGGTTAAGGCGCAGACCGCTCAGCGCCGGTTCGGATGGGGAAGGTGTTGGCATGGAAAATTCGCTCGCTTAGCGCCCGTGTATGACATACGTACAAAAAAACATCGAAAAGTCACATTCTTATATTGTTGGTTATAATCAAACTAATACCCTGTCTTTCTATAAACTAATCCTGAACACAGGAGAAACGCAATGCCTGTACCGGTAGACCCGGATCGTCAGTCAACATCGTCAACCCCAGAAGGGGACAAATCACCGCAGAGATCCCTCTCATTTCTGGGCAAAAGCAAACGTCTGGCCGCACGGATTCAGGCGATTCCCAGCATCGCGCACCTGATCCGCGCGGGCGAACGTTTCAACGATCGCATGGGGAACCAGTTTGGCGCGGCGATTACCTACTTTTCCTTTCTGTCGCTGATCCCAATTCTCATGGTGTCTTTTGCCGCCGTGGGGTTCGTGCTGGCCTCCAACCCCGATCTGCTAACAGGGCTGATTAACCGCATCGTCAACAGTATCAGCGATCCTAATCTGGCTAATACGCTGAAAAGTACCGTCAACACCGCCGTTCAGCAGCGTACTACCGTCGGGATTACCGGTTTGCTGATCGCACTCTATTCCGGCGTCAGTTGGATGGGAAACCTGCGTGAGGCGATTCGCGCCCAGTCGCGCGACGTGTGGGAACGCAACCCGAAAGATGAAGAGAAGATTTACTTTCAGTACACGCGGGATTTCCTGTCTCTGACCGGTCTGGTCATTGCGCTCATTATTACACTTTTCCTGACCTCCGTTGCCGGCACCGCGCAAAACATGATTGTGACCGCGCTGGGGCTAGATGGCATCGAATGGCTGCGTCCCCCGTTGACGCTGATTGCTCTATCAATCTCCATCTTCGCCAACTATCTGTTATTTCTATGGATATTTTTCGTTTTACCGCGCCATAAGCCCAAACGCAAAGCGCTCTTTCGCGGCACGCTGATCGCCGCTGTGGGCTTTGAAATCATCAAATTCGCGATGACCGTCGCACTGCCTAAACTGGCCAGCTCGCCTTCCGGTGCCGCGTTCGGTTCGGTCATTGGCCTGATGGCGTTCTTCTATTTCTTCGCTCGTCTGACGCTCTTCTGCGCCGCCTGGATCGCAACGGCGAACTATAAAGGCGACACCTCGGCAGATCAGAATGAGCAGGAGAAAGAACCGTCCTCCGATCGCTAAAAGCAGCGTGAAAGCCCTGGTTTTCCGATCTGCGTCATGAAAAAATAAAACATCGTTTCAAGACTATTGACTCAGTCTCACGTAATGTTGAGACTGACGTTAATTTCCGCGTTTTTATACCCAGCTTTTTCAAACAGGCCAAGAGTGATGACAACTACTAACATTGCCGTAATCGGCGAGTGCATGATCGAACTGTCGCAGAAGGGCACGGATCTTAACCGTGGATTTGGCGGCGATACGCTGAACACGGCCGTTTATATTGCCCGTCAGGTAAATGCCGATAAGCTGGGCGTGCATTACGTGACGGCGCTAGGCACCGATAGCTTCAGTACCGAGATGGTTGCCGCCTGGCAAAAAGAAAAGGTAAAAACCGACCTGATTCAGCGACTGGACAACAAACTGCCCGGTTTATACTTCATTGAAACCGACGATAGCGGTGAGCGTACGTTCTACTATTGGCGTAATGATGCCGCTGCCCGCTACTGGCTGGACAGCCCGGAAGCAGAAAAAATCGGTCAATCACTGGCACACTTTGACTATCTTTATCTGAGCGGCATCAGTCTGGCGATTCTGAACGCCGAAAGCCGTCAGCGCCTCCTCGCCCTGCTGCGCGCCTGCCGTGCCAACGGCGGTAAGGTGATTTTTGATAACAACTATCGCCCACGTCTATGGCAGAGCAAGGAAGAAACGCAGCAGGCCTACACCGACATCCTGTCCTGTACCGATATCGCATTCCTGACACTGGATGACGAAGACATGCTCTGGGGTACGAAGCCGCTGGAAGTCGTGCTGGATCGGACGCACGGTTTGGGCGTTAGCGAAGTGGTCATCAAACGCGGTGCCGATTCCTGCATCGTGTCAGAACGTGGGCAAGAACTGGTTGATGTTCCCGCAATCAAATTATCAAAAGAGAAAGTGGTCGATACCACCGCCGCAGGCGACTCTTTCAGCGCAGGTTATCTGGCAGTACGTCTGAATGGCGGTAGCACGCAGGAAGCAGCACAGCGTGGTCACCTGACGGCCAGCACGGTCATTCAATACCGTGGCGCGATTATCCCGCTTGGCGCGATGCCAGCATGAACGCCGTGCATCAGATCAATGGAAAGGCCGCTACTGCGGCCTTAGATGATGGCTCATCGGTATGGTAGAAATCTGCCTTACCGATGAGTT
Organism: Pectobacterium actinidiae; assembly: GCF_000803315.1. Classification (NCBI taxonomy): domain Bacteria; kingdom Pseudomonadati; phylum Pseudomonadota; class Gammaproteobacteria; order Enterobacterales; family Pectobacteriaceae; genus Pectobacterium; species Pectobacterium actinidiae. The sequence continues at coordinate 419,723 of NZ_JRMH01000002.1, forward strand.
TGCGACTTAACGCGCTCCCGGCGGGTTCATCGGTTGTTCCTGGAAACCGCCGCGTGGACCGCCACCACCGCCGCCGCCGCCGCCCGGAGGAGGGAACAGACAACCACTCAACATAGTGATCAGCGCGATCACCCCCGCCGCTTTAAGAGTACGACTCATATTTTATCCCTCGGTGCATTGATGAAACACGAAGGATAATAGAAGCGGTGCAAAGCAGTAACAACGAGATTTTTCCTTAAAATCCATTTATAAATAAAGAGTTACACTATCTAACGCTCTCCTGACGATATCCCGTATTTTCCCCTACACAAGTCTTTCCGCTCACCGGAATAACTCCATTCATTCAAGCACAAGCTCAAGGGGAAACACGGAGATAAGGTTCCGTAGGGAGATCTCACACCGTTATCTCCCCCGAAATCTCACTCTTTAACTGATAAGCCGTTAGCGTGCTGAAACAATGTCTTCCTCACCCTATTCGGCGGCGATTATCTCCCCAGATATAAGTGGGGTTGATTCACCATTGGTGTGACCTGAAATACGGCGACGGCCTGTACGAGTTGCTGAGCTTGTTCTTTCAGATTTTCCGCAGCGGCGGCACTTTCTTCCACCAAGGCAGCGTTTTGCTGAGTCACACTATCGATCTGGGTTATGGCCTGCCCAACCTGTTTCACTCCTGAGCTTTGCTCCTGGCTGGAGGCACTGATTTCGGACACGATATCCGTCACTTGATTAATCGCGGTCATAATTCGTGTCATGGTTTCGCCTGCCTCATCCACCAGTTGGCTACCTTGCTCAACCTGCCCGACGCTGTTGGTGATAAGTTCGCTGATCTCTTTCGCCGCATTAGCGCTACGTTGCGCCAAATTACGCACTTCGGAGGCGACAACGGCAAAGCCACGCCCTTGCTCACCTGCACGTGCGGCTTCTACCGCAGCGTTCAGCGCCAGGATATTGGTCTGGAAGGCAATGCTGTCAATGACATTGATGATGTCCGAGATCTTTTTCGAACTGCTGTTGATACCTTTCATGGTTTCTATCACGCGTTCGACCATCTGCCCGCCTTCCGCTGCCAATGTTGATGCACCAGATGCCAACTGGTTGGCCTGACGGGCATTTTCGGCGTTATTGCTGACCGTGGAGCCTAACTGCTCCATTGTGGCGGAGGTTTGTTGCAGTGCGCTGGCTTGTTCTTCTGTGCGTTGACTCAGATCCTGATTGCCCTGAGAGATTTGGATACTGGCCGTCGCCAGACTTTCAGCATTACTGCGTACACTGGTGACGATCCCTGATAGAGACGCTTGCATCTCTTTCAATTGTGCAAGTAGGCTTACCTGGTCGTTATCCTTGACGGAAATCGGACGAGAAAGATCGCCCTGCGCCATCAGGTTGACCACCTGTGAGGCCACCAGCGGTTCTCCGCCCAACTGACGAAGCAGGCTGCGCAGAATCACTGCACCCAGTAAAATCGATGCCAGAGCAACCACAATAACCGCGAGTAACGAGATGATACGCGTGGTCATATCAATATTCTGCTGTTCCGTTACCTTGGCGTTGGCTAATTCATCCTGTGCTTTTTTCAGGGTGAACAATGCGCCAAATGTTTGATCCGCATTGGCTTTAACTTCATTTTTATTAATTTCGCTGGCATTTTTCATATCGCCAGATTCAACAGCTTGTACCTGATGTTCCATCCCTTTACGCATCAACGTATACGATGACAGTAACCCATCAAAAGATGACGTCATACTGCTATCAATAATGGGTTTAAGCGTATTGAGCAGAGTTTCGACCTTGGTGAAATTCTCAGTGTTTTGGCTTTTCCAGGTAGCGATCGAGGCTGGATCGCCAATCGCGATCATACGGAGGATATTGATGTCGACACGGGTGAGAAGGCCGTCAATCTGGCCGATGATCGATGCCGCCTGATAGTCTTTTTCATACAAGCTTTGTAATTCTGTTGTGGTATCAGCCTGACGGGAAAGCAAAAACGCAGCCAGTATCATAAAAGAGATAATAATTGCCGCTATCATTGTTGCTAATTTTTTCTTAACACTCCACCTATTCATAGATTGCTCTCAGATTGTCATCGCCTGACGTTGTAAACACAGACGGCCTTACGGCATGGTCTGCAATATGACGAAATTAGTCCCATTTTCGTTCATGAAGAATATCGACCATTAACTGAGCGCGCTTGAATGCGAAAGGTATAATGATAGTAAAAATATTATGCAGGAATTGTAACCAAACATTAACATCTAAATTAAATTATCAATGTCGTATATTAATAGCAATGAAAGTAATTTGATCAATGAGGCATAAATGGAACGGGAAGGTAAAAAAGCGAATCTTGCGCTGCATACTGTTCACTTAAACGTGAACGTAGAGGGAAGCACGATCTGAGCTTCCGAAGGAAACCCCATACAGCGATCTCCCCCGGAATCTCAATCCTACATTCGTTATTACGCTGGCGTTAAATTGCGGACAAATCCATAAGCATCGCGGCCTTAAGATGATGGCTCATAAGGTGTGGCACAGGACTGCCTTACCGATGAGTTTGCGGCTTAACGCGATCACCTGATGCCAAAAAGCGACAGCCTTACTGCCCGACAGGCGATTTTTCAGCTTCAGGTGCCACTGTCGCAGCGCTGGCAGCCGGTTCGGCAGTTGGCGTCATAATCTGGTCGTAGATTTCCTGCAACGCCTTCATATTCGCTTCCGGTTCACCTGGCTGTTGGATCAACATCAGCGTCGTATCCTGTGCCAGCTGCTGGTGCAGCTCCTGATTCAACATATCAAGCGTCAACGCAGACAGGTAGGTCTGGCGCAGCTTCTGATACTGCTCGGGAGCAATATCCACAACGCCATTCTGCTGGGAGCGCAGGCGCTGATCCATCAGGATGTCCGTGCTGGTACGCGCATAGGTGGCAAACAGCTTGTTCAGCTCATCCGTCTTACGCGCAATCAGCGCATCAAACTCTTGCTGTGTCAGCCCTTTTTCACGCAGCGTCGCCAACTCACGCGCCATAAACGTCACGCCCGGCTCAACGCCCTCGCTATTCGGTACATCCATATGAATCGCGCATTGAGAACGGGTATAAAACACATTGCAGTCGAAGCGGAGGTTGTTGCTCTTCAGTGAGCTCTTCTCCAGCGCCTGTTGCAGGTGCCAGAACATCGCCTCCCGCGTCATATCACCCAGCCAGTAGCGAACCAGCGCCTGCGATTCACGAATCGGATGCCACGGGGCATCCCACATGAGCGACAACGTATCCTGCTGGACGTTGTTATTCATCAGGCTGATCGCCTGCTGCGGTAGCGGGCTTAATGTCGGCAACGGCGCTGGCGCTTCACGTTTTCCTGCCAACGGGGAGAAGACTTTCCCGATCTGCTCGCTCACGCTGCGGTTATCCACATGACCGACGATGTAGAGCGTCATCGCATCTGGCGTGTACCAGGTTTTATAAAACTGCTGGAGCTGCTCGCCATTCAACGGCGGTTTGACGTCCTGAGCAGGATCGTGCGCCAGCAGGGGTGAGCCTTTCAGGCGATAGCGCCAGCTCGGATCTTGTGGGTTAACCGGAAAGGTTTCCACCTGATCGGGTACCTTCAACGCAGCCTGTAGGTTTTTTTCGTCGAACGTCATCTGCCCTGCACTTTCCGCCAGCCACGTAAGCGCTTCTTTCAGCAATTCGGGGCGATTATTCGGCAAACTCAGGTTATATGACGTGTAGTCGTACGAGACAATGACCGGAGGTAGAACGCGTGAGCTGTTAGCGTCCCGCATCCACATGGAAGGTCGCTGAGCGGCGGACAGCTTATCGCCAGGCGCTAAGGCCAGACGGGGAAGAAAATGGGCAAAACCTACCTGCTGAGCGTTTTCCAGAAGTGACCCGGCATTAACAACCAGACGCAGCTCAACCCGATCGCCGGGGCGCTGTGGTGTGGTCAATAACTGCCAGGTAAAACCATTATCAAGCTTACCCTGCTGCCAGGCAGGATCGGGCTGTAGTGCTTCAGCCTGCACGCTGCTGCTGACTGCGGCCAGCAACAAACCACCAACGAAAAGCGCCTTTTTGGTGCCCTGCATGTGAACCCCTACTCATAGCTATCCAACATAATAATGTGGTTATTGTTGATCATTATGGTGGCCTTGCGTCTGCCACCGCACACTCTCGTGGATATATCACGGAAAAAATTAAAGACGCGAAGTGTACCATTCCCTTAGACCGCGCGCTTTTGTCTATGTCACTCCAGAAGACGAAATAATCTGCAAAAAAGGTAAAAATAGTCATATTTAACAATATTTTTACTTTTCATGCCGGGTAAGAAAGGAGGGAGCAACGGTTTGGTTAAACATGTGGTAGACAAAAAAATTCCCCACGGAGCGTTAACGCCGTGGGGAACTGATTTAAAAAACTATGTTGAAATGATAACTACAACCGGAATTATGACTGCGCAGTTGGTGTGGCTGCGTTATCGTTCTTGTTGGTGCCAGACAGTTCAGCATCCAGTTTCTTCTCGTCCAGCTCGCGGCAGTATTTCGCTACCACGATGGTCGCCACACCGTTACCAATCAGGTTGGTCAGCGCGCGGGCTTCTGACATGAAGCGGTCAATACCCAGAATCAGCGCCAGACCAGCAACTGGCAGGTGGCCTACGGCAGACAGCGTTGCCGCCAGCACGATGAAACCACTTCCCGTCACGCCCGCTGCGCCTTTAGAGGACAGCAGCAGTACCACCAGCAGCGTAATCTGATGCCAGATATCCATGTGGCTGTTGGTCGCCTGAGCGATAAATACCGCCGCCATCGTCAGATAGATGGAGGTGCCATCAAGGTTGAACGAGTAACCGGTAGGGATCACCAGACCCACGACAGATTTTTTACAACCGACCTTCTCCATTTTCTCCAGCATACGTGGCAGCACGGATTCAGAAGAAGATGTGCCCAGTACGATCAGCAGTTCTTCACGGATATAGCGAATGAATTTGAAGATGCTGAAGCCTGTCGCTCTGGCAATACTGCCCAGAACTAGGAACACGAACAGCACACAGGTGATGTAGAAGCAAGCGATCAGCTGTCCCAGCTGTATCAGCGTACCGACACCATATTTACCGATGGTGAAGGCCATAGCACCGAACGCACCCAGCGGAGCCAGTTTCATGATCATGTTAATGACGCCGAAAATGACCTTGGAGAAGCTGTCGATCACGTCAAAAATCACTTTGCCTTTTGGCCCTAAGCGGTGCAACGCAAAGCCAAACATCACAGCAAACAGCAGAACCTGCAAGATATTACCGCTGGCAAACGCACCGACCACGCTCGCTGGAATCACATCCATCAGGAACGGAATCAGACCCTGTTGCGAAGCCTGTTGGGTATAAACCGCCACCGCAGACGCATCAAGCGTACTTGGATCGATGTTCATGCCCACGCCAGGTTGCACCACGTTGACCACGACCAGGCCGATAATCAGCGCAATTGTACTGACTATTTCAAAATACAGCAGGGCGACCGCACCAGTACGACCGACCGACTTCATACTTTCCATGCCTGCGATACCGGTGACTACCGTACAGAAGATAACCGGCGCAATAATCATTTTAATTAATTTAACAAACCCATCGCCCAGCGGCTTCATTTGCTCACCAAGCTGGGGGTAGAAATGCCCCAACAGTATCCCTATTGTAATGGCGGCAAGAACTTGAAAATAAAGACTTTTAAAAATTGATGTTTTCATACATACGTCCTATGGTGGGGAAAACACAGGAGGGGAATAGGGTACGAAAATGCCGCCTGTGATTGCGCCGAAAAGTAACATTGCAATAACAAGCTGAGAATGTTTTATAAGTTTAGTTTGTGAACGACAGGTTAAAAACAAGAGCTGAATCACGTCAGCAGGAATTATAAAGAAACATTCGTGCAATTTACTTGTAACAGATGCACGTTTTTCCGGCAGAGCGATTGCTTTGGAAAGCCCTCAAACCCCCGCCATACGGGGAATTCACCTTTCAGGAAACCCACCTATAAAAAGTAACATTTGCGTTACCTGTGAATGTTCAGGAAGGCACCGTGAGATGGTGAATTCCGCATTTTTTATCGCGTCGTGCCAACTGCATAGCAAAACGTGCCTGGGATAAAAGCAGCGCCGCCTCCTCGGGTCGAGGATCGGTCATGGTGAGGATACCGACGCTGACAGCCCGCGCAGGCTCTGAATCCGCAGGTAAAAAGGGTGAATTAATCGCCAGCATCACGTTTTGCGCCCAATCTTGCGCCTGTCCGGCGGATTGCAGCGGCTTCCCGATGATAGCGAACTCATCACAGTCGAGACGCGCCAGATAGACTAGCCCTGACTCGTTTTGTTCTTCAATCGCCGCGCAGAGCTGCTTTGCCAGCGTGTCTACCTTGCCCTGCTTGCTGGCGGACGAATCAAGCCCGAAAACCAGCAGACTGAACGGTGTTGCGTCAGCCAGACGCTGTTCAAGACGTCGCATGAAGTGCGCGTTATCCGGCAACCCCGCCCCTTCCGTTCCGGCAGAAAGCGACTGCGCCAGCAGTTGTTGATTGCGGTTATAGCTGCGCACCAGCGCGCCCAGCTCATCGTCCTGATGCCAGGGCGGCAGCGTAAGTTGACGGTGGAGCATGTCGTCCGGCGGTAGATGCTGTAACTCGACAATAATCCCCCGCAGCGGATGTATCAGCAGGCGGTTAATGCACCAGGTAATGGCGATCGACATAATCAACGCCAGCAGCAGGTACGTCGCCAGCATGGTTGAAAAGGTACTGACGATAAATTGATACATCCGGTAGGAATCCGCCTGCAACACCAGATGCGCCAGCGGAGCCGAATACTGCGTCTGCGGCGGCGAATAGAGCGGAATAGAGATGCGGATCGGCAGCTTAAAAACCCGAGCGATCCAGTCTGGCACGGGACGCTCTTTCGGGAAATTCGCGTGTAGCGTCTGGAAATCATCCGGCAGCAGCACATCTGCCCGGCTCAGAAAAGCAACTGGCAACAGGCTATCCAGAATATTGCCCGCCCGCTGCACTTCCCCTTGTAACACCGCATCTGTCAGCGGTTGACGCACGGAATACGCGATGCTCTCCAACTGCTTGGCATAATCTTCACGGCGCTGATGAACGAAGTGAAAGAGCTGTATGACGATGAACAGGCTGATCGTCACCAGTGCCACGGCTGACACGGCTGTCATCTGTTTAATCGTTAATGAACGTCTGAGCCGCAAGCGCTTTCTCCGTCAACCTTTTATGCAGACCTGAATACCTGGCCCACCAAACCACAAACAGGTGAGCAATACAAAACGCGAAAAACGCGCACGCGTTACACACGGCGACACGATTTACACGAGGCAAATAGTATAAGGCAGCTTATCGCCGCCTTAACGCTGTTTTCTGCTGGTGTTTCGGGGATTTCATCTTAATCCTAGGCTACCCTCGGCAGCAGCGATAACGCGGCCTCAGAATAGGGGATATCCGCTGCATAAGCCAGCACGGCTATGCGTAGAGCAGACAGGGAAATCGGGCAGGATTCTCACCTGCCCGATAAAATGATGGGATAACGTTATTGCGGATAAGGTACCCAGTCTCCGCCGTTCAGGCGAATGTATGGTTTTCCCTGATATTGCATCACGATAGCGTTCTCATTTTCCGAGATCGCTTCCGTTTGCGGCAGTGCGTTCGTCAGCGTTTGCCAGTCGACAGCAGGCGCGGTGAACACTTTGCCGTCGACCAGTCGAGCCACCAGTTCTGAAATCGCCAGATAGCTGCTCGGAGACGTAATCTCCAGCGCGTCACCCTGATGCGGCGCCTGTAGGCCAAACAGTTTCACACCGACAGGAATATGCGTGATGCTCGGGCTAGGAATATCGCGCAGCCCGGACATTTGCATTTTATCCCCAGCCAGCGCCGCGCCGTGCTCCGGCACCACAATGACCATGACTTTACGGCCGGATTTTTGCAACTCGTCAAAAAACGCATCCAGTTGGTCAAACAGAGTTTTCGCGCGTGGTGCATAGTCTGCCGACTGATTGCTTCCCACAAAACGGTTACCGTCATGGAGCGGAATCAGGTTAAAGAAGGTCGCGTTACGCGTCGTCGTCGCTTTACCCCGTTCGCCCAACCAGCGATTTAACAGCTCCAGATCGTTATAAATTGGCTCGCCGTCGAACGACGTAATCTGGTGACTGATGCCCTCCTGCGACAGCATCGGGATCTGAATATCTCCCTCTTCACGCACCTCACGCAGGTAGTTCCCAAAGACGCCGGAATGGTCGAGCATCAGTTGCTCTTCAAAGCCCAGCTTCACCAGATTACTGAACAGGTAACATTGCTGGTTCACTGGCTGATACAAATCGGTGTGGGACTGCTGGCCGCAGCTTGCGCGCAGCAAGCGAATGGATGCAGGCCCGCTATACGCAGTGGCAGAGTTAAACTCACGGAACAGGATATCGAACTTCTTCCACAGCGGATGGTTTTCCAACTGCACCGCTTCCAGATCCGACCACGACAGCGAACAGATATTGATAATCAGCAGGTCAAAAGGCTGTGCATCCTGCGGTAACGCGGTAGGGAACGTCGTGGTTCGCGCTTTTTCTCGCGTATAAAACTGGTTCAGATAAGCCGTCAGGTTCGCGTTCGTTGGGGGTAATGTCGCTTCGGGCAACGCGGCATCTCCCCCCGCTGGAGACGCTGCTGCGGAGGAAGCCGTCGATGCCGCAGGCATCAGCGACACAGCAGGCCCCGCCAGATTGACGATGTTTAACCACGCCAGCGCCGCCACAGTAAACACCGTAATACGAATCCACTGCGCGAAGAACAGATAGGCCACGATAATGACCGCCGCCGCACCGACCATTTGCCAGTTAATAAAGCGATTGAACAGCTCCAACAAGTAGCCTGTGCTAAAGCCGGCAACCTGCGATCCCTGACTGAGGATACTGTTGATGCCGGGCAGCCAGGTATCGTGGTAAAAAAGCCCGATACCGAGCGGAATCGCAATAATATGCCGCCAGCGGTGCAGTGTAACGTTGGGGATCGGGAACAGCAAAAACGCCAGAAAGACCAGATTAAGCAGCGGGTGAAAATTCAGGTAGCCAAACCACAACAGGGCAAATTTCAGCAAGAAATACACATTCCAGGCACCGAGCCCACGCCAGTAGCGCCAGATATTCTGCTGTTGTTGCGTATGCGGTTGCTGCTTACGTGATTTGTCGTCCATTTTATTTTTTAGTCTCTGCTGAAGTCGGCTGGGTTGAGACCGTCTTTGTTGAAGAAGCACTGCGTATCCAGACACTCGCAGGCTTCAGGTAGCGCGGCGACAATAGCCTGTTTTTCCAGTACTGAAGCCAGTGGGGAATCACACGGTGCGCCAGATAACCAAGCGTAAAGAAGATGACTGCGCTTAATAACACCAGTTGAACGATATCAATCAGGTTCATCACGACGTTTCTCCCGGTGCACGAGCCAGTAAATCGGGTTCTAGTAAATTAATAGCAATAGGTTCACGTCGTGGCGTCTGGCTACGCGGTGTCCGCTCGGCCTGCTGCAAGTGGACATAATCGTTAATCTGCTGCTCTTGCTCCAGCGTATCGTCCTTCATCATCGATTTAACTTCTGCCAGAATCTGTAGGTCTTGTGACCAGACAATCCGATTGCTAAACGCTTCATCCACCGGCAGACGGAAAATAGATTTCAGCGCGATATCGAGCTCATTCAGACGGCAGTTGGACAGGAACAAAAACAGGCGCCCCTGTGCGATCGTGACGACATCACCAAAGCGTCGCAGCGTGCACAGCGTCAACGCCTGCGCCGCCCGCACGCCCGGCACCGGGCGCAATGCGACCAGCACGCCCTTGCTGCCTTCTGGCATCAGCGTGCTATCAATCAACATCTGCACAGACTGCCGAAATGTCTCAGGAGGCTGGTAGCCCTTAATCTGCAACGGCCGCATGGTAGTCAGCAAGACGTCGACATCGACAGGAACATGCTTGGTAAAGCGCTGCCCCTGCACGCTTTCAACCCGCGTCAGGAAACGGGATAGCGGTTCTGAATGCGAGACAATAATATTCGCGCCACAGGCCAATAGCAGACGCTCGTCGCTGGCGCGCAGACAAGGCTTCATTTCTCGCACCACAATCTTCAGTAGTTCACCGCGCTGCCGACGCAGGCTATGAACCTGTTTGACCAGCGTATCTACCTGACTGGTTTGATTGAGCGCAAAAACGAGGGTAGCCGCATGCGTCAGCATACCGGTTTGTACCAAAATGGCGTTATCGTCCAGTAGCTGCCAGTTTTCTGACAGCGCAGGGGCACCTTCCATCACGCTCTTTTCCATCAGGAACAGTCCATCATCATCCAGAGACGGCGTGAGGATGGGCTCCTCTTCCTTCAGCATGTGCCACCCGTCACTGTCGGATTGCAGCATCTGCACCCTATTCGCCCGCACGCCTCTTTCCGTTGCCCACCATGACACCAGATACTGCGCGCGATCCTGTTGCCATTGCAGGCTAGCCAAACCGTAGAGCCCACGATGTTGAGAAATCAGCATATTCCTCAAGCGGGTTACGCCGCTGCTGTGGCTGATAACGACCAGCGTACACTGGCGTTGATGCAGCCATACCGCCGTGTCATCCACCCAACGCTGGAGCCTTTCCGGCGAAATATCCCGCCATAGGCTGGCCGGGGCATAAAGCACCAACAGACGGTTTTTGGGGCGCAATGCACGCATTAAATCATCGGTTAAATTCAGCAATGCGGCTTTATTTTCCGGCAATACGTAGCAAGACAATTGCTTTGTTTTGGCAGTATTACTTTCTGTCGTAAACAATGCCGTCAGAAGAGGATCAGATCTTTCCCCACAGCCTATTAACGCCACTCTCGCGTCGTTATTTTGGCTGTGCATGATTTGTTGGCAAAATAATGTGGCATCAACCTGTCGGTCAATATTCACCCAATAAAAGCCAGCCTGCTGGAGCGTATCCAACTCACCCCATAAGTGATGAATACCTAATGAAAAGTTCTGCTTCATAGACTGATTTCTTTTCCGTTAATGGCGGCATTCCACCTTAAATATACAGTCAAAATAAACTCTAGCAGCCCCTTACGGGATCACAACTGTCCGCTATGAATTATTCCTCTCCTTTGATAAATCACCTCATTACTATTTTTGGCTATTCACATTGCAATAGTGAATTCATTGCTATAGTTAATTAGCACACCTGAGTACATATAAAAGACAGCAAAGGCGTAAACCTTCATCTGCCATTCAGATGTTTCCCTTTATCGATGTCAATGATACTGGATAGCCTATTTCAGAGGCATGGAATGAATAACGAACCGAATCGTATAAATGCCAGCGCACGCACCGATTTAACGGAGGATGCAAGAACTGATGATGACCTACGGGTTCTCAGCCAGGCTTTCTCTTTACCTGAAATAAACTATATCGATATCGCCCGCCAAGCGCGTCTGAGCCAAATGATGGCTCGCTGGCCGCTACTGGATGAATTAAAAGAACCAGCCGGGAGCGACTGACGATGCCTGTTATTGCATTGCAGGGAATTCGCGGAGGCGTAGGCACCACTTCGATCGCCGCCGCACTGGGATGGGCTTTCCAACAGTTGGGCGAGTCCGTACTGGTGATTGATTTCTCGCCGGACAATTTACTGCGCATTAACTTTACTATGCCGTTTGAACAACGCCGCGGCTGGGCGCGGGCGGAAGCCGACGGTGCGCCGTGGCAAACCGGTGCCATGCGGTATCTCCCCGGACTGGATTTTCTGCCGTTTGGTCGCCTGAATGCGCAGGAAGTCGCGACGCTTCAACAACATTACCAGCAGCGCCCCGCGACCTGGCAAAACAATCTCGCGCAGCTCAACGCGGCGGGTCGTCATCGCTGGATACTGATCGATGTACCGGCGGACAACAGCCCGCTCACGCGGCAGGCGTTAGCCACCGCGAATACCGTGTTTCAGGTGGTTGTGGCAGATGCCAATTGCCATTCACGCTTACATCAGCAGGCGTTGCCACGTCAGTGCCATTTTCTGGTTAATCAATTTTCTACGCTCAGCACACTCCAGCAGGATTTACACCAGCTCTGGCTGCACACGCTGTCACACCTGCTGCCGCTGGTAGTACACCGTGACGAAGCCTTGGCAGAATCGCTGATGCTGAAACAACCGCTGGGCGAATGCCGCCCGGACAGTGTGGCAGCGGAAGAGATCATGACGCTGGCAAACTGGTGCCTGATTCACGTTAAGGAAAGTGGCGTATGAGTAGAATCCTGCGCATATTCCTCGTTCCGCCCGCCAGACAGGCGATACAGCAGCGCTACCGCAGCTATCGCCAGCAGGGTGCCTCCGCCTTGGCGGCATTTCTCGCCACGCTGTTTGCGATACTCGGCTGGATCTTCCTGCGGCTGGAGTCTGAGGGCTGGCAACAGATTCGCGCGCAGCGAACCTACTGGTTCCCACACATTTCGCCTCAACGCCCGCGCCCGGCCGATATTCTTCGCTATCTGACGCAGGGTATTTGGCTGCTAACCATCAAAAACGGCCAGTTGCCGACATCCCGCCGCAATGTCTTCTCCGCGCTACCGCGCTGGCGGCAACGCTACATGAACGCGCTGCAAGGGCTGTTTACCCGCTTTAGCCACGCCAATACTGACGATCGCGATGACAGTGAGTCTAGTCCTGCCAAGATGAGCCGCCTCCAGACGCTGGTGACGGTAGCGCTGAGCCTGCTGTGCGCAGCGCTGGCGTTGCTGTGCATCACGCAGCCGTTTGATTTGCTGTCTCAGTTTATTTTTATGACCCTGCTGTGGGGGATCGCCATGCTCGTTCGCAACATGCCGGGACGCATGCCGACGCTCATGATGATTGCCCTTTCTTTCACTGTCTCCTGCCGTTATCTGTGGTGGCGCTATACCGAAACGCTGAACTGGGACGATCCGCTGAGCCTGATCTGTGGCCTGCTGTTGCTGGCGGCGGAAACCTATGCCTGGGTCGTATTGGTTCTTGGCTATTTCCAGACGATCTGGCCGTTGAACCGCCACCCGGTTTCACTGCCGGAAGACAGCAAAACCTGGCCGACCGTCGATCTCATGATCCCAACCTACAATGAACCACTGAGCGTTGTGAAACCGACGGTGTATGCCGCGCTGGGCATCGACTGGCCTAAAGATAAGCTCAACATCTATATTCTGGATGACGGCGGGCGCGCCGAATTTAAAGCCTTCGCAAAAGAAGTCGGCGTCCATTACATCGCCCGCGTCACGCACGAACATGCCAAAGCCGGGAACATCAACAACGCCCTGAAACAGGCGCAAGGCGAGTTCGTCGCCATTTTTGACTGCGACCACGTCCCTACCCGTTCCTTCCTGCAATTAACTATGGGCTGGTTCTTCAAAGACAAAAAGCTGGCGATGCTACAAACGCCGCACCATTTCTTCTCGCCCGACCCGTTCGAACGCAATCTGGGGCGCTTCCGCCGCACCCCCAATGAAGGCACGCTGTTTTATGGTCTGGTTCAGGACGGCAACGACATGTGGGACGCCACGTTCTTCTGCGGTTCCTGCGCCATCCTGCGACGTAAACCACTGGATGAGATCGGCGGCATTGCGGTCGAAACGGTAACGGAGGATGCCCACACCTCGCTGCGCCTGCATCGTCGTGGTTACAGCTCGGCATATATCCGCATTCCGCAGGCCGCAGGATTAGCGACAGAGAGCCTCTCAGCCCACATTGGGCAGCGTATTCGCTGGGCGCGCGGGATGGTGCAAATCTTCCGGTTGGATAATCCCCTGTTCGGCAAAGGGCTGAAGCTCGGGCAGCGACTGTGTTATGCCAATGCCATGATGCACTTTCTGTCTGGTATTCCCCGACTGATCTTCCTGACCGCGCCGCTGGCCTTTCTGCTGCTACACGCCTATATCATTTTCGCCCCAGCGCTGGCCATCGCGCTCTACGTGTTGCCGCATATGGTGCACGCTAGCCTGACCAACTCACGCATTCAGGGTCGCTACCGTCACTCTTTCTGGAGTGAGATTTATGAAACTGTGCTGGCGTGGTACATCGCTCGACCCACCACCGTAGCGCTGTTTAACCCCCACAAAGGCAAATTCAACGTGACGGCCAAAGGTGGGCTGGTTGAAGAACAGCATGTCGACTGGGTCATTACGCGGCCTTACCTGGTGCTGGTGCTGCTGAACATCGCCGGAGTGGTATATGCAGGCTGGCGACTGATTTACGGGCCGCCGGAAGAGATCATGACGGTGCTCATCAGCCTGCTCTGGGTCATGTACAACATGACCATTTTAGGCGGAGCCGTCGCGGTTGCCGTAGAAGCGAAGCAGGTGCGTCAGGCACACCGGGTGGAAATGTCGATGTCCGCCGCGATTCTGCGCCCCGACGGTCATCTGTTCCCCTGCGTGCTGCGTGACTATTCCGATGGCGGTGTCGGCGTTGAAGCGCGTGAATCTGGCATTGTTCAGGTCGGGGACAGCGTCTCGCTGTTGTTAAAACGCGGCCAGCAGGAATACGCCTTCCCGTTCAGCGTCACCCGCGCGTTCGACAACAAAATTGGCCTGCGCATGACCAACCTGACCATTCGCCAGCATATTGATTTCATTCAATGTACGTTTGCCCGCGCCGACACCTGGGCGCTCTGGCAAGACAGCTTCCCGCAGGATAAACCGGTCGAAAGTCTGGTTGATGTGCTGGCTCTCGGCTTTCGCGGCTACTTACGTCTGGCCGATTACGCGCCGCCCGTCATACGCAACATTATTCTGGCCTTCCTCAACATCGTGGTGTGGGTTGTGTCATTCATCCCGCGCTATGTGGGGAAACGCACCCTAACAGGCCAGTCAGGCGCTGCGCTGCCGGAAAACATCAGACATCAGGGCAAGACACCGTCTGCCCATGAAACGCGATTTGCACAAGAGAACCTGTTTACAGAAAAGACAGTGGCTTAATTGCCATTCACAGGCCGTGATCAACGGTCTTTCTCCCGACAACGAGAAAGCCCCTTAACATTGATGATGACACGATGACGAAAAAAATAATCTGGTTCACCGCATTGGCTTTAGGCGTCAGCTCATTATCTCAGGCTGTCACCACGCCGAACGCACAAACACCCGCCGAAGGGGGCGTGGCCCAGCCGCCTGCCAATGCTGCCAACGCAACACCCGCGACGACGAGCATGCCTGCGATCCCGCTGGTGCAGCCGCCGGCCAACGCCGCCGTACGCAATGTGGTGATGCCATTTGCGCAAATTGCGCCTGCGCCGGGCACCTTTGCGCTACGCGGCATTAATCCCGACGGACAGATTGAGTTTGGCGTTCGCAGCGACGAAGTCGTCACACAGGCTTCACTCGACCTCGAATTTACCCCGTCACCGGCGCTGATCCCCACCGAGTCGCATATCAAGGTTTACCTGAACAATGAGCTCATGGGCGTCACCACGATTAGCAAAGAGCAGATGGGGAAATCCAACCGCGTGCGCATTCCTATCGATCCGCGCTACATCACGGACTTTAACCGCATGCAGTTGGTGTTCGTCGGCCATTATCAGAACATCTGTGAAAACCCGGCCAGCACCAGCCTGTGGCTGGATGTCAGCAAAGCCAGCGCGCTCAATCTGCAATTCCAGAAGCTGACGCTGAAAAACGATCTGTCGCCGTTCCCTGCGCCGTTTTTTGACAGCCGCGATACCCGCCCGCTAACGCTACCCATCGTCTTTGCCGGCCAGCCGGATCTGGTGCAGCAGCGTGCCGCCGCGGTGCTCGCCTCCTGGTTTGGCAGCAAAGCACAATGGCGTGGGCAGTCTTTCCCTGCCCTCTTCAACCAGTTGCCAACGAGTCACGGTATTGTGTTCGCCACCAACGATAAGCGGCCGGATTTCCTGCGTGACTCCCCCGCCGTGAACGGACCAACGGTGTCTATCATCAGCCACCCCAACGATCCTCACATTAAACTACTGCTGGTGCAGGGGCGTGATGATAATGAACTGCTTACCGCCGTGCAGGGCATCGCACAGGGGAACGCGCTATTCCGTGGGCAAAGCGTCACGATCGATAAGGTCGAACAACTCGCCCCACGGCAGCCGTATGATGCACCAAACTGGGTGCGCACCGATCGCCCGATGACCTTCGCCGAACTACAGCAATATAATGAACAGCTGCAAACCGACGGTATCGTGCCTCGACCGATTTCACTGACCATGAACCTGCCGCCTGATCTGTTTATGGTTCGCAGTCAGGGCATCGATATGCGCCTGAAATATCGTTACACGGCGCCGCAAATTCAGGACGGATCGCGCCTGAGCATCAACCTGAACAACCAGTTCGTACAGGCCTTCTCGCTGGTACCAGAACAGGACCAGAATTCCCTGTTGATGCGCCTACCGCTCACGCAGGGGCTATGGGATTCCGACAAGAGTCTGTCCATTCCGGCGCTGAAACTGGGTACCACCAACCAGTTGCGCTTTGATTTCAATTACACCACGCTGCTTTCCAGCGGCACCGCCGACCGCTGTGAAACCTATACGCCGGTCGTCAATCACGCCGTCATCGACAGCAATTCGACCATTAATTTCTCTGGCTATCGCCACTTTATGGCGATGCCGGATCTGCGCGCCTTCGCCAATGCCGGCTACCCGTTCAGCCGACTGGCTGACCTGTCACAAACGCTGGTGCTGGTGAACAAACAACCACAACCGGCTCAGGTCAGCGCGCTGCTGAATGCCATCGGCAACATTGGGGCGCAAACCGGCTACCCGGCGCTGGCGGTACAACTCAGCGATGACTGGACGCAGATAGATAAGCAGGACAGCGATATTTTGATGATCGGCGCTATCCCGCCGGAGCTGCACGACAGCAGCAAAATCAACCTGCTGGTCGAGCAAACGCAAAGCTGGATTAAGCAGCCGATACGCCAGACTGCTGTTCTGGACATGGATGCGCCCGAATCTGACGCGACGCCAGACAGCAAGGCCACCGTCAGCGGTGACGGCCCAATGTCGGCGATTATCGGCTTCCAGTCCCCGTATCACGACCAGCGTAGCGTCGTCGCGCTACTCGCCGATAGCCCGCAGGGCTATACGCTACTCAATAACACGCTGATCGACAGCGAAAAAAGAGCCTCACTGTTCGGTTCCGTTTCCGTCATCCGTGAATCGGGCATCAATAATCTGCGCGTCGGTGACGTTTACTACGTCGGCCACCTGCCGTGGTGGGAACGTATCTGGCACGCCTTGGCGCAGCATCCCGTCTGGCTGGCTATTATGTCCACCGTCACCGTCATTATTGTCGCCTGGCTGCTATGGCGTAGTCTGAAATTCTTCAGTCGCCGCCGCCTATCGCCGGATGAAAGGGACTAACGCACCATGCCGCACGGGCTGCGCTACCTGATCCCCACGCTGCTGTGGCTATGGGCTTCCCTGGCCACCGCCGCGAGCTGCGATTGGCCAGCCTGGGAGCAGTACAAGCAGCATTACATCAGCGCGGAAGGACGGGTGATTGATACCTCAACACCCAATAAAATCACCACGTCCGAAGGGCAAAGCTACGCCATGTTCTTTGCGCTGGTCGCCAACGATCGCGTGATGTTTGATCGGCTGCTGCAATGGACGGAAAACAACCTGTCCGCGGGCGATTTACGCACTAACCTGCCCGCCTGGTTATGGGGAGAAAGCCCCGATAAACACTGGACAGTGCTGGATCCGAATTCCGCTTCCGATGCCGACCTGTGGATTGCCTATAGCCTGCTTGAAGCCGGTCGGCTGTGGAAAGAAGCACGCTATCAAACGCTGGGCACCGCATTGCTCGCACGCATCGCCAAGGAAGAGGTGGTTAACATTCCGGGGCTGGGCGTGATGCTGTTACCCGGCAAAGTGGGTTTCGTAGAGAAAGACAGCTGGCGCTTGAACCCCAGCTATCTTCCACCACAGCTGCTGGCTCGATTTGCTCCGCTGGATGAGAAGTGGAAAGCGATGCAGCGCACCACACAGCGCCTGCTGTTAGAAACCGCGCCAAAAGGGTTCTCGCCTGACTGGGTCATCTGGCAAAAAGGCAAAGGCTGGCAGCCCGATACCACCAAACCCAATGTCGGCAGCTATGACGCCATCCGCGTCTATCTGTGGGCGGGGATGATGGCCAACAGCAGCAAAGGGAAAACCGACTTGCTCAAACAGTTTCAGCCGATGATTCAGCAGACGATCCAGCAAGGGCGACCGCCTGAAAAAGCGGATACCGCGACAGGCACTGTTACCGGACAGGGATCGGTAGGCTTTTCCGCTTCACTGCTTCCGATGCTATCCCGTCAATCGAATGCGCTGGCCGTCCAGCGCCAGCGGCTCGCCGACAATCCACCGGGTGACGATGCCTATTTCTCTGCCTCTCTGACGCTCTTTGGTCAGGGATGGGATCAAAAGCGCTACCGCTTCACGTCACAAGGCCAACTTTTACCGTCCCGGGGCAGCCAATGCACAACAACACCTTAAACTGGCTGCGTGTCCTCCCGTTATTGCTGGTTGCTGCACCGCAGGCATACAGCGAGGATACCGCGCCACCAGAGCAATTTCTGATGGAACAGGTACGTCTGGGAGAAGCCAGCAACAAAGACGAACTCGTGCGTCAGTCGCTCTTTCGACTGGAACTTATCGCTCCAAATAACCCTGAAGTGATAGCCGCCAAATTACGGCTGTCGATGCGTCAGGGCGATCAGACGCAGGCTCGTCAGCTGTTGGAGAAACTGAAAACGCTGGCACCCGATTCCACTGCCTATCGCCATGCAAGCATGATACTGGCACTGACGCAGGAAGAGATGCGCCAGCAGCTACAGAAGGCACGCTCGCTATCTACCGCCGGACGCTACGCGGAAGCCAAAGTGGAATACGACGCACTCTTTCACGGCGAGCCGCCAACGCTCGATCTCGCCGTGGAGTATTGGCGCATGGTTTCCTATTTACCAAATCAGGCATCGACCGCAATTAAGCAACTGAGCGCGCTGGATCAGGTTTACCCTGACAACGTTCCGCTGCGCCTGGCGTTATCATACTTGCTCTTTACTCAGGATAGTAATGAGCAGACCTATCCTTTGCTGAAACAGCTGGCTAACGCTCCCGTTGGACGCAGTCAGGCTGCGTCGCTATGGCTGGCAATCATTCAGCGAATGCCCGTCACGCCGCAGAGCGTGGCAGAGTTAAATCGCTTTCTGACCCTATTTAATGAAGGAAAACAGGCAGAAACCGCGCGCAAAGCGCTCAACCGCCAGCAAAAAATGTTAGCTGACGCGACCTATCAGGCACGCCTCCGTAGTCTGGCACAGGTTGGAAGCGGCGGTGGCGACAGCACCATACTCAATGAACTGAATAAAGCGCTGTCTGCCACGCCCAATACACCGGAACTGATCGGCGCGGTGGCTCTGGTTTATCTGCGCGAAGGCGATCGAAAAAAAGCGCTGGAACAGTTTCAGAAGGCATTACAGGTGGATATGAGCCGTCTGCACAGCGGCAGATGGGAAGGACTCATCCAAAATACGCAAGACTGGACCACCATTGCGAAAGGTGACAATGCATTGAAAGCCAACAATCTGGCGCTGAACTGGCTGCGCCTTCTCCCGTTATTGCTGGTGACTGCGCCGCAGGCATACAGCGCAGAAACCGCATCGCCAGAGCAGTTTCTGATGGAACAGGTGCGCCTGGGAGAAGCCAGTAACAAAGACGATCTTGTCCGCCAGTCGCTCTATCGTCTGGAACTTATCGACCCAGATAACCCCGAGGTTATTGCCGCCAAATTACGGCTGGTACTGCGTCAAGGCGATCAGGCGCAGGCGCGCCAGCAGTTGGAAAGGCTGAAGACTGTGGCGCCCGACTCGGCTTTCTATCGTCAGGCAGAAATGACACTGGCGCTGACGCAGGAAACCGCGCGTCAACAGTTACAACAGGCGCGTTTACTGTCTACCGCCGGACGTTACCCAGAATCCAAAGCACAGTACGATGCGCTCTTTCACGGTGAGCCGCCAACGCTCGATCTCGCCGTTGAGTATTGGCGTCTGGTCTCTCGCTTGCCGAATCAGGAAACGGTCGCGATTAAGCAACTGGAAGCGCTGGATCAGATTTACCCGGATAACGTTCCGCTGCGCATGGTGTTATCACGCTTGTACTTTAGCCAAAACCTCAATGAGCGGGCTTACCCTTTATTGGAACAACTTTCTAATGATCCTGTCGGACGCAGTCAGGCCGCATCGCTATGGCTGGAAATCATTGGCCGAATGCCCGTCACGTCGCAGAGTGTAGCGGAACTCAACCGCTTCCTGACCGTATTCAAAGACGGTGAACAGGCAGAAACTGCACGCAAAGAGCTCAACCGCCAGCAGGGAATGATGGCCGATCCGACCTATCAGGCGCGGCTCCACAGTCTCGCACAGGTGGACAGCGGCGGCGGCAATAGCGCCACGATCAATGAACTGAATAAAGCGCTGACCGCCACGCCAAACGATCCTGAGCTGATCGGCGCAGTGGGTCTGGTTTACCTGCGCGCAGGCGATCGCGCAAAAGCGCTGACACAGTTTCAGAAAGCATTGCAGGCGGATACTGATCGCCTCAACAGCGGTAAATGGGAAGGGCTCATCCAAAGCACGCAATATTGGAACACGATTGCGGAAGGCGACAACGCGCTAAAAGCGAACAACCTACCGCTGGCGCGGCAGAAATATCAGCAGGCGCGCCAGATGGATAACACCAACGCCTATGCGCTAATTGGTCTGGGTGATGTCGCCGTTGCCAGTAAGAATGATGCCGCCGCCCAGCCGTTCTATCAGCAGGCCTTGCGCCTTGAACCCGGCAATGACAACGCCTTGCGCGGCCTGGTCGGCATTTATCAGCGGCAGTCGCCGGAGAAAGCACTCGCTTACCTCAACAGCCTGTCACCCAGCCAGCAGAATGCGATGCGAGAGCCGCTTGCCGCACTGCGGCTCGATATCCTGAAACAGCAGGCGGACAGACTTTCAGAACAACAGCAGTGGGCGCAGGCGGAGGAGAAGTATCGTCAGGCGAACCAGCAGGATCCGAACGATGTGTGGCTGGCCTATCGCTATGCTCAGACGCTGCGCCAGTTGGGACAAACGCAGCAGGCGGACAGTGTGGTACAGCGTGCGACGTCTATTCCCCTAACCAACGCGGAAAAAAATTACGTTTATTCACTTTATCTGTCGTCCACCAATCGCGATGAGCAAGCACTCGCTCACCTGAACACGCTTCCCACAGCACAGTGGAGCGACGATATGCGCGACTTATCCCAACGTTTGACGATGCAAACCACGTTAGCTAAAGCGGAAGCGATACGCGACGCGGGTGACGAATCCGCCGCTATCGCTTTCCTCCGTCAGCAACCGGCTGACACCCGCATCGATCTCCTGCTGGCAGACTGGGCGCTGGCGCGAGGTGAATACGCTACCGCGCTGGCGGATTATCAGCGCATCCGCTCGCGGGAACCACAGAACCCCGATGCACAACTGGGGGAAATCGAGGCGTTTATCGCACAGGGTCAGCAAGATGACGCGCGTCAACGTCTGAACCAGCTCCCAGTACAGGCCGCGGATACCCTCAACACGCAGCGGCGCGTCGCCAACGCCTGGCAAGCGGTCGGGGATCCGCAAAAATCGGCGGCTCTTTTCCGTCAGCTAAAAATCGAGGCGCAGAAAGAGCCTGTCGGCCAGACTACTATCAATCAAACGACAGCGCTGGTTTACCGCGATGCGGCACGCGTTGAACAGCAGCAGTCCCAACCTGAGCAAGCGCAGCAGGACTACAAACAGGCAATGGTTGCCAGCGGCATTACCCCCACGCTGCCACAAAGCGACGATGATTACACCCGGCTAACGCGCAATCAGGCAGGGGACGACTGGCTGCAACGCGGCATCCGTGCCGATGCCGCAGACCTGTACCGCAAGCAGGATATTACCGTCACCCTTGACCACGATTACTCGGGTTCGAGCGGGACAGGCGGGATTTCCGATCTGAGCGCCCACAATACCCTGTTGCAGATAGACATGCCGCTGTATGACGGCCGCGCCTTCTTCCGCACCGATACCGTACAGATGAATGCCGGCACCTTCTCAGCGGACAGCAACGGTGCCTATCGGGAAACCTTCGGCACCTGTGCCACGCAGGACTGCTTCGACGGCAAATCGCAGAAAGCCACCGGCACCAGCGTCGCCGCAGGCTGGAAGAACGATCGCTGGTCAGCGGATATCGGTACCACGCCGCTTGGCTTTGATGTCGTCGACATCGTCGGCGGCGCAAGCTACAGCGGTGACTGGCGGCAAATCGGCTGGACGGCGACGGCATCGCGCCGCCCAATATCCAGCTCATTACTCGCCTTCGGCGGCACCAAAGATCCGGGAACGGGCATGACCTGGGGCGGCGTGCGTGCCACAGGCGTCAGCCTCGGGCTGAGCTACGATCGGGGCGAAGCGCACGGCGTTTGGAGTGATTTCAGCGTCCACCAGATCACCGGTAAGAACGTGGCCGATAATGACCGCGCCCGCGCCATGGCAGGTTATTACTACAAGCTGATTAACGAGGATAACCGACGCGTCACGGTCGGCCTCAACAGCATGTGGTGGCGTTATCAGAAGGATTTAAGCGGTTACTCGCTCGGTCAAGGCGGCTACTACAGCCCACAGCAATACCTCTCGCTGGGTGTACCGGTGAACTATCGGCAGCGGACGGAAAACTGGTCGTGGGAACTCGGCGGATCGCTGTCGTGGTCACGTTCCTCCACGAAAGATCAGCGGCGCTATCCGCTAGTCGGCCTGCTTGGCAGCGCCGCATTAACCGACAGAGACGCTATCGAAACAGGCAGCAGCAGTTCCGGCTTCGGTTACACGGCGCGTGCCGTCGTCGAACGCCGCCTCAGCTCACACTGGACGCTGGGTGTCGGTATCGACATTCAGCAAGCGAAGGACTACACCCCCAGCCACGGCCTGATCTATGTGCGCTACTCCGCCTCCGGCTGGCAGGGCGATCTCGACAGCCCACCGCAGCCGCTTACACCGTACGCGGACTTTAAGTAGCATAGGCATTAACAAGCAATGAGATGTCGATACTCTTAAAACACACTTGAATCGCCTAAACACAACATAATTTTAGTTACGGGAACAACATCAATATTTTTAGCCATTTATTTCTGCATGACGGATTAAAGATACACAACATGATGAAGACATATTTATTTTTATCACTCTCTTTATATAAAAATTATTAACAATTTATTTCCCTATTTCATAATCTATTATTCAATATGACATACACTATTGAGATAAAAAAAATGCCTATAACCATGACTTACGGTTTTTTACTCGCACTTGCTTTTTCTATAACGGCTACTTATGCATTCGAAAAAGAAAAAACGAGTATGGAAAACATAATTAGCTCACTACCTATATCATCAGAAAGTGAAGAAAACACCCCTGAATTCATTTCTAAAACATCAGAAATATTTCTTTCCAACGTATTTAACGTCGTCACACTTAGCGACCAAAGCTACGCCTTTGCATCGATTTCTGATGCAGTCATAGAAGGCATAACCTCATCGCCATCTGCTGCAATCGCTGTTTTAAAAAAGAGACAAGGTGAGTGGAAAGTTGAACATTATCTTGCAATAAATTCAGCTGACACGGCACTCACGAAAGCGTTCGGTATGGCGCTATCTAAAGATGAATCTGTTTTGTCTGTTGCAGTACGGGAAGGTGTCGTATTACTGGATGTATCCAGTATGATACAGGGACAGATAACGTCATATTATGTCGATCTTAATACTGGATATACGAACCGGCGCGATAGACCAGGGTCTATCGCCGTCGTTTCAGGAAATGACAATAGGCACTTTTTTATTGCCGATGAATATGGTGAGTTTCCCGGTTATTACGGATTGGGCGACGTGGCGATCGTTTCTTACCAAAGAGAGCCTGATGGCAGAATTTCTGCCCAAAGGCTAGGATATATAAGACCGGAACAGAATGCGATTGCTGGACTTAATATTTCACCTGATGGAAAAACTCTCTATATACCAAGCCAAGTCTCACCTGAATATCAATATAGAGATTTTGCAGGCCTGGATCATCTTGAAGTCGCAAAGCAGTGCGGAAACAGCTTTAGTGGTTCGATTTCGATTGTAGACGTAGAAACTCTTTTACAGAAGGCCGAGACTAACCCTGGTAATGGGAACAGAGTTCTTAATAACGTTATTCAAGCTAAAGTAGCTGCGGGTTGCGGCGTTGTTCGTATTGCAGTCAGCAATGATAGTAAGACCATATGGTCTACCGCTCGTACAGATAATAAAATTCATGCCTTTGATGCCACACGTTTGCGCAATGATCCTAATAACGCTTATCTTTATTCGGCGTCCTCCGGCGGAACGGCTCCCGTTGGTATATCTTCCTTTTCCGAAGATCGTTATCTAGCTGTTTCTAACTCTAATCGATTCGATGGCGTAGATGAAAATGGCAACCCGGCAATACCGAATATTTCTATTTTTGACGTGAGTAAAAGAGAACAACCTGAATTGCTTAAAAAAATCACCAGCGGAGAGTTTCCCAGAGATATTTCCCGAAATCCTAATGATCAATCAGTATTCGTCGCAAACTGGCGTTCTTTTACCTTTCAGGAAATCTCTATCGCCCCAATATCTGAATAGCGCTAAGCAATCAATGTCCTGA
Source organism: Pectobacterium actinidiae (assembly GCF_000803315.1). Lineage (NCBI taxonomy): Bacteria > Pseudomonadati > Pseudomonadota > Gammaproteobacteria > Enterobacterales > Pectobacteriaceae > Pectobacterium > Pectobacterium actinidiae. Next base: position 444,455 of record NZ_JRMH01000002.1, read on the forward strand.
AGCCGTATGACTTAACAGGAAAGGGTGACGAATATGATACGTAAATAACGAGCTCAGGATAACTTAACGCTCCCGCCTTTACGCCACTGACGAGGGCTGATGCCAAACCAGCGACGGAATGCCCGGGAAAAGGCGCTCACTTCGGAATAACCGAGCAACAGCGCCATTTCCGAAATCGGCAGTTGTTTCTGTTGGAGATAGTGCGTCGCCATTTCACAACGCAGCTTGTCTACCAACAGTGAAAAACTCAGCCCTTCCTCCCGCAGGCGGCGCTGAAGCGACCAACTAGATAACCCCACTTTTTCTGCCACCTCTTCCAGCGTCGGCTCTTTCTGCATCAATAACAGATGAACCTGCGTACGTACCTGATCGACAATACTTTGCTGTGGCGATGTCTCGTTCAGGCGGCGAATGGCATCTTGCATCACCAACAGCAGCGTCATATCACGTTCCGGCATGGTACGAACCAACTGATGTTTGGGAATCAGCAGGGAATTGTAGGGTTGATCGAAATAAACCGGTGCGTCGAACACCTTACAGTGCTCATGCCACATTTCAGGACGCGGATGCTCAAAATGTACTTCGCGTGGCGCCCAATGCCTGCCCAGAACGTGGCGAATCAGGTTCAGAAACATGCCGAGCGTCAGTTCGGCATCCTGACGGCGATGTAAAATGGCGCCGTGCCGCACCTGATAGTCCAGCCGCCAGCAGTCGCCTTTATCCACCATGCGCGTCAGCGTATCGTGTTGATGGCAGGGAAATGCCTTCACCACGTTGTGCAGCGCCTGCTCCAGCGTGTCCGAACATAAACCGATATAACCGATCAGGCCTAATGACTGCGGTTTAAACTGCTTACCGTAGTGTAAACCGAAATTATCAACACCCGAGTTACGCGCGGCTTCCTCCATCACTCGACAGTAGTTCACCAGCCCCAAACTGAGCGTCGGACTGGCGAGTTGCTCGGGATCGACACCGCTGATGCCGAAGATACGATCGGCATCACCGCCGTTATCGTGAATAAAGTCGCCGAGCCCGGTTGCCGCCGCCGCCAAAACACCGCGGTTGCAGGAGAACGCCGCATTCAGCGCCGAAGAGTACGTCACGTTTTCCATTGCCTGTCACCTCGCCGTATCACTCTGCCCGCCAACGGGCAATAAAACGATCAGCAAGTTTCATACCAGTCCGTACTACCGTGAAATCAAAGAGTTATAAAGATCCCATTAAAGCGGACGGGCATTAAAGTGGCACAAGCTGCCCGTCCGTGGTGCATTCAGACCACACCAATCGGCAAATCACTGGTTTCCAGATAACGATGACACAGACGTACACTGTGCTTTGCCCAGTCAGAGCCGAGGCTTTGCGCCATTTCCGTTTCTGCATGTGATCCCACCCACGCGGTAAGCTGGATACGCCGTTGGATCAGCAGCGTCGGCAACAACGCCAGCTCCTCATCGCTGACGTGAGCCACACGTTCGTAGCCACATAGCCAGTTTTCAACCCACTCCGCCGCACGCGGATGGTGCTCCACAAAACTAATCGCTGCGGCCAAATCGTGCAGATACCACCCCATACCGCAGTCGTCAAAATCGATCACTCGCGTTTCGCCGCGATGCAAAAGCAGATTGGTCAGGCGCAGGTCAGCATGAATCAGCCCATAGCGATGCGGCGCTTTGCCAAAGGCCGCCATCTCTGCCCCCATACGCGCAATCGCCTCTTCGACAATATCGTGTTCGCCAACCGACAAATTTGGCGCATCGCGCCAGTTCCCCCAGTGGCTCTGCGCACTCACCATCGTATGATGATCCCAGACAATACGCCGGAAACCGTCAGGTTTTTGCCAGTGACGGCTGTGCTGGTGCAGACGGGCGGTGATTTCGCCCAGTTGCCGAAACGCACGCGGATCGACGCTGGTGGTCGGCATATCGCCGTCAATCCAGTGGAACAGCACGGCATAGCGACAGGAACCATCAGAAAGACTTAGCGACTGCACGCGCTCCCCAGTCGCATCGCGTAGCGCTTCCGGAACGACAATCCCCGTCTCACGCAGTGCGTCCAGCCACAGTAACTCGCTTTCAATCTCCGCTTTCTGATGATAATGGCTGCGGTGTAACCGCAGGGCATAACGCTTACCTGCCGACGAGACAAGAAACGTCGCATTTTCCGAGCGGCACAGTAGCCGCACATCCCCTTGCAACGCTGCCGGATAATAGCCAAGCGCCCGATGCGCCAGCGCCGTAATTTCTGCGTTACTTAAGGTGTCGTATTGTTTAGCACTCATGGTTACCACTCCGACGCGAGTCAATGAGCGCTCAGCATGGCGTGTGCCGCCCATAGAAACTTGACGCACCAGAACCCCTGTTTGACTCCAGAAAGCACATGAGCGATGTCACCAACAAAAGTTGACTTCAGCGCGCAGCATTCAGTACGCCAGCGTCAAGTTTTCAAGCGAAAAGCGTGGGCATTATCGCTGCACAAGCCAATGGGGTTGCCGTATCGGCCCCCAATAATCATGAGCAGACTGACGGGGATAATGTGATGACGAGCAAATTAAAGCCCACACTGGGCACCCTGCATTTGTGGGGCATTGCGGTAGGACTGGTAATTTCTGGTGAATATTTTGGCTGGAGCTATGGTTGGGGCGTTGCGGGTACGTTGGGTTTTTTGATCACCACACTGTTCATCGCCGCCATGTACACCTGTTTCATTTTTAGCTTTACCGAACTCACCACGGCGATCCCGCATGCGGGCGGCCCTTTTGCCTACAGCCGACTCGCGTTTGGCGATCTGGGCGGGTTGATTGCTGGCATGGCCACGCTGATTGAATTTGTTTTCGCCCCACCGGCTATTTCGATGGCGATTGGCGCATATCTGAACGTGCAATATCCCGAACTAAATCCCAAATTCGCGGCCGTTGGTGCGTACCTGATCTTCATGAGCCTGAACATCCTTGGCGTGAAGCTGGCAGCCATGTTTGAGCTGGTGGTGACGCTGCTGGCGGTGATAGAACTCCTGGTATTCATGGGCGTGGTCGCACCGGGCTTCAGCCTGAGCAACTTCGTGGCACACGGCTGGGCAGGACAGAATGAATTTTCACCCGGCGCGATTTCCGGTATGTTCGCGGCAATACCGTTCGCTATCTGGTTTTTCCTCGCTATCGAAGGCGCAGCAATGGCGGCGGAAGAGGCTAAAGATCCCAAACGTACCATCCCGCGTGCCTATGTGAGCGGTATTCTGACGCTGGTAGTGCTGGCGATTGGTGTGATGCTCATGGCCGGTGGCGTAGGCGACTGGCGTCAGCTCTCCGATCTCAACGATCCCTTGCCACAGGCGATGAAAATAATCGTCGGCGAAAACTCCAACTGGATGCACATGCTGGTATGGATTGGCCTGTTCGGCCTGATCGCCAGCTTCCACGGCATTATTCTGGGTTACTCACGCCAGTTCTTCGCATTGGCGCGTGCCGGCTATCTGCCACCGGGGCTTGCCAAACTGTCCCGCTTTCACACACCGCACCGCGCCATTCTGGCTGGCGGCGCAATCGGGATTACCGCTATTTTCTGTGACGGGATTAACCTACAGGGCATGAACCTGACGGCGGCCATGATAACCATGGCGGTTTTTGGTGCCATCGTCATGTACATCATGAGCATGCTCAGCCTGTTCCGCCTGCGCCGTAGCGCACCCGATATGGCACGCAGCTATCGCGCGCCCGGCTACCCGATTGTTCCTGCATTCGCCCTCGTCTGTGCCATCATCTGCCTGATAGCCATGCTCTGGTTCAACCCGATGATCGGCGCAATATTTTGTACCTTTATGCTACTCGGCTACCTCTATTTCCTGACCACTAAAACCCGTCGGGAAACGCTACTCGAACCGCTTATCGCCGATGCCAAATAGCACTGAAAAACACATTTTATAACGGGAGTGATTATGGCAACGCGTTCTACCATCATGGATACCAACAGTTTTCGCGCCGAGCATGCCGATGCACTCAACGCAGATATCCGTACGCTAACCGACAAACGCAGTCGGGTCTTGGGCGAGTCCTATCGGCTGTTCTACCGTAAACCGGTTCATCTGGTGCGCGGCGAAGGGCAATATCTCTGGGACGCTGACGGCAAAAAATACCTCGACGTGTATAACAACGTCGCCAGCATCGGCCACTGCCACCCGGCAGTGATCGATGCCGTTCATCAACAAATGACGATGCTGAACACCCATACCCGCTATCTGCATGAACGTATTCTGGACTATTCGGAGCAACTCCTTGCTACCGCACCCGTCGCCATCAACCGAGCCATGTATATGTGCACCGGTTCGGAAGCCAACGACCTGGCGATCCGCGTGGCGCGCGCCTGGAGCGGCGGCACTGGGGTTATCGTCACTCGTGAAGCCTACCACGGCACCAGCGATCTGACCTCAGGTGTGTCACCCGCATTGGGCAGTGGTCAGCCGCTGGCGGCGACCACGCGGCTGGTCCCTCCACCGGATACCTATCGGGTCAATACACCGGATCTGGGCATATGGTTCGCGAATGAAATCCAGAGACAGATCGACGATATGGCGGCGCACGGCATCACATTTGCCGCGTTTCTTGCTGATTCCATTTTTTCTTCCGATGGCGTTCACCCAAATCCACGCGGTTTTTTGCGTCCCGTTATTGATGTCGTCCACCGCAACGGCGGCATTTTCATCGCCGATGAAGTGCAGCCCGGTTTTGCACGCACCGGTGATAGCTTCTGGGGCTTCGCGCGGCATGACGTGGTGCCAGACATCATCACCACCGGCAAACCCATGGGCAATGGTATTCCGGTTTCCGGTCTGCTAGCGAAGAGCGAGGTGCTCGCCGCTTTTAGCGATCAAATCCCCTACTTCAACACGTTTGGCGGGAATCCAGTCGCAATGGCCGCCGCACAGGCGGTACTGAAAGTGATCCATGATGAACAGCTTCAGGAACACAGCCGCATCGTAGGCGCACAACTCCTGGCGGAGCTGACTACCTTACAAGACAAATACGCCTGTGTAGGCAACGTACGCGGTGCGGGGTTATTCATCGGGTTTGAGCTGGTGAGTGACAGAGAGAACAAAACACCGGATAAAACGCTGGCACTGAATCTGACAGAAGCGCTACGCGACTGTGGTGTACTGACGTCCGTGGCGGGTCCTTATGGCAACGTGCTTAAACTGCGTCCGCCGCTGGCATTCCAGACGCAAGATATCGACTGGCTGGTCGGCGCGCTGGATGACTGCCTGGGGGCGCTGACGCACACTTGATTTCGCATCCGAGCTATTTAACAGGTAATGGCATGAACTGAAAAACTCAGGAGCCTACCGAAGCAGGCTCCTGAAGCTCATTTACATTAATACCCTATCGCTGCCCCGGCCGGGCGGCGGATATCATTTGCACCGTACAGGTAACCTTCACGCACTTTGCCGGATACTGCCGAGTCATTGCCTGAATCCGCTGGCGTGACGCCCGCTGCGCCCGGTAAACCGACCAGAATCAGCTCCGCTGCGCCCCAAGGCGTCTGTTCCACCATCTTGTAGCCGCGCTGCTTCAGCAGGTTCAGCGTATCGGCAGATAGCCCACGCTGTTCATAATACACCTCATCCGGTAGCCACTGATGATGGATACGTGGTGCGTCCACCGCTTCCTGCGGCGCCATGCCGTGGTCAATAATATTCAGCGCCGTTTGCAGCGTGATGGTGATAATGCGCGAACCACCGGGTGAACCGAGCACCATGAACACTTTACCGTCTTTCGTCACCAGCGACGGGCTCATGGACGAAAGTGGGCGCTTACCGGGGGCGATCGAATTACGCTCCCCTTGCACCAAACCGTACAAGTTTTTCTCGCCCACTTTAACGGTAAAATCATCCATTTCGTTGTTGAGGAAAAAGCCCGTACCCGGCGCAATCACCACCGAACCAAAACGTCCGTTGACGGTATACGTGGTGGACACCGCATTGCCCTGATTATCCACGATGGAGTAGTGCGTCGTTTCTGGTCGCTCGTGCGGACCGATCCCCGGCTGTACGTTTTTGGACGGCGTCGCGTTCTCCGGTTCGATTTGTTTGCGAATTTCAGCAGCGTAATCCTTGCTCAACAGGCGCTCGACGGGGTTGCTCACAAACGCCGGGTCGCCGAGGTAGGTATTGCGATCCATGTAAGCGTGACGCATCGCTTCCGTCAGCACATGCACGGTGGCCGCCGAGTTAAAGCCTGTCGATTTAATGTCGTAACCTTCGACAATATTGAGGATTTCACACATCGTGACGCCACCGGAGCTGGGCGGTGGCGAAGAGACAAATTGATAACCGCGATAGTTACAGGTTATCGGTGCCGTTTCGGTAATGCGGTAATTGGCAAAATCAGCCGCTGTCAGCATTCCGCCGCCCTGCTTCGCCGCTTTCTCCACCGTCTGTGGGATCGTACCCTTATAGAAGGCATCCGGTCCTTTAGCGGCGATCGCCGCCAGCGTATTCGCCAGATCGGTTTGCACCAGCTTATCGCCGGGCTGTAACGCACTACCGTCAGGACGCAGGAAAATGCGCGCCGCCTCAGGATCGGCTTTGAAGCGCTTGACGGTGGTGTCCAGAATATCGGTGTCTGCCCGCGTAAGCTCAAAGCCTTCACGCGCCAGTTTAATCGCCGGTGCCATCACCTGCTCGCGCGTCAATTTGCCGTATTTTTGCAGTGCGGTATCCAGCCCCAGCACCGTTCCCGGTACGCCAGCGGCCAGATAGCCGTACAGGCTCGCGTCTTTTTTCACGCTCCCATCAGCGTTCAGATACATGTCGGCGCTGGCCGCCGCTGGTGCGGTTTCACGGAAATTGATAAAGGTGTCTTTTCCATCGGCCAGATGCAGCGTCATAAACCCACCGCCGCCGATATTGCCACAACAGGGGTTCACCACCGCCTGTGCATAGCCCACGGCCACGGCAGCATCAATCGCATTCCCGCCCATCTTCATGATATCGACGCCAATCTGTGAAGCCAGATACTGCGAGCTGACCACCATGCCGTTTTTCGCTTCCACCGCAGGAGCCGACGCTGCCTGTACCGTTCCACTCACCAGCAGCGTCGCCACACTCAGTGACAACAGCCATTTCCCCGATGCCGTACTTCCCAATATTGTATTTCTTATCCTCATGAAGACCCCTTTATCCCATTGATTTCACTGGCTGCTGTATCTCTACTCTCTTGCGAAGCCAACTTGCAAAGTCCGCGCCAATAAACGGCAACAGCTTAGCGGATTCACCAGCAGCAGTAAGAAGCGTAGAAAAGGCATGAGAAATTGCGAAAATAGCCGCTTATCTTTGCGACACTGCACGATAAATACGCCCCATTGTGGAACATAAGGCTCACAGCTGCCGCACGGGTCGCCATAAACGCAGCCGCGCACCAAACACATTCACCAGCAGGCCGACCATAATCAGTACCGCACCCACAATCTGTAATAGCGAGAGGGATTCCCCAAGAAAGACGGCGGCACTGACCAATCCAACCACCGGCACCAGCAGTGACAAGGGCGCCACACGCCAGGTTTCATAACGCGCCAGCAGGCTGCCCCAAATCCCATAACCGATGATGGTTGCCGCAAATGCCAGATAAACCAACGACAAGATCGTCGGCAGTTGGATGGTCGTTAAACTATGGACAATCACGTCCACACCTTCGAACAGCCAGGAACTGATGAAAAATGGCACGACAGGCACCAATGCACCCCACACCACTAGCGACATGATGCGTACATCGCTGTTTTTACTCATGATGATTTTATTGGTGATGTTACCCAACGCCCATGACAGTGCCGCGGCCAGCGTCAGCAGCAGCGTGGTGGCGGTCATACCCGATGACAGTTGCAACGACGTACGACCTTCTGCCAGCACCACCATCCCTAGCGCCGCCACCAGAATCCCGACAACGTGATTCCAGCGCAGCTTTTCCGACAGCAAAACCGCGCCAACCAGCAGCGTAAAAAAAGCCTGAGCCTGCAACACCAGCGAAGCAATCCCCGCGGGCATGCCCAGCTTGATAGCGAGAAACAGAAAGCCAAACTGACCGAAGCTGATTGTCATGCCATAGGCGAGCAACCATTTCAGGGGAATACGCGGAAAAGGAACAAAGAAAATAGCCGGGAGCGCCACCAGCGAAAAACGTAGCCCCGCCAGTAAAAAAGGCGGCATATCGTTCAGCCCGACTTTAATCACCACAAAGTTCACACCCCATAACACCACAACACAAAGCGCGAGCAGCGCATCTTTCAACGACATTCTTATCCCCTGATCACATTCGTAACAAATACCTTTCCCAAGGTACGCGCAAAATGAAAAAACGGATAAGAAAAGATAATTATGACGTTACGTGACAGTGATTAAGCGTGACCATAATGTGGGGTAGCCGACCACCCGAATTCGTAGTCGGCAAGATAGCGATTACTCGACGGCGATGGGTTTTTCCGTCAGCGTGATTTTATTATCGCCCTGAATGGCTTTCACTTTCTGTTCTGTTTTCTGTACCGCGTCAGCGCTACTCAGCAGACTGTACGTCAGCTCAAACGTGGTGCTCTGGCCGGGTTGGAGTTTTTTAACCCGCCCTTGTTCACGCTCTATCGTCACCGGGTAGGCGTAGTTAGTACCGGGTTCGATGCCCGTCACGTAACCCTGTTTCTCCGTATCTGTGTTTTTCCACAGCGTCAGCAGCGGCAGTTGATGGGTATCAAAGGCGATCGACACGCCTTTATCTCCCGCCTTGTTCACCAGCGCCGCCAGCGTTTTGCCCTGTGCATCCGTATACGGCGTAATGTTAAACACCATTTCATCAAAGTCTTTGGTTGGCCCTTTATAGGTTTGCCAGGTTGCCAGACCGGCTTTGGCGTGGTCATTGAACGGAGAAATCTCTTTTACTGGTGCGATGAAACGCGCACCCTCTTCCAGAATCGGCGTGCCGAAATTGCTGTGGTAGATAATTTGATAGTCTCGCGGGTAGTCGGCTTTGTTCGTCAGCACATCGTGCACGGTAAACGACTCGCTGCCGGGGACGTAACGCAGCTCAGTCCAGGTTTCCAGATTCGACTTCTTGAAGCTGTTTTCCTTGAGCAGTCCCCGTACCGTAATGGTATGCGGCGCTGTATCGCTGACCTCCACCACCACTTTTGAAGCAGGTGTGTTGCCCGCACGGCCATGCAAGGTATAGATCATGCCATCGCTGACGACCGGGTGACCCGTCCATTCGAAGCCGCAGCGCACCATCATCTCATTGAAACCTTCCAGCCAGCCCAATCCATTACGGCTTTCCAGATTGATGGTATTCGGGTTTACGACCTCATCAACCGGCGAATCCCACCCTAGACGGATGTTTTTGCCTGTTACATGCAGCAAGTTCATCCCTCGCGTCGGGCTAAGGGCAATTTTCAGGCCGTTCTGACTGGTAATCGTGATCACTTTACTGCCTTCCTGACGGCCGCCGTGCAGGACTTTTTGCTCAATGCTGAAAGGCTGATTTTTGATCTTCAGGGCATCACTGCCAATTTGCCAGTTTCCCTTTTCGACACTGCCTTCAGCATCTGTCAGCACAAACGTCTGCGCCGAGAGTTGCCATGATGTCAGCGCCAGTGTAATGCCTATAGCCAGTAATTTTTTCATGTTAACCATCCCTTTTTGCTGAATTGTTTTAGCTAATGCGAGCTAAAGACTACAAATCAGCGGATGGTCAGAATGTGATAACTATCACCAGATGAAAAAATTCGGCATTGTTGCGTTATTTATTCGATTAGCATCACTAATTCATTATGAATGGCATCTATATTTACAGAATTATTGAGATGTTGATCGGTAAAAGCTGACATCGTTTCAGCAAAATAAATCATGCTGTCTACCCCCTTTTTCCCGACAACGAGTTCATCAGCAATTTATGCCAAATTATACAAATTTAACGAGATAAAAAATTACCGGACTGTTTTTTCACCACATTGCACCCTATCAGCGCAAGCGCTATGGTTGCCGCTAACCTGTGTACGACCACTGATAAATAAACTATGAACTTTTCTCTTTTCGGCAAGAAATTCACGCGCCACGCTGGCATCACTCAGTTAATGGACGATCTGAACGAAGGGCTGCGTACGCCAGGCGCAATCATGCTGGGGGGCGGCAATCCGGCACACATCCCAGAGATGGATAGCTACTTCAAACAGCTGTGTCAGGATATGCTGGAACAAGGGAAATTAACGGAAGCGCTATGCAACTACGACGGCCCGCAAGGTAAGGACACACTGCTTAATGCATTGGCCGAACTGCTGAGTAATGAATTAGGCTGGCAGATTGGACCACAGAACATTGCACTAACAAATGGCAGCCAGAGTGCGTTTTTCTACTTATTTAATCTGTTTGCCGGTCGCCACAGCGATGGCAGCCTGAAAAAGGTGCTGTTCCCGCTGGCACCAGAATATATCGGCTATTCGGATTCCGGGCTGGATGACAACATGTTCGTCTCCGTTCGCCCTCAGATCGAGCTGTTGCCCGAAGGGCAATTTAAATATCACGTCGATTTCGATAACTTGTCGATTACTGAGGATATCGGGCTGGTTTGCGTATCTCGCCCGACCAATCCAACCGGTAACGTGCTGACCGACGATGAGCTGATGCGTCTGGATATTCTGGCGCAGCAGCACAACATTCCCCTGCTGATTGATAACGCCTATGGTGTGCCTTTCCCCGGCATCATCTTCAGCGATGCGACGCCGCTGTGGAACCCGAACATCATCCTGTGTATGAGCCTGTCCAAGCTAGGTCTACCTGGCTCACGCTGCGGTATCGTCATTGCAGATGAAAAGGTGATTTCCGCCATCGGCAACATGAACGGCATCATTAGCCTGTCTCCGGGGGCAATCGGCCCGGCACTGGCACATGAGATGATTCAGCGTGGCGATCTGCTGCGCTTATCTAACGACGTCGTCCGCCCGTTCTACCAGCAGCGTGTAACGGAAACCATCGCGATCATTCGCCGCTATCTATCACCCGAACAGTGCCTGATTCATAAGCCGGAAGGTGCGATCTTCCTGTGGCTGTGGTTTAAGGATCTGCCTATCACGACAGAAATTCTGTACCAGCGCCTGAAAAAACGCGGCGTCCTCATGGTGCCGGGTCACTATTTCTTCCCCGGCTTAGATCAGAACTGGCCGCACGCTCACCAGTGCATGCGCATGAATTATGTGCCGGAGCCGGAAAAAATCGAACGCGGTATTGCGATTCTGGCGGAAGAAGTGGAAAAAGCGATGCAGGAAGGCTAATTCGCCACAAAAATAGACGCGTCATTAAACGAAATACGGTTGGGGTACAGGCACACTTGCCCCACCGTTTTTATTTTGCCGTCCGCTTCCCACAACGCGCGGTGGCAATACCAAGCCAGCGCCAGATCCTATCTCTTATTTACCTACTTTTTGTCATCTCATCGCCTCCACAACATCAGGCGACTAACGATAATAATCAAAATTATTTTTTGCATTTTTAATCGGTAATAACAGTCATTTACTCCTAATTAATCGTTAATTCATTCCAATAAGACGGCAATCTCTTAACACTAACTAAAACTTTCAGAATAACTGCGCATTCTGCGCAACTTTTTGCTCACTTTCTGGTGTAAATCACTTTTTGCGCAATTTTTGCAAACGATTCGCGAAGTCTGCGCAACTTCTTGCTCAGATTTTGCTTAGTAAAAATTTGAATTAGTAAAATTACCCTATAAAACAAATACATAAAATATGGCACATGAATTGCTATGTGAACGGCGAAGTACTAACCCCGTTTAACAATTCATTTCGTTCAACAACAAGGAGCAAGACTATGCCAACTCCATGCTATATCAGCATCGAAGGTAAAACTCAGGGCAACATTACCGCGGGTGCTTTCACTTCTGATTCTGTCGGCAACATCTATGTGGAAGGCCACGAAGACGAAATGCTGGTACAGGAATTCAAACACATCGTCACCGTACCAACTGACCCACAGTCTGGTCAGCCGTCCGGCCAACGTGTGCACAAACCGTTCAAATTCACCGTCGCGCTGAACAAAGCCGTTCCGCTGATGTACAACGCCCTGGCGTCTGGTGAAATGCTGCCGACCGTGACCTTGAAATGGTACCGCACGTCGGTTGAAGGTAAGCAAGAGCACTTCTTCTCTACCATCCTGACCGATGCCACCATCGTTGACGTTAACTGCCAGATGCCACACTGCCAGGATCCCGCGAAGCTGGACTACACCCAACTGATTGAAGTGTCACTGGCCTACCGCAAAATCGACTGGGAACACACCGTTGCCGGGACTTCTGGTTCCGATGACTGGCGTGCGCCGGTCGAAGCGTAATAGCTATTTAACCCGGGCATGCCCGGGTTTTCTGCATTGAGCCATGGCCCACGCCATGCCTGAGTGTGGATGACAGCATCAGGAGGACGGATGGCAAACAGTACAGGATTACAGTTCACCGTTAAGGTCGGCGCATTGCCTGCATCAACCTTTTCCGTAGTGGATTTTCAGCTCAGCGAGGCGCTTAACCAGCCGTTTGCCCTGTCGCTGAATCTGGCCAGCCCCTTACCGGGGATCGATTTTGGTGCTGTTCTCGACCAGCCCTGCGAACTCCTGGTGTGGTACGAAGGCGAACTCCAAAGACGAGTGAGCGGTATTGTCAGCGCGTTCGCACAGGGTGACACCGGCTTTCGCCGCACGCGTTATCAGGCGGAAATCCGTCCGGCGCTGTGGCGTTTGGGGCTACGCACCAACGCCCGCATCTTTCAGGCACAGAAGCCAGAGGCAATTATCGGCGCACTGCTAGAAGAAGCAGGAATCACCGACTATGCCTTTGCGCTGCGTAACGAACACGCGGTGCGAGAATACTGCGTGCAGTACCGTGAAAGCGATTTAGCCTTTATTACCCGACTGGCCGCCGAAGAAGGCCTATTCTTCTTCCATGAGTTTGAGGAAGGCAAACACCGTGTCGTCTTTGCCGACGATGCAGGCGCGTTGGCAAAAGGACCTGAGCTGTTTTTCAACCTGGCGACACAGGGGCTGAGTGAAGGCGCATACGTCCACCGTTTCCGCTATGCCGAGGCGGTGAGTACTGCCGAGGTGGCGCTAAAGGATTACAGCTTCAAGACGCCAGCTTATGGCCTGCTGCACCAGAAGATAAGCGGTGAACTGGAACACCAGCGCGAAAGCTATCAGCACTTCGACTACCCCGGCCGTTTTAAACAAGATCCAAGCGGCAAGGCATTTACCGGCTATCGACTGGACGCGCTGCGAGCGGGGGCGATGACCGGATCGGGCGAATCCAATGCTGCTGAACTGATGCCGGGCAGCAGTTTTACCTTAACCGAACACCCCAATCTGGCACTCAATATCGCCTGGCAACTGGTTGCCATCACCCACAGCGGGCAGCAGCCGCAGGCGCTGGAAGAAGAAAGCGGCGGCGAACCGACCACCTACAGCAACAGCTTCGAGGTCGTGAAGGCCAGCACCACCTGGCGTGCTGATCTGCCGTACAAGCCGATGGTAGACGGTCCACAAATCGCCACCGTCGTCGGCCCGGCGGGTGAAGAGATCTACTGCGACCAATACGGCCGGGTAAAATTACAATTCCCGTGGGACCGCTACGGCGCGAGCGATGACCAGAGCTCCTGCTGGGTTCGCGTCAGCCAAGGTTGGGCCGGTGGTCAATACGGCCTGATCGCCATCCCACGCATAGGCCATGAAGTCATTGTGAGTTTCCTCGAAGGCGACCCAGACCAACCGATCGTGACGGGCAGAACCTTTCACGCCACCAATCCATCGCCCTACCCGCTTCCTGCTAACAAGACGCGCACCTCAATCCGCACATCAACCCACAAAGGCGCAGGGTTCAACGAACTGCGCTTTGAGGATCAGGCCGGTCAGGAAGAAGTGTTTATCCATGCTCAGAAAGACATGAACACCGTGGTGCTGAATAACCGCAGTACATCGGTGAATGTGGATCACAACGAAAACATTGGCCGCGATCAGACGGTCGTCGTGCAGCAGAACCAAACGGTTTCCGTCATTGCCGATCAGATTACCGAGATCCAGGGGGAGCAAACGGTGGTGGTGAAGAAAAACCGGAGCACCGTCGTGGAAGACAACGAAACGCTAAGGGTAACCAACGATATCTTTATCCACGCCGAAGATGGCAGCATTCAGATTGGTACGGGTGCGGGCTATATCTCAATCAAGCACAGCGGGGATATTGAGATCGTCGGGAATAACCTGACGCTGAACGGCACCCGTATCGATTTGAATTAAGGATGACTATGTATCAGATGAATGAAGGGACGCTGGCTATCCCCGCTGATTGGCGTGATGAATCACTCCATGTTTTTGTTCTGCCGGGAGATGCCATCAATTTGGTTGTCAACCGTACCCCAATTGACTTCGGTCTGACAGCAGAGACGGTTTATCAGCAGACGTTAGGCCAGTTTGCAGCACACCTGAAAGGGTATGAAGAGCGCGGCATTTGGACATTGACGCTGGATGGGCAACCCGCACACGGCCTGGAATATACCTGGCGGTCGCCGGAAGGGCCGATGCATCAGGTTGTCGTGATGCAGGTGCGCGGTGAGTTATTGATGACGTTTACCGTAACCGTAGCAGGCGAGCTCAGTGCGGAGCAGAAGACAGCAATGCTGGCGGTGGTCGAGACATTTAAAGCTGCCACCTGAAAGGAGTCATCATGCTGAGTGACATTCTGAACCGTGTTGCCCGCGTCGGTGCCATGCACGCAGGCAAAGGCCCGACGCCGCCTGCTGGTCGTCCTCAACCGGGCCAGGGAAAACCCCCGACATCACCGGGCAAAACCATCAAGCACAAAAGCTTTCTCGGCGCGCTGGCTGGAGCGATCGCAGGAGCGGTTGTGGCAGCGGTAGCCTTTGCCGCCGCTGCGGCAGTCGCAGGAGCCATTGCCGTCGCCGTTGTCGGAACGGGTGGCATGGGGGCGGCACTGGTTGTCGGGGCAGTCAAACTGGCGGTGGGATTTGGTGCCGTCAGCCTGCTGGGGGGGTTAATTAGTAGCGTCTCCAGCAAAGTTTCCGCCATGGTAGACAGCGGATCCCCGCCGTTTGGGCCGGTTTCTTCAGGCTCAGATACGGTGTTTGCGGAGAAGCAGAAGATTTCCCGCGCTGAAGTTGACACGGTCGCCTGTACCAAACACAACTCGCCTCAGTTGATTGCGCAAGGAAGTGAAACTGTCTACGTCAATGGATCACCGGCCGCACGTATCGACGATAAAACCGTCTGTGGCGCCACCATCAAGGAAGGAGCATCCACCGTCTTTTTTGGATCCGGTCAGCAAACCTGTCTGGAGATTAGTGACGAATTCAGTTGGTGGGAAAAAGCGCTACTGATCGCGGTAGAGTTTCTGGTTCCGCCCAGCCGGGGCATGTTCAAAGGACTCGGCAAGCTGTTTACACGTGGTCCCACCGCGGTGCTCAAAGGCATCCGCATGGGTGCGTTGAGAACAGCAGTAGGGCTACGGAGAGCGGTTCGATGTGCCAGCAAAGGATTTAAAAATAACAAAGGTTTGGCACGCTTTAAGGAAGCGACCCGGGGTTTTCTAAAAGATCCGGTCTACATTCCCAGCGGGGATGTGATCGAGATGCGTCAGGATATTGAGCTTGGGCAAACTCTCCCTCTGCTCTTTGAACGCACTTACCGCTCCACCGCTACCCATGACGGCCTGCTGGGACACGGCTGGTATGACACCTGGAGCGAAACGGCACAGGTCAGCCGCGATGGCCTGAATACCCACGTCGTCATCACACTGGCGCAGGGATACGACATCGATTTCACCTTCCATCAGGATGTGCAGTCGGTATTTTGTCCGCTCTATCCCGCTTTTACTCTGTACCGGCGGGCAAAGGGCTTTAGCCTATGGGATCGTGACAGCCTCACCTGGCGTGAATTCGATGTGCCTCAGGGCGATCGGCTACTTCTGTCTTCGATACATGACCCGCACGACAACCGCATTACCCTGATCCGCGATCCAAAAGGCTATCTGCGCAAGGTACGCCACAGTGATGGTATCGAACTGCTGCTGGTGTGGCGAGGCGAGTATCTGCACCAGATACAGAGTATTGATACCGGGCAGAAAACCCTGCTGGCTGAATACCGGCAGGATGAACAGGGCCGACTGGTCGAGGCCGATGCTGCCCATGCCTATCATCTGCTCTACGACTACGACAAAGAAAACCGACTCACGCGCTGGCATGACAACGACCAGACCTGGGCGAGTTACGACTATGATCATCAGGGTCGTTGCATCTACACCACCTGTGCCGACGGCTATCTGACCGCGCATTTTGAGTATCTCGACGATCGCGTAGTCATGACCGACGGATTAGGTCAGCGCAGCGAATTTGGCTTCAATCACCTGCACCTGATGAGCTGGGAAAAATCCCCGTTAGGGCACGTCACCCGCTACGATTACGACGACCACGGCAACCTGCTGCGTGAGATTTCCCCAGCAGGCCGGGTGATTGAGTTCACCTATCTGGACGACAGTGGACTGGTGAGCGCATTCACCGACGGCAGCGGTCATGCCTGGGCCTATGACTACGACGACGCGCAGCGGTTATGCGGTATCACCGATCCGCTGGGGCGCATCTGGCAATGGGCGTTCGATGAGGCTGGCAATCCGGAGAAACTCACGGGGCCGGATACCCGCGAAGTACGATTTACCTGGAACCGCCACGGCCTTCTGACGCAGGTGAGCGATCAGGCGGGCGAGGTTCAGGCACGGCTGCGTTACGATCACCGCCAACGGTTGCTAAGTGCCAGCGATGCGCTGGGGCGTACCCAGCAGTTGCGCTATGACCAGCAGGACAGAGTCGTGCAGTGGCAGCGGCCGGACGGCGCGCAATACCGGCTGGGCTATCGCCGTGCGAGCTGGAAACTGCCGGAGCAACTGATACGCCCCGATGAGAAAGAGGAAAAGCGTCAGTACGACAAGCATAACAATCTGCTGAGCTATGTGGACGGCAACGGGGCACTGTGGCGCCAGAGCTACGGCTCCTTTGACCTGCTCACCTCGCGGACGGATGCACAAGATCGCACCTGGCGTTACGAGTACGACAAAGAGAGCCAGCAGTTGGTCGCCGTTATCGCCCCGGACGGCAGTCGCTGGCAATGGTGGCTGGATGCCGACGCGCGGGTTATCCGCGAACGGGATATGGCGGGCACCGACACCCACTACAGCTATGACGAAGACGGCAACTGCATCGCCATCCGCAATGCCGAAGGCGAAATCCGCCACTTCCTGTATGACGGACGCGGGCTGCTCATCAAAGAAACCGCACCGGACGATACCCTTCATTATCGCTATGACGCCGCAGGCAGGCTAGTCGAAGTCACCTCCGCAACCAGTCATATCCAACTGGAGTATGACCTCCGTGACCGGGTGGTGCGGGAGTGGCTGAACGGCACCCTGCTTACCCGGCAGTTTGATGATACCGCACGCACTGTGGCACGCACGCTGGCCTGGGAAGACCAGAGCGATGATGCCCTGATCAGCACCTTTGCTTACAGCGCCGCGGGTGAACTGCAACAGGTGCAGTTGCCGGACGGCGCGGAGCTCACCCTTGCCCATGATGCCGCCGGACGGGAATCTTCCCGTTCAGGCGGGGCGTTCGCCCAGCACCGGGAATATGACGTGATGGGCTGGCTGACGCGCGAGATGAGCGGTCAGCAGCAGGATGGTCGTCTGCATGCCACACAGACAAGGGAATACCTGTACGACGGCGTGGGCAATCTGGCTGGCGTTCGCCATAACCGTGAAACCCGAGGCTATCGTCTGGACGCCACCGGGCGCGTGCTGTCCGTCCTGAGCGGTGGCGCAGGCCGCGCAGTCGAAACTGACGAAGCCTATCGCTATACCCGCAACGGCCTGCCGCAGGATACCTCCCGACTCACCGAATGGCAGGCGGGCAGGCTGACTCAGCACGACGATACTCACTATCAGTACGACAAAGCCGGACGGCTGATACGCAAGCAGGTGGTGCAGCCAGGCTATCGCCCCCAGGTCTGGCACTACCGCTGGGACAGCCGTAACCAGCTCCGGGTTGTCGACACCCCGGCGGGCGAACGCTGGTTCTACCGCTACGACCCGTTCGGGCGGCGCACCAGCAAACGCTGTGAGCAGACGCTGGATGATATCCGCTACCTGTGGGACGGCGACCAGATAGCCGAGGTGCGGCATTATCGCAACGGTGAACGCGTTGCCCGCCGCCACTGGGTACACAACGGCTGGGAGTTGCTGGTTCAGCAGCGGCAGAATAACCACGGACGCTGGGAAACCGATTTTGTCACCAGCAGCCAGAACGGTGAACCTCAGGCCCTGTACCGACCCGACGGCACCCTACGCTGGCAGGCACCGAAAAGCACCCTCTGGGGGCAGCGACCAGGCTCTGCTGAAGACCCTGCCGACCCGGGCCTTGCCTTTGCCGGACAGTACCGTGACACAGAAAGCGGGCTATGTTATAACCGTTTTCGGTACTACGACCCTGCCGGTGGATGTTATGTCTCGCCTGACCCGATAGGGGTGTTGGGGGGTGATAACAATTACGGGTATGTACAGAATCCGCTTACATGGATCGATCCGTTTGGGTTGGCTGGCTGTAATATACGATACGGTGAACTAGATCACCTAGGTCGCCCAACTGGTGTAAAAGCTCGCTTAGATTCAAGCTATATAAATACAGGTACGCACGCTAATCCTGCTATCCAGCCACCTGGATTTATTACAGGAGCAGGTTCTAATCGTGCTCGTGGACATTTGTTGGGGCGGCAATTGGGCGGTTCGGGCGATGATGTGCGTAATTTGGTTACTATTCAACATCGTCCAGTGAATACCCCAGATATGAGCAGTATCGAAGGACGTATAAGAAAAGCGTTAGAACGAGGGGAAATAGTTGATGTATCGGTAACGCCTATCTATAAAGGTCCTTCTAGAATACCAGCGGGTATAACAATGAATGCTCAAGGTAGTGGCGGCTTCTTTGAAAGCGTTACTCTTCTTAATCCTCCAGGAATGTAAATCATGACCATGCCTAAATTAGATAGTATTTTAGTCCCACCGGTTTCTCCCAATGAGTCTGGTAGCGGTGATGCTTGGCCTTCTATAGATGAAGGCATTACATTTCCTAATGACTATGTTGAGTTTATCAGTAGCTATGGTACGGGACGAATTGCTAATTTTATTGCGATATTTAGTCCATTTACTCAAAATAATGATCTTAATTTTTTTGAGCAAAAAAAATTAATTATTGAAGACTTTGATTACCTTAATAATGAAGATCCAGACTATTTTAAATATAACCTTTATCCGGAAAAAAACGGACTTTTACCAATAGGTGTAACGGATAATGGTGATTATATTTTTTGGGTTGTTTCCGATCTAAAAAATAGTGATGCATGGGGAACGGCAATAGTTGCGTCTAGATCACCTGATATAGAATATTTTGATGAAAACATAACATCTTTATTGTCTGGTGTGTTATTAAAAAAAATAAAACCAGATTCGTTACCTAATAACTTCCCTCCTGATAATATCATTTTTGAGAAATATTAGAAATAAGCCGGAAGCGATCCCACGATCCTTCCGGCTTTATTTTACCTGTTGTTTATTCCGTGCGGGGTCAGAGATTAATCTCCGTCTCAATCAGTATCCTTCCCCGCTCCACAGTCACCATTATCGGCATCCCGGTCATAAACCCTGATTCTTCCAGCCAGCGGCCTTTAAGGTTAATCGCTGACGGCGGGTTGGGCCTGCCGTTTTGCGGGGCGTATCCCACCGTGTAGTAACGTGCTGTTTTGGTTGCTTTATTAACGGTGACGTCTGACTTAGAATGTGCCTTAGCCATAGTAACTACCTCGTTTAGTTGCTTGTGGTGAGCGGCGTGGGTGTGCTCGTAACACATCCGCGTCGCGTTCGTTTTAATCCTTCTCTTTGCCCATCGGCTTCGTCACTCGTGCCATAGTCTGGGAAACCTGATTCTTCACAATCATCGCATCCAGCACGGCTTTAGCCACTTCCTGCTCTTCAGCAGGCATGGCAGCGACGGCTTCAAACCTCAGCTTCAAATCATCTTCCGGCTCACATTCACCGGGTTCAAACAGCAGAAAATCAGATGAAACATGCAGCACAATGGTGAGCTTCTTTAAGGCCTCGGCGGTAGGCTGTAAGCTACCGGCTTCGTAGCGTTTAATCTGTTGTACATGGATACCGGTGGCGTCAGAGAGGCTTTGTTGTGTCAAACCCGTGATCTGCATCCCGGTCATAAAGCCCAACACCTCCAGCCAGCGGCCTTTAAGGTTAATCGCTGACGGCGAGTTTGGTCTGCCATTCTGCGGGAGTATCTCACCGTGTATTAACGTTATATTTTAGTTGTTTTATTTACACTTAAGTCGCGCCAGAGCTACGGCTCCTTTGACCTGCTCACCTCGCGGACGGATGCACAAGATCGCACTTGGCGTTACGAGTACGACAAAGAGAGCCAGCAGTTGGTCGCCGTTATCGCCCCGGATGGTAGCCGCTGGCAATGGTGGCTGGATGCCGACGCGCGGGTTATCCGCGAACGGGATATGGCGGGCACCGACACCCACTACAGCTATGACGAAGACGGCAACTGCATCGCCATCCGCAATGCCGAAGGCGAAATCCGCCACTTCCTGTATGACGGACGCGGGCTGCTCATCAAAGAAACCGCACCGGACGGGAATCTTCCCGTTCAGGCGGGGCGTTCGCCCAGCACCGCGAATATGACGTGATGGGCTGGCTGACGCGCGAGATGAGCGGTCAGCAGCAGGATGGTCGCCTGCATGCCACACAGACAAGAGAATACCTGTACGACGGCGTGGGCAATCTGGCTGGCGTTCGCCATAACCGTGAAACCCGAGGCTATCGTCTGGACGCCACCGGGCGCGTGCTGTCCGTCCTGAGCGGTGGCGCAGGCCGCGCGGTCGAAACTGACGAAGCCTATCGCTATACCCGCAACGGCCTGCCGCAGGATACCGCCCGACTCACCGAATGGCAGGCGGGCAGGCTGACTCAGCACGACAATACTCACTATCAGTACGACAAAGCCGGACGGCTGATACGCAAGCAGGTGGTTCAGCCGGGCTACCGTCCTCAAGTCTGGCACTACCGCTGGGACAGCCGTAACCAGCTCAGAGTCGTTGACACCCCGACGGGCGAACGCTGGTTCTACCGCTACGACCCGTTCGGACGACGTACCGGCAAACGCTGTGAGCAGACGCAGGATGATATCCGCTACCTGTGGGACGGCGACCAGATAGCCGAGGTGCGGCATTATCGCAACGGTGAACGCGTTGCCCGCCGCCACTGGGTACACAACGGCTGGGAGTTGCTGGTTCAGCAGCGGCAGAATACTGACGGACGCTGGGAAATCGATTTTGTCACCAGCAGCCAGAACGGTGAACCTCAGGCCCTGTACCGGCCCGACGGCACCCTGCGCTGGCAGGCACCGAAAAGCACCCTCTGGGGGCAGCGCCCAGGCTCCGCGGAAGACCCTGCCGACCCGGGCCTTGCCTTTGCCGGACAGTACCGTGACACCGAAAGCGGGCTATGTTATAACCGTTTTCGGTACTACGACCCAGCCGGTGGATGTTATGTCTCGCCGGACCCGATAGGGGTGTTGGGGGGGGAAAATAATTACGCTTACGCACCTAATCCTATTAGTTGGATCGACCCGCTAGGTCTCGCTAAATGTCCATTGCCATCTAAAGTCAATTTAACGCGTGATGGAGTACAGCACGTTAAGGATCGACATGTGGGTAATAAAATTGGCTGGGACCATAAAAGTAAATGGACGATAGGAAATGCTGAATGGAAATCAACGGTAAGAAATGTATTCCGTAATCCTGACCGAATTACGCGGGATGGGTCTAGGCTTGTTTATGAAAAAACATTGCCAAGAACTGTCGGGCGAACACCTGAAGGCGAGGCTTTGACAAAGGTTAGGGTTGTTGTTGAATCTAATGGTGATTTGGTTACTGCATTCCCACAAAGTGTATTCAGGGATGTAAAAATAACTGACTTAATATTGTAAGGGAAGGTATGTCTTTGGATTTTCAAATAAAATTTGACGATGAGATATTTAATCTTGACATTAGTGAATCTTTACATTCTTCAATATTTTCTAATTCAACAAGATGGAGTAGTTTTAAACAACTAAGGAAAATAAAAGATTATTATCGCACCGACTGTTTATTTAAGGGTGACGATGCTATTTTGTTTATAAATGAATTTATTGAAGTCTGTGAAAATAATTCATTGGAAGAAATAAAAATAGAAAAAATAAAATCGTTGCTAAGTAAAAAAATAATCTATATCAGAGTTAGTGGTGACTAATGAAACAAGCCGGAAGCGATCTCAACGATCCTTCCGGCTTTTTATTATCTGCTGCTCAGTTGCGGTTGTTTACTGACTAATTATCCCCCACCACATCCAGCCTACCGGGAAAGCGCTTAAGCCAGCAGGTAACGGCGTATTCATCGAACGGCGCAATGCTGAGGGCTTGCAGGTCTTGCCAGAGTGCGCGGATATCCTGTGTAGTAATCACAATGCAGCCGGGCATGATGCGAAGCCTGAGCGGTTGCCCGGTACTGAACCCGGCTTCCTTCAGCCATTGCCCAGCGATGTTGATAGCCGGGGTGTCGTGGTTGCCCTTGATGGGTCGATAGCCCACACGGGTAAAGCGTTCGGCCTGAGAGATTTTAAATGGGAAACCGATTTTGTCACCAGCAGCCAGAACGATGAACCTCAGGCCCTGTACCAGCCCGACGGCACCCTGTGCTGGCAGGCACCGAAAAGCACCCTCTGGGGGCAGTGGCCAAGCTCCGCGGAAGACCCTGCCGACCCGGGCCTTGCCTTTGCCGGACAGTACCGTGACACCGAAAGCGGGCTATGTTATAACCGTTTTCGGTACTACGACCCAGCCGGTGGATGTTATGTCTCGCCTGACCCGATAGGGGTGTTGGGGGGAGAGAGTAACTACGGGTATGTACAGAATCCCAATGAATTAATAGATCCATTAGGGTTAGCGGGATGCAGTAAGTACCTAAAAGGATGGGGAAGAGGAAAAGCAGGATTTGAGAACTTCTGGAATAACTCGACACAGAAGCAATTCATGAAAGCATGGAGTAATCCAAAGTTTAAAGAAAATATCATGGATCGACTTCGTAAAGCCGGTGGTTCAAAAGGCGGGGGGTTTCATGAATGGTTACCTGTCTCTCAAGCTGACAAATTTAAACAAATGGGTGTTTCGTTTAACGACTATATGAAGTGGAGAACACCGACTGGCCAGGTTAAGTTCTTGGACGATCTTGGTGTTATGGGGACGCATACTCTGCCACATAGCGGTGGTGTTACGACCCAGTCGTCATTAGCCCACAGTGAACTTATTAAAATTGCTGGTAAAGCCACGGATATAAATAGTTATCTAAATGCTGTGAGAAAATGGTCTAGTAAACGGCTTCCATTTGGTCTATTTGATCTTCCATTTTAATTATAGGTGTTAAGATAATGAGTAAGGAAAAATACGCTATTTGGTATTCTGTTTCGACGAATTATGAAGCTATCATGGATAACTTTTCTATCAATGATAATGAATGTAAATTTGAAAGAGATTTTCATTTAAAAAACAGACTCATAGACTACGACCATGCAATTATTATATGGTATGGAAAAGAACAAGGAGAACTAGGTAACTTATCTAGAAAAAAAAATATAAATCTTGAAGAGGGATTTGATTTTATAACATCAAAAGTATCTCTCCTTTTGGAGAAGAAAAATGTTGATAAGATAAGCTATCTTTTTGCTTTGCCTGATTTTGAATATAAAGGTAAAGTAAAATCTAATGATACACTTCGCTTCGGCGGCCATGTAACTTGTGAGCGGCCAAATAGTAGTTGGCTTGACGAAATACTGAGCGATATGTAAGAGTATTCATAGCAGGAAGATCCTCTTTGGATCTTCCAAATTTTCGGTGTCAGAAAATGTAAAAAGTATAACTGCCACACAAGATGAGATTAGTGCATTGAAGAAACCCATCATGTACACTAAATTTTCTTGCAATGATTCCTAGCCACTAAAATATGCAGTAAAGTTACGCTATCAATTCATTCCTCGATAAAATCATCGAAGATTATTATCTTGATGCGCCTGACTATATTCGAGGACGAAGTGTCTATGACGTTTCTGGTGATTTGATAAGTATATTTTTGCATAAATATCAATTACCTGCTAGCTATTTTATTCATCCTAAAACAGGCCAAAGAATAGTTGAGATCAATAAGAATCTCGCGGTAATATCTGCGCGAGAAGGTTGGTTAAATGAATTTTTCACTAAAAAATATTGAATTTCCATAAGTTATAGAAAGTGTAGCTGAACCAGCATTTTATTTAGGAAACTATTTGAGTGTACATTTTTTAGGTATCGATAGCCGAGAAAAAGAAATTAACAGTCACCTAAAATGCAACGAGTCAGACATGCCTGATGAAGTTTATAATAATGCTGGGTATAGAATAGCTAACTTTTACTTTAAAATTTTATACTTCTTTTATTGCACTGGCAAAACTCTGGTTTATCTAATTATCTTAATGGCACTGAACTTCATCTTGGTGTCTATGGAGAGATTAATCAGAATAATGAGTTAGTAGGATATTTTTTCATTGGAAATAATTTACTTTTTTCAGTAAAAGCGAAAATATACTTGATGTCTATTGATAATAATTTATAAATAAAAAATCCGGAAGCGATCCTAACGATGCTTCCGGATTTATTTTATCTGCTGTTATTCCGTGATGTGCGACGTCAGAGATTCATCTCCGTCTCAATCACCAGTCTCCCGCGCTCAACGGGTTGGGCAAAAAATCCAAAGCCCCCACGCCCCGGTAAAGCGGCGTGGGGCATTAAAGACAAACTAGGCGACAGCGGTGCCCTGTTCATCCTGATCGACAGCGAAGCAGGCGACCTGCTGCTCACCGTAGGTTTTCAGCTGTGGCTGGAACTGGGTGCAGGTGCTGAAGCAGCGCTGACAGCGGGCATTGAACGCACAGCCCGGTGGTGGATTCAGTGGGCTAGGTAGCTCACCTGTCAGCTTGATGCGCTCGCGGCGTAAATCCGGATTCAGGCGCGGCGTCGCGGAAAGTAACGCCTGCGTATACGGGTGGCGCGGATTATTGAAAATGGCGTCTTTACTGCCCTTCTCCACACAGCGCCCCAGATACATCACCATCACTTCATCAGCGATATGTTCGACAACGGACAGATCGTGCGAGATGAAGACGTAAGACAGCCCCAGATCCTGCTGCAAGTCCATCATCAGATTCAGCACCTGTGCGCGAACCGACACGTCTAGCGCCGAAACAGGTTCGTCGGCAATCACCACGTCAGGGTCCAGCATCAACCCACGAGCGATAGCGATACGCTGGCGTTGGCCGCCGGAGAACATATGCGGGTAGCGATCATAATGCTCCGTTTTCAACCCCACTTTCGCCATCATCGCCAGCGCTTTTTCACGACGCTCAGCTTTTGACAGCTCAGTGTTGATCTGGAGCGGTTCCTCCAGGATCTGGCCGACTTTCTTACGTGGATTGAGCGATCCATAAGGATTCTGGAAAACGATCTGGATCTTCTGCCGACGCAGTTTCTGCGCTTGCGGATCGTGCTTCAGCAGATCCTGCCCCTGATAGTACAGTTCACCATCCGATGGGGTTTCAATCATCGTCAGCAGGCGACCCAGCGTGGACTTTCCACAGCCAGATTCTCCTACCACCGCTAGCGTCTTACCACGCTCCAGCGTAAAGGAAACGCCGTCCAACGCTTTCACCATCCGCTCTGGCGCGAAAAAGCCCTTTTTCACCGGGTAGTGTTTTTTCAAATCAATCGCATGCAGCAAATACGACTGCGATGTTGCGTTCAGTTCACTCATAGGGTTGGCCTCCCCGCATCATCCAGCGGTGTATGACATTTCACCTGACGACCAGGAATATCGCGCAGTGCAGGTTCTTCCTGACGGCAGCGGCCCTGTGCATAGGGGCAACGCGGGTTGAGTAGACAGCCGTTCGGGCGGTCATATTTACCCGGTACCACACCCGGCAACGATGCCAGTCGGGATTTATCCGCCGCAAACTCCGGTAACGCGCGTAGCAGCGCCTGGGTATACGGATGACGCGGTGCGCGGAAAATATCCGCCGCTTTGCCTGATTCCACGACCTGTCCGGCATACATCACAATGATGTGGTGTGCCGCTTCAGCCACCAGCGCCAAATCGTGCGTAATCAGGATCAGCGCCATGTTTTCACGCTGCTGCAATTCGAGCAGCAGCTCGATGATCTGCGCCTGAATGGTCACGTCCAGCGCCGTGGTTGGTTCATCGGCAATCAGCAGCTTCGGCCGACAGGCAATCGCCATCGCGATCATCACGCGCTGGCTCATCCCGCCGGAAAGCTGGTGCGGATACACGTCAAGACGCGAACCCGGATCGGGAATCCCAACCAGCGTCAGCAGGTCAACCGCACGCTGACGACGGGTTTTGCGGTTACCGCCCTGATGCACCTTGATGGCTTCCATAATCTGGTAGCCCACGGTGTAGCACGGGTTCAGGCTGGTCATCGGATCCTGAAAAATCATCGCGACTTCAGAGCCCACCAGATTACGCCGTTCTTTCTCAGAAATTTTTGTTAAATCACGCTGGTTAAATTCCAGCTTGTCGGCCATCACTTTGCCGGGGTAATCAATCAGTCCCATAATCGCCAGCGAGCTGACGGATTTACCGGAGCCGGATTCCCCGACGATACCGACGACCTGACCTTGTTCAACCTGGTAGCTGATACGATCGACTGCACGGAACGGCAGATCCTCATCACCAAAGTGAACCGACAATTTATCTACATTGAGCAACGCCATCTCTCTACCTCGACTACTGCTTGAGTTTGGGGTCGAGAGCATCACGCAAGCCGTCCCCCATCAGGTTAAACGCCAATACCGTCAGTAAGATTGCCAGACCGGGGAACGTCACCACCCACCAGGCGCTTTGCGCAAATTGCAAAACGTCCGACAGCATGGTGCCCCACTCTGGCGTTGGCGGCTGTGCGCCCATACCGAGGAAACCCAAAGCAGCCATATCGAGAATGGCGTTAGAAAAGCCGAGAGAAGCCTGCACAATCAGCGGAGCCAGGCAGTTCGGAAGAATGTTGACGAACATTTGGCGTGCCGAACTCGCTCCCGCCACGCGTGAAGCGGTGACGTAATCGCGATTGACTTCCACCAGTACCGCCGCACGGGTCAAACGGACATAGTGCGGCAATGCCACGAAGGTCAGCGCCAGCGAGGCGTTCACAATCGAAGGCCCGAAGACGGCGACCAGCACCAGCGCCAGCAGCAGGCTCGGCAGTGCCAGCATGATATCGACGATACGCATGATGAGCGCATCGACCACGCCGCCGAAATATCCGGCCAACAGACCGAAGATCACCCCCAGCACCAGCGACAGTGCGACGACCAGACAGCCAACCAGCAGCGACAGGCGTGCGCCGTACATCAGACGGGACAGGACATCACGTCCGACATCGTCCGTTCCCAGAATAAACTGCCAGCTTCCGCCCTCTTGCCAGACCGGCGGACGAAGCAGCGCATCGCGGAACTGCTCCGCAGGCGCATGCGGTGCCAGTACGTTGGCACCAATGGCGATAATCAGCATCAGCACGACATACACCATGCCAACGACCGCCCCTTTGTTACGTTTAAAATAGTGCCAGAATTCCTGTAGCGGGGTCATCGGCTTCGGTGCGCTGTTTACAACAGGTTCAGTGACGTGTGTCATCTTAGCCTTCCCCTTATTTCTTGTGACGGATGCGTGGGTTAACCACACCGTAGAGCACATCGACCAGCAGGTTCACCAGAATAATCATGGTTGCCACCAGCAGTACGCCGCCCTGAACCACCGGATAGTCACGACGCTGCAACGCATCGATCAACCACCGTCCCAGCCCCGGCCAGGAGAAAATGGTTTCCGTCAGGATCGCCCCAGCCAGCATGGTGCCGACCTGCAAACCAATCACTGTTACCACCGGCAGCATCGCATTACGCAACGCGTGCACGATAATCACACGCAGACGGCTCAGCCCTTTAGCACGGGCGGTGCGGATATAGTCCTCACCCAGCACTTCCAACATCGCAGAGCGCGTCATACGCACTATCACCGCCAGTGGAATGGTGCCCAGCACGATGGCAGGCAGGATCATATGTTCAACCGCGTCGATAAAATCGCCTTCCTCGCCCCAGAACAGGGTATCGATCAGCATAAAGCCGGTCAGCGGCATACTGTCATCGAGGAAAATCGTGTCGCTGATACGTCCCGAAACGGGCGTCAGATTGAGCTGAACGGAAACGAGCATAATCAGCATCATGCCCCACCAGAAGATAGGCATGGAGTAGCCCGTCAGCGCCAGGCCAACAGAGGTATGATCGAAAATAGAACCACGTTTGACCGCAGCCAACACGCCAACCGGGATCCCAACCGCGATAGCAAACAGCATCGCGCAGATACCCAGTTCCAACGTCGCTTTGAAGCGAGGTACGAACTCTTCCCACACGGGGATGCGGCTTTTGAGGGAGATCCCCAGATCGCCCTGCAACACACCGCCAATATAGTGGATGTATTGCTGCCAAAGGGGCTTGTCCAGCCCCATTTCTGCCAGCAATTGCGCATGGCGCTCGGCGGAAATCCCCCGCTCCCCCGCCATGATCATCACCGGGTCGCCCGGAATCATGTGCACGAATGCGAAGGTCAATAGGGTGATACCAATAAACGTTGGGATAACGAGCCCCAAACGCCGGAGTATGAACTGCAACATATCCCGAACTCTCTATTTATGCCCGTTGGCTCATTGGCCATCAGGCTTATCATTGCTCACAGCTAAAAAATCGTCAGGAACGATTTTAAACGTCGTGTGCGACGGCCCGCCGGATGACGGGCAGGAAGTCTGCCATAAAAACGTAACGGGCAAGAAACCCCGCCTCCACGGCTCCTCTAATGAGAAACCGCAAGGTCGGGGTTTTTAATGTCCGTGAAAATTGAGTGGCTGACTTAATCCAACGTCACGTTGTTGAAGCTATGCACGCCACGCGGCTGAACTACATAGCCTTTCACGTTTTTACGCACTGGCTCATACACGGTGGAGTGCGCGACAATCAGTGCCGGAGCCTGATCGTGCATCACAACCTGTGCTTGTTTGTACAGCTCAATACGTTTTTCGTGATCGGAAATGGCACGCGCCGGTTGGATCAAATCTTCAAACGGCTTGTAGCACCACTTGGAATAGTTGGAGCCATTTTTAGCTGCGTCGCAGCTGAACAAGGTCGCGAAGAAGTTATCTGGATCCCCATTGTCGCCCGTCCAGCCCATCAGCACGGTCTGGTGCTCGCCGTCTTTCGCACGCTTCAGATACTCGCCCCACTCGTAGGTGACGATCTTGGCTTTCACACCCACTTTCGCCCAGTCGGACTGAATCATTTCCGCCATACGACGGGCGTTCGGGTTGTACGGACGCTGTACTGGCATTGCCCACAGGTCGATAGCGAAGCCGTCAGCCATGCCTGCTTCTTTCAGCAGGGCTTTCGCTTTCTCAGGATCGTAGCTGTAGTCTTTAACGTCTTTGTTGTAGCCCCACATGGTCGGCGGGATCAGGTTGGTTGCAGCTTGGCCAGCACCCTGATAGACCGCATCGATGATGGCAGACTTGTTCACCGCATAGTTCAGCGCCTGGCGAATCTTGACGTTATCCAGCGGTTTTTTCTCAACGTTGTAAGACAGGTAGCCGACGTTCAGACCAGGCTGTTCCATCAACGTGATGTTTTTGTCTTCTTTCATGCGGGCGAGATCGGCCGGATTTGGATACGGCATGATCTGGCATTCGTCTTTTTGCAGCTTGGCGTAACGTACGGAAGCATCTGGCGTGATGGAGAAGACCAGACGGTCAACGCCCGGCTTGGTACCCCAGAAACCTTCAAAGGCTTTGTACAGAATGCGGGAATCTTTCTGGTACTGCTGGAGCTGGAACGGGCCTGTACCGATTGGATTCAGGTCAATCTTCTCTGGCGTACCCGCTTTCAGCATCTTATCCGCGTATTCCGCTGACATGATAGAAGCGAAGTCCATCGCCAGGTTTGCCAGGAACGGCGCTTCAGGGCGGTTCAGCACAAAGCGGACGGTGTAATCGTCGACTTTTTCGATTTTGCTGACCAGCTCCGGCATACCCATACCTTGATAGTATTCATAGCTGCCGCCAGACACTTTATGGTACGGATGGTTGGCATCCTGCTGACGCATGAAGGAGAAAATCACGTCATCGGCATTGAATTCACGAGACGGTTTGAAATCCTTGCTGTCTTGCCATTTCACGCCTTTGCGTAGATGGAAAGTATAGGTTTTACCGTCTTCGCTAATATCCCATTTTTCAGCCAGACCCGGGCTAGTGTCCGTGGTGCCGTCTTTAAACTCCACCAAACGGTTATAAATAGGAATAGAGCTGGCATCAAACGTTGTGCCGGAGGTGAACAGCTGTGGGTTAAAACCTTCCGGGGAGCCTTCTGAGCAGTAAACCAGCGTTTTTGCCTGAACGCCTGCGGCGACGGACATGGCGAGCAAGCCAAGGCCGAACTTCAACACCCTTGATCTAACGAGGGATTTTTCCATTACTTGTGCTCCATTGTGGATGATGTTGTGTGCTATACCCGCCATACTCCAAGCTGCATATGCGTCGCTAAAACACGGAAATTAACAACGCTGGTATTCCGTCCTGCATCTCGAAATCAATTGGGTATGGTTGGCCAGACCTGTATTTTTACGAACTGTGGTCTGTACCCTGTCGCCCGAAGGCAAAATTAAAATAATGAGGGAGAAGAAAGGTGGTTACCGAAACCGATGGCCGTCACGCTGTTGGATAGAGTCATAATAACTACAACGTATACTTTGACGCGCCACAACCCGCTCACGGATGCTGGATGAAGACGTAGAATCATTCAGACAAGCCGCTGCTTTCCTCCTTATATCCCTATGACGCCCTCAATTTCTCAACAGATGGCGGTGACGTCAATATAAGCTGTAAGGATTTACAAAATTTCCTTACATTTTCTTAAAAGAGAAAATACAAATTCCTCACTTCAAGGAAGGCATATTCTCTGTTTTTTGACGAAAAAACAGCAATAGAAACTGATACATTGCGGACATAAAGAAATTATCACCATTAAAAAAACTATAGTCATCTGGTCTTACATGTCCAAGATTTGAGCACTATTTTTTGTTAAAAACGTTAACGGCAGGTGAAAATCCTGACGGATAATAAGAAATTCTGATATTTACCCTTTAGCCATAAGTAGATTAACGACTATCTACGCTACATAAAAAAACTCTATGCGGCACAAAAACACGGCGTTCCTCTCTTAGGCTGGTCGAAAACACACATCGCCGTGTTGTGAAAGACGAGATTTGCGTACCCCATACATTGGGTAACGCCTGCCAGATAGATAAAGGGGAATAAAACGAGATAAAGATCACATTCCGTTCACAGCATCGGCGCTAAGGCACTAGCCCAAGGAACTGTGATATTGCTCAATAATAAATCGGCTATTTTAGTTAAATAAATATTTTCACTAAAATGAAAACACGCTATTTACTTATTCCAACAACGTGGTATTTTTCACTTTGTTGCTTATCTCGCCGAGATTTTTTATTCCCCGCACTCCCCAATGAATTATTTTAATTACAAAAAAACGATATAAGTTATTTAAAATGGAGTTGCTGATAAGTTCACAAATACGTAATTAACGTATTATTTTTAACATTCCCTCATGCTAGATTACTCTCCAACGTGATTCATTGTTAAATAACATCAACTATTCCTTATCTTTTTGTTACTAACTGATAAAAAAACAAAAAACGTATTTTTCTGCCTTTTGATAATAAACATCCCGCTGTCATTGGCATTAGCAACGCTCGATAATCGCACTGATGTCGGCGAGAAAAAAGCCAATAAGATTCGTCGATAACGATGCACTATCAATATCGCAACGACATTACGCAGCGGGGATGTAATTTCTTTCTGTACCAACTGTCCTAGCAGGGTGAATATAATGAAAAAAATTGAAACTGATATTTTATGTGAGAACGATCTCGCTCTGGAAACACAGACATCGTTTATCGGAGGGTTTTTTAAAAAGAAAATCGGCTCCGTTCCCATTGCACTTTTTATAGCGATTGCCGCCATTGTCGCTATCGCTGCCTACGAAGGATATTTGCCGAAAAATATGATTGGCGGTTTCGCCGTCATCATGACAATGGGTTTTTTACTGGCACATATTGGCAGCAACATTCCCGTGTTCAAAGATATCGGCGGCCCGGCGATTCTATGCCTGATGGTGCCTTCTGTGATGGTGTATTTTAATTTATTCAATGACAACACCATGAAAACAGTCCACCTGTTGATGAAAGAGGCTAATTTCCTATATTTCGTCATCGCCTGTCTGGTGGTCGGCAGTATCCTGGGTATGAACCGTAAGATCCTGATTCAGGGGATGGTTCGTATGTTCGTCCCACTGGTCATCGGTACCGCAACGGCGCTGGCGACTGGTCTTCTGGTCGGTAAACTGTGCGGCTACAGTTTCTATCACACCTTCTTCTTCATTATCGTGCCAATCATCGGTGGCGGTATTGGCGAAGGCATCCTGCCATTATCCCTCGCCTATTCTGCCATTCTGGGACAAAGCCCGGACGTTTATGTGGCTCAGTTAGCACCCGCAGCCGTCGTCGGCAACATCTTTGCAATTCTGTGTGCTGGCGTGCTGTCCCGTCTGGGTATGCGCCGCAAAGATCTGAACGGTGAAGGCCGTCTGGTTCGCAGCGATGAAGACAACGCGATGTTTGCCGTAAACGAAGCACCAAAACCGGTCGATTTTCACCTGATGGGCGGCGGATTGTTGATGATTTGCGCCTTCTTCATCGTCGGCGGTCTGTTTGAAAAACTGGTACACATCCCTGGCCCGGTGTTGATGATTCTGATCGCCGTGTTCTGCAAATATGGTCGCGTGATTCCTGCCGTCATGGAAACCGGTGCGCACAGCGTTTACAAGTTCGTATCCAGTTCTCTGGTATGGCCACTGATGATCGGGCTGGGCATGTTGTATATCCCACTGGAGAGCGTCGTCGCGGTATTCTCTGTAGGTTACGTCATCGTGTGTGGCTCTGTGGTACTGTCCATGGCGCTGGTGAGCTTCCTGATCGCGCCTTACCTGAACATGTACCCGATTGAGGCTTCCATCGTGACCACGTGCCACAGCGGGCTGGGCGGAACAGGTGACGTCGCGATTTTGTCTGCTTCTAACCGTATGTCTCTGATGCCATTCGCACAGATCGCTACCCGTATCGGCGGCGCGTCTACCGTCATCGCCGCCACGCTGCTGCTGGGCTGGGTTGTCTAATCCGACCACGCTTCCCCACTAATAAAAACGCCACGGTGATTGCCGTGGCGTTTTTATTCACAGTATTGGCGCAGAGAGTCCTGCTTTTCCAGCAGCAGCCATTGGTAACGGTTTAGCTTACCGCAACTACCTAACCTTTTTGAAAATGATCAGAATAAGGATCACACTAATTGGGAAACCAATTAGTGTGGCTGAATACATGGAATCCATAGACTCTCTCATATCAGCCAGTATCGCAAAATGGTATTCAACTGACACTGTTTTATCAGATAAAAAAGCCATTCTTTCCTTGTCTTGAACATGTCCAAAAGAAAAAAGAGCAATGCTTATCAAATAACAAAAAGAGACAAGGCAAATACTCAACCATCGAATAAACGTCTTGCATTTACTTGTTAACATCGTGTGCCCCATCCAATAACCCACCGATAGTACCACCAGAATAAGGTGAAATTTTACCTATACCAGAAACAACCTCGGAGACGACTCTTAACGCAGTATCTTCGCTTATCGATGTGTAGTTATCGGTATTCGGGTACTGCTTTCTAAATTCACTGGTCATATCAACAACAAGCATCGATGACTCAGTGCTTTTTCGCTCTAAATATCGCTGTAGCGATACCGGAACGGCGAAATCTTCTTCGTAATTAATCTGTATCTGAGAGTTAATCGTATATCCTCCCTCAAATACCTGTGATCCCGCAATCTTCACGCCTTTTGTTGCATGGGTTGTACAGTTCACGCCTGTAACATCATATTGATCGATTGTTCGACCGTTTCTTTTAGTGCCTTCCCCCATCTTGATGGTTTCTTTCACCTTGCCACCTGAGCGCCATAGCTTTTCAAAGTACAATCGGGCAATCGTAGGATCTGCATCTGTAATGACGAATGCCTTCGCTTCCATCTTGTACAGCTCTTCTCGGTAATATGTCCTGGCATCGTCAAATCGCAAAAAATTTAAGATGCCATCACCCACAGCCCCGGCAACACCAGACCGTCTACCGAATCGACCATAAGTGAACACAAAAGCAGTATTACCCTCATGCACTGAAACAAAGGTGTGGCCTGTCCCCTTAATTTCTGTCCAGATAAATACACCGTTCTCTAACGGGTTATTTTCTTTTTTGCACTCTTGAATTTGATTAACCCACTCCCCTTTTGAGGGCGTGAGGTAAATAGGGTCATCCCTAAAGTAATTTGTTGGTTCGGGCTTAATATTTTCCCGTGGATTCCGCCACAGCCCTAACCCGCGGCCGTACTGCATAAATTTATTGTGTTCCACTCAACCAACTCCATTTGGTTTCATCGTCACTGAATGGTGTATAAGCACAAGGCGGGATCGCTCCCGCCTTGTTTCTGTTTTTATTTACCTTATTCGCCGCGTTTTATTCGCAGTATTGGCGCAACGAGTCCTGTTTTTCCGGCAACAGGCGATACAGATAAACCGGTCGGCCGGTAGAGCCGTACAGGATGTTGGTGGTCAGGATACCGGTATCGGACAGATAGATCAGGTATTTACGGCAGGAGACGCGGGAGATACCAATCGCATTCGCCAGCATCTCAGTAGAGAACTCGATGCCCTGATTGCCTTCAATCCACTCACAGACGGTACGCAACGTCAGGCTGGTCAGCCCTTTCGGCAATTTCTTACGTTCACTGACCGTGCTGCTGCTGGTACGGCGAATCAGGTTATCGATATCCGACTGCCCAACAAAATCACGGTGCTTGAACAAGTTCGCCTCTTCGCGATAGGCGGTCAGCGCCTGTTCGAAACGCGAAAACTGGAAAGGCTTAATCAGGTAATCCACAACGCCGTAGTGCAGCGCTTTTTTGATGGTATACACATCGCTGGCAGACGAGATGATAATGACGTCCGTTTTTTCACTGAACTCACGGATAGTCGGCAGCAGATCCAGTCCATTATCCTGCTGCATATAAATATCCAGCAGTACCAAATCGATTTCCGAGTCAGGTTGCATCAGCAGGTTTCGCGCCTGCTGCAACGTGGGAACCGTCGCATAGCAGCTAAATCCAGAAACCTGGTTCAGATAAGATTTGTTAAGCTCTGCAACCATGGCATCGTCATCAACAATCAGTACATTAATCATGGTCAAACAGCCTTGCTTGATAAGGAATAGTAACGAAAAACTGGGTGTACACCTCAGGTTCTGATTCAAACTCGATGGTGCCGCCAATCTTCTCCAGACTCTGTTTGGTCAGGTACAGGCCAATACCGCGCCCGCTGCCTTTGGTAGAGAATCCCTGTTCATAAATGCGCGCCTGACTCTCCGGCGAAATACCGGGGCCGTCATCCCCCACGGTACAGTGAAGGCGGCCATTCTGATGATGGAAGCTCACGCTGATTTCGCAATTTTCCTGACTATCAATCGCGTCCATCGCATTCTCAATCAGATTACCCAATACGGTAATCAACTCATTCGTAGCATCGACATCATCGGTATCCGGCAGCAGGCTCTCCTCGCTGATGGAGAGCGTAATGCCGAGATCGCGTGCGCGGTTGATTTTACCCAACAGGAAGCCGGCAATCACTGGCGATTTCACTTTACGAATAATCGAACCAATTTCCGCCTGATAATTATTGGCGGTCTTCAGGATATAATCTTCCAGCTGCGAGTAATATTTTAAGTGCAGCATCCCCAGGATGACGTGCAGCTTATTCATAAACTCGTGCGACTGCGCACGCAGCGCATCCGCATAGTAGGACATGCCACTCAACCGTTGCAGCAGCTGGCTAATCTCCGTTTTATCACGGAACGTCGCAATCGCGCCGATAATATCGCCCTTCACGAAAACCGGAACGGTGTTAGTCAGCAGCAGATGACCGTTAAAGTTAATCTCTTCATCGCGTCGTGGCGTACCGCTCTCCAGTACCTGTTTCAGGTGTAGATGTTCAAGCCACTGGTCGCTGACGCGTTCGGCTGGCTTCAAAACCGGTGTTTCACCGCCCTGTGGATTATTTTGCCGGAAAAGCCGTCGCGCCTCATCATTGATGACGGTAATCCGACCATGCTGATCGACCGCGATAACGCCTTCTTTGATGTGTTTGAGCATCGCGTTACGCTGTTCAAACAGGTTCGAGATCTCAAACGGCTCGAATCCCAGCATAATGCGCTTGAGCACTTTCACCAGAATCAACGTGCCCAGCCAGCCGACCAGCGCCCCCGCCAATAGCGTCCAGGGAATCATCCAGCGGTTATCGCTGATCACCTTCTGCACGCTGGTTAAAGCAATCCCGAGCGCAACAACGCCAACCTGCTTATGATTACTGTCGAAAACCGGCGTAAAGACCCGTAGCGCGGGATCGAGCGTACCTCGATTGATGGAGGTATTTTCCATGCCCAACAGCGCCGGGTAGATATCCCGACCGGCAAAATGCTCACCAATCCTTTCCGGTTCCGGGTGGCTATGGCGCACCGTATCCATGTCCGTAACGGTGACGAAGAGCAACTGATTACGCTGACGAATCGTCTCCGCAGCAATCTGCACTTCCTCAGGTCGGCCAATCCCTTTCAGTTCATCAATAACCACGGGAGAAGCGGCAAATGTGCGAGCAATCGCAAAGGCTTTTTCTCGCAGATGATCTTCTGAAAGCTGATTAATGCGAAAAAACAGCAAGGAATAGACCACCAGCAACACCGCGCCAAGCACAACTGACACCATCAGAAACACCGATGTTCCCAGCTTTAGCGGTGCCTTTTTCTTGCCCATGTCACTCTCCGAAACCACCATCATCACACCGTTATCTTATACTGTTTCGTCGCGTTTCGCGTGCCGTGATGCATACGCCCCGTCACAAGGACAGGGCGTAGGCTTAAAGAAGGGAGATCAGACTTAACGTTGCGGTATATTCGCGTCAGGAATGTACCGCATCAGGAAAGCCAGTGCGTATCTGCACTTTTACCAGAAACCGAGCAGTTTCCACCACATTCCGCCAACACCCAACCAGATAGGGATGATGACCAGACTGACCAGGAAACCGATTTTCCACCAGGTCCCCAGCGGCATATAGCCTGTGCCGAACAAAATCGGAGCCGGGCCACTTGAGTAGTGGGTCGTGGACATAAACAGGTTACTGAAGATACCGAACACCAGTACGGTCAGCATCGGCGGTGCACCGGCAGCCAGTGCGATAGAGACGAAAATCGCATACATGGCACTGATGTGAGCAATCGCGCTCGCCATCAGGTAGTGGCTGTAGTAGTACACCAGCAGCAGCAGACCCAACATCGGCAGCCAGTGCATCCCGCTTACCGCATTACCGGCCAATCCGCCCAGCCAGGCAATCAGGCCCATTTTGTTGAGCTGACCCGCCAGTGTCATCAATACGGCAAACCATACCACGGTGTGCCAGGCTTCTTTCTCACTGACCACGTCGTCCCAGGTCAGCGCACGGCTAAGCAACAGCACGCTCAGGCCCGCCAGTGCGGTCAGCGTCGCGTCGATATTCAGCGTGGAACCCAGCACCCAGAAGGTCACCAGACCCAGGAACACGCCCAGCACCACCCACTCATCGCGGGTCATTTTGCCCATTTCACGCAGTCTTTCGACGGCGATCGCACGCATTTCTGAGGTTTTCTTCAGTTCAGGCGGGTAGAAACGGTAGATCAGGTAAGGAATCAGCGCCAAAGACAGGAAGCCCGGCAGCAGTGTCGCCAGCGCCCAATCCGTCCAACTGATGTGAATACCGAACTGGGAA
Source organism: Pectobacterium actinidiae (assembly GCF_000803315.1). NCBI lineage: Bacteria > Pseudomonadati > Pseudomonadota > Gammaproteobacteria > Enterobacterales > Pectobacteriaceae > Pectobacterium > Pectobacterium actinidiae. The sequence continues at coordinate 482,726 of NZ_JRMH01000002.1, forward strand.
GCCAGTTTCGCCACCATTGGGTTACCCGCCATGGAGGTCATAAACATCGCAGAAGTCACGGCGTTACACTGGAAAATGGACTGTACCAGGAACGCACCAATGCGACGCTGCGTGCCTTTTTCCGGCGTGGAGTCGTAGGCTTCGGCAATAGAACGGAACAGCGGCGTGATGATCCCACCGCAGCGTGCAGACGTAGAAGGCATGGCCGGAGCAAATAGCAGGTCGGTAAACACCAGACCATACGCCAGACCGAGAGAGCTATTCCCCAGCTTACTGATGAACAGCAGACCAATGCGTCGGCCAAAGCCGGTTTTGATAAAACCGCGAGAGATAAAGAAGGCACAGGCGATCATCCAGATAGTGGGATCGCTAAAACCCGCCAGTACCTCTTTAATGGATAATAATCCCAATATGGCGACCGTGGTCAGGCTGAACATCGCCATTGCGCCAAGCGGGTAAGGAGAGAGAATCAGACCGACAACGGTGGCAATGAAAATCGCCATCAGATGCCAGGCATCGGGTTTAACCCCATCAGGAACCGGCAATAACCATAATCCACCGGCGATACAAAGGATAACTAGAAGCTTTATCAACCTGCTGTTATTCGCAGACATAAGAACACCACTCTTCATTAAAACGGATTCTGTATTCCCCTCATACTTCGAGCCGTGCTCGAATGATTCAGGAGATATTCACGACGGATGTCCCGTGCGGAGGAGTGGGTATTTCGTTATTCTTCCTTCGTCACCCTGCTGAAAACAACGCAACAGGAATCATCTGCGGAAAAAAAGACGAGAAAACAAGGGTTCGAAGTTGCTTCTCTCGTCTAATCAAATCAAGTGATTAATGAAGAGATAGTATTATAATGCGCCTATAAAATAGCGTAACTTTAGTTACTAAAGGGGTTCATTAATTTATTTAAGAAACTACCACGGTTTTTATTTCCCTATAAAAAACCCTTAATATTCAATAATAATTGACATTTAAAGAACATAAAATTAACGAAGTTAACGACAAAGCAGTGATAAAAAAACCTTATACCTAATAGTGGTAATATAATCCTTTTCCAGACAGTCAGTTATCCATTCCTTATTTATTTACTCAGGTATTCCTTTATTCAAAAATAAAGAAATAAGTCGCCATTATTCGGCGAGAAAATAGTATTTTTTATCCAGCTGATAACATTTAGAGCGTGAGGAACAGTACAGCTAACAGCTGCGGCGACATAATTCGCATAAACATCGCCAGCGGATAAACCGTTGCATAAGACAGCGCCGCCGCACCGCTGGTCGGGTGAAGCCCATTGGCAAATGCCAACGCAGGTGGATCGGTCATGGAACCCGCCAGCATGCCGCACAGCGTCAGATAGTTCATCTTACCCAGCGTTCGCGCCAGTATGCCAACCAGCAGCAGCGGCACAATGGTAATCAGCGCGCCATAGCCAATCCACCACATTCCATCGCCGTTTAATAACGTATCGACGAAGTCGCCGCCAGATTTCAGCCCCACAACCGATAAGAACAACACAATGCCGAGTTCACGCAGCGCCAGGTTAGCACTGGGCGGCATAAACCAGTGAAGTTTACCGATCCCGCCGATGCGTCCCAGCACCAGCGCCACCACCAGCGGCCCGCCAGCCAGTCCGAGCCGCAGCGCAACGGGAAAGCCGGGAATCATCAGCGGCACTGAACCCAGCAGTACGCCTAGCCCGATGCCGATAAAGACGGGCAGCATCTGTACCTGCTGAAGCTTTTGCTGCGCATTCCCCACGATATCCGCAACGGCATCAATCGCCGTTTTCCGCCCCACCAGATTCAGAATATCGCCAAATTGCAGGCTGGCCTGATTACTGGCGACCAGCTCGACACCCGCGCGATTCAAGCGCGAAATTACGACGTCGTAGTTTTGCTTCAGATTGAGTTCGCGAATCTTGCGTCCCAGCACTTTCTCATTTGTCACCACGACACGTTCCACGTGGAGATCGGTGCCCCGCGTCGAAAGCGACGTTTCCACTTCATTACCGATGACCAACCTCGCTTGCTCCAGATCGCTTTTCGCACCAACCAGATGCAGGTAGTCGCCCAGTTGGATCAGCGTCTGCGGTGATGGCACCATCAGCTCATCGCCGCGTTTCAGGCGGGAGCAGACGATGGTGTCGCGGTTCAGAATCGGCACATCCTGAATCGCCAACCCTTGCAGATTGGTATTCGTCACCGACACATTTATCGTGTGAAGCTGCTCGTGATGCAGACCGTTGCTGACCTCAAACTGCTTTGCTTCGTTCTCTACCGCCACGCGAAACAGGACGCGCATCAGCCACATCACTAGTAAAATGCCGCAAATCCCCAGCGGATACGCCATCGCGTAGCCCGTTCCCATCTGGTTCACCAATGCTGAACTTGAACCGAGATCGGTCAAAATCTGCTGACCCGCACCGAGCGAAGGCGTGTTGGTCACCGCGCCGGAAAAAATACCGAGAATAATAGGCAAAGGAATATTGAGCAGTTTGTGCAGCAGGACGGTCACCACACTGCCGAGAAACACCGTCAGCAGAGCAAACGCATTGAGGCGCAGGCCAGATACCCGCAGGGAGGAAAAGAAACCCGGCCCGACCTGAATACCAATGGTATAGACAAACAGGATCAGACCGAACTCCTGAATGACGTGCAACATGTCATCATTCAATTGAATCTGGTACTGATGGGCAACATGACCGACGATGATCCCACCGAACAGAACCCCGCCAATCCCTAAACCAACGCCGTAAATCCGCCAGTTACCGATCCATAACCCCAGAACCGCCACCAGCGCCAGCATACTCACGGTAAGTGCGATATCACTCATACCCCTATCCTTTGCGGACGTTTTTATTGGGAAATGCCACTGCCGCTATACCCTAAATAACTCGAGTGGCGTGCAGGCGGTAAGAGACGGACACATTCATCTGGAACGAATTTGACCAGCCAACGCACATGCAACTTGAAGTATGACGAGTATATTTTAATTCTGGCAGAATGCCGGGGTAGGAAACGTGGTGGGCAACACAAAACCGCGCCCGTAATGATACGAGCGCGGGGAAATCATCAAACGAATGATGCGGATGTCGCGTTATGACGCGTCGTCAGCAGACTGCTGGTTCAAGGCCGGACGACCACCGCCGATGGCGATACGCTGAGGCTGCAAGGCTTCCGGCACGTCACGCACCAGATCGATATGCAGTAGGCCATTTTCAAAATGTGCATCGGACACATGCAGGTGTTCTGCCAGCGTAAAGCTCAGCGTGAAAGGTTTAAACACCAACCCCTGATGCAGATATTCCACGGCTTTCTGAGTCGGTGCCGGAGAACCTTTCACAGTCAGGCGCGGGCCTTCTACTTCGATATCCAGATCGCTCTGTCGGAACCCTGCCAGCGCCAGCGTGATGCGGTAGTGGTTGTCGTCTTTCTTCTCGATGTTATACGGAGGAAAATCAACCGGTTCCTGACTGCCTTGCATTGAGCTGGCTAATTTGTCGAAACCGATCCACTGACGCAGTAAAGGTGATAAGTCGTAGTTACGCATAATATAACTCCTTCTAAGAAGCGAGATTAAGATGCCCATGCGGGCGTACCTTATGCCAGCCACGTTCAATAGCTGGCGTCGTCCCCATTCGGCAGACGAGGCGTTCATTTACGGCATTGCCGTTTCAGGCAATGCGCAATCGATTTGATAGTGATTTACTTAATTTCAATCCGGCGCGGCTTCATCGCTTCCGGCACGATACGTTCGAGATCGATATACAGCAGCCCATTTTCCAGATTGGCGCCTTTTACCTGAATATGTTCGGCCAGTTGGAATTTACGTTCAAAGTTGCGCTCGGCAATCCCCTGATACAGGTAGTTGCGGGCAACCTGCTCACCGGCGTGGGCACCTTTTACAATCAATAAGTTGTCGTGTGCGGTGATGTCCAGTTCCTGCTCGGCAAAGCCGGCTACGGCAATCGCGATGCGGTATTGGTTCTCGTCAACCAGCTCGACGTTGTAGGGAGGGTAGCCGCCGTTACTCTGGGTCTGGCCGGTTTCTAATAGGTTGAACAGGCGATCAAAACCAATAGCAGAACGATACAGTGGGGAAAAATCGGGGTTACGCATAAAACAGCCTCCTAAACATGCAGCGAGGATTTATTTTTTACCTTCCCTAAGGACAGGCTCACAGCCGGAACAGATACCCTGACGGCATATCATTTTCCTTCCGGCTTACCATCAATATGGTGACCCCCTTCAGACTTTCAAGAGGCAAAAAAGAAAAATCTCTGGGTTTCATGCAATATTCACTCACACAGTGGGCGTTATCACATACACTCAAGATAGGCAGGCTTTGACCTCATACCGATCGTTTAAGCATTGAGATACACGGGGCGACCACAGAAGTGAGGCGTCCTGCGGGAACCTCCCCCTGTGTTTCCCCTAAAAACGGACTTAAGTGACCAGTATTAAGCTTTGACCCGCTCTGGCAGCGGTTCTTAATGGACAGGAATATGACCTTACTGAAAAGTGCGTTGTTCTCTTTCATCATTACTGGTAGCGGTGCGGTGGCAACCAGCGGTTGCTCCAGCGTGATGACGCATACCGGAAGCGATCAGGGATACTATTCCGGCACGCGCGCCAATGTGGATATGCTGCGTGACGACGAGACCAGTTGGGCCATGATGCCGCTGGTCGCGATCGACCTGCCGTTCTCGGCGGTCGCTGACACGCTATTGCTACCCTACGACTACTACCGCGCGGGCAGCAGCGATAAGAACAAATTGTCGACACGCGAACGTATTTCGCACAGCGAAGAACAAAGCCAGACCGCCAGTTCACAGCTCGCCACCACACCGCATAATCAGCTGTGATAGCACCACTCTCGCCATAAACCAGCGAAACCCGCTACGCCGTTGCGACGACGAAAAGCTGATTAAAACCGTCAATCTCCCGCATATACGCAATGTGCTCCCCATCAGGGGAAAAGACCACGGCATCCGCACTCGGTGCACTGTCCGTCCGCGCCGTCAGCCGAATAAGCTCACCACTTTCCGCATCACACAGCATGATGCTGTTATCACACACAAATGCCAGAGAATGTCCGTCCGGGTGCCAGTTAAAGGCAGACTGTACGCCGTGTTCCGTGCGCGTTACCTGTCTTGGTTCACCGCCATTCGGGGAAAGCGTCCACAGCTGCACCACACCTGCCTCATCCCGCATCAGAAACGCAATCTCACTGCCGTCGGGCGAGGCACGTAGCCAGTGGCGCGGCTGATTGACCAAACCAGGATAACGGCGCGAGTGCGTAAAGGTTAAACGTCGCTGCTGCACACTCGCAGGTGGTGCAGGCATTGACGTTGCCGTGCCCATCAGTGGCGCATCGCCTGTTGTGGCGTACTCTTCCAGCGCGTCCGGCAAATCGACGATAAAGATCTCTGGCACCGTTGTCCCGTCCGCCGCACGCGTATCGCCGATAAACGCTAGCGCCCAGCGTTGGCGCGAGCCATCTTGCCGGATATAGCCCGAAGCCCCCACCCAGCCTTCTTCATAGGCGCGATTGATTTCATCACTACCGGGCTGCGGCTGCGGCGTCGTTTTGCTGACCAGCACACAATAGTGGCTGCCGTCATATTCACGAGGATGGCTTTTCTCAACCACAACGCCCTGTAGCGGCACGGCGACACCCACGTTGCGCAAGTTCAGTGCCGGATCGCACTCATGCAGTACGTGGTCGTTATAGGTAAAGCTCAGGCGGCTGGCATCCGGGCTGAAGACGTGGACATGCGTACCACCACGCAGCGCGCCGGCCTGATAAGGCGGCGTAATAGAGAAGGCATCGAGCGTGATGGCCTCATCGCGCTGGCGATCCGCCACTATCGTTCCGCGACGATGGTGAAAGTCATACTGCCACTCGCCGTCTGGATTTTCCGGCCCGTGGATAAAGACATAGCGCAGCGGCTCCTGCGGGCTACAGGTCACCACGCCCACATGCGCCCCCGCCGTCGCACGGTAAATCACCTCGGTCTTCAGACTTTTCAGGTGTATTCGTTCAATGGTCAGTCCTGTGAATGAAGATCCATAAGGTCTTACATCATAAACCAGCCACATTCCATCGCATGACCAGCAATTAATGTTAGTAAGTTGATGACCTACAGCATTAAATGTTAGTTGAACCTCATCAGACAAGCCATCACCCCACTTATTCAATATCAGTCAGTGTTTTGTAAATAAAACTCAGTTTTATGTATAACATATTGTTTTTTATTTAAAAAAAACAAAAAACAATCATAATTGTCATTCAAAAAAATAGAAAGAATACCTCAATAACATCCGTTTTTTAATTCATTAGCATCGGCGTAACATTCTTCATATCGAAAGGGCAGCCCCCTTTCACCTATCAAACAGAAAAGGATAAGACATCATGAAAAACGTAAAAACCATCGCTGCTGCTGTTGTTCTCGCTACCATGACTTTCGGTGCTTCTGCTGCTGAATATGTGTCACCTTCACAGGCTCAGAACCTGGAAAAAGCAGGCGTCGTTACCGCTACGGCTAAAGACCTTAGCTCACTACAGGCTAAGCTCGCGGCGAAAGCAGAAAAAGCAGGCGCTAAAGCTTATACCATCACGTCTGCGACCGGTAACGATCAGCTGCGTGGCTCTGCGGTAATCTTCAACTAATCGTTGTTTACCCAGAGTTTTTATCCCGATAAGTCATCATAGAAACACCTGCAAGACATCACGTATTACCCTCTTTCCGGCTTGCCTCCTCATCAGGGCAAGCCGGTTTTTTTATGCGCGCTTGTCTTCAAAAAACCTTGTCCTCAGAAACCATTTTCGGCCGCTATCGCCGCGAACCATTCCCCGCTTTTCTTCACCGTGCGTTTTTGCGTCGCCAAATCCAGTTGCACGAAACCATAGCGGTTTTTATAGGCATTCGACCACGACCAGTTATCGATAAACGTCCACATATGGTAGCCGAGGCAGTTACTGCCTTCCGCGATACCTTTGTGTACAAATTTCAGGTGATCGCGGACAAAATCGATGCGGTAATCATCCTGAATCTGGCCGTTGGCATCGAAACGTTGTTCATTCTCCACCCCCATGCCGTTTTCCGAAATAAAGCAGCGCGGATTGCCGTAATTCACCCGCAGGTTGGTCAGGATGTCATAGATGCCCGGTTCATAAATTTCCCAACCGCGATAGGGATTCATTTTGCGTCCCGGCATGTCATAGCTGGAGAAGAACCACTCGGGCATAAACGGGCTATCAGGGTTGACCAGACTGTCGCGGCACTGAATACGGCGCGGCTGGTAATAGTTAATGCCCAGCAGATCGACAATCCCATCGGCCAGCAGCGCCCGATCGTTAGGCTGACAGCTCGGCAGTTGGCCGTATTGATGTAGCAGATCGACCAGTTCCTGCGGATATTCGCCCCTCAGCGCAGGATCAAGGAAACTGCGGTTAAACATCAGATCGGCAATGTTGGCGGCTTTGACATCCGCCGGATGCTGCGATCGCGGGTAGGAAGGCGTCAGGTTGAGGATAATGCCAATTTCCCCGCCCTGAGACTGCTCGCGATACGCCCTCACCGCCAGCGCGTGCGCCAGCATGGTGTGGTACGCCACCGTGGCAGCTCGTTTGAAATCCACCACGTTCGGGTAGTGGAAATCATACAGATACCCGCCTTCGACCGGCACCACGGGTTCATTGAACGTAAACCAGTGCTTTACTCTGTCACCAAACAGGCGGAAGCAGGTCGCTGCATAGCCTGCATAGGCCGCCGCCACCGCCCGGTTTTCCCAGCCGCCCATCCGTTGCATCACCATCGGCATATCAAAATGGAACAGATTGATAAACGGCGTGATGCCCTGCGCCAGCATTTCATCAATGATCTGATTATAAAACGCGACCGCCTGCGGATTCGGCTCACCGACGCCATCAGGAATCAGCCGCGCCCAGGAGATCGACGTTCGGAACGTGTTGTGATTCAGCGTCTTCAGCAACGCGATATCTTCACGCCAGTGCTGATAAAACGTGGAAGTATCCGCCGGCCCAACCTGCTGGTGAAAACGGCCGGGCTGCGTGGCAAACCATTCGTCCCACACGGTGGCGCTTTTACCATCGTTGAGGCTTTCGCCTTCCGTTTGCGGTGCCGAACTGGCGCTGCCCCACCAAAAATTCGCGGGAAAGCGAAAATCGTTCTGAAGATGATCGTGCATACGTTCCTCTCTGCTTCACTCGTGTTTATACGCTGGCGCTGGCTTCGCCTGCGGCCTGCTGTTGTTTCTCCTGCTCCTGTTTGAGCAACGTGCGCTCATAGACTTTCAGGAACGGGTAATACATCGCGGCCGACATCACCATGCAGAGCAAACACATGATCACTGGGCTAAACGCCCAGTTCGCCGCCCATGATGCGCCAATCGGTGCAGGCGTCGTCCACGGAGTCAGGGAAACCACCTGCGCGATCCAGCCGAGCTTCGTCGCCGTATAGGCAATGACAGCATTGACCATCGGCACGAAAATAAACGGCAGGAACAGCAGCGGATTCATGATGATCGGCGCGCCAAACAGAATCGGTTCGTTGATGTTGAAAAAGCTCGGCACTACGCCCATACGGCCAATCGTACGCAGATGAACGGCGCGACTACGCAGCAGCAAAAAGGCCAGCGGCAGCGTGGAACCGACCCCGCCGATCAGCAGGTAGTGATCCCAGAAGCCCTGCAAATAAATATGCGGCAGCGGCGCTCCCGCCGAAAGCGCAGCCTGATTCAGTGCCAGGTTGGTCATCCAGAACGGGTTCATAATCCCGGTAACGATCAGCGCGCCGTGAATCCCGGCAAACCACAAAATCTGGCAAATAAATACCGAAATCAGAATCGCAGGCAGCGAATCCGACGCCGAAATCAGCGGTGCCAGCAGGTGCATGATGGCTTCCGGGATAATCATGCCGGTCGCAGACTGGATGAACAGATTAAACGGATGCAGCGTCGCGACGATGACCAGCACCGGAATGAGGATTTCAAACGAACGCGCCACGCCAGTCGGCACCTCTTTCGGCAGGCGAATTGTGATGTTACGTTTCTTCAGCCAGGCATACACCTCACCCGCATAAATCGCGGTCAGAATCGCGGTAAAAATCCCTTCCCCAGAGAAGTACTGGGTGGAAATTTGCTTCTCGTGATAAGGCGCCGCCACCAGCAAGAATGCCATCAGCGCCAGCAGGCCGGTCATGATCGGATCCAGCTTGTAATGCTTGCCGAGGCTGGCCCCAATCCCCACCGAGATAAAGAAGGTCATGACCCCCATACTGAGGTAGTACGGCAGCATCAGCTGTTCACGGTAGGCAACGGAAAAATCGAGCCACGCGCGGGCAAATCCCAGCGTGGTATCCGGCGCAAACGGCGGGAAAATGAACACCAGCATAAACGAACCGATGATCATGAAAGGCAGCGCGGCGATAAAACCATCACGAATCGCGATGATGTGACGCTGTTGTCCCACCACACCCGCCAGCGGGGTAATTTTTTGCTCGATGATATTCACCATCGACTGATAGAGGCCACTCATAGCGGTTGTCCTGATTTTTCGATCAGTGAAAAGGCGAAATCCAGCACGTTGTCACCGCGCTGCATACCGTAATCCATCATGTCTATCGCTGCTACGGGCACGCCTTTTCCCGCGGCTTTCTCCTGAAAGGACGCCAGCATATATTTCACCTGTGGCCCCAGCAGCACAATGTCATACTTCCCGACCTGTTCATCAAATTCATGGGCGGCGTAGGCGGCAATCTCAACGTCCAGACCACGTGAGCTGGCCGCCTCCTTCATCTTTCTCATTAAAAGGCTGGTAGACATCCCAGCGGAACAACAAAGCATGATCCTTTTCATTTTCAATACCCCGTCGCATTACGTTATGAATAAAAAGCGTTACGAATAAAAAGCGTTATGAATAAAAAAACGTCATCAATAAAGCATCGTGAATCAACACGGCCATTGGATATATGCATTAGAAACCCTTTCATGGAAACACAATGGAAACCGTTTTCCATGAAAAAAAACAAGATATGAGAATAGGTTCACGAAATAGTAGACATTGCCGGAAACAATGTGAGGCAGGTCATGGAAAACGTATTTCAGACGTGAAGGACAGATAAAACCCACTATTGCTGTGCTTATAACGCTAAGTGTGCTGATTTCAGGCATTTTCTACTTTTGGCTATAAAAACGACAAATTGAGATTTAAAAAGCCCGCCCTCCACCTGTTATGTTTATCACCTGATGTTTCATTTTCTCGGTGTATTTTAATTTTTAGTTATAAGGGAGAGACCACAAGCATGTCATTGATGATGAAACAATCGGTCACGGAAGGGCGTGGAGAAAGCGCGTCATTATGGAACAACGTGACGGCGCGGCTGCGCCAGCTCCCCACCATTCTGGCCACCGGTGCCGTGCTGCTCATGTCCGCCGCTCATGCGCAGGACAGCGTCCCGACGCAATTACGCGTCGGCTACCAGAAAGGCTCGGTCAGTCTGGTGCTGGCAAAATCGCACCAACTGCTGGAAAAGCAGTTCCCCAACACCAAAATCAGCTGGATTGAATTCCCTGCCGGGCCGCAGATGCTGGAAGCGCTTAATGTTGGCAGCATCGATCTGGGCGGTACCGGCGATATCCCGCCTATTTTTGCGCAGGCCGCCGGCGCTGACCTGCTGTATGTCGGCGTGGAACCGCCGAAGCCCGAAGCCGAAGTGATTCTGGTGCGGGAAGACAGCCCGGTGAAAACTGTTTCCGACCTAAAAGGTCGTAAGGTCGCCTTCCAGAAAGGCTCCAGTGCGCACAACACGCTGCTGCGAGCGCTGCAACGCGACGGGCTGAAATTTACCGATATCAAACCGACCTACCTGACCCCTGCTGACGCCCGCGCCGCCTTCCAGCAAGGCAACGTCGATGCATGGGCAATTTGGGATCCCTACTATTCCGCCGCGCTGTTGGAAGGCGGCGTCCGCGTACTGGTTGACAGCAGCGGGCTGGGCAAAACCGGTTCCTTCTATCTGGCTGGCCGTCCTTACACCGAGGCGCACGGCACCTTTATTCGTCAGGTGCTGGACGTGCTGACCAAGGCGGATGCCTTAACGATCAGCGACCGGGCGCAAAGCGTCACACTGCTGGCAAACGCGGTAGGACTGCCGGAAAAAGTGATTGAAACGGCGCTCGATCATCGCCCACCGACCACTGTCGAACCGCTGGATGCCGCCACGATACAGGCACAGCAATCCACCGCCGACCTGTTTTATGAAAATCGGCTGGTGCCAGTGAAGGTCAATATCGCAGAGCGCGTCTGGCGTCCCAAAGCGAACTAACCCGCTTATCCCAAACAAGATTGTTCAAGGAGTTAACACCATGAGTCTTAACGTATTCTGGTTTCTGCCCACCCACGGAGACGGTCGCTATCTTGGTAGCACTGAGGGCGCACGTCATGTTGACTACAGCTACCTGCAACAGGTGGCACAGGCCGCTGAGCGGCAAGGATTCGGCGGCGTACTGCTGCCGACAGGTCGCTCCTGCGAGGATTCCTGGCTCGTTGCAGCCTCGCTCATTCCAGTGACGCAGCGGCTAAAATTTCTCGTCGCCCTGCGCCCCGGTGTGATTTCCCCCACCATCGCCGCACGTCAGGCCGCGACGCTGGACAGGCTGTCGAACGGTCGGGCGCTGTTCAATCTGGTGACTGGCGGCGACCCGGAAGAGTTGGCCGCCGAAGGGCTGTTCCTCAGCCATGAAGAACGCTACGAAGCCTCGGCGGAATTCACTCATATCTGGCGCAGACTACTGGAAGGTGAAACCGTCGATTTCGCAGGCAAACATATTCAGGTCAAAGACGCCAAACTGCTTTATCCGCCCGTTCAGCAGCCGCGTCCACCGCTCTACTTTGGTGGTTCCTCTGAGGCCGCGCAGAATCTGGCGGCAGAGCAGGTCGATCTCTACCTGACATGGGGTGAACCGCCTGAGCAAGTTAAAGAAAAGTTGGCGGAAGTCCGCGCCAAAGCGGCGGCGCAAGGTCGTGAGGTTCGCTTCGGTATTCGCCTGCACGTCATCGTGCGGGAAACCACTGAAGAGGCCTGGCAAGCTGCCGATCGGCTGATTTCCCATCTGGATGAAAAAACCATCGCCGACGCACAGGCGGCGCTCGCGCGTTTCGATTCTGTCGGTCAGCAGCGCATGGCCGCCCTGCACGGCGGCAAAAAGGACAAGCTGGAGATCAGCCCGAATCTGTGGGCAGGCATCGGTCTGGTGCGCGGCGGCGCGGGTACCGCGCTGGTTGGCGATGGCCCGACGGTGGCCGAACGCATTCAGGAATACGCCGATCTCGGGATTGATACCTTTATTCTGTCCGGCTATCCACATCTGGAAGAGGCGTATCGCGTGGGCGAACTGCTGTTCCCGCACCTCGATCTGGCACAGCAGCCCACGCCTCTGCATGCGGTGAGCAATGCGGGAGAAGTGGTGGCAAATCGTTATGTGCCGCGCAACGTTTCGCAAAGCTGAGGAACCGATCATGGCAAGAACGCTCTCTTCACTGGCACAGCGGTTTGCGCCTTTCCTGCTCCCCGTGACGCTACTGGTCGCGTGGCAGGTCTCCGTCGAGTTCGGCTGGCTATCTAACCGAATTCTGCCTGCGCCCAGTTCAGTGATCACCGCAGGGTGGTCGCTCATCGCTAACGGCGAGCTCTGGCAGCATCTGGCTATCAGCGGTTGGCGCGCCCTGATCGGGTTTGCTATCGGCGGCAGTATCGGATTGGTGCTTGGTTTTATCACCGGGCTGTCACGCTGGGGCGAGCGCCTGCTGGACAGTTCGGTGCAGATGATCCGCAACGTGCCTCATCTGGCACTCATTCCGCTGGTGATCCTGTGGTTCGGCATTGATGAGGCGGCCAAGATCTTTCTGGTCGCGCTGGGTACGCTGTTCCCGGTTTATCTCAACACCTATCACGGCATTAAAAACATCGATCGCGGTCTGCTGGAAATGGCGCGTAGTTATGGCCTTTCCGGTATTAGCCTGTTCTCTCAGGTGGTGCTGCCCGGTGCGCTGCCATCTATCATGGTCGGTATTCGTTTTGCGCTGGGCTTTATGTGGCTAACGCTCATCGTCGCGGAAACCATTTCTGCCAACTCCGGCATCGGCTACCTCGCCATGAACGCCCGCGAATTTCTGCAAACAGACGTGGTGGTGGTCGCCATCATCCTTTACGCCCTGCTCGGCAAGCTGGCCGATATCAGCGCGCAGGGGCTGGAGCGCATTTGGCTGCGCTGGAATCCGGCTTATCAAACCTCATCGGGGGACGCATCATGACCGCTGTTACCGATTCTGCAACGCACTCTCATTCACCGTCGCCGCTCACCAAAGGGACGCCGCTGACGCTCGACGCCATCACCAAGCACTACGGCCACCGCACCGTGCTGAATGACGTGCAGTTGCGCATTCCTTCCGGGCAGTTTGTGGCCATCGTCGGCCGCAGCGGCTGCGGCAAAAGCACCCTGCTGCGCCTGCTTGCCGGGCTGGAAGCCGCCAGCAGCGGCGAACTGCTGACCGGCACCGCGCCGCTCAGCAGCGCGAAAGACGACACGCGGCTGATGTTTCAGGAAGCGCGCCTGCTGCCGTGGAAAAAGGTAATCGATAATGTCGGATTGGGGCTGCGCGGCAACTGGCGGGAGAAAGCGCAGGACGCGCTGGCTGCTGTCGGGCTGGCGGATCGCGCGAGCGACTGGCCGGCGGCACTGTCCGGTGGTCAGAAACAGCGCGTCGCGCTGGCGCGTGCGCTCATTCATCATCCACGCTTACTGCTGCTGGATGAACCGCTAGGGGCGCTGGATGCCTTGACCCGTATCGAGATGCAAAGCCTGATCGAAAATCTGTGGCTCCAACATGGGTTCACCGTGTTGCTGGTCACACACGATGTCTCCGAAGCCATTGCGCTGGCCGACCGCGTGATTCTGATCGAAGAAGGTCGCGTAGGGTTGGATATCACGGTCGATTTACCCCGACCACGGCGTCGCGGTTCGGCAAAGCTGGCGGAACTGGAAGCGAATGTCCTGGAACGCGTTCTCACCCCGCCAACCACATCACTTTCTGTCACTCCGCCAGCGATAGCGAGGTCATCCTAGCGCTGGGCGCTCTCGTGAAAATAAGTCAGCATGATTCAATAATATGAGATACCCAGCGGCTGAATCGCTATGTATCTCATTGGGTTAATGTCAGAAAAGAAAGCCAAGCCTCAGACTGAGGTTGGTATCCTGTTTGAATCCCTGTTCGACGGAAAGATCCCGACCACCTGATAGCTGAAGCTGAACGCCAGGCGTAATGAAATGAGACGCAGAGAGACGGACATAAGTACTGTCGAGCCGGTCATCCTGACTCACGCCATTAATACGGCTCTCCGCTCCCGTTATCCATCCGCCGCCGACCCCAAACTGGGTGGCTGGTGTCAGGTTATAGCGAAGATACGCCTGATATTCATAGCGTGGACTTTGCTTGAGCGTGGTTTTATTTGCTCCGAATTCACCATTTGCCGTCGTCCAGGAGACATCCACTCCGGTATCAAAAGCCCAGGAATCGGAGAAATGATGGATCCACACCCCCTGCAATAAATAACGCCAGCGATTTTCGCCAATATTTATCGCTTGTTCATTATCGTAGGCTCCGGTTGGAGCATAAATAAACGGTGCCAGAGCAAGAATATCCGCGCCTGAGTTATTCACCCTGAACTTGAAAGGCACCCCCAGAACAATATCTCCCATACCGGAAGCGTTTCCGAGTGAACTCGCATCCCCCATCGCATCCGCCTTGGCAAACGGAATAATCATTTGCGGCTCGATACTGATATCTTCCGTTGGGCGAAATCCATGAATAAAGCGCAGCAGCGTGGCTTCTGTCCGTAATCGATAATCGCCAGCGACTTTTTTATCCTGCGAGAAAAACGCATCGCTGTGAGCATACTGAAAATAAGCCAACGCCAGGTTTTTATCTGCCGGCAACATTTCATAGTCCCCGGGTGAGAACTCAAGCGCGTGGGCCGGCACGCAGAGAGACGCGGCGAAAAGAAATCCGGTACTACCATATATTTTTTTCATGAAGATTCCCCGTTGTTCTGCCGCAAAAGCCCCGTTTCTGGATGGCAGATTCCATGTCTATTCTTCCTCTTCGGTAAGCGGTTCACTGAGTGTCTCTGGGAATGACTCCTTTTTCACTACAGGCGTATTAGCCGAAGGATTGAAAAGAAGCCGAGTGACGTCTGGACGTGAATAGTGGCCTACCGGATCGGCGGCTAATTTGGCAAAGGTAATGGCAGCAGGATCCAGTTCAGCAATGAGCAACCCCTCTTCATCCTCACCGAGCGGAGCGACGAGATCTCGTCCATCTGGACCATAAATGCGGGCGTGTCCGCCTCCAGCGCTAAGTAGTGCTTTGCGCTCCTCGTCCGGGCAAAGGAACGCCACCATCTCGGCAGAGACCACCGCGCAAGGCGCAATCACGAAACACTGCCCTTCTGCGGCATACAGGCGCGAAGCAGCGGTATTGACCTCTGGACCCAATGCTGCCGTTGCGCTGGTGTAGAGGCTAAAGCTTGGCCAGGCGGCGATGTGGATCTCTTCATGCTGCGAATACATGGCATAACGAGAAAGCGGCTGAAGGTGTTCCCAGCAGCACAGCGCCCCGATGTTGCCCAGCGGAGTCTCCCAGGTTGTCAGCGACGAACCATCACTTTCTCCGAATAGCGTACGCTCCACGTGTGTGGCTTTGAGTTTCCGACGGGTACCAATGGTTTCCCCGTCACTGCCGATAATCCACTGTGAAATATAGAGGCTGCCATGGTCACGCTCACTAAAACCCAGCGCCACAACGATATTATTTTGCTTCGCTGCATCCGCAATACGTCGGGCTTGGATACTGTCCAAGACCAAAGAGTGCTGATGGTACGCATAAACCAGAGGCATATTCGCGGCGGGTGAATTTAACCACAGAAACCACGGGTAGCCGGGTATCCAGGTTTCTGGAAAAGCAATCAGGTCTGCGCCTTTCTGTGCGGCCTCACCAATCAGCTTAATGGTTTTATCTACTGTGCCGTCGAGATCCATAAAGACCGGTGCTGCCTGTACGCAGGCCACGGTAATAGGTTTATTCATCATGTTTCTGTCTCCTGGTGAAATAACACTGCGGGTAACAGATATACCGTCTCCGGCACGGGCGACGTTATGACAAGAAGGAAGGGATGCTTGTCTGGGAAGGAACTGGTTTGAAATTTGCATCGAACGACTTAATCAGTCCTGAGGATGCTGACATGGATACTTATAACACCGCTGATATTTCGTATGCCGAACGTGGAGATTACTGGCGTCATGCCATCAGCCGCACATTCGTTCCGCTGGAAAGTACGTTTTCCGGCAGTGAACGGCGTGGATTGATCAGATCTGGGCTATGGGGAGACTTGAGGCTATCAGAAGTCAGTTGCAGTGCTCAGGACGTCATCAGATGCCGCAAAGGGGCTAGTAACCATGCTGACAATCTGGTGTTGTTGAGCTTTATCAGCCACGGAAAAACATCCGTACTTCAGGCGGGGAATCATGCTTGTCTCGGGCAAGGGGAGTTCGGACTTTACGACACTCGCTTCCCTTACGAATTGCACCTTCATAGTGAAACGCGGCAACATGTGGTGCAAATCCCCACTGAGCATTTGGGGCTAAGGCTGGGAAAAACAGAGCATCTTGTTGCACATGCGTTTGGTAAGCAGCATGCATTGATGCCTTTTCTTCAGATGCTATTGAACAATCTGATGACGCAGCCAGAGGATATGACATGCCAGCATGCTTCCGTCTTATACGGTCAGTTCCTTGAACTCCTGGCCGTCATTATCTCCGACGAATCCGGCGCCAAAAGATCTGGCAGGACACATCAGGGTTTACTGTTCCAGATTAAAATCATGATCGACCAGCACCTTTCGGATACCACGCTATCAGCGGCCACTATTGCTGAATCATTTGGTATCTCAGCGCGCTATCTGAACATGCTGTTACACCATGATGGCACGTCTTTTGGAAGATATGTGCTTGACCAACGACTGGAGAAATCGGCGGAAGCGCTGCGGTCACCGCTTCATTCAGCGGCTCCCATCGGCCAGATAGCCTGGCATTCTGGATTCACCGACATGCCGTATTTTTCCCGCGCATTCAAAAAGAAATTCGGTTGCTCACCAACGGAATATCGACACCAATCTGGTGATGCTTAACCGGCAGTGCAGCGGCTGAGTGCTGGCCCAGGCCAGCGTTGAATATAGGCCTGCTCGTCAGGAAAATGACCACCTGCTACGGCCAGATTGTTGATGTGCTCAACACCCTAACGGCGCACCAATTTACCATCAAAAATATTGACAGATATTCTCAAAACACTCCGTTTTCCCTTCTCGAAGCATCGGCGTAATATCCTCTTCATCGAAAGGAAATGACCTTTCACTCCAAACAACATTGAATAGGATACATCACATGAAAAACGTAAAATTCTTCGCCGCTGCTGTCGTACTTTCTACCCTGTCTTTTGGTGCTTTCGCCGCGGACCTGGTGTCTTCACAACAGGCTCAAGGGCTGGAAAAAGTGGGTGTCGTCAGCGCAACCGCTCGTAACCTGGATTCACTGCAAGCGCAGTTGGCTCAGAAAGCAGAAAAAGCCGGTGCCAGCGCCTTCACTATCACCTCTGCTACCGGTGATAACCAACTGCGCGGCAGCGCCGTTATCTACAAATAATGGCTGCTGATAGACAATCAAAAAATTAAACGGACTTTCCTCACTCAAGAGGAAAGTCCGTTTTTATATTCCGTGTTACGCTGACTGCTCTAAGACAAAATGCCCTTCGCCAACCTGCTTATAGCGACGTGCAGGAGGATGGAAATCAGGTGCGCGCATCGGGCTGCGCAATTCATCATTGGTGATATTACGCACCGGACGGGTGTCTGGGTCAGGCACGGGCACGGCTGAAATCAGACGTCGGGTGTAATCATGCTGCGGATTGTCGAAGATCGCCGAACGTGGCCCTATCTCCACGATTTCGCCGAGATACATCACCGCTACGCGGTGGCTGATGCGCTCGACCACCGCCATATCGTGCGAGATAAACAGGAATGACAGCCCCAGCTTCTGCTGGAGATCCAGCATCAGGTTGATCACCTGCGCCTTGACGGACACATCCAGCGCCGACACCGATTCATCGGCAATAATCACTTTCGGCTCCAGCGCCAGCGCACGCGCAATACACACGCGCTGACGTTGCCCGCCGGAGAACTGATGCGGGAAACGCGAGGCCATATCGCCGGATAACCCCACCTGTTCCAGCAACGCGCTCACTCTTGCATTCACATTCTGTCGGGTCGCCAGACCGTGCAGCAGCATCGGTTCGGCGATAGCTTCCCCTATCCGCATGCGCGGATTCAGGCTTTCATACGGATCCTGAAACACCATCTGAATCTGCCGCCGCGAATCCGTCAGCTCACGCTTATCCGCCGTGAGGATATTTTTCCCCAGCAGTTGAATGTCGCCGCTGACGGCGTCGTTGAGGCGGATAATCGACCGACCGGTAGTGGATTTCCCACAGCCCGACTCCCCAACCAGCGCGAGCGTTTCTCCCGGCCAGAGATCGAACGAAACATTCTCCACCGCGTGAACTCGCCCGGACAACCGACGGAAAAACCCTGATCGGATATCAAATCGGGTGACCAGATTTTTGACCGTCAGCACGGGTTCTTCACCCGACACGGTATTCACCGCCTCCGGCACAGGTTGGCGCTCGCCCGTCTTGAGATCGATCAGCGGGAAGCGCTGCGGCCATGCGCTGCCGGACATCGAGCCGAGCTTGGGCACGGCGGACAGCAGCATGCGGGTATAGGGCTGTTGCGGATGGTGGAAGATTTCCCGCGTGACGGCGTTTTCCACCATTTCGCCCTGATACATCACCAGCGTGCGATCGGAGACTTCCGCCACCACGCCCATGTCGTGGGTGATAAACAGCACCGACATCCCTTCTTCTTCCTGAAGGGTTTTTATCAGCGTCAGAATTTGCGCCTGAATGGTGACGTCCAGCGCCGTCGTCGGTTCGTCGGCAATCAACAGTTTCGGGTGGCAGGCCAGCGCAATCGCGATCACCACGCGCTGGCGCATCCCGCCGGAGAAACTTTGCGGGTACTCATTCAACCGTGATTTCGCCGCCGGAATGCGGACTTTTTCCAGCAGGCGCACCGCTTCAGCACGCGCTTCAGCTTTCCCCATGCCGCGATGGCGACGCAGTACTTCCGTAATCTGGTAGCCAATCGGCAAAACCGGATTCAGGCTGGTCATCGGCTCCTGAAAAATCATGCCAATGCGGTTGCCACGCACATCCTGCATCGCTTTATTGGGGAGCGACAGCAGTTCGGTATCGCCGAACTGAATTTGCCCCTCAATCCGGCTTTGACCGGGTGGCAGCAAGCGCATAATGGATTTCGCCATCACACTTTTTCCTGAACCGGATTCCCCCACTACGGCGACCGTCTCTTTCTCACCAATCGTGAAGGACAAATCCCGCACCACGTTCATCCACTCGCCGTTCACCTGAAAGGCGGTGGTCAGATGCGAAACGGACATAATCGGCGCTGTCATGTGTTCGTTACCCCTTATTCCTATGGGCGTTCCCACAGATTAATTCCGTGGATTGAGGATGTCGCGTAGCGCATCCCCCACCAGATTGATCGCTACAATCAGCAGCAACAGCGTCAGCCCCGGAAAGAAGCTGATCCAGTAGTCGCCCGACATCAGGTACTCAAAACCGTTAGCGATCAGCAGCCCCAGCGACGGTTCCGTTACAGGCAGGCCGATCCCCAGAAACGAGAGCGTCGCCTCCAACATGATGGCGTAGGCAATACGCATCGTCGCCACGACGATCAGCGGTGCCAGACAGTTCGGTAAAATATGGCGAAACAGAATACGGCGGTTGGATAGCGCCATGCTGCGCGCCGCATCCACGTAGCTACGGCGACGTTCCACCAGCGCTGAACCGCGAATCGTGCGCGCGTAGTAAGCCCACTGCGTCACCACCAACGCCATAATGATCTTATCGACCCCTTGCCCCAACACCGCCAGCAGGATCAACGCAATCAGGATCGGCGGGAAGCTAAGCTGGATATCGACGATACGCATGATCGTGGCATCCGTTTTTCCACCGACGTAGGCGCTAATCAGCCCCAGCGAGGCACCAATCAGCAGCGCAAACACCGCGCTGGAGAAGCCCACCATCAGGCTGATGCGGGTACCGTATAAAATCGCGCTAAACAGATCGCGCCCCTGATCGTCCGTCCCCAGCCAATAGGTCATGCCCGCCATGCTCTGCGCCCCCGGAGCGAGTCGGCCATCCATGATGTCGAGCTGCATCAGATCGTAGGGATTCTGCGGTGACAAAAGAGGAGCAAGCAACGCCAGCAGCACAAAAATCGCCAGCATGATCATCCCGCACAACGCCAGCCGATCGTTGAACAGCGCCATCATAACGCGCATCACCGGATGGGCGGTTTTTTGCACGGCAGTGGGCTGGTGTATCGTATTCCCTGTCATCCCTTGTCCCCTCCCAACCGCACGCGCGGATCGACCAGCACATACAGCAAATCGACCAGCAGGTTAATCACGCTGAACATCACGACGGTAATCATCAGATAAGCCAGGATAACCGGACGGTCGAGCACAGCGATCGAATCGATAATCAGCTTGCCCATGCCCGGCCAGGCATAAATGGTTTCCGTGACCACGGCGAACGCGATCAGCGACCCTAGCTCCAGCCCCAGCACGGTAATCAGTGGAATCAGCGTGTTGCGCAGCACATGAACCAGTACGATACGGGTTTCTGACAGCCCTTTCGCGCGGGCAAACTGCACATAATCCTGTTGCAGACACTCCATCACGCCCGCACGCATTAGGCGGATAACCAGCGAGATTTTAAACAGCGCAAGGTTAAACGCGGGTAAAAGCAGGTGTTCGAGACCATCGCGGGTCAGAAAACTGAATGGAATACCGAAGAGATCGTGAGTATCGCCCCGGCCAGAGGACGGCAGCCAGCCGAGCTTCACGCTGAACAGCATGATCATCACCAGCCCGATCCAGAACGTGGGCAGGCTAAAGCCGAGGATGGAAAAGGTCATGATGGATTTGGATACCGCGCTGTCTGGCTTCAGGCCAGCATAAATCCCCAGCGGAATACCGATAACCAGCGCCATCACGAACGCCACCATCGCCAGTTCGAGCGTGGCGGGCATGCGCTGAAAAATGAGCGTCAGCGCGGGTTGGTTAAAGATAAAAGAGTTGCCCATGTCGCCCTGCAAGGCGTTCCAGACAAATAGCCCATACTGTTCCCAGACGGGCTTATCCAGGCCAAAGGACTGAATCACCGCCAGCCGCTCTGCTGGCGTGGCGGTCGCACTCAACAACATATCGACCGGATTACCGACCATGTACACACCCACAAACACCAGCACCGACATAACAGCCAGCGTCAGCAGCGTTTGTCCGATTCGGCTCAGCAGGTAGGCTATCATTAACGCCCCCCGGAACCGTTTGGTTCTTCAGAACCATTGAGGTCTTCTGAAGAATAGTGGCGCAGGCGCTCGGCAATCAGCTCAAGAAAGCCTTGTTCGTCGATGTCCCGCATGACCAGCGCATTCTCTGGCTCACCCAGTTTGTGATAAAAATCGGCGAATGCGTAACCCGCGGTCTTACCAGAAACCTCTACCCCGACGCGAGCACGTTTTGATTTGAACAACGCTGGCTGCAACAGCCACGCAATGACGGTTGCATCATGAATCGGTCCACCTTCACGGCCAAAGCGTTCCACCTCGCTACGGTCAAACATACGCAGCAGCGCTGCCATCGCCTTACCCGGCGCACCGCCGCTGCGTGCGATATCATCAATCTGTTCTGTCTGAATCAAAGCCTGGAAGGTCATATCCAGCGGCATGATGACAATGGGAACGCCGGAAGAAAAAACGATTTCCGCGGCATGTGGATCGGCATAGACGTTAAAATCTGCCCACGGTACGCGATTCCCCATCGCGGTAAAGGCACAGCTCATGGAGACAATCTGTTTAATACCGCGAGCGACATCAGGATGAAAGCATAGCGCCAACGCCAGATTGGTCATCGGACCGAGTGAACAAATGGTGATCGGGTTATTGTCCGCCGCCGCCTGACGCGTCATCCGCACCAGAAAATCGACGGCGTGTTCCTCTTCCGGCGACAGCGTGCCTTCTGGCACCCATTCAGAGGAAAACTTACCTATCTGCGCGTATTTACCGAAAACCTGATCGCGGATGAGCGGGCGTGAAGCACCAGCAAAAATCGGCACGTCGGTTCTGCCCGTCACACCCACCACGTTGCACGCATTCGGCAGCGTGGCGGCAAGCGGTACATTACCGGCCACAACAGTGATCCCGAGTACGTCCAGTTCAGGCGAAGCCAATGCCAGCCAGATGGCTATGGCATCGTCAACGCCGGGATCGGTATCAATAATAATGCGTTCTCGAACCATGTCAGACATCCTCTCTGTAGCGGCTCAATAGGTCAGCAAACAGTTCGACAACCTGTTTGGCATCCACCCCCGTCACCACATCCACATTCGGCTCACGTTCGGTTTTTCCGTACCAGTCGGCAACGGTCTGCCCCATGCACAGTTCGCTTTCTTGCTCGATATAAACACTGGCTTTTTCCGTTGTGAAACAGTGCGGAGCCAGAACCCAGGCGATGACCAACGGATCGTGTAGCGGGCCGCCGCGTGAGCCATAGCGACGGATGTCATTGCGATCCCAAAACGCCATCATTTCACCTAACGGCGCAGAAATGCGTCCAGATAATGCAATAAAACGTGCCACTAATTCTGGCGTCAAAATCACCTGATGCGTCACATCCAGCGGGAGAGCAACGAGGGCAATCGATGAATCAAACACCACCTTGGCGGCCTGCGGATCGGCAATCATATTGAATTCAGATGTCAGGCTGCGGTTGCCCGCTTCGCGGTATGCGCCCCCCATCATCACAATGCGCGCAATCCCGTCAGCAATCTCAGGCGCCATACGCAGCGCCGTTGCCACGTTGGTTAACGGCCCTAACGTACACAGCGTGATCGGCGTGCCGTCAGCGCTCGCCTGCCGACACTGTTCGATAATAAAATTCACCGCATGCTGTGCTTCGGCCTGTTTTTGCGGC
This sequence comes from Pectobacterium actinidiae, assembly GCF_000803315.1. Taxonomy (NCBI): domain Bacteria; kingdom Pseudomonadati; phylum Pseudomonadota; class Gammaproteobacteria; order Enterobacterales; family Pectobacteriaceae; genus Pectobacterium; species Pectobacterium actinidiae. The sequence continues at coordinate 505,987 of NZ_JRMH01000002.1, forward strand.
GCAGGCAACACCGTCTGACCCAACCCACTTTCGCCGTGAAACTGACCATGAATAGGGTCACGCAGCAGCGGCCGATGACAACCGGCGAAGACAGGGATATCCGTTCGCTGACCTAGTTCAACAATTTGCAACGCATTACGTACCGTCTTTTCCAACGGCTGGTTACCGCACACGGTACAAATACCGCGAATATCCAACTCTGGTGCCACAAATGCACTTAATAACGCAATCGCGTCATCTATCCCCGGATCACAATCAATAATAATAGGTAACGCGCTCATCCTTCGATGATTCCTTTTCTCTTTTTAATAGGTACTGCAAAACATCAAGGTGCAGAAAACCCCACACCTTTACAGCGTGAAAAATAATACATGTGTGTTTATCAGAGGGAATCGACAGACGCCAAAACGTCAGCGATCTCCTTACGCGCCTTTTCATCCAACGGTTGCTGAGGTGGCAACGGGTCGCCTACCGCAAACCCCTGCAATTGCAGCGCCGTTTTAATACAGCCAGCAATAGAATAACGGGCAAAGATTTCATTGATGCGCCACAGCGGGCGCTGAAGTTCCATGGCTCTGTGCCAGTCACCCGCACGGGCGGCTTCGTACAAAGCAATACTCTGTTTGGGAACGATACACGCCGGGCCAGCCATCCAGCCCACGCCGCCAATCAGCATGACGCAGGCGGGAATATGCGCAGACGCAGAGAAAACCTCCATCCGGCCACGGGTACGTTCGATAATGGAAAGTAAGCGCCCGGTATTGGTTGAGGCGTCTTTGATATAGTTAATATTACTGACATGACTGAGGCGTTCGATGACGGGCAGACTCAAATCGGAACGCTGGAACTGAGGGTTGGTGTAGAGCACCACAGGTTTGCCCTGTGCGGCTTCGGCAATGGCGCGGAAATACTGTTCGACGCCCTCGTCTTTCAGCGGGAAATACGCTTCCAGCACCGCAAGAATGCCATCCGCACCCAGCTCGACGTAGCGTTTCGTTTGCTCAACAGCATCCTGAATCGTTGTCGACGCGACACCCGCGATAACCGGTACACGGCCCGCCGTCGTGTCGATCACCGTTTTGACAACATCCAGACGCTGAGCCGCAGAGAGGTAGGCAAACTCGCCGGTGCTGCCTAACGGCACGACGCCATGTACACCGCATTGAATCAGATGTTCAGTGAGCTGTGCCAGAACAGGCTTATCAACCTGGCCATCAGGCCTGACGGGTGACACCAGATAGGGAAAAACACCGCTAAATGTATTCACTCCGTTCTCCTTGTTACGGATAGATAAGGGGTGAATACTCACCCCTTAATTGAATCATAAATGACAGGTGACTATTTCGCGGAACGGACGAAGTATGGCAGCGTGTAGGCATCGGAACGACCCACATAGGTATACTGCTTTTTCATCGCCCAGGTATTGGACAGGAACATCACCGGAATCACCCCCAGTTCGTTCATGCCAATGTTCATCGCCTCAGCCAGCAGTGCATCACGTTTGGGTTCATCCAGCGTGACACGCGCTTCGTTCAGCGTTTTATCAAAGACAGTATTGGAATAGCGACCACGATTCCCCTGTCCTGCATTGGGGCCAAAGGTTTCTAGCAATGGCCCCAATACTCCAGAAGCTTCCCCGGTTTCAATCGCGGCCCCGCCCATAATCAAACTGAATTCGAGACGGGACGCACGTGAGAAGTACACACTGCCGGGCATCGTAACAACCTCGGTTTTGATACCGGCACGTGTGAACATTTGGCCAATGGCCTGAGCAATTTTAGAATCATTAGGATAACGATCGTTCGACGCGTGGAAGGTCAGCGTGAAGCCGTCGGGGTAACCCGCCGCCGCCAGCTCCTGTTTGGCTTTCTCCGGATTATAAACCGGCGCAGGAATGGAAGCGGAATACCCAGGATACCCCTTCGGTACAAGCTGAGAGGCAACAACAGCCTGCCCCTCCATCACACGGTCGACGATTGCCTGACGATTAATAGCTAAAGACATCGCCTGGCGTACTTCTTTTTTTAGTAATGGGTTTTTACCATCAGGACCTTTGGCGAACGGTGATTCCTCTCGCTGCTGGTCCATGTGAAGGTAAATAACACGATTCCCTGGTGTTGAAATCGTTTTTAACTGCTGATTTTTTTTAATATTACTGCTGTCGGCTGTTGGAACGTTTTCAATCATGTCCACATCACCGGATAATACGGCTGCTACTCGTGCACTACTGTTTTTAAATACACGGACAGTTACGTTGTCCCACTCTGCTTTTCCTCCCCAGTAATCATCATTACGACTAAGGACTACCCGGTCGTCCGGCACCCAGGAAACAAATTTGAATGGCCCTGTACCAATCACATCTTTTCCTGAATTCAACGTTTCCGTCGGGACGTTTTCAAGTCGGGCCGGTAAAATGGAAATCCGACTTAAATTATTCAGCAGCAGCGGCGAAGCCTCTTTTGTCTTAATCCGCACCGTTAGTGGATTAACTTCTATTACTTCAGCAATGTCGCTGACGTAAGGTGCGTAAGAGCTAGGGCTGTTTTTCGATGCCAGCGCAATACGTTTAATGCTGGCAATCACATCTTTAGCCGTAAAATCACTGCCGTCGTGAAACTTAACGCCAGGACGCAATACAAACTCCCACGTCTTGTCGTCAATCACTTTCCAACTGGTTGCCAGGGCAGGTGCAATCTGCTGTTTTTCATCCTGTACAACCAAACCGTCAAAAATATTGCGCGCCATTGCGCTATTCGCCCCACTCACATAAAACTGCGGATCCATTGAAGTGGTGGAGGAAGCCAAACCGATATTCAAGTCGGCGCTATAAACCAAAGGTGAAGATGAAAATAAAACGGTAAACAATAACGCCAGAGTCGATTTCTTCATTCACTAATCCTCTATTCCATGATTGAGTACTGATGAAGTGTATTAAATCTTATGATTGTGAGTCTATGCGCTAGATTGGATAATGAAAAATTGCATTTTGTGTTAAATTGATAACCAAATGTTATGTTTTAAGGTGACGAACATGCGTATCAATCCCCGCCAGGTTGAAGCCTTTCATAAAGTCATCCTCACCGGAGGCATCACCGCTGCCGCCAACATGATGTACATCACCCAGCCAGCCGTCAGCCGACTGATTAAGGACTTTGAAGACGCACTGAATCTTAAGTTGTTCGATAGAGACGGGCGCGGCCTGATTCCCCGCGCAGAGGCGATGAAGCTGTATCGGGAAGTTGAGCGTCTTTATCTGGGGTTGGATCACATCGGGATGATTGCGGATGAAATTCGCCACGCCAAGGGCAGCGTGCTGCGCATCGCCGCCGTGCAGGCACTTTCGTTTCTTTGTTCAGATCAGGTTCTCCCAACCTTACTCAAGAAATACCCCGATCTTTCCCTGTTTCTAGACATCGAAAGCAGCAGCCATATTACGAAGGCCATTTCTGAAAACCACTACGACGTCGGCTTTATTTTTGGCCAGCCGGGCATCAAAGGGCTCGAAGCCGAACCGCTGGCTGACGCCAGTGCTGTCGCGGTGTTAGCGGTGGGTCACCCCCTTGCCACGGCGGATGAAGTTACGCTTGCCGATCTGGCTGGAACGCGCGCTATTTTGCCGGGAAGAACCACGCCACTGCGGGCGCAGCTCGATATCGCCACCAGAAAAGAGCAAATCTATCTGCATAACCCCATCGAAACCTCGATGGCTAACTGCTGCGTACTGGCTTCAAGAAACGTCGGCATCGGCGTGGTCGATTTTATTACTGCCCTGAACAGCCCTTCTCCGGTTATCGTTAAGCCTTTTAATCCCAATATAAAAATGGCGTATTGCGCGGTTTATCCTCCCCAAATTCCCCGCAGCCAGGTGGTTAATCACATCACTCAGGTTATGAAAGAAAAAATAACTGATAGTCTGGCGTTGAAATAATTTTTAGCCAAAGTCGTTATTTTTATTAATGTATTTATTGAATAATGACGATTGGGGAATTGATTTATTTAAAATAAATAGCACGGTTATTATTTTAAGTAAAAATCCACCTCTTGAAGAGGTGGCTTTAAGTGGGGCCCCCTAGAAGGGGGCCTTGTCCGTTTTAATCCTGCAATAACTCCATTTGCTGTTCGTATTCTTGGTCTTTCTTATCCTGATGCCTCACGTAACGTCTGATAATTTCTTCGTTCACTCCCACCGTGTCCGCAAAGTATCCTCTAGCCCAAAAGTGATTGCCCCACAGTTTCTTTCTTATATGCGGGAATTTATTGTAGAGACGAATTGCCGTGCGCCCTTTCAGGACGCCCATTAGCGTTGAAATTGAGAGTTTCGGTGGAACCATCACGACAAGATGAACATGGTCTGGTTGAACATTTAGTTCCAATATCTCGCAATCTTTCATATTGCAAAGTATGTAAATCGAACGGTAAAGCTCTTTCCCTACTGTGCCCGTTAAAATCTTGTAGCGATATTTTGGGGTCCAAACCAAGTGGTATTTGCAACGCCAAAACACATGTGCTGAACTTCTATAACTGCTCATGTCAGTGATTTCCTTCTTACTTGTGGTGAGTAAGCTGGAATTTTCTGGCATGGGCTTCCTTCAGGCTATAGCCTCACAGGGACAATCACCACCTCCCGAGGAGGTGGTTTAAGGCTGACAATAAAAATAGCCATCGTTGATGGCTATTCCGATTTATATTTCTCTAATCAGGCATTCAGCACAAATTTCTCAATCGCGTAGGCGACGCCGTCTTCCATGTTGGTTTTGGTGACGAACTGGCTGGCTTCTTTCACTTCGTCGATGGCATTGCCCATCGCGACGCCGATACCCGCATAGCGAATCATCGCCAGATCGTTCTGCTGATCGCCCAGCGTCATGACGCTTTCGCGTGGAATGCCGAGGTGCTCCGCCAACATCTTCACGCCTTCACCTTTGTTAACGCGCTTATCCAGAATTTCCAGATAGTATTCAGCGCTTTTCATGATGGTATAGCGTTCAAAGGCTTCCGGTGGCAACTGGCTGATGGCGCGATCCAATATCTCGGGTTCATCAATCATCATCACTTTCGGGAACGTCAGGCTACGATCCATTTCCTCAACCGCGCGATACTTCAACGGCATCCCGGTCAGGTGGGATTCATGAATGGTGTAGGGGCTGATGTCTTTATTGGCGGTATAGACAAAATTGAAGTCCAGCGCGTGGAAATGGACACCCAATTTGCAGGCCATTGCTTCGAAATAGAGATAGTCGTCGAAGCTCAGCGCCGTTTGCGCCACACAGTCACCGTTGACAGTACGCTGCACCAACGCACCGTTATTGGTGATGCAGTAACAGCCTTCCTGCTGCAAATCCAGCTCCATCAGGTAGCGCTCGACACCAATGTAAGGGCGACCGGTAGCCAGCACAACCTGCACACCTTTCTCTCTGGCGGCGGCAATCGCGGCTTTTACCGCAGGTGAAATTTGATTTTGGGGCGTCAGCAGCGTCCCGTCCATATCAATAGCGATCAGTTTTACAGACATAGTTTTTCCAGCATCAAGTTATCTGTTTTCATGCTAACGCGATTCAGCGATGAAGTCGTTAGTGAAATACGGCAGGGTGACAGGCGTATGACAGTACAAAACGCCCCCTCTTCCAGAAGGCTACCTCTGCAAACGCGGAGCTATTTCGTGCGCCACAATGCCATCCTTCTCATGCCACTTTATAGCACGCGCCCGACATAGGGGGCTCAAGCGCCAGCCCCCTATGAACCCGGCTACCCGCTAAATTATGTCGCTACGCGATACCTTCGTCGGCATCAGGCTTAACGGACCGCTTGCGACACGCTCCAGACGTGGCGCAAGCTTGAGCCGCGTCCATGCGGCTCATCCTAAGCCTGCTATCTCCTCAGCATAATTTCTTACGCTGGGGATGACAGCAACCCCGCTTGCACACTACATGATTTGTGTCTAAGCGCTCATCTTGGGGAAGAGATTAACACGGACAAGAAAAAGCCGTGCGGTTAAGCACGGCTCTATGGTCTACGTTCGACACCGTTATAGCTCGGCGCCGTTGCTGGCGATCACTTTCTTGTACCAATCAAAGCTCTTTTTCTTCGAGCGCTTGAAGGTGCCAGTGCCATCATCGTGTTTATCCACGTAGATAAAACCATAGCGCTTGTTGTACTGACCAGTCGTAAACGACACACAGTCGATGCAGCCCCACGGGGTATAGCCCATCAGTTCCACGCCGTCTTCCACGACAGCTTTCTTCATCTGATCGATATGCGCTTTGAGGTATTCGATGCGGTAATCGTCGTTAATGCTGCCATCAGCTTCCGCCTTGTCTACCGCGCCAAAGCCGTTTTCAACGATGAACATTGGTTTCTGATAACGCTCGTAGAAGCTGTTCAGCGTATAACGCAGTCCAACCGGGTCGATCTGCCAGCCCCATTCCGATGCCTTCACATGCGGGTTCTTCACGCCGCCGTCAAAGCCCGTAATCGCATCTTCCTTTTTCTGGCCTTTCGCCGCCAGTTGCACCGCACTGCTCATGTAGTAGCTGAAGCCCAGATAATCCGTGCAGCCTTCGCGCAGCGTCTGTTCATCTTCCGGCTGCATAGCAATCTGATAGCCTTTGCGCGCCCACTCTTTCAGGATGTAGGACGGATAGTAACCACGCAGTTGCACATCACCGAACAGGTGGCGTTCGCGCATCGCTTCCTGGGCAAACATCACGTCATCTGGATGGCATGACCACGGATAGATCGGCACCAGCGCCAGCATGCAGCCAATTTTGAAGTTCGGGTTAATGTCATGACCCAGCTTCACCACTTTCGCACTGGCGACAAACTGGTGGTGCAGCGTTTGGTACATCGCCTGCTCTGGCTTATCGTGATCGGTAAAAATCACGCCGGAACAGCAGTAGCCAAACAGCGGATACTGCCAGTTACGCTGGTTGTTGATCTCATTGAAGGTCATCCAGTATTTCACTTTGGACTGATAACGCTTCATGACCACTTCGCTGTAGCGAACAAAAAAATCCACCACTTTACGGTTCAACCAGCCGCCGTACTGCTTAACCAGATGATGTGGCATCTCGAAGTGAGACAGCGTAATCACGGGTTCAATGTTGTATTTCAGTAGCTCATCGAACAGGTCGTCATAGAATTGCAGACCGGCTTCATTCGGCTCCAGCTCATCCCCATTAGGGAAAATACGCGTCCAGGCAATCGAGGTGCGAAAGCATTTGAAGCCCATTTCAGCGAACAGGGCGATATCCTGTTTATAGTGGGAATAGAATTCCACCGCCTGATGGTTTGGATAACTGACACCAGGTTGTACGCCATCGGTAATCACACGGTCAACGCCGTGGGCACCGCCGGACAGGACATCACAAATGCTAATGCCTTTGCCGCCTTGATCCCAACCACCTTCAACTTGATGCGCCGCTACCGCGCCGCCCCACAGAAAGTCTTTCGGTAATTGTTGAACAGACATTTTATTTCCTTCTCATTTCAGATTGTTCATTTACAAACGATGTCGTTGACTGATTGTTTCAGGGCAGAGATTTCCCGATGCAGTTGAATCAGTTCCTCAACCAATTCACGGCATAGCATCGCGTTCATCAGGTGATCTTGCGCGTGAACCAGAATCAGGTTGACCGGGATTTTTCCGCTGCCCTCATCGGCGCCAATCAAGGCCGTCTGGATTTGATGGGCTTTGCGCGCCGCAACGGAAGCCGTGTTCAGCAGTTCCTCAGCCTTGTCCCAGTCGTATTTTCTGGCGGCACTCAGCGCCTCCATCGAGCTTGAGCGCGCCTCTCCCGCGTAGATAATCAGTTCCATTACTGTGGTTTCATCGAGCATCACTCACTGCCTCCTCCGCTGTACCCACTTCTTGTGCGAGCAGCTGACGTTCATACATTTTGAAGAAGGGGTAATAGATTAAGGATGAGACAACAATCAATACCCCCACCAGCACCACCGCCCGCCAGTCCCATCCCGTAGACCAGGCGGCGCCAATCGGGCCCGGCGTTGTCCAGGGCGCAAGGGAAATCACGCGATGCACCAAATCAGTTTTTAACGCGATATAAGCGAGGATGGCGTTCACCAACGGCGCGGTAATAAACGGAATAAACAGCAGCGGGTTCATCACCACGGGTGAACCAAAAATCACCGGTTCGTTGATGTTGAACATACTCGGCACCACAGCCAGCTTGCCGATGGAGCGCAGGTGAGCAGAACGGCTACGCAGATAGAGAAAGACCAGTCCCATAGTCGCTCCCGAGCCGCCCACCGTAATGAAGAACTGCCAGAAGGGTTCAATAAAGATTTTGGTGATCGGTGCTCCCGCGTTAAACGCTTCCTGATTGATTCCTAAATTGGTCAGCCAGAATGCCTGCAAAATGCCGCCGACGATAACGGCGCCGTGAATCCCGGCAAACCACAGCAGGTGGCAGAGCAGCACCGCAATCAGAATGGCAGGGAGCGAGTCAGATGCCGAGATAATCGGCGCGAAGACGGCCATAATCGCCTGCGGTAACAGCATGCCGAAATGGCTTTGCATAAACAGGCTAAGCGGGAAAAGCGTAAGAAAGATGGCAAGAATCGGGATCAGCAGATCGAAAGACTGGCGGATTTTCGGCGGCACCTGTTCCGGCAGGCGGATACCAATATTGCGCTTTTGCAAAAAATGCATCAGCTCCGTCGAATAGATTGCCACCATAATCGCGGTGAAAATCCCCTCGCCGCCCAACGACCCGACCGGCAGGCTTTTATCGATTTGTGGCGCGGCTACCACCATAAACGACATCAGTGCCAGACTGGCAGCCATAAAGCCGTTCATTTTATAGCTCAGCGCCAGGTTATAAGCGATGGCGCTGGTGATATACACCGCCATAATGCCCATCGTCATATTGTAGGGCATCATGATTTGTTCGCCGTGGCGTTCAACCATCCCCAACCACCACTGCGCAAAAGCCCATTCACTCTTCGGGCTAAAAGGCGGATGGGCGAATAACATCATAAAAGAGCCGACAATTAAAAAGGGCATAGAGGCAATGAAGCCATCTTTAATTGCCACAACATGACGCTGGCTGGAAAGTTTTGCCGCAATTGGGCTAATACGATTTTCGATAAGGCTGAATAATGACTCGGTTAATTTACTCATTATTCTCTCCGTTATATTACGCAATCATCGCCAGAGCATCGGAGAGAACTTTTTCCCCATTCATCATGCCGTAATCAACCATATTAATGACCGCGATCGGCTTCTCCTTTTCATCGGCTATTGCTTTGAATTCAGGCAATTTATACTTGATTTGAGGCCCCAGGAGGCAGCAATCATATTCATCAATTAGCTCATTAAACTCTTCAAAACCCACGGCTTTTATCTCAACAGCGATCGCTTTTTGCTCGGCGACCTTTTCCATCCGCTGTACCAGCATGCTGGTAGACATTCCTGCTGCGCAACAGAGTAAAATCTTATTCATACTGCACCTCACCGTCCGTTTTTTTATTATTCAAGCAAGACGAAAAATAATATGCAACCGGTTTCATATTGTTTTTACTGTTTTTTGAAGGCGATCATAAATAGCGCAATCGGGGAATATTTTTATCCCTACACTCGTTATTGGTGATAAAAAAGGAGGGTTTTTCCCTATAATGACGACATAAGGCAGTACAGGAAAACGGGAAAGTACAATGGTAACCATGCTCGATGTAGCGAAAAAAGCCGGTGTGTCCAAAGCCACCGTATCACGCGTGCTGACAGGGAATAACTATGTCAGTAAAACCACGCGGGATCGGGTATTCCGGGCGATTGAAGAGATTGGCTACCGGCCCAACCTGCTGGCGCGCCAGCTCGCCACGAGCAAATCGCAGATTATTGGTTTGGTTGTGACCAATACGCTGTACAGCGGCCCCTATTTCAGCGAACTGCTGTTCCAAACGGCGACCATGACGGAAAAATATGGGCGGCAGCTCATCATGGCGGATGGCAAGCACAGTGCCGAAGAAGAGCGAGAAGCGATCCAGTTTCTGCTCGATTTACGCTGCGATGCCGTCATTATCTATCCGCGTTTTCTCTCCACGGATGAATTGGAAGAGATTATTGAACAACATGATCAGCCGATTATGGTCGTGAACCGCACACTGCATCAGCACGGTGATAACGGCATCTGCGCCGATCACCAGCAGCACTGCCATGATGCCGTCAATTACCTGATTGCACAGGGACACCGTGATATCGCATTTGTCTGCGGATCGGCGAACTCCCCCACAGGTACAAGCCGACTGGCGGGCTACCGGCTAGCGCTGGAAGAAAACGGGGTTCCCTATAATGACAGGCTGGTTGTACCAGGCGACTGGACCCATGACAGCGGTTATACGGCAGCAAAAACCCTGCTTCAACGAACCGTCACCTTCAGCGCATTGGTCGCCAGCAATGACGATATGGCGATTGGCGCGGCCAAAGCGCTGCGCGAACACGGCCTCGCCATTCCACAGGATGTCTCGCTACTGGGGTTCGATGATTTACCGATGGCATCATGGTTCTACCCGCCGCTCACTACCGTGCATGTACCCGTCGCCGAGATGATCAACTATACCCTTGAGAAACTGCTGTGCTGGCTGGAGGGTGAAACCGTCGTGCCTGCCCCCGCCTTCAAGGGCGAATTAATTATCCGCGATTCCGTCAGCAAAGGCCCCGCAGCCTAATCCTCGCTCACACGGTGAGGTGTCATGCCTCACTGCTAACTCGATTTACGTACCACGCTGATTTGTGACATTTTCGTGAACAGCCTAAAGAGATATTGTTTCTCGCCGATAATTTATTTGTGACTTACATCACAAATAATGACGAGTCGCGCAAGGGAATGACCCAAAACAGAAAGGAAGACAATCGATTGATTATTTTATGAAAAAAAGGTGCCTACGGGCGCTTATATCCCAGGGGATATTACGCATATGTCTACAACACTGTTACCGGTTAACCACAGCAACCCATCCATCCACGCCTCACCAACCACGTTAAAAAGAAAGCTCAGCACACGGATGCTGATGCTCCTGGCAGGCGTCACCACCATCGCACTCGGTTTTATTCTCACTATCGGTCTGCTGATCTGGCAATCTAGCCAGCAGCAAAAAACCATTGCACAGCAGTATCTTGAGCAAACGGCATATACCAACAGCTATCTGATTCAGCAAAAGCTGGATGTCGCACTCCATGCGGCACGTAATCTGGTGCAGAGCGTTGTCAGCCTGCAAGAAGCAGGTAACGCCGACCGAAAAACCGCTGAGACGCTGCTGAAAAACGCGCTGAAGAGCCATCCCGATTTCCTTTCGATGTCGCTGGCGTGGGAGCCCGATGCGTTTGACGGCAAAGATAGAGAGTACATCGGTCAACCTGATCAGGATCCGCAAGGTCGCTTCGTCCGTTATGTCGACCGCGATACCGCAGGCAACGTTGCTCTGCATACTCTGTTGGATTATGAAACGCCCGGCAGCGGCGACTACTATCTGCTGCCGAAGAAACTCCAGAAAGAGGTGATTCTGGAACCGTATAGCTACCCTTACAACGGTGTCGATGTCCTGCTGACGTCCATTGCCGTGCCCATCATTATCAACAACAAATTTTACGGCTCCGTCACCGCGGACTTTTCGTTGGATACGCTGCAACAGCTTACCAACAATATAAAACCCTATGAAGGCACGGGCTACGCCCAGTTGCTGTCCCACACCGGTTCCTACATTTCTCATCCTGACAAAGCTCGGATAACTAAGAAAATTGAAAACGACCCAACGCTGCTTGAGCATGTGACCACAGGTCAGTCTTATCAGATCGAACGTGACAATGCCGTGCTGAACACGCCGGCGTTTAACGTGTATGTGCCAGTCACCATCGGCAATACCGGTACGCCCTGGATGCTCGGCCTGTCCGCCCCCGTCAATGTGGTGATGGCGGAAACGGTGCAGCAGCGCAACGTGAGCCTGCTGCTTATGATACTGAGCATCGTGGTGGTTTCCGGTGTGCTGGGCATCATCTTTAACCGCAAGGTCGTGCGCCCTATCGGTGGTGAGCCCGCTCAGGCCGCACAGATCGCTCTGTCCGTGGCACAAGGGGATTTAACACAGACCATCCCCGTGCAACCGAAGGACGACAGCAGTATTTTTTACGCCATGAACGCCATGCAGACGCAGTTGAGAGATATCGCCGAGCAGCTAATTAGCACCAGCGAATCTGTCAGCCACGGTGCGACGGAAATTGCAGCAGGCAACACCGATCTGGCTTCCCGCACCGAGCAACAGGCGGCTGCTCTGGAAGAAACCGCTGCCAGCATGGAACAGATTACAGCAACGGTGAAACAGAATGCGGATAATGCCCATAACGCCACAACGCTGGCGCAGAATGCCGCGCAGATCGCTCAGAAAGGTGACAAGATAGTCGGTCAGGTTGTCCACATTATGAGTGAAATCGACGACAGTTCGAAGAAGATTGCCGACATTACCAGCATCATCAACGGCATCGCGTTCCAGACCAATATTCTGGCACTCAACGCGGCGGTGGAAGCCGCCAGAGCGGGCGAACAAGGGCGCGGTTTTGCCGTTGTTGCCAACGAGGTGCGTAACCTCGCGCAGCGTAGCGCCAGTGCCGTAAAAGACATCACCGCGCTGATTACGGAGTCCGCCAGCCGTGTCGATAGCGGCGTTACGCTGGTTCAGAACGCCGGTGAGACCATGCAGGAAATGCTGAGTGCCGTCACGTCGGTAAAAGACATCATGGACGAGATTGTCTCAGCATCGGATGAACAATCGCGCGGGATCAGCCAAGTAACGCAGGCGGTTCACGAGATGGACGGCGTTACCCAGCAGAACGCCGCGCTGGTACAGGAAGCCACGGCGGCAGCCGCGTCGCTGGAAGAACAAGCCAGACAACTCGCGCAAACGGTGCTGGTATTTAAGCTCTCGTAATCACCACTCTTCACCAACTCTCCCGCACGGGCCGGAAACGGCCCGTGCGTTATTCCCAGCGTGGACAGCAATCCTCGAACGAATGTGACGCTGGCTTCAACTCTGGGCTATTTTTCTCATCAAAATTTCCAATCGTTAGTGCAATGGTGGGGTCATCATCAATCGCCCCTAGCGTGCTGCCACAGTGTGGGCAAAAAGCCCGGCTGGAATAATCAGACGAACGGTAGCGCGCGGGCTCTCCACCTTCGCCAATCCACTCAACGGCTGCTCGGGGAAACTCAACCCACAGCAGCGTTGGTGCACCAGAATGCTGCTGACAATAGATACATGAGCAGGCATGCGGATTGCCCGGTTCGCCCGTTGCCCTGAACCGAATCTGACCACATAAACATCCACCCAAATACGATTTGGTCGTCATGTTGTTCTCTCCTATCCTGCCGAAAAGGCTGGTATCAATATTCGCCATAGATGATGTAAGTAATATGCTAACCTTATGATCCCTTTACCAGAGAGTGACGCCCTGTTCCCGCGCCAGCTCTCCCAATAATAAAACCGACAGACCTGTAAGCTGCAAATATATATGAAATTCATAAAATTACCGCTACTGGCGCAAATCTCATCAGCGCATCTGGTGAGTCATTTCCATATGATGGTGCTGCCTGCGCTCATTCCGCTGCTGTCAGCCCAGCGTGATATCAGCTTTGTCGAACTGGGGTTTGCACTCAGCGTATTCAACATTGTCTCCGCCTGCGTGCAGACGCCGATTGGTTTTATGGTGGATCGCATCGGTGCGCGCCGTACGTTAACCGCAGGGATCACACTCGGGAGCCTCTGTTTTCTCTCGCTCGGTTTCTCAGGCAGCTACGTTTGGCTGGTCGCCGCGATGGGGCTCGCTGGGGTAGCAAACGCGGTTTACCATCCGGCGGATTACGCCTTACTGTCGCGCGGAATTGATGAGAAACGTATGGGACGCGCGTTCTCGGTGCACACGTTTTCCGGCTTTCTGGGCACCGCGATTGCGCCCGGTATTTTGCTGTCTGTCGCTGCCTTTTCCGGCATCAGTAGCGCATTCATCGTCTCTGGCGCCCTCGGCTTACTGACGATACCGCTGCTTTTGACGGATCGCGATGAACCCAGTCGGGTGAAACCCGCGGCGGCAACAGGCACTCAGCCGGGCAAATCGCGCGCCCCCGTTTTCACGCTGCCGATTCTGTCACTGCTGATTCTATTCTTGCTGCTAAATTTAAGTACGGGCTCGATCCAGAACTTCTCGGTTACCGCGTTAGTCACAGGCTACGATCTGTCGCTTTCACAGGCTAACGTGGCGCTTACCGCATTCCTGTTCGCCAGCGCCTTCGGCGTACTGGCTGGCGGTTCACTGGCGGATAAAACCAAGCGACACGGGCTGGTGGCAACAGCGGCGCTGGCCGTCACCGCCGTGCTGGTCAGTATCGTTGCTCTGTATTCTTTACCCACCATTGTGCTCGTGCCGTTGCTGGCCGCCGCTGGTTTTCTCTCCGGCATGATTGCCCCTTCACGGGATATGCTGGTGCGCGCCGCCTCACCGCCGGGAGCGGAAGGACGAGTGTTTGGGATTGTCTCTACCGGCTTCAACATTGGTGGTGCCGCCGGGCCGGTGCTGTTCGGCTGGCTGCTGGATCACGGTCACCCTCACGCTATTTTCTGGTCTGCCGTTATCTTCATGCTGATCACGTCTTTCATCACCCTGCTACAGGAAATGCGCAGCGCCAAACGACGTGCATTAGCCTGATAAAAAGATATAAAAAAACGTAGGGAACGTTTTTCAACGTCGCTTGCGACGGCCCAAAGGGTGGCGGACAGGAAGTTCGCCATAAAAAAAGCCAGCTCCGTAGGGAGCTGGCTTAGATAACGATAACTACGTAGAACGAATCAGATATCGATATTCATCGCTTTCAGGGCGTTCTCTTCAATAAACGCACGACGCGGTTCAACGGCATCGCCCATCAGCGTTGTGAACAGCTCATCGGCAGCAATGGCGTCTTTCACCGTCACGCGCAGCATGCGGCGGCTGGTCGGATCCATCGTGGTTTCCCACAGCTGATCCGGGTTCATTTCACCCAGACCTTTATAACGCTGTACGGTCAAACCACGGCGGGACTCTTTCACCAACCACTCCAGCGCCTGCTCGAAGCTGGCAACCGGCTGACGGCGTTCACCACGCTCGATGTACGCATCTTCTTCGATCAGGCCACGCAGTTTTTCACCCAGCTGATTCAATTTGCGGTACTCACTACCCGCCACGAAGCCTGCACCCAGCGGATAATCGGTATCCACACCGTGCGTACGCACGCGCAGCGCTGGCTCAAATACGCCACGTTCTTCATCGTGGTGAATGACAAAGCTGTATGTGCTGCCATGCAATTCATTTTCGTTCAGGTTGCTAACCAGCGATTCCGCCCACGCCTGCACGTTTTCACGCTCGCCCAAATCGGCTTCGGACAGCGTCGATTGATAAATCAGACGGTTCAACAACGCACGCGGGAAACGACGTTCCATACGGCCAATCATCTTCTGTACGGCGTAATGTTCAGAAACCAGCTTCTCCAGCGGTTCACCCGCCAGCGCAGGAGCCTGTGCATTGGTGTGCAGCGTCGCGCCATCCAGCGCCAGTGCGATCTGGTACTGATCCATCGCTTCATCATCTTTGATGTACTGTTCCTGCTTGCCTTTTTTCACCTTGTAGAGCGGCGGCTGTGCAATATACACGTGGCCACGCTCAACAATTTCAGGCAGTTGACGATAGAAGAAGGTCAACAGCAGGGTACGGATGTGCGAACCATCCACGTCAGCATCGGTCATGATGATGATGTTGTGATAGCGCAGCTTGTCCGGGTTGTATTCATCACGGCCAATGCCGCAGCCCAGCGCGGTGATCAGCGTCGCGACTTCCTGCGAGGAAAGCATCTTGTCAAAACGGGCTTTCTCAACGTTCAGGATTTTACCCTTCAGCGGCAGAATCGCCTGATTCTTACGGTTACGCCCCTGTTTAGCAGAGCCGCCCGCAGAGTCCCCTTCCACTAAGTACAGTTCAGACAGCGCCGGGTCGCGTTCCTGACAGTCCGCCAGTTTGCCCGGCAAGCCAGCCAGATCGAGCGCACCTTTACGACGCGTCATATCACGCGCTTTACGTGCCGCTTCACGGGCACGGGCGGCATCAATAATCTTACCGACCACGATTTTGGCGTCTGACGGGTTTTCCATCAGGTAATCCACCAGCTTCTCGTTCATCAGGGATTCAACAGCGGTTTTCACTTCGGAAGAAACCAGCTTGTCTTTAGTCTGCGAGGAGAACTTCGGATCCGGCACTTTCACAGAAACCACAGCAATCAGCCCTTCACGCGCATCGTCACCGGTCGCGCTGACTTTGGCTTTCTTGCTGTAGCCTTCTTTATCCATGTAAGTATTTAGCGTACGGGTCATCGCAGCACGGAAACCGGCCAGGTGCGTACCACCGTCGCGCTGTGGAATGTTGTTGGTAAAGCAGTAAATGTTTTCCTGGAAACCATCGTTCCACTGCAACGCGATTTCCACGCCGATGTCGTCTTTCACCGTCGAAAAGTAAAACACGTTCGGGTGAATTGGCGTCTTGTTACGGTTCAGGTAATCAACGAACGCCTTGATACCGCCGTCATAATGGTAATGATCCGCTTTATCTTTCTCACGCTCGTCAATCAGGCGAATAGAGACACCGGAGTTCAGGAACGACAGCTCGCGCAGGCGCTTGGCCAGAATCTCATACTCGAATTCCACCACGTTGGTGAACGTCTCGTGGCTCGGCCAGAAGCGCACCGTCGTACCGGTTCTGTTGGTGTCACCCGTCACCGCCAGCGGTGCTTGCGCCACACCGTGTTTATAGGTCTGCTCGTGAAGTTTCCCATCGCGGTGAATAACCAGCGTCAGTTTTTCTGACAGGGCGTTAACCACGGAAACCCCTACGCCGTGCAGGCCGCCGGAGACTTTATACGAGTTATCATCAAACTTTCCGCCCGCGTGCAGCACGGTCATGATCACTTCAGCCGCGGAGATCCCTTCTTCTTCATGAATGCCGGTCGGAATACCACGGCCATCATCCTGCACCGATACCGAGTTATCAGCATGGATAGTGATGATAATGTCTTTACAATAGCCAGCGAGTGCTTCGTCGATAGCGTTGTCCACAACCTCGAATACCATGTGATGCAGGCCGGTACCGTCATCCGTATCGCCGATATACATACCTGGGCGTTTACGTACCGCATCCAGCCCTTTCAATACCTTGATACTTGAGGAGTCATAAGAATTCGACATCAACGTTTCTCGCTCATTTTAGTCCTGTGATTGAACCGTTATTTTACCCTGTTCTACGCGGAACATCTTGCCCTTTTCACCAACCATGTCCTCTATCTGTTCAGCGCTGACTGCGCTGACAAAAACCTGTGCATGGGTGGCTTTTAACCGTTCAGCCAGCAAACGGCGGCGGGTACTATCCAGTTCGGAAGCAAAATCATCGATCAGATACAGACAGCGCAGTCCGTTCTGACGGGTGAGAAATTCACCCTGAGCCAGCCTCAGCGCACACATCAGCAGCTTGAGCTGGCCACGGGACAGCATATCCTCGACTGCCACGCCGCTGGCGCGGATGCGGAAATCGGCTTTATGCGGCCCCAGCGCCGTATAACCCAACATACGGTCGCGGTCGAACTGCCGTTCCAGCAGTTCAGCATACTCACTTTCTTTATCCCAGCCGCGCTGGAAAGAGAAACTGAGAGAAAATTCAGGCAAAAATTGCGTACAGGTCGTGGCGATATCATTGGCAATCGCCTCAGCGTATTGCGCACGCCATTCGCTGAGGCGTTCCGCCAGCGGCACCAGCTCCTGATCCCAGGCTCTGAGCTGCCCATAGTGACTCACCTGACGCAGTGCCGCATTACGCTGGCGCAACAAACGCTTCATATTGCTCCAGGCCGCGAAAAAGCCGGGCTCATTATGGAAGCAGCCCCAGTCGAGAAAGGCACGGCGAAATTTCGGACCGCCGTTGAGCAGGGTGAACCCTTCCGGGGTAATCAGCTGTATCGGTAGCAGTTGCGCCAGCTCAGCGACTTTATGACCGTCGCTGCCGTCAATCCGTACCTTGCTGTCGCCCTGACGGTTTTTGCTTAAACCAACGGATCGCTCCGTTTCAGTACCGTCAATACGGCCATGCAGTACAAATTCCGGCTGATCGTGACGAATGACGCGCCCCGCCTGGATGCTACGAAACGCCCGCCCGTGCCCCAGCGTATAAATCGCTTCCAGCACGCTGGTTTTACCGCTGCCGTTGGCACCGACCAAAAAATTAAAGCCGGGAACCAGCGCCAAATCGGCCGCCTCGATGTTACGGAAATCTTTGATGAGAAGACGAGTGAGAGCCATGTTGCAGTTATCTTAATAATGAAAGGGCAAGTAAACTTGCCCAATAATTCTACAACCGCATTGGCATAACGACATAGGCCGCCGCTCGGCTGGCGCTATCTTCGATCTGCACGCTGGAAACGGAATCAGTCAGCAGTAAACGTACCCCTTCGCACTTCAGCGCGTTTAGCACATCCAGTACGTAGCTAACGTTGAAGCCGATTTCCATCTCGGTGCCGTCATATTGCACATCCAAAATCTCTTCAGCTTCTTCCTGCTCCGGGTTGTTAGCCGTAATTTTGAGCTGATTCTGAATCAGATGTAGACGAACACCGCGGAATTTTTCATTTGATAAGATCGCCGCACGGGAGAAAGCCTGCTTGAGCAGATCGCAGCTGGCTTCCAGCGTTTTATCCGGGTTCTTCGGTAATACGCGGCGATAATCAGGGAAACGACCATCGACCAGCTTCGACGTGAAAATGAAGTCGCCGACATGCGCGCGAATGTTGTTGCTGCCGATTTGCAGTTGCAGCGGGGTATCACCACCATCCAGCAGACGCACCAACTCCATCACACCTTTACGCGGTACGATCACCGAATGTGAGGGTAAGGATTGCCCAACCGGCATGGAGCACACCGCCAAACGGTGACCATCGGTCGCGACCGTACGCAGCTCTTCGCCTTCGGTTTCAAACAACATGCCGTTGAGGTAGTAGCGGACATCCTGATGCGCCATCGAAAACTGTGTCGCTTCAATCAAACGCTTCATCGTCGCCTGCGGCAGAGAGAACTCAACCTCGCTCTGCCAGTCGTCCAGATTAGGGAAATCCGCTGCGGGCAGCGTGGACAGCGAGAAACGACTGCGGCCAGAGCGCACCAGCATGCGATCGCCATCCAGCATAATCGTGATTTCCGCGCCTTCCGGCAGACCCCGGCAAATATCAAACAGTTTGCGGGCAGGGACGGTCGTGGCACCCGGCTCATGCGGCTGCGTCAGTGCAACCTTCGCCACCATCTCCATTTCCAGATCCGTACCGGTCAGCGACAGCGCACCTTCCGTCACCTGAATCAGCAGGTTGCCCAGAATCGGTAAAGTCGGTCGGCCGCCCAGCGGGCTGCTGACCTGTTGTAATGGCTTTAACAGACGTTCGCGTTCAACAATAAATTTCATAGTGTTATGACGATAGAGTTCTGATTAAATTGGAAAAATCTTCTTTGATGTCGTGGCTTTCTTCACGCAACTGCTCAATCTTGCGGCAGGCATGCAACACCGTCGTATGGTCACGCCCGCCAAAGGCATCGCCAATTTCCGGCAGGCTGTGATTCGTCAGTTCTTTCGCCAACGCCATCGCCATCTGGCGCGGACGCGCCACCGAGCGGGAACGACGTTTAGACAGCAGGTCGGCTACCTTGATTTTATAGTATTCCGCCACCGTCTTTTGAATATTGTCGATAGTAACCAGTTTTTCCTGCAACGCCAGCAGATCGCGCAACGCCTCACGCACAAAATCAATAGTGATCGAGCGGCCAGTAAAATTGGCATTCGCGATAACGCGGTTCAGTGCGCCTTCCAGCTCGCGCACGTTAGAACGCAGGCGTTTAGCAATAAAGAACGCCACTTCGCCCGGTAGACGAATGTCGTTTTCATCCGCTTTCTTCATGAGAATCGCCACGCGGGTTTCCAGCTCTGGCGGTTCAATCGCGACAGTTAATCCCCAGCCGAAGCGGGATTTCAGGCGATCTTCTACGCCGTTGATCTCTTTCGGGTAGCGGTCAGATGTCAGGATGATTTGCTGGTTGCCTTCCAGCAACGCATTGAAGGTATGAAAGAACTCTTCCTGCGAACGCTCTTTATTAGCAAAGAACTGGATATCATCGATCAGCAACGCATCAACAGAACGGTAGTAGCGTTTGAATTCTTCAATCGCATTGTTCTGCAACGCTTTAACCATATCCTGCACGAAACGCTCGGAGTGCATGTAAACCACTTTCGCATTGGGCTTGCGGGCAATAATGCCATTCCCCACCGCGTGCAATAAGTGCGTTTTACCCAGGCCGGTGCCGCCATAAAGAAACAATGGGTTATAGGCACCGCCGGGGTTGTCGGCCACCTGACGCGCCGCGGCACGAGCGAGCTGGTTCGATTTACCCTCAACGAAGTTATCAAACGTATGCTTGGGATTCACATTCGAACGATAGGTATGTTCTGCCTGTACAGGCGAGTTATCCCAGCTTGGCCGTACCGGTGCCGTACGCACCGGCTGTTGCCGCGCAACGCTGACAGGATTGTGGTGCGATTGCGCAGGCTGGCTTACCGTCTGAACCAACGGTTTGCTCCCCACTTCAAAACGCAGTAAAGGAGCATCCATCCCGCAAAAATCATTCAGCAGGACATTGATATTGTTTAAGTATTTATCGCGAACCCAATCCAGCACAAAGCGATTGGGGGCATAGAGCGCCAGAGTGTTATCACTCAGCTCCGCCTGCAACGGGCGTATCCACATACTGAATTCTGTGGCAGGTAACTCATCCTGCAAACGGGCAAGACACTGCTGCCAAAGCGAAAGTGACACGGCGGACTCCACTCGAACAAGAACGATCAAAAAGAAAAGAATAAGACGTTATTTATGTAACTCATGATTTTTTGGCGCCTGCGTCATCCACGATTGTTTCATTCACAATTCAGACACACCACATAGCGTGGCGGTTTACTCCGACGATCCCGTCAAAAGGATCGCTAACGGAACCGCGGATCATAACCTAATCCGCCGAAGAGATCTTCCCCTTCTGCACAGTTTCGATCCTTTTTATCCACAGGCTATTCTTATCGCAACACCCCGCAACACGGCAGAGGGGCGGCTAGCACACATTTTATCCTCCTGATGCGAAGCGCTCCCAAGCATACCCTCGGGGGCACGATCGTTACGGTGACATCGATCATGATCTTGCGGGACAGATCGTTGGAGGATCCTTGCGCTTTATAATAGAGTCCGTATAATTCCCTGCCCGCGCGTCTACGCCTTTTCTGTGCTCTGGCAGGCAGAAATTCCAAAAATAATCGGAATGGCTGGCGTGTTAAGTGTGATGTTAATTGACTCAGGACTGTACAATTATTACAATCCTGCCTCTTTCCGTTATATAGCTGTGATATGCGATTGAGGCGTCGGTCATTTTCACGCCGAACAGCCAAACGCGTTTACTGTGAAGTTATAATTTTCCAAGTTTAGGTAGAAATCGCCATGAAACGCACTTTCCAACCGTCCGTATTGAAGCGTAACCGTAGCCATGGTTTCCGTGCTCGTATGGCCACCAAAAATGGTCGTCAAGTTCTGGCCCGCCGTCGTGCGAAAGGCCGTACTCGTCTGTCTGTTTCTAAGTAATAAAAGCTAACCCACCGAGTGGTTAAGCTAGCATTTCCCAGGGAGTTACGTTTGTTAACTCCCAGTCATTTCACTTTCGTCTTCCAGCAACCGCAACGGGCTGGCACGCCGCACATCACCATTCTCGGCCGCCTGAACTCGCTGGGGCATCCCCGCATCGGTCTTACCGTCGCCAAAAAGCATGTAAAACGTGCTCATGAACGCAATCGGATTAAACGCCTGACGCGCGAAAGCTTTCGCCTGCACCAACACTCATTGCCTTCAATGGACTTTGTGGTGCTCGTGAAAAAAGGGGTGTCTGAACTGGATAACCGTACCCTGACGGAAGCATTGGAAAAACTATGGCGTCGGCATTGTCGTTTGGCTCCCGACTCCTGATCGGGTTGATACGCGGTTATCAACTCGTTATTAGCCCGTTGCTCGGACCGCATTGTCGGTTCCGGCCAACGTGCTCGCAATACGGTATTGAAGCAATACGCAGGTTCGGCATGATAAAAGGCTGTTGGTTGACGCTTAAACGCGTATTAAAATGCCATCCTTTGAACCCTGGTGGTGATGATCCCGTACCGCCAAAAACCGACAATAACAGAGAACATTAACGATGGATTCGCAACGCAATCTTCTTCTCATCGCTCTGCTATTCGTAACCTTTATGCTTTGGCAGGCTTGGGAGACGGATAAAAATCCGCCAGCAACCACGCAGGCCATACAGCAGGCGACGAACGCAGTGACCGGTGATGCAACCAACCAGGGCGTACCAGCCAGCGGTCAAGGCAAACTGATCACAGTGAAAACTGATGTGCTGTCGCTGACAATCAACACGCGTGGCGGCGACATCGAGCAAGCGCATCTGCTGGCTTACCCGGATACATTGGGTTCAGATAAACCTTTTCACCTGCTGGAAACTACATCCGAGTTTGTCTATCAGGCTCAGAGCGGTTTGACCGGCAAAAACGGCCCAGACAACCCGGCTAACGGCTCGCGTCCACTGTTTACCACCACGCAAGATAGCTTCGAGCTGGCGGAAGGTCAGAGCGAACTGCGTATCCCGATGACCTACACCGCGGCTGACGGTGTGACCTACACCAAAACGTTTGTTCTGAAACGTGGCGACTATGCACTGAACGTTGACTATAGCGTCAACAACACCAGCGCTCAGCCTCTGGAACTCACGTTGTTCGGTCAGTTAAAGCAATCTATCGAATTACCTAAGCACCGCGATACCGGCAGCAGCAATTTTGCGCTGCACACTTATCGTGGCGCGGCGTTCTCTTCCAGTGAAGACAAGTACAAAAAGTACAGCTTCAGCGACATGGACGAAAACCTGAACATCACCACCAACGGCGGCTGGGTGGCGATGCTGCAACAGTACTTCGCAACCGCGTGGATTCCGACGACAGCAGGTGCTAACACCTTCTATACCAGCAAGCTGGGTAACGGTCAGGCCGCGATTGGTTTCAAATCTGCTCCGGTTGTGGTTGCCGCAGGTAGCCAACAGGATCTGAAAACCACCCTGTGGGTCGGCCCGGAAATTCAGGACAAGATGGCTGCTGTCGCACCGCATCTGGATCTGACCGTAGATTACGGCTGGCTGTGGTTCATTTCTCAGCCACTGTTTAAGCTGCTGAAATTCCTGCATAGCTTCATCGGCAACTGGGGCTTCTCCATCATTGCCATTACCTTTATCGTGCGCGGTATCATGTATCCGCTGACGAAAGCGCAATACACCTCAATGGCGAAAATGCGCTTACTGCAACCTAAATTGCAGGCTATGCGCGAGCGTATTGGTGATGACAAACAGCGCATGAGTCAGGAAATGATGGCGCTGTACAAGTCAGAGAAAGTGAACCCGCTGGGCGGCTGCTTCCCGCTGCTGATTCAGATGCCAATCTTCCTGGCGCTGTATTACATGCTGATGGGCTCCGTTGAACTGCGTCACGCGCCGTTCGCGCTGTGGATTCATGATCTGTCCGCACAAGACCCGTACTACATTCTGCCGATCCTGATGGGCGTGACGATGTTCTTCATCCAGAAGATGTCACCAACCACCGTGACCGACCCAATGCAGCAGAAGATCATGACCTACATGCCGGTCATCTTTACGGTCTTCTTCCTGTGGTTCCCGTCAGGTCTGGTGATGTACTACATCGTCAGCAACCTGGTTACCATTCTCCAGCAGCAG
Source organism: Pectobacterium actinidiae (assembly GCF_000803315.1). Classification (NCBI taxonomy): domain Bacteria; kingdom Pseudomonadati; phylum Pseudomonadota; class Gammaproteobacteria; order Enterobacterales; family Pectobacteriaceae; genus Pectobacterium; species Pectobacterium actinidiae. The sequence goes on from NZ_JRMH01000002.1 coordinate 529,900, forward strand.
TTGATCTACCGCGGTCTGGAAAAACGTGGCTTGCATAGCCGCGAGAAAAAATAATCTGGTTGATGGCTAACCGATAGAAAGCGTAAGGCGGTCATTGACCGCCTTATTTTTTTAATGGCTGTTTTATCAGCCAACGATACGTAAAATAGCCTGCCAGACAGGCCTCAATGCAGAGAGAACATCATGAGTAATACCGACACCATCGTCGCCCAAGCCACGCCACCGGGACGCGGAGGCGTAGGTATTTTACGCATTTCAGGACAGGCGGCCGCCGAAGTCGCGCATGTCGTTCTGGGTAAACTCCCAAAGCCTCGCCACGCCGATTATCTGCCGTTCCGTGATGCCAACGGCACCACGCTCGATCAAGGTATCGCCCTCTGGTTTCCCGGCCCGAACTCCTTTACCGGTGAAGACGTGCTGGAGCTTCAGGGTCACGGCGGTCCGGTTATTCTTGATTTGCTCCTGCAACGTATCCTGACGCTATCAAATGTGCGGATTGCACGTCCCGGTGAATTCTCTGAACGCGCCTTTCTGAACGACAAACTCGATCTCGCGCAAGCAGAGGCCATCGCCGATCTGATTGATGCCAGCTCGGAACAGGCTGCTCGCTCAGCGCTGAACTCTCTGCAAGGCGTATTCTCCACCCGTATAAATCAGTTAGTGGAAGCACTTACTCACCTGCGAATCTACGTCGAGGCTGCTATCGACTTCCCAGACGAAGAGATCGACTTTCTCTCCGATGGCAAAATTGAAGCGCAGCTCAATAGCGTGATGGCCGATCTGGACGCCGTCAGAGCCGAAGCGCATCAGGGTAGCCTGCTGCGTGAAGGGATGAAGGTTGTGATTGCGGGTCGTCCTAATGCCGGTAAATCCAGCTTACTCAATGCGTTAGCCGGTCGCGAAGCCGCCATTGTGACGGATATCGCGGGAACGACACGCGACGTATTACGTGAGCACATCCATATCGACGGCATGCCGCTGCATATCATCGACACCGCCGGGCTGCGCGATGCCAGCGACGAAGTCGAGCGTATTGGTATTGAGCGCGCCTGGCAGGAGATCGAGCAGGCCGATCGCGTGCTGTTCATGGTAGACGGCACCACCACGCAGGCGACTGAGCCTGAGCAAATCTGGCCTGAATTTATGGCGCGCCTGCCAAAAACGCTACCGATTACCGTAGTACGCAACAAGGCTGACGTGACTGGCGAAACGCTCGGCATCGAAGATGTGAATACTCACTCACTTATTCGACTGTCCGCCCGTACAGGTGAAGGTATCGATACTCTACGCGACCATCTCAAGCAAAGCATGGGATTCACCAGCAATACCGAAGGCGGTTTTCTGGCTCGACGTCGCCACCTGCAAGCATTGGAACTGGCAGCACAACATCTGATTCAGGGTAAAGAACAGCTGGTCAGCGCCTATGCGGGGGAACTACTGGCGGAAGAACTGCGACTGGCACAGCAAGCTTTGAGTGAAATCACGGGGGAATTCACCTCTGACGACCTGCTGGGGCGTATTTTTTCGAGTTTTTGTATTGGGAAGTGACGCTGAGTTCGTAAGCGTCCATTCACTTCCGCTGATCTCGCATAGCTGATTGTTATGCGAGATTTTTTGTTCCATTGACAGCAATGAGCTCCTACTGAGAACCAGAGATTTTTGTGTCCACGTGACATGGGTAAGATCGAGTATGAGAATGCTATTCAAGATAAACAACCTGGCCATCCATATCCTGGAACACTCGCGTTGATGTAGCGGCTATTTGTCTTTTTTGAGAATGGCCTTGAGTGCTGCAATATTGGCCCGTGCGCCTTCGGCTTCTTTTAAACGACGGCGCTGTGCTGCAAAGCGATCAAACGCCAATTTCGCTTTGTCATCTGCCTCTTTTTTGGAGATTTTCCCTGCTCCATTTAAAACGTCCCGATCATTAAAACTTAAGAACTGGTCAAGTTTATCGTTCCAGTCCTGTAAGAACACCTGCTTGCGACGTAAGGCTTGGTCTTCAGCAAAATCGAGCCACATATTGACGATGCGGTTGAGCTCTTTGATTTCATCTTCACGCAGATAGTTCTTGGCAACAGTGACGTCGGTTTTGCGGACTTCATCGCCTTTATAGCTGGTCAGGCCCATATCCGGTTTGCTGGCATCTACACGGCTGGCGATAAGCTCAGCCGCGGTCATATGCGTACAGGCATAATGCAGCTTATTCTGGATAGTTTGAAAGAAGCGGTTGGTTTCTTGGTTGGATGGCTCGTAATCGGCAGCCATGGTAAAGATTTCTTTGACTCTCAGATAAACGCGACGCTCACTGGCGCGGATATCGCGGATCCGCTCCAGCAAGTCATCAAAATAATCTGGCACCGCAGAATGACCAACGGGCGGATTTTTCAGGCGCTCGTCATCCATAACGAATCCTTTAATCAGGTACTCTTGTAAGGTTTGCGTTGCCCACTGGCGGAACTGAGTACCGCGGCTTGAACGGACGCGATACCCCACCGCTAATACCAATGGCAGGCTAAAGTATTGGACATTGTATGATTTCCCATCTGTCGCAGTTGTTCGGTATAACCGAACAACTGAATTTTCGTCCAATTCACCTTCAGCAAAAATATTTTTTATATGTTCGCTAATGGTCGCTTTCGCTTTTCCATATAACTCACCGATCATGGCCTGAGAAAGCCATAACGTATCGGACTCAAAGCGACACTCAACACGGGTTTGCCCATCAGCACTGGTGAAAAGAACAAACTCACCTTGAGGGGCTAGTGGGATGTTATCTGTCATTCAATTAACCTTATTGCGTTTGCCATTTTTGCCCCATAGCTGTTACAGAGCCAATCATGCCTTGTTGCTTAGTGAACACCGCATCGCCATTAAACTGAACACCACTCAATACGAGGTGTTGCTCCGCTTTTTGGTCTGTCATTCAAAGACTCTGTTAAATCTTTAGCCATGTTGGTTATTCAGTGGATCAGCCGCACTCTGCTTCATCATGTCAAAAATCAGCTCAACATAACTCGCCATAACTTGTTGGTCTTTGAGCAGCGTTCGAGCGATATCACCTTCTTTCAGCAGAGCCTGCACAACCGCTTGCTTCACGGCTTGCGGTAAGTCACCTTTGAGGGCTATCGACTTCTCATGCTTTTCCACCTGCTCAACCACAATTGGATTTTGGGTAACACGCGTAATGGTGCCATTAGCGAAGTTACGACGACCAGGTTCGTCACCGATATCGCCAAACAATTCATTGAGGCGGCGAATAATATCGGCAAGAAATGCCTGTTCACGATCTGTTGGGTCGTTGTAATTGGGCCGAATAGGTTCAAGTGCCTGACTAACCGCTTCAGGCAACGGATCTTTGCTGTACTTGATTTTGAACTTCTCTAACACCAGTGCGCTGAGATCAATGTTTTCTGGTGTCACGCCTTTCAATCGACGTGAAAGCAAATGGGCAAACGCGGCAAAGTTTTCCAGTTCTGGATCGCCAAACTCAATCAACTGCGCCATGTAGCTGTAATGCTTCACAAATCGAGCTAAATCCGACTTAAAACGCATCAGTGCTTCGCGCTGCTTAGTGAACTCGCTTCGCTGTGATTCTGCATAATTCGCCGCTTTTTCATCACCAGCCAAGTGTGCTTTGTTGTACTGCTGATCCCAGTGATTTGCGGCATCAACCAGCTCTTTTAGCTTAACGTTAAATATATCGGTAGGGCGTTGCGTTGCGGCAAGTAGCTTCTTGTGGGCGTGTGACTTTTTGTCTGGTGCTTGTCCGAGAATCGACTTACCCCGCGCTTGCTTAAATAGCTCTAAATCATGGCTGTTATAGATGCCTTGCTCATCAAGAATTTCTTTGATGTCATAGATGACGTTCACATCTTGCACTTCGTTGAGCTGCGCACCTTTGTCGTACTTTTTAAACGCGTCGAGAATGGTTTGTGGATCATTTGCAAAATCAATCACGTAGGTTGTGTCTTTGCCTGGGTACGTGCGGTTTAGGCGAGACAGCGTTTGTACCGCGTCCACATCTGATATTTTCTTATCCAAATACATCGCAACCAGTTTTGGTTGGTTAAAGCCCGTTTGGAATTTGTTAGCGACCAACATGACGCGATATTCGGTTTTCTCAAACTCATGGCGCAGGTCAGCCCCGTGCGTGTCTGGGTTTAAGTTGTATTCGGTGTACTCTTTATCGAAATCAATGCCTAGCAGGTCTTGGCTGTCTTCATCACCCAAATCTTTACCGGGTACTTTGCCCGAGAAGGCAACCAAGGCTTGAATACCCTCGATACCACGCTTTTTAATGTACTTATCAAAGGCGAGCTTGTATTTCACCGCCTGCGGTCTGCCTGATGTGACCACCATAGCTTTAGCTTCACCTTCCAGCAGGTGGGCGATATTGGCTTTGAAGTGTTCAATAATGAATTCAACTTTTTGGCTGACCGTGGTTGGATGCAGTGACATCCAACGCGCCAGTGCGCGACGGGCTTGCTTGCTGTCTACCCGCTTCTCATCCAGATTATTCTCACCAATTTTGTAGGCCGTATCGTAGTGGGTGTAATTCTCCAGTACATCGAGAATAAAGCCCTCATCAATCGCCTGACGCTGAGAATAAAGGACAAAGGAATCTGGAAGATTATCATCTGACACTGGCTGACTAGGATCTTTCGGGCGACCAAACAACATCTTGGTACTGTGCTTTGGTGTAGCTGTGAAAGCAAAGTGTGAGACGTTCTTGGGCATGGCACGGGCTTCTTGCACCTTAGTTAGGAGCTCCTCAATACTCATTTGCTCCAACTCTTGAGGGCTAAGGTTTAGCGTAAGCGCAGCGCGTAAACCTTTGGCGGTAGAGCCAGTTTGTGAGGTGTGCGCCTCATCAATGATCACCGCGAAGTTACTTTGCGCCAAAGATTGATTGGTCAGAATCGCCTCTAACGCATACGGGAAGGTTTGAATCGTCACCACAATGATCGGCGTACCTGTTAGCAGCGCTTCAGTGAGCTGCTTTGATTTCGACTCGCTGCTCTTTTCACGGTCAATTGCCTTGATCACCCCATATTGATGATCGAGCTGCTGCACGGCATCTTGCAACTGCGCATCAAGCACGGTGCGGTCGGTCACAATGATCACTGACTTGAAGATCGCTTTACCCTCTGGGCTACGCAAGCAAATCAAATCATGGGCAGTCCAGGCGATGGTAGAGGTTTTGCCTGAACCGGCACTGTGTTCACACAAATACTGCATGCCCGCGCCGTTCTGGCGGGCATCGTTAATCATCTTGTTGACTGCGGCTAACTGATGGTAACGCGGGAAAATCTGCGTTTCTTTGCGCTCAACTTTGCCATTGCTGTCGGCAACGTCTTTGGTTTCGACATAGACAAAGCTGTAGAAAATACGCAGCCAGTTATCTTTTTGGGCGACCTCTTGCCAGAAATAGCTGACTGGGTATTCGCCATCTTTACCAGGCAAATTGATATGCACGGGTAAATCAGAGGTAGAGCCGTCATGACCTTTGTTAAAGGGCAGGAAATAGGTGTTTTCGCCCGCCAGTTTGGTCGCCATGGCAATTTCTGTGTCAGACATGGCAAAGTGCACGACTGCGCCGCGCTTAAAGGTTAACAGTGGTTCTTTGCGTTTGGTCTTGGGGTCGACGGGCAGACGATCCTCTTTGTATTGCGCAATAGCCGATTCAATCGACTGGGTGAAGTCGGTTTTCAACTCTGCGGTGGCGACGGGTAGGCCGTTGATAAAGAATACTAAGTCAATTTCCCACTCGCGGGTTGGGCAGTATTTCAGTTGGCGCACCACGCGCAAAATATTGTGTTCATAACGAGCAATACGCTCTTCATTACGCGCATCTTCGGGTTTGCGTTGGCCCATGGCAATAGTGCCGCAACCGGCAATGGTAAAGCCTTTACGCAACACATTAATGGTGCCACCTGTTTTACTGCCTGCTTTGTGAGAAGAGAGGGCTTTTTCCAAACGCTCCAACAGCACCTGCTTGGCATTCAAACCATGCAGTTTATTCAGCTTATGCCATGCATCGGGCTGGGTGGCTTGCACCCAGGTAATGACATCTTCCGGATAAATAGCGCGCTGCTGGTCATAATGGCTGGAATGGCCCTCTTTCCAACCATTGTTAACCAACTGCTCGGTAATATATTGTTCAAAATGCACTTCATGATGTGCTGCCATTACACCGCCTCCCTGACGTCGATTTTCCCTGTGACTGCTGCGCTGATCAGTGATGTTCGGTGTTCTTTGAGTAGTTCTATAGAACCTAAAACCTCAAGCACCAAACGATCGATTTGACTGGTTTTATTCTTTAAACCTTGCACTATAGATTGTTGTTCCGGAAGCTCTGGAACAGGTATAGGCATGTTTAAAATGGTGCCTTGTCCGATATTTAACATAGAACTACTGGTGCCAGTAGCGTCAATTTCTATTTGTTCTCGTGCTTGATCAGAAGCTAGATAGTAGGCAAAAAATTCTGGGTCAGCTTTCTCTAGGTCTAATTTGATTCGATAAATTTTGTCGCATAGCAGCAGATTATTGTAATCACGATCAGGAACAGCAGCACTCCCTACCCACTCTTTAGCATTTGCTCTTGAAACGAGTAAATCACCTTTTTTGATGGTGTGCTCTTTTTTTGGCTCCAGTTCTTCTGGCAGTTTTTTGTTCTGTTCCGGATTAAAAATGCCACGATTTACACAGCCAACTTTAACTACTCCCCAAGTTTGATCGTCCGGTACTGGTGTGCTTTCACATTGAGGGCTCCAGCCTTGTTCTATTCCAAGTACGTCATATTTAATTTTTTTCACTACCCAATGATTCGGCACTTGCCCAATCCACTCGATGCCAGAATCCTGCATCTCCACATTGGGGTTAAGCCCTTTAGTCACCACATGGCTAATCAGTGCTTTGCGTTTTTCTTTAAGCAGCTTGATAAAGTTCAGCTTTTCTTCGATCAGACTGTCGATTCGCTGGGTTTCACGATTGAGGAATGTGGCTATGGCTTTTTGTTCCGAATCGCTTGGGATGTAAACAGCACAATCTGCGATATCCTTGAAAGAAATGGTTTGTCTGATCCCTGCGCCCAATGTTTTCATATGGCGCACATCAAACAGATAAAGCAACCATCTGAGGTAGGCTTTATCAACAACATCTAACGATTTGAGGACGATATAACCTGAGCTAACGATAACGTCGATATCTGCCAACGCTGTTCGCAAACTCTTCAAGTCATAGTTCAGATTCAGAGGGTTGATGAGAAACTCTCCAGACAATACCTCTTGGTATGCAGCCTTTGTATCCTCGCTTAAACGTTCTGAATCTTTGAACACGACGTGCCCAAAACTAATAGAACCACAAGGCAGTTCTAGATTTTGTATCTTCGTTTTTTCGTTGAGTAGGTACTTGAATTTTTTCTTAGTCCAATGCTTAGGAACCTTGCCTAACCAACTAATATCACTTTGCTGATACTCCGTGTACGGATGCATCATTCCGCCACCTCATTAAGCAATGCCTGAATACGCGCTTCACATGACTTAAGTTCTGCATCAATCACACCCAGCTCACGCGGCGGCACATACTGGTAGAAATAGCGGTTAAAGTTAATCTCATAGCCGACAATGCCCACTTCGCCGTCTTTTTCATCACGCACCGAGTGATCAATAAAGGCATCTGGTACATGTGGCAACACTTCTTGCGCAAAGTAGTCCTCAACATCACGATCAAAAGGTACGCTTTCAGTGTCTTTTAGTTGCGGATCGGCAATCACTTGGCCTTTTTCATCCAACGCTGGCTCAAATTGTGGATCCACTTTTACAAAGTGCGTGGTTAAAGCCATAGCCAGTGCTTTTGGGCACTTACCAAAATCACCCTTATTGTTATTCTTCTTAACCGCCAAACGCGCCCACTCATAAGACTGTAAGCCAAGGTTACCGGTGAGGCATTGTACCCACGCCGCTTGTTGCTCTGGTTTGAGTTTTTTAAACATATCTTGTTGCTGAAACGCCGCAATCCCCGCAGCGGTGATGTCTAACTTAGCGCGTAGTGGGCGCTGAATGGTGACTTTACGATAGGCAAAATCGGTAGCGTGGAAGATCTTACAGTTATCACTGGCTTCAAAGTCATCATATGCACGGACAATATCGTCAATTTGTTCGTCACTCAGATATTTACGCTTACTTCCTTGCGATTTACGCATGGGTGTCCAGATGTCTGCCAAGTTAATCAGTTGCACCTGATTCTTGCGTCTTGGTTCTTTGTGGTTAGACAAAATCCAGATGTAGGTGCCAATGCCAGTGTTGAAGAACATATCGGTTGGCAGCGCAACAATCGCTTCTACCAAGTCTTCTTGTAACAGCCAGCGGCGTATTTCTGATGGGCCTGAGCCTGCATCACCGTTAAACAGCGGCGAGCCCGAGAGCACGATACCGACGCGGCCACCACCGTTTTCAGGCGTTTCCATTTTTGATACCAAGTGCAGCAAAAACAGCATGGAGCCATCAGAGATGCTTGGCAAGCCTGGGCCAAAACGCCCTGCGTATTTGAGCTGCTTGTGCTCACGCTCAACTTCTTTTTTGGCTTTTTCCCACTTAATACCAAATGGCGGGTTGGCAAGGCCATAGTGGAATTTATCGGCACGTAACTGATCATCGGATAGTGTGTTGCCTTGTTTGATGTTGTTGGCATCAAAGCCTCGGATCATCATGTTGGTCAGCGCCATGGCATGCGTAGCAGGATCGAGCTCTTGACCAAAAGGCACAACTTTGGCGCTGCTGCCCATCTCTTCTATTTGGCTGATAGCATCGGAAAGGAAACCGCCGGTGCCGCAGGTCGGATCGTAGATGGTACGGATCATACCCTTTTCACTAAAGATATCTTCATCCGCCGCCAGCACCAGTTTGGTGGCAAGGCGAACGGCATCGCGCGGGGTCATAAATTCCCCCGCCTTTTCATTGACCGAGCTTGCAAATTTGAAAATCAACTCTTCATAGGCATCCGACAATACGCGATCTGACACCACATCAGGATACAGATCGAGATTGGCAAAGTGGCTCACCATACGATAGAGCAACTTCGCTTTTTCTAAGTCTTCAATGGTTTGCCCAAATTTGAACTCATCAAAGATGGTACGTACGTTTTTGCTGAACTGGCTGATGTAGTGGTCTAGGTTGTCGCCGGTGTCTGATGCACCTAAGGATTCGAGGCTGTACTCACTGGTGTTATAAAAAGCGAACCCCGCCACCTCTGGCAAAACCAAGCCTAGATCAATACCGGATTGCTTCTCAGCCAAATAGAATTTGCGCACTTCTCCGCGGGTTGGCTCCAACACGCATTCAATACGACGTAGGAGTAAAAATGGCAGGATAATGCGTGCAAAGTCGGTGTGTTTGAAATCACCCCATAGGTCGTCTGCTATACGCCAAATGGCACTGGAGAGTTTGGCGCTTTGTTCTTTGTCTTGTAAGTTCATTGATACTGCCTAAATAAAGTTAAATCGTTAAAAATCAGTTTATTGTTTGATGTTCATCTTGCGAGTTAGCTAGATGTCACGGCTAAAAATGGCTTGCCAACGGCAAAATGCGCTACGGTGTCTGTCGGTCCATTGGGTGCAAATAACGTAGGTTTTTTGGTCTCGCTGGGCCACTCGGGTGGTGGAATAGCGGTTTCGTTCTTTGGCATCTTTGGCCGCACTACGAATGTCTTCTGGCCGTGGTGATTTAGCGAGTTTGAGCACGGGGAATGACAACCCAAAGGTGTTGCGACAATAGGTTAGCTGCGTGAGGTTTTCTATTTCACTTAGTGGCAGAGCATGTTCAACCAAGTATTGGATCGCTTCAGTGATCTCGGTGTTGCTGATATTGTGTTGCGTTTGTGCAGCTTCCCGTGCCTGTGCTTCATTTTCAAGGGCAACAGAAAATGGAAAGCCTTTGGCCTGAACGGACTTTGCTAAAAATACGTTGATGGCCTGCTCAATCGGTAAGCCCAATTCAGCGAAGATGCTCGTAGCTTTTTCAAGTAGTTGAGAGTCTATCTTGGTTGCTTGCATATGATTTACAAAACCTACAAATTGTAATTTTTGTATCATATAGGGTTTGCTTTTTAACGGCTAGCACGAAAATATATAACTTAAAAATACAATCATTTAAATTAAATCAGAGAGAAAGAAGACTTAATCGATTATCTCTATCCATAAGTGGTCAATCATCCTGACCAAGCCTACCGCAAAACAAAAGTGCTTCAGTATAACCCCGCTTACGGGGATCGATGTGACGTATGATGCCTGCCATTACCGCCGCAGCTTTTTCTCTGTAAATCTGGCAAGCATCCTTATTTAATGCGGTATTAAGACCTTAGTAATTTACTTGCGATGGTTGCCCGGTTTCGGGATTACGATTCCTGACGGTATAAAATGGGAGTTTCCGTGCGACGAAACGCCCATTTTCAGTTATTGCGCCATTTCTGTTATTGCACCAATGCAGAGGCCATCTAGATTTTAGCCTCTACCGACATCCTCACGGTTCCATCCGCCGCACAAAAAGCAATCGGCCCAGAATGATCTCCGGACCGATTGTTAACACGTTACATTTTATTCTTGTTACTTTTTCAGCGTCGCTTTCACGACGACTGACAACGGCGTGGTTGGGCGACCAATCAGGCGGCTCAGTTGCTTGCCATCATCAAACAGACCGCCTTTGGATGCGCCAGTGTCTGAATCCGCAATAATCTGCGCAAAGACATCGGGTAGCCCGGCAGAAACCAGCGCGGCGGTGAACTCCGCTTCAGACAGGTTTTGATAGCCGATATTTTTACCAGACTGCTTACTAATCTCTGCCGCCAGTTCTGTCAGCGTATAAGGCTCATCACCAGCCAGTTCGTAAACCTTGCCAGCCTGTCCTTCCTGCGTCAGCACCGCAACCGCAGCGGCAGCGAAATCTTCGCGCGTTGCTGAGGTAATTTTCCCCTCGCCTGCGCTACCGATAAATACACCGTGTTCCAGCGCCGCAGGGATGCTAGCCGCGTAGTTTTCGGTATACCAACCGTTGCGCAGCAGGACATGCGGTAAGCCAGAGGCTTTCAGAAGCGCTTCTGTCTCCTGATGCTCTGCCGCCAGCGCCAGAGGCGATTTATCCGCGTGTAACAGGCTGGTGTACGCGACCAGCTTAACTCCGGCTTTCACCGCCGCCTCTATGACATTGCGGTGTTGCGCGGCACGCTGACCGACCTCGCTAGAAGAGATCAGCAGTACTTTATCCACACCTTGCAGAGCAGAAGCCAGCGCCTCAGGTTGATTGTAATCCGCCGCTTTCACCTGCACGCCAAGCGCCGACAGATCGGTAACTTTATTCACATCACGCACCAGCGCCACGATATTGTTCGCCGGAACCTTCTCTAACAGTTGTTTGATAACCAAACGGCCCAGTTGGCCAGATGCACCAGTAATCGCAATCATCTCAAGCTCCTTTTATTAATGGGTAGTGGCTGGCATAATATCGGCAAAGCTAATTTTAAGTAAGTACATACATAAAGGTAAGTATAGTGAGTCAATCCAAAACACCCGCAAATTTATTACCACCTATTCTGCCAACTGGTGATGTATTTGCTGAGAAATGCCCTTCTCGCCAGATACTTAACCACGTTACCAGTCGCTGGGGGGTGCTGATTTTGATCGCATTACTTGATGATACGCATCGCTTCAGCCAGTTGCGTCGACGGATTGGTGGCGTGAGCGAGCGCATGCTGGCGCAAACCCTGCAATGGCTGGAAAGTGACGGTTTTGTCCTGCGAACAGCCTATCCGGTTGTTCCACCACATGTTGAATACAGCCTGACGCCATTAGGCAAAGAGGTTGGTGAGCGGGTAAAAGAGCTGGCGATATGGGTCGAAGGGAATCTGGACGACATTCTGGCAGCGCAGCAGTCCAGCGCTCAATCATCCATCAAACCATAATCAACTAATGTGCTTCATGGACAGACGGGCTTACTCAGGAAGAAACCGTGCGCTCAGGTAGCAGGCGGGAAATATCAGAGAAAATGGCTTTCCAGGTCTCGTCATCGACCGCCATAAAGCCAAAATAGCGCAGCAGGAATGCCCCTTCGGATGCCAGAAACGCTAGCCGAGCATCTCGCCCTTCTTGGGAATTCAGATCAAGACCGGCCAACTGACTGTCATACCACGCCTGTGATCTAGCAAGGTGCTCAGGCATATTCAACAGCGAGGCCATCATGCCCGCAGCTCGATCGCCTTCTGCCACATCAGTCCGATAAGTGATGTCGACATGCGCACGCACTCTGGCTTCCCGACTATCATCCTTACCGATGCACACGGCGGCCATCTCATCAAACTCATCTTCCCAACGCTGATACATCGCGTGAATCAGCTCGTCTTTCGTACCGAAGCTCGACTGAATACCGCCTTTTGTCACGCCCGCAGCTTTAGCGACGGCATCGATCGTCAGCGCAGCCGTTCCCTGCGTACGGACAATCTGCTCCGCCGCATCCAATACGCATGCACGATTAACGCTCTTATGACGCCCCATATTTCCTCCAATTTAAAATACGTTTGTATTTAAAAATCAATTCTATATCATCAGAACGCTATCCAACAGATGAAAAATAGAAGCTCAAGGTAGAGATCTTGCTATGCAATCACCAAAGAAGTGGCTGATCCTGGCCATTGTTTCCAGCGCCCTGTTCCTGATTGTGATCGACATGACGGTGCTGTACACCGCACTCCCAACACTGACTCACGACCTGCACGCCTCGGCATCAGACAAGCTGTGGATCGTTAATATCTACGCGTTGGTTGCTTCCGGTTTGCTGCTCGGGATGGGCACGCTAGGTGATAAATTGGGCCATAAACCTCTATTTATTTCCGGGCTACTGGTCTTTGGTGCGGCGTCATTGTTTGCTGCTTATTCGCCCACACCCAATATGCTTATCGCCGCTCGCGCGTTGCTGGCGGTCGGTGCGGCTATGATGATGCCCGCCACACTGTCGATTATTCGTCTGACATTTACTGATGAACGGGAACGCTCACTGGCGATCGGTATCTGGGCTGCGGTGGCATCCGGCGGTGCAGCGTTTGGCCCTGTGATGGGCGGGATACTGCTTGAGTACTTCTGGTGGGGATCGGTTTTCCTCATTAACGTACCAGTCGTTTTGCTCGCGCTCATCATGGGAATCACCGTGATTCCACACCGGCCGGGCAACGCTTCTCACCGCTGGGACCTCATCGGTTCTCTATTAATTATGGTGGGTTTGATTGGTGTAACCTATGCGATAAAAGAGCTGGGCAAGCGGGTTCCGTCTTATGAAGATGCACTAATCGCTCTGCTTGTCGGCGTAGCGTTCATAACTCTGTTCGTTCGGCGTCAGCGTAACAGCAAGCATCCCCTGGTCGATTTCTCTCTCTTCCGCCTGCGGCCTTTCAGTGCGGCCGTTGCCGCCGCTATCGTAGCCGCCGCCGCCTTGATCGGAATGGAGCTGGCTTTCACTCAGCGATTGCAGTTAGTCGTCGGGCTGTCTCCGCTACAAGCCGGCTTGTTCATTTTACCGCTATCGCTAGCGTCCTTTATCTCAGGCCCATTAACCGGAAAGATACTGCCGCGCGTGAATAGCGGAACAATGCTAGCCGCTGGCCTGTTGGTTTCGGGGCTCGGAATGGGAAGCTATCTGCTGCTGCACAATGCCCCCATCATCATACAAGTCATCAGCCTGATGGTGATTGGCGCAGGCGTGGGCTCCACCATGACGGCCGCATCCAGCACTATTATGCAGGTTGCTCCAGCGTCAAAAGCGGGTATGGCTGCGTCAATCGAAGAAGTGTCTTATGAATTAGGGGGCGCGACGGGCGTAACGCTGATGGGCAGTTTGCTGTCTTTCGCTTATTCTGCAACGTTTATGCTGCCCGCCGGGTTTGCCGCACCGGACACCGCGTATGACAGCCTGGATGAAGCGTTAATTTTTGCCGAATCCTTACCGGAAAACATGCAGCGCATTCTTATCACACAAGCCCATTCCGCCTTTGATTCTGGGTTTTCCATTGTGCTGGCGGCCGCAACGCTAATCCTGATGTTGACCTCGGCCTTCGTCTGGACAACGCGCCATAATAAACAACACCGCGATCAGGCCACTGATGCATAGCGCCGCAAGCTCATCGGTTAAAACGATAAAAAACGCCGTTCAATAACGAACGGCGTTGATGATTTAGCGACCTACTACAGCGCAACTCAGTAGGTTTCTTTACCGTATTGCAGCGAACGAGGCCCGTACAGCATACCGCGTGGATGACCCGCCGCCAGCAGGCGCGCGCTAGTCACACCAGCAATATCGTGGCCTTTGTCAGAGATCGTGTCCGCAATCTGGCTCACCGCAGCCTGCACCAAAGCACCGATGATGCCGCCGTTAGAATTTGATTGCTGCTCGTTGCTGGACGCTGTTGCACTTCCGCTCCACAGCAGTTTTCCGGTACGCAGATCAACCAGACGTGCATCCGCAGAAACGCGGGTTTCGCTGCTAATCACGATGTATGACGTGCCGTATTCTTTTACGTCCAAATACAGTGCGGCATCAGCACCAAAGATTTGGTGCAGCTTCGCTGTACTCAGCGCATGAATATCCGCTGCGGTCGACAGACCATTCTGTTTGAACGTTTCGTCCACTACAGCGACAGGCAAGACGTAATAACCCGATTCCGCCAGCGGATACGTGACCTGAGAAAGCAGGCTATAGCTCGCTTTCACATCTGGAGAATGGTTAACCGGTGGCAATACCAAAATGGACTTAGGCTTGCTCTGCTTAAATGCCGTGTAATCATAAGGAACGGGTTTAGCACAACCAGTCAGCACCAGCGCAAAAACCAGACCACATAATCCTAAGAAACGATTCATTTAATGCTCCCTTTATTTTTACTCAACAGGAAGTCCATGAAAGGTGCTGATTCCGGGAATTTCGCTTTTTCAGTTTCAAACTGTTGGCGAGCTTCACTATCACGGCCAGTGTTGGCGTACAGCAACCCAAGTTGAGCATAGAGTCCCGGCGGGACAGGTTTGTTTGCAGCTTTCGCTTTCTCTATCGATTCATTCAGAGCAAGAATCTGCTGCTCTGGACCGACTTTATCTTGTTGATAGTAATCGTAAAGAGCCGGCTGATACTTGTCCCAGCTGTAAATCGTTTTTGGCTGGGACGCACAGCCAGCCAACACTGCCGCTGCGAGAAGCAGGACAATTTTCTTATGAGATAACATAGTTATATTCCTATTCCCTTAGTTAGCTGGGCGCCAGGCACCGCTTTCAATTCCCGCAACCAGATTATTGACGGCCTCACGAATAGCCAAATCCAGCACTTTACCGTTCAGCGTAGAGTCATAGCTGGCCGTACCGCCGAAACCGATAATTTCACGGTTGGACAACGTGTACTCGCCCGCACCCTGTACGGAATACACCACTTCAGACGTTTGCACGTTAACCACATTCAACGTGGTTTTTGCGTAAGCAACCTGTGTTTTGCCGCGACCCAGGATGCCCCACAGCTGATGGTCACCCACTTCTTTGCGGCCAAACTCGGTCACATCGCCGGTAACAACATAGCTAGCGCCTTTCAGCGTCTGCGTTTGTCCTTTGATACCCGCTTCTGCTTTCAGCTCTTCCATGTTGGTGCGATCCAACACGTTAAAGCGCCCACTCTGCTGAAGATGGCTAACAAGAATGGTCTTGGATTGATTACCTAAGCGGTCAACGCCATCAGAAAAAATACCGTTCATATAGTTAGAGCGGTTTTCAAATTTTCCGACGGAAATCGGGCTGCGAACACCCTGATAAGGCGTACTGTAAGAAGTGACTTTCTGAGCTTCTACGGTACGAGAAGACTCTGTGGCACATCCGCTCAATAACGCAGCAGACATGAAGACAGAACAAAGAACGACTTTTTTATTCATAACACTATCCCTTAGTGACAATCCATTAACCCGGAGCAAAGCCCTGTTATTGATTCATAATGAAAATGCCATAAACACGTTATTTAGCAGCAACACTGTTTTGCTGCATGTAAATAGCGATCGACATTATGAGGCGCGTAAGGAAAAGTAACGAGTTATTTCATCAAAAATAACGAAAACCAGAGTTTTTACGCGAGATAAACCACTGTAAACCAGACAAAAAACAAGGTTATAGACAACCAGACCATTACTTTCGTATAACATTACAACCCACTGAAACGATTAAATAATTTCATTAGCAACCTACAAGATATTTAACATTAACCGACTTTTTACCTGCTCTATATCAAGGTCAGAGTGTTATCCAGCTATTAGGATAAAGGCCACGATCGAGGGATCCAGAGTGGGAAAAGGTCATGAACCGATTTGTTATTGCCAGTACTCAAGATTGTATGGGGTGCCATGCATGTGAAATCGCCTGTGTCATTTCACACAATGACGAGCGCTATCCAGATAGTGCAACGGTGTTTCAGCCCAGAATCAAGGCATTCAATACGCCAACGCTGCGGGCTGCCGTAACCTGCCGTCACTGTGAAGATGCCCCCTGCGCCAGCGTGTGCCCAACGCAGGCCTTGATCAGAAAAGAGAATAGTATTCAGCTCGTTCAGGAAAAGTGCATCGGCTGCAAAAGCTGTGTACTGGCTTGCCCGTTCGGCGCGATGTCCATGGTGACAAGCCCTGTAGACAACAGCACTATCGCCCATAAATGCGATCTCTGCGCCGACCGTCCAGAAGGGCAAGCGTGCGTAGAAGCCTGTCCGACTCAAGCCTTGCAGCTCGTTAGCGAGCAAACGTTAGCAGCTCGCCGTCAGGAGAAACAGCAGGAAATGGCGCTGCGTTCATCCGCCCACTGGCAACGTGAACCCCCCGTACTGAAAGCGCTGTCGACCAATCCGCTCAGCAAAAGAAAAAACTGGCCGCGCCGAGATGCTGAGAAAAAACCGTTGACCCAGAGAACCGCCACGTTTGATGAAATCTATCATGGCTTCTCTGCGCAGCAGACGGAAGATCAGGCCGACCGCTGTCTCTCTTGCGGCAAACGCGCGATCTGCGAGTGGACCTGCCCGCTGCATAACAATATTCCCGAACTCCTGAGTCTGGCGAAACAAGGGCGGATTATTGAAGCCGTCGAGCTGTCGCACCAAACCAGCAGTCTGCCGGAAATCTGTGGTCGAGTGTGCCCGCAGGATCGGTTATGCGAAGGAGCCTGTACGCTGGGCAAGGAATACGGTGCCATTACCATCGGTAACGTTGAGCGCTACATTACCGACACCGCGATGGCGATGGGCTGGTCGCCCGATATGACGCGCGTCGTTCCCAGCGGAAAACGCGCGGCAATCGTCGGGGCGGGCCCAGCAGGATTAGCCTGTGCCGATGTGCTGGCTCGCAACGGTGTGCAGGCCGTGGTGTTCGACCGTCACCCGGAAATTGGTGGGCTGCTCACGTTCGGGATTCCGTCGTTCAAGCTGGATAAAGACGTCCTAATCCATCGTCGCGACGTGTTCAGCGCCATGGGAATCGAATTCCGGCTGAATACCGAAGTGGGGAAAGATGTTTCTCTGGCCCAACTGCTGGACGACTATGACACCGTTTTCCTCGGTGTGGGCACCTACCGCTCCATGAAGGCCAACATTGATAATGAAGAGGCTCCCGGCGTCTTCGATGCACTTCCGTTCCTGATCGCCAATACCAAACACGTCATGGGGTTACCCGAATTAGACGATGAGCCATATATCTCAATGGCAGGCAAACGCGTCGTGGTGCTCGGCGGTGGGGATACCGCAATGGACTGCCTGCGTACGTCCGTTCGGCAGGGTGCGGTCTCTGTCACCTGCGCCTATCGTCGTGATGAAGCCAACATGCCAGGCTCGAAAAAAGAGGTGAAAAACTCCCGCGAAGAAGGCGTAGAGTTCATGTTTAACGTTCAGCCACAGAAAATCTGCCTGAATGCGCAGGGCGAAGTATGCGGTATTAGCCTGGTTCGCACTGAACTGGGCGAACCAGACGCCAGTGGCCGTCGTCGCCCACGCCCTATTCCTGGTTCAGAATTCGTGCAGCCCGCGGAAGCCGTGATAACCGCCTTTGGTTTTCAGTCACACAACATGCCGTGGCTGGAAGACGCCGACGTTGCTCTGGATAACTGGGGGTACATCACCGCCCCGCTTGAGAACCAGATACCTTGCCAGACGAATCATCCGCGTATTTTTGCTGGTGGCGATGCCGTACGCGGTGCCGATCTGGTCGTGACCGCGATTGCCGACGGGCGCAAAGCCGCATTGGGAATGATTGCGACGATGGGGCTGACCGCCGTCACGGGTGCCATTCCCGCACACCCGCAGCGCCCCGAAATGCACGCAACCCGCGAGGAGCTCCGCTCATGAATCAGTTTGTTATCGCTGAAGCAGAAAAATGTATCGGCTGTAGGACCTGTGAGATCGCCTGCGCCGTAGCCCATAGCGGTGGCCAAAGTGCACAACTGCGGCCTTCTCACTTCTTTCCCCGCCTGAAGGTCGTCAAAAGCGCTAGCGTCAGCGTCCCCGTTCTGTGCCGCCAATGTGAGAATGCGCCCTGTTCCAGCGTGTGCCCGAATGATGCGCTGGTGCGCGATCGGGACAGCATTCAGGTTATTCAGTCTCGCTGCATCGGCTGCAAAAGCTGCGTCGTCGCCTGTCCCTTCGGGGCTATCAATGTGGTGACGAAAGCATCGAATGACGAGGGAGAAGTCCACGTCACGCAAAGCGAAGTTCACAAATGCGATTTGTGCGTGGATGTCGCACAGAGCCCTTCTTGCGTCAGCGTGTGCCCGACATCGGCACTGCGATTAGTGACAGCAGATGAGTTGCGCAAGCAGACGTTGGAAAAACAGCGGCGTTCCGCTCTGGGGTGGCAGAGCCATTAAAACAGAGACTGAAAGATGGCGGACAGGGAAGGATCGCCACAAAATACACGACGCAGGAAATTCGTTGTGCCTAATTGATAATTATCGCCGATTTATCCATCGATTTTTCTTTAGATCACATATTAGTCTGATAATATGCATTGGTAATGCCTGATAGGTTCCCATCTTTTATCACGATCACGGAGTGAACAATGACCTGCCATTTTGTCAGGTGGACAAGCACGGAAGCGCTTCCTGACTTACAAAGACTGCCCGATAGGCTCATCTCATCAACACAGGGTTTTTCAGCCAAACGCCGCGAGCGCTATCTGAAAAGTCGAGCGTTGCTAGCTGAGATGATGTTCTATTTTTTCGGCTATCCGCTGTTGCCCACGCTACTGGTGTCCCCTGAAGGGCGCCCTTACTTTGCCGATCCCAATATGCCCGACTTCAGCATCGGCTATGCAGGCAATACTATCGCCATCCTCCTGAGCGAAGAAGGCAGCGTCGGTATGGATATCGAAATCGTTCATGTCAGGCCAACGAATCAGGTTGTCCCACAGATGCAGGCGCAGACACAGGCCGAACAGGCGTGGATCGACGCGCAACGCGATCCGCTGGAAGCAGCAACACAGCTATGCACCATCCGCCAGTCATTGATGAAGATCCCTGGCATGAACAGTCACCCTCCCAATAACCTGAAACTCCACCCCGCCTCTGGCAGGCTGCGTTCAACCTGCACCCCCGCCGTAGAAGTGATGAGTGATGTTGATGATTATCTTGCCTGGGCCTGCGCCCATATCCCCACACTTAACCGATTGATCATGTGGAAATACACATCAGCATCAGGCATGAGAAAGTCGGGGGAAATATTACAACAGCAGCGCCAGTCTTTACGCTATATGAAATTAACCAGCCATACGATAGAAAAAGCCACCACTACCGCCTCACAGTAGCCAGCCGCCTTGTCACAGGCTGAGGCTCCGGGAAAACCCCGGAGCCACGGATACATTAATGCCCGTCGATAAACACAATTTTCAGCAGGAACAGCAGCGCAACCACGACCACACAAGGGCTGATTTCACGCCAGCGCCCCGTCGCCAGCTTCATCACACAGTAAGAAATGAAGCCCAGCGCGATCCCTTCAGTAATCGAGAAGCTGAACGGCATCATCACCGCGGTAATAAAGGCAGGTACGGCTTCCGTCAGATCATCCCACTTCACGCGCGCCAGGCTGGATGTCATCAATACGCCGACGTAAATCAGTGCGCCCGCGGCCGCATAGGCAGGCACCATCCCCGCCAGCGGCGACAGGAAGATCACCAACAGGAACAACAGACCCACGATGACGGCGGTCAGGCCGGTACGTCCACCTACGGATACGCCAGAGGAGCTTTCAATATACGCAGTAACGGAGGATGTCCCGATAAATGAACCGGCCACAGAGCTAACGCTATCAACATACAGCGCCTGCTTCATACGCGGGAACTTACCGCGAGCATCCACCAGACCGGCTTTATCCGTCACGCCAATCAGCGTACCGGAGGAGTCAAACAGGTTAACCAGCATGAAGGAGAAAATAATGCCGGACATCCCGAGGTTCAACGCCCCAGCCAGATCAACCTGACCCACCACCGACATGACGCTCGGCGGCATCGAGAACACGCCAGAATACGTCACATCGCCCAGCAACAGGCCAATTGAGGTGGTCACCACGATGGAGATCAGTACCGCGGCGTGGATATTACGTGAAGCCAGCGCCACAATAATGAAAAAGCCCAGAGCCCCCAGCAGCACGCTGTGTGACGTCAGGTTACCAATCGTCACTAGCGTTTCAGGGTTAGGAACGATAATACCGGCGTTTTTCAGCCCCATCATGGCAATGAACAGGCCGATACCGCTAGCGATACCCAAACGCAGGCTGAGCGGGATATTGGCGATCATCCAATAACGAATCTGGAAGATGGTCAGCAACAGGAAACCGATTGCGCCCCAGAAAATAGCCCCCATCGCAACCTGCCATGGCAGCCCCATCGCGCCGACGACGACAAAAGCGAAAAACGCATTCAGCCCCATTGCCGGAGCCAGCGCCACAGGCAGGTTAGCCAGCAGCCCCATTAAAATACTGCCGAATGCGGCAATCAGGCAGGTGGTCACAAAGACCGCTTTGGTATCCATCCCCGCCACACCCAGAATCTGCGGGTTAACAAAAACGATGTAGACCATCGTCAAAAACGTCGTGAAACCGGCAATCGTTTCCGTACGTGCTGTCGTGCCGTGTTGTTTAAGTTTAAACACGCGCTCCAGCAAGCCCTGCTCGGTAGCAAGACCGGGTTGTGATTTATTCATGAGTAACAATCCAAAGAAGGGAATAACTGTCGTCGGGTATCCTATAACAAAACTCTGAGTTTTTACGTTGATCCCACGTTTTTTTTCATCGAATAAGAAGAACCTATTAACGACATCGTTTTCTCTCGGTTAAATCCCCCTGATTTTACGCAAGATAGCGCTAAAAATGATTTATATACTCTAAATAATTCGAGTTTCAGGACAAAACGTTAACGTTTTGAACAACGCGAAGCGTTAGCCCTTTAGGGCGATGCTCAGAAATGAGCATCGTAACGCGGCAAGAGAAAGAATCCCGATGAGCTTACTTAGGTAAGTGATTCGGGTGAATGAACGCAGCCAACGCACATGCAACTTGAAGTATGACGAGTATAGGTCGCAATATCGGGCCAATTGGTTAAAGTAGGGTTATCCGCTTAATGCTGCTCACTTAAGCCCATTATTAGGAGAAACACGGGGATGAGGGTCCCGCAGGGAAGCCTCGCACCGTGGTCGCTCCGTGTATCTCGGTTCTTAAACAGCCAGCATTAGTGTATCTGCTTTTATTTCATCGATAAGGATTGGTCATGCCCCGTATTGAATGCGTCTTCTTCGACTGTGATGGCACGCTGGTTGATAGCGAAGTGCTGTGTTGCCAGGCTTATGTGAATATCTTCATCCCGTATGGGGTGAACTTATCGCTGGAGGAGGTGATAAAAACCTACAAGGGCGTGAAGCTGTACGAGATTATTGCCCGCATCAGCCAGCAGCATGGCTTAACCGTGTCGGTAGAAGATGCGGAGCGTCATTTCCGGCAAGAGGTGAAACGTCTGTTCGATGAATCCCTGCAACCTATCGAGGGCGCACGTGAGTTAGTGCAGTCTATTACTGTCCCGATGGCCGTGGTGTCCAACGGTCCGGTCAGCAAGATGCACCATTCGCTCGGCCTGACGCAGATGCTCGATCTGTTTGGCGACCATCTCTACAGCGGCTACGATCTAAAAAAATGGAAACCCGACCCCGCGGTGCTGTATCACGCTGCCGAGCAGTTACAGCTTCCCATCGAACACTGCATTCTGGTTGAAGATTCCGCCGCTGGCGTACAGGCCGGTATTGCGGCAGGTATTCCTGTGTTCTATTACTGTGCCGATCCCCATAACCAGCCGATCCATCACCCGCTGGTCACGATGTTCGACGATATGCGCGAACTGCCGCAAATCTGGCGCGAAAAAGGCTGGAATATCACTGCGTAGTAGCAGACTTTCAGACTTAATGCCGATCGTTTTAGCATCGAGATACACAGGGCGACCACAGGGGTGAGGCCTCCCTACGGGAACCTCCCCCTGTGTTTCCCCTAATAATGGGCTTAAGTGACCCGTATTTGTCTCAGGCTGGCTTATTCCACCACCACAGCAAACGGCGTTTCGGCTGTTTTTCCTGCTGGCTAAAACGAGCATTAACCCCGTTCGCCAGCAGCTCCAGCGACAGACAAAACACAAAGTAGACCAGCGCGACAAACAGGAAAACTTCCATCGGATAGACCATGCTGCGGTTATTGACCTGCGTAGCAAGAAACGTCAGCTCGCCGACGCCAACAATGTAGGCCAGTGAGGTATCTTTAATCAGGGAAATCCATTGGTTAATGAAGGAAGGCACCATCATCCGCAATGCCTGCGGCAGCACTATCTGCCATAACACCTGCCAGCGGCTTAATCCCAACGAGAGTCCAGCCTGCCACTGGCCGCGCCCGATGGCGACAATACCGGCCTTCACGCCATGCGCCAGATACGCCGAGGCGATCAGCGCCAGCGCACAAACCACGGTAGTAATTTCAGGGATATCGACGCCAAAAACGATCGGCAACAGAAAGTACGTCCAGAAAATCAGCATGATGACAGGAATCGCACGGAAGAACCCTAGCACCATCGCCAACAGTGCGCTCCACACGCCTCGGGACATCGCCAGCGCCACGCCTAAAATCGTACCCAATATGGCAGATGCGACACCTGCCAGCAGGCTCATCACCAGCGTCAGCGCCGCGCCACCCAGCGGACCATCCGGGAACGTACCCCACATCAAATAGTCGATGTTATCGGTGATAACGGTAAAATCCATCTTAGTGCCTCTCCGCCAGACTACGCTGCTGACGCCACATGCCCCAACCTTCCATCACCGCAATAATCACGATGTACAACACCGTCGCTACGCCAAACGCCTGAAACGTGCGCAAGGTTTCCGTCTCCACCTGACGCGACGCGTAAGACAGTTCAGCGACGCCAATCGCCATCGTCAGCGACGAGTTCTTAACGATATTCATGTACTGCCCAAGTAATGGCGGCAGGGCGATTTTTAGCGCCTGCGGCAGCACCACATAGCGCATGGATTGCCAACCGGTTAACCCCAGAGCATGCGCGGCGTACTTCTGCCCACGCGCTACGCCGCGAATACCGGAGCGGATCTCCTCCGCAATAAACGCGCTGGAGTAGAGCGTCAACCCTGCCAATCCCGCCAAAAACTCAAAAGAAGGCCACGCTAACGTCGTCCCCAGCAGCGAAATAGCATGCGGGGTGTTCAGCCATTGCATCATCTCTGAGGGAAAAAGCTGCCCGGCACCGAAATACCAGAAAAACAGCTGCACCAGCAGCGGCGTATTACGAAATAATGAGCTGTAAGCGACAACGACGCCGCTCAGCACACGAATCGGGCTATCTCTGGCGGCGGCCAGCAGAAAACCCAGCACCGTAGACAGAACGATCGTACTCAGGGAAAGACCTAGCGTGATCAGGAAACCGTGCCACAGCCAGATGAGGTATTGAGGAGCCAACAGCCACGACTCAAGCGATTGCAGCGCCGTATCCATGCGTTTTATCTCTCTTTGTCATTATTACGAGATACAAATAGAAATGCCCTCTGCATGCAGAGGGCTGAAATCATCGCACTAAAAGCGTCAGCTATCAGGATTTAGGTTGTTGATCCAATGGGGCAAAGGTGAAATCGCCGCGCGGCTGGGATGATTTCGTGCTCGGCCCGAACCAGCGATCGTAGATGGTCTTCGCTTCACCCTGTTTTTCCAGGCTAATCAGCGTGTCGTTAATTTTCGCCGTCAGACGCTCTTCGCCCTTCGGAATCCCAACGCCCTGATACTCTTTGGTAATGCTGAACGGAGAGATTTCAAACTCAGCCTTCTGTGCATCAGGCACGTTAGCCAGCAGGCCGACCAGTTTGGCATCATCCTGCGTGATGGCCTGAACGTTGCCGTTACGCAGCGCAGCAAAGGCCAGCGGCGTGTCGTCGTAGGAAATCACTTTGGCTGTCGGGTAATGCTCGCGCAGGGTAATTTCCTGCACGGTGCCTTTATCCGCGCCGATGCGCAGCGTTTTGATGTCTTCCGGCGTTTTCAGCACACCTTTACGGGCGATGAATTTTTGTCCGGTAGCGAAATAAGGAATACTAAAGTTAACCTGCTTGGCGCGCTCATCGGTAATGGTGAAGTTCGCAGCGATCAGATCGACTTTCTGCGAACTTAACAACGGAATACGGTTAGCGGGGTTAGTCGCCCGCAGCTCAACCTTTACGCCCAGCGCCTTACCAATTGCCTCAGCGATATCCACGTCATAACCCACTAGCTTTTTGCTTTGCGGATCGACATAGCCAAACGGCGGATTACTGTCGAAGACGGCAATTTTCACCACACCCGCCTTCTGAATATCATCTAATTTATCTGCCTGTGCAGCACCAGAAACGGAAGCCAACCCGGCCAATAAAGTCACTGTCAAAATCTGCTTTTTCATTCCCTGCCCCTTAATTATTGGTGTATTAACAGCAGGCTATCAGCAGGGCGAAAACGCGGGAAATAACATAAATAGCTATAATATAACCTTATGTTACTTCGGTATTCTGGCAGATTATCCTGATTCAACGCGCCTTGTCAGCGTATGCTGACAGAATAAACCAGGTCATCATCCCCCCAATCAGTCCCCAAAACGCTGCGCCGATTCCCCACAGTGTCAGCCCAGAGGCGGTAATCAGGAAGGTGACCACCGCAGCATCACGCTGTTTTTCATCCAGCAAAGCGCGGTACAGGCTGCCTGAAATGGTGCTGAGCAGCGCTAAACCGGCGATAGCGTGGATCAGCGGCTGCGGTAGCGCCGTGAAAAGCTGCCCGATCGATCCGCCAAAAACGCCTGCCAGCAGATAAAATCCACCGGCTGCGACGGCGGCAAGATAGCGTTTCTTCGGATCGGGGTGCACATCCGGCCCCATACAGATCGCGGCGGTAATCGCGGCGATACAGACGGAGAAACCTCCGAACGGCGTCAAAACCAGCGCAATTAATGCGGTAATGGCAATCAGCGGTGATATAGGAACCTGATAGCCCGCGGCTTTCAGCGTGGCAACACCCGGTGCGTTCTGCGACGCCATCGTGACAATGAAAAACGGAACGCCGACGCCCAGCAGAGACGCCCATGAAAAATGCGGCGTAATAAATTCCGGTACGGTGAACACCAGCGGAGAATCAGAAACCACAATTTGTCCGCGAAATAAGGCGAGCAGCAGGCCAGCCAGCAGCGTCAGTACAATCGCAAAGCGCGGTAACAGCCGACGGCTGAGCAAATAGGTTACGCACATCGCAAAAGCCAGCCAGAAATCCTGTTGCAGGGAAAGAAAAGCATCCGCCCCAAAGCGCAGCAAAATCCCCGCCAGCATCGCAGCAGAAATAGCCTGTGGTATCACATTCATCAGGCGGGCAAAGAGGCCGGTGATCCCACAGATAAAGATAAGCGCAGAGGCGAACAGGAACACGCCGATCGCCTCATTGATCGAGGTGCCCGGCAGGCTGGTGACCAGCAGCGCCGCCCCCGGCGTTGACCAGGCCGCCAGTATCGGCGCACGGTAATACAGCGACAGGCTAATAGACGCCAGCCCTTGGGCAATCCCCAGCATGCTTAACCAGCCGCCGATCTGCACCGCACTGGCACCCGCCGCTTCCGCTGCCTGAAAAATGATGGCGGCCGAGCTGGTGTAGCCCACCAGCACCGCAACGAAGCCAGCGATGAGGGTCGAAAAAGTGACATCTTTTAGCGCAAATGACGCAGGCATGGTATACCTTCACTCTTATCGTGCGTTATAACGCACAGAAAGCGTTAACATAGCAGTGTGCGCTATAACGCACAAGCAGGAGCCAGTACTGATGTCTGATGAGCTAACCCGCCGTATTGGCAATACGTTGAAAACGTTAAGACAAGAGAAAGGCTGGAGCCTCACGCGCGCGGCAGAAGAGACGGCTGTGAGCAAAGCGATGCTAGGCCAGATCGAGCGGGGCGAATCCAGCCCGACAGTTGCCACGCTGTGGAAAATTGCGACCGGCATGAATGTCGCGTTCTCAAGCTTTATTGAACCGACGCTCGCGGATGAAGACGTGACTTATCGCTCAGGGGCGGGATCGTCATTCAGGGAAAACGAAGCAGGAATGCACGTTGCACCACTCTTTCCCTTCGACGAAAAACTACGTTTTGATATGTTGGTTATTGAGCTGGCATCAGGTGCCAGCAGCACCTCATCGGCGCATGAAAACGGGGTGATCGAGCATATTATTGTGCTGGAAGGACAACTGGAAATCACCGTTGATGGACAGACGCATGTGTTGTCCGCTGGTGACGCTTTGCGCTTTGCCGCCGACAGGGAACACCGCTACCACAACCCTACCGATACCACAGCGCGCTTCCACGATCTGATTCACTATCCTGATAAAAAATAACGCCCTGCAAGCAGGGCGTCAGCGTTAGAACGAGCTTACTCTTCCGCTTTATCTTTCTGCGCCAGCAGCTTTTCGAGCGCATCGCCACCCAGATGACGGAAATCCTGACCTTTGACGAAATAGAAGATAAATTCGCAGATGTTCTGGCAACGGTCACCGATACGCTCGATAGAACGAGCACAGAACAACGCCGTCAGTACGCTTGGGATAGTGCGAGGATCTTCCATCATGTGGGTCATCAGTTGACGCACAATCCCTTCGTACTCTTTATCCACTTTTTTGTCTTCGCGATAAATACGAATCGCCTCATCCAGATCCATACGGGCAAACGCATCCAGCACGTCATGCAGCATCTGCACGGTGTGGCGCCCTAATGACTCCAGACTCACCAGCAGCGGCTGATGCTGATGGGAGAACTTCTCCAGCGCGGTGCGACAGATTTTATCCGCTACGTCACCGATGCGTTCCAGTTCGGAGATAGTTTTGATGATCGCCATCACCAGACGCAAATCGCTGGCGGTAGGCTGACGCTTCGCAATAATACGTACGCAGGCCTCATCAATCGCCACTTCCATCAGGTTAACTTTGGCGTCGCCTTCAATAACCTGCTGAGCCAGCTCCGCATCCTGATTATGCATCGCGGTAATCGCGTCACTCAGCTGTTGCTCCACCAGCCCGCCCATGGTCAGGACCTGCGTGCGGATGTGTTCCAGTTCGGCGTTAAACTGACCGGAAATGTGTTTGTTCAGATTCAGATTATCCATGATGCTTTCCTAATCAACCGTAACGGCCGGTGATGTAATCTTCAGTCTGTTTCTGCCGTGGAGCAGTAAACAGGGTATCAGTATCGCTGAACTCAATCAGCTCACCCAAATACATAAACGCCGTATGATCTGAACAACGTGCTGCCTGCTGCATATTGTGCGTCACGATGACCACGGTGTAGTCTTTTTTCAGCTCGGAGATCAGTTCTTCAATGCGGCCGGTAGAAATCGGATCAAGCGCAGAACAGGGCTCATCCAGCAGCAAGACATCTGGGCGAATCGCGATGCCACGCGCAATACATAAACGCTGCTGTTGACCACCGGACAGGCTATAGCCACTCTGATGCAGCTTATCTTTCGTCTCTTGCCACAGCGCGGCTTTGGTCAGCGCCCACTGAACGCGTTCATCCATATCGGCACGAGACAGCTTTTCAAACAGACGCACACCAAACGCAATGTTGTCGTAAATCGACATTGGGAACGGCGTCGGCTTCTGGAACACCATGCCGACCTTGGCGCGTAGCAGCGCAATATCTTGCTTATCTGTCAGGATGTTATTGCCATCCAGCAGGATATCGCCTTCGGCACGCTGCTCAGGGTAGAGCTGATACATTTTATTTAGCGTACGCAGCAGCGTGGATTTACCACAGCCGGACGGACCGATAAACGCGGTAACCTGATTCGCGGCAATATCCAGCGTAATGTTTTTCAACGCATGGAATTTTCCGTAATAGAAATTCAGATCGCGTACCTGGATTTTGTTGGATGTCTCAGTAGCCATACTCATCAAGACTTCTCTCTTTTTCCTGGCACTGCCTGGCAGCGCCTTGAATTTATTTAATGTTTCTCAGAAAACGACGCTTTCTTAGCGAATTAGTGCTTCTTAGCAGAGAAAATAACGCGCGCCAGAATATTCAGCAGCAGTACGCACATCGTAATCAGCAGTACACCCGCCCAGGCCAGCTGTTGCCACTCCACAAACGGGCTCATGGCAAACTTAAAGATGGTGACCGGCAGGTTAGCAATCGGATGCATCAGATCCGTGCTCCAGAACTGATTCGACAGTGACGTAAACAAAAGCGGCGCCGTTTCCCCGGCGATACGTGCAATAGCCAGCAGTACCCCGGTGATGATGCCCGATACCGATGCCTTCAGCGTAATCGCAGAAATCATTTTCCATTTCGGCGTACCGAGCGCATAGGCCGCTTCACGCAGGCTATCCGGCACCAGTTTTAGCATGTTCTCGGTGGTACGAATCACAATCGGCACCTGCAACAGCGCCAGCGCAATCACCCCCGCCCAGCCGGAGAAGTGCTGCATCTTTGCCACCACCAGCGTGTAGACAAACAGCCCCACGACAATCGACGGTGCTGACAGCAGAATGTCGTTGATGAAACGAATCACTTCGGCGATCCAGGATTTACGACCGTATTCCGCCAGATAGATGCCCGCCATAATCCCCAGCGGCGTACCCAGCAGCGTCGCCCACAGGATCAACAATCCGCTCCCGACGATGGCATTCGCCAACCCACCACCTTCCGTATTCGGTGGCGGCGTCATCTCCGTAAACAACGCCAGCGACATGCCATCCACGCCGCGAGTCACGGTCGAAAACAGGATCCAGATCAGCCAGAACAGGCCAAATGCCATCGTGGACATGGATAAGAACAGCGCAATGCGGTTTTTCTGGCGACGCCAGGCCTGCATTTTACGCCGCGAGCGTGCCAGTTCGGCTTCTTGCTCTATGCCTAATGTAGCCATTAGCGCGCCCCCTCATTTTTAGCCAGACGCATCACCATCAGCTTTGAACATGCCAGAACAATAAAGGTAATCACAAACAGAATCAGCCCCAGCTCCATCAGCGCCGCCGTGTGCAGGCCGGATTCCGCTTCGGCAAATTCGTTTGCCAGCGCAGAGGTAATACTGTTGCCTGGCATATACAGCGACGCGCTGTCGAGCTGGTAGGTGTTACCGATGATAAAGGTGACCGCCATGGTTTCACCCAACGCGCGCCCCAATCCCAACATCACCCCGCCGATCACGCCATTTTTGGTGTAAGGCAACACAATGCGCCAGATGACTTCCCACGTCGTACAGCCAATACCGTAGGCAGACTCTTTCATCATCACCGGCGTTTGCTCGAAGACGTCACGCATCACCGCCGCAATGTACGGGATAATCATGATGGCCAGAATGACGCCAGCCGCCAGAATACCGATCCCGAACGCCGGACCGGAGAACAGTGAGCCAACAATAGGAATACCGGACAGGACGTTGCCTACCGGTTGTTGGAAGTATTTGGCAAACAGCGGAGCGAAAATGAACAACCCCCACATGCCGTAAACAATACTCGGAATGGCCGCCAGCAATTCAATCGCCACGCCAAGCGGACGCTTCAACCAGGCGGGTGCCAGTTCTGTCAGAAACAACGCAATCCCGAAGCTAATCGGAATCGCAATAATCAGTGCAATCAGCGAGGTAACGATGGTGCCGTAAATCGGAACCAGTGCACCAAACTGCTCTGCGGGCGCATCCCACTCTTTCGTCCACAAGAAGGCAAAACCGAACTTCTCGATGCTAGGCCAGGACGCCAAAATCAGGGAAACAATGATGCCGCCCAAGAGCAGTAACGTGACCAGCGCCGCCAGTTTTACCAGCGTGCTGAAGAGGATATCGCCATATTTTCCCGGGGCTTTGATAGTTGGCTTGTACTCCGCCATACGTCTCTCTTCTCGTTTTAACTACATTTGATAAGCTATTGAAGGCAGAGAGGTTGCTATCACCTCTCCGCCCCGATACGACGTGTCGATACAATAATTAGTACAGTGCTTTACCGCTGCTGTCTTTTACCTGGGTTTTCCAGGCAGCACGGATTTGCTCAACCACTTCTTTTGGCAGCGTAGCGTAATCCAGCGCTTCAGCTTGCTCGCCGCCTTTATTGAACGCCCAGTCAAAGAATTTCAACACTTCAGCGCCCTGCTCAGGTTTTTCCTGTTTGGTTTGAACCAGGATGAACGTGGTTGAGGTGATCGGCCATGCATCAGCGCCTTTCTGGTTAGTCAGATCCTGAGCGAAGGATTTGCTCCAGTCGATCTCTTTAGCCGCGTTGCTGAAACTTGCGCCAGTCGGGCTAACCGCTTTGCCGTCGGCAGAAATCAGTTTGGTGTAAGCCAGGTTGTTTTGCTTGGCATACGCGTATTCTACGTAACCGATAGAACCTGGCAGACGTTGTACGAACGCCGCGATACCATCGTTACCTTTACCGCCCAGACCGGTTGGCCAGTTCACAGTAGAACCTGCACCAATCTTCTCTTTCCATTCTGGGTTCACTTTTGCCAAGTAGCTGGTGAACACGAAAGACGTACCAGAACCGTCAGCACGACGAACTACAGCGATATCCTGATCCGGCAGTTTGGCATTCGGGTTCAGTTTAGTGATTGCTGGGTCGTTCCATTTTTTGATTTTACCCAGGTAGATATCACCCAGAGTTTTACCATCCAGCGTCAGTTCGCCAGACTTGATACCAGGAACGTTCACCGCCAGTACCACGCCACCGATAACGGTTGGGAACTGGAATAAACCATCCTGTGCTAATTTGTCGTCAGCCAGAGGCGCGTCAGACGCACCGAAATCTACCGTTTTCGCGATAATCTGTTTTACACCGCCAGAAGAACCGATGCCTTGATAGTTAACTTTATTGCCGGTTTCTTTTTGATAGGAGTCAGCCCATTTAGCATAAACAGGCGCTGGGAATGTCGCACCGGCACCGGTGAGGTTAGTAGCAGCAAAAGCAGAAAACGCCGTCAGAGAAAAGGTTGCCGCAACAACACTGGCAAGAGTGGTACGCATCAGTTTCATAATCCCTCCTGTGGGATACTCGACGTGTCGACGTAGAGTCGTTATCAATCAGAGTTATCAAATCAGAGTGTAGTTCGCAGGAGGAAAAATAGGACAATTTGGTGACAGTAAAATGTACGTAATATGACAGTTTTATGACAAGGCGCGATAAGCGAGGAAATTCAGGGAGAACCAGCCAGAACGCAGGTTCTGACTGGCAAAAAGGAAGACTCAATGAGTCTGGCTATGACTCAGCAGTTTGTAAATCGTATCAGGCTTATAACTGTCGCCCTGATAATAAATCGCCCAGTCGGTTACCCACGATATATCAATAGAATACACGCCGCCTTCCTGCATATCCTCAACACAGAACGGATGATTGATTAATACTCCCGTAACGGTCGTATCGTTGATTTTTTCGGGTATAAACCACATGTGCTCACGCTCTTCCCCGTCTTGGCCATGAGGGATGCCAAACTTCACCATAAAGCGCCATTCACTTTCGACAGGCTTAGGGGCTTTCTTGAGAAGCCTGGCTAGAAAACCTGACTTAGCCGGTTCGTCACTCACATGGTAGTTTTTGAACATGTTGACGAAATAACGCCAGCGCAGTTGTGCCTTACGCGACATTTCTGCCGTTTCCGTACTGGTACGCCAGAACATGATGGCGTTCTGCTCATCAAACCCTTTAAAGAACGTTTGCAGTACCGGATTTTCTTCGTTGGTACGAAACAGCATACAGGAAGGCGACTGATGCACGTCATCTCTGTCGGCGCGATCGCCCAGAAACACCCCTTCCGGTGTTCCTTCCAGATCGTAACGCATCTCTTCCAGAGGCCGCAGTTGGTCAATCGGCGTGGAGTGGTTCACATGGCGCAACCCTTCTTCAAACGGCAGTGCCACCAGATATTCATAACCGCTGTCCGTTTGCCCGCACAGAATCGGCTCATTAAAGGTAATACGCTGATTCTGAATGGCATTATTAACAAAGCTTCTGAATAAATCCGGGATGCCATAATACGAATTCAGCGTCTCAGGAATGACCAATTCCGCTTCCGTCAGGCCGCATCGCGCCAGACCATGCGAGTGAAACCAGAATGTGGTTGGCGGATCGTTCTCGGTGTCGTACACGGCATGAATGGTATACAGCGATTCGATTTCCGGCAGGACATCATCTCCCAGTTGAAAATCCAACCATTCACGGGTAAACACGTTACCCGCGGCAGACATATCAATGCCCAATAGAAAATCCGGCACCACGGCGCTTAATAAGCGGAGCTGATGAACGTAATCTTCCAGCGGATTTTGCCCAAAAAAACACTCAACCATCACCTCCTGCGTTGCCGCATTAGCCTGCGCCAGCAGTTCAGGGGGGATCGGATCGGTTGAATGCATCGGCGTGATCTGATTCTCAGGATCGCGCTCCGATACCTCAAGATAAAAGGTCAGCTCGCGATCGTGATGACGGCAGGTATAAAAAAAGCCGCCCTGTTCCTGCTCGGTATAACTTATTTCGCCATCGGTGAAAAATGACTGCGCCTCTAACAAGCTTTCCAACAGTGGATAGTTCATCTCTCGTGAGGAGAAAGCCACCATCGTTGAAGGCGCTTTTTCACCCTTTCCTTCGGCGATATCGAGGTATTGCTGTTTGTTATTCATACTAAGAACGAATCAATATTCAATATGGGTAAACCAATATACCCAATAAATTTTGATGATGAGAGTGCGATGGGATGAAAAAATGCGGATAAAAAACGAGCTGGAATATAAAAAATAAATGAAGGTAAATAACACAATCGCTATTTACCTTCATTTTTAAACTTACTCTACCGTGACGGATTTCGCTAGGTTACGTGGCTGATCGACATCCGTACCTTTAATCAACGCGACGTGATAAGACAGCAACTGCAACGGCACCGTATAGAAGATTGGCGCAATCACTTCTTCGATATGCGGCAGTGGAATAATCTTCATATTTTCGCTGCTGGTGAAACCGGCATCTTCGTCAGCGAAGACATACAGCTCGCCGCCGCGGGCCCGAACTTCTTCGATGTTGGATTTCAATTTCTCCAACAGCTCGTTGTTAGGTGCCACGACAACAACCGGCATATCCGCATCAATCAGCGCCAGCGGGCCGTGTTTCAGCTCGCCTGCCGCATAGGCTTCCGCATGGATGTAAGAGATCTCTTTCAGCTTCAGCGCCCCTTCCATCGCGATCGGGTACTGATCTCCACGACCAAGGAACAACGCATGGTGCTTGTCAGAGAAACCTTCTGCCAGAGATTCGATAAGCTTGTCCTGCGACAGCATCTGCTCAATACGCGCGGGTAGCGCCTGCAAACCATGAACGATATCATGCTCAATTTGCGCATCCATACCACGCAGACGGCCAACACGCGCCACCAGCATCAGCAGAACGGTAAGCTGGGTAGTGAAAGCTTTGGTCGAAGCCACGCCAATTTCAACGCCCGCTTTAGTCATCAGCGCCAGATCGGATTCACGTACCAGCGAAGAACCGGCAACGTTACAAATGGCCAGCGAACCCAGATAGCCCAGCTCTTTGGACAAACGCAGTGCCGCCAGCGTATCTGCCGTTTCACCAGACTGAGACAGGGTAATCATCAGGCTGTTCTTACGCACCGCAGGCTTGCGGTAGCGGAATTCGGAAGCAATCTCCACGTCGCACGGAATCCCCGCCAACGCTTCAAACCAGTAACGGGAAACCATACCGGAGTTGTAGGACGTACCGCAGGCAATAATCTGAACGTGTTCAACCTTCGCCAGCAGTTCATCCGCTTTCGGGCCTAACTCAGAAAGATTGATCTCACCGTGGCTGAAACGCCCTTCAAGGGTGTTCTTAATTGCCATCGGCTGTTCGTAGATCTCTTTCTGCATGTAGTGACGATACGCGCCTTTATCACCCGCATCGTAATTCACTTTTGATTCAATTTCTTCGCGTGTAGCAAGCTGGCCGGATTTATCAAACACGCGCACGTCACGACGGGTGATTTCCGCGATGTCGCCTTCTTCCAGGAACATGAAGCGGCGAGTCACAGGCAGCAGCGCCAGCTGATCGGAGGCAATGAAGTTTTCACCGACACCACGGCCAATCACCAGCGGGCTACCAGAACGCGCGGCGACCAGTACGCTTGGATCGCGGTTATCCAACACCACCATGCCATACGCACCGCGCAGCTGTGGGATTACACGCTTAACGATTTCAACCAACGTTCCGCCATTCTGCTGCTGTTCAAAATGCACCAGATGGGCAACCACTTCCGTATCGGTTTCAGAAACGAAACGGTAGCCACGACCGATCATCAGTTCACGCAGCGGCTCGTGGTTTTCGATAATGCCGTTATGGACGATAGTGATATGTTCAGAAACATGCGGGTGTGCGTTCTCTTCAGAAGGTTCACCGTGCGTTGCCCAGCGAGTATGGGCAATACCCGTACCGCCGTGCAGTTCATGCTCTTCGGCTGCCTGAGAAAGCACCTGCACTTTACCCAGACGACGTAAACGAGCGACATGTCCTTCGCTGTCAACAACCGCCAGCCCCGCAGAGTCATAGCCGCGGTACTCAAGACGGCGTAAACCTTCCAACAAAATTTCAGCAACATCACGTTGCGCAACAGCGCCTACAATTCCACACATCGATGGTATTCCTATAAAAGTGACATATTGTGTCACCTGGGATGTCTTTGACCTGATTGTTCCGGTTTTTCCGGGTTCCCCGAGCCTTGTAGAGAGTTGGGGATTATTATGTTTTGTTCTGCACTCTGGATTCAGCCAAAGCACAGGACAAAACGGCCTCCGCCGCATGCGGAGGCACCGCTATTATTGCTTTTTCACCGGACGTTGCCAGCCGGAAATATGACGTTGTTTGACGCGACCGACCACCAGTTCATTCTCTGCCACGTCGCGCGTCACCGTCGTTCCCGCACCGATAGTCACGCCGCTGGCAATGCTAACGGGCGCTACCAGCTGACTATCCGAACCAACAAAGACATCGTCACCAATAATCGTTTTGTGCTTATTTGCGCCGTCATAATTACAGGTGATCGTTCCTGCACCAATATTAACACCGGAACCGATATCCGCATCACCCAAATAGCTGAGATGACCCGCTTTTGATCCTTTACCCAGCCGCACTTTTTTCAGTTCAACAAAGTTGCCGACATGCACGCCCTCAGCCAATTCTGCGCCTGGACGCAAACGGGCAAACGGGCCAACGGTACACTCTGCTTCTAACACGGCGTCTTCCAACACGGAGTAAGGGCTGATCTCGCT
This sequence comes from Pectobacterium actinidiae, assembly GCF_000803315.1. Lineage (NCBI taxonomy): Bacteria > Pseudomonadati > Pseudomonadota > Gammaproteobacteria > Enterobacterales > Pectobacteriaceae > Pectobacterium > Pectobacterium actinidiae. Next base: position 565,754 of record NZ_JRMH01000002.1, read on the forward strand.
GTCGTCGCCAATGATGCAATTTTTGATTACGCAGCCAGCACCGATTTTCACCCGGTTGCCTAGCTTAACATTGCCTTCCACGACCACATTGATATCAATCACCACATCGCGACCATGAGTCAGTTCGCCACGCAGATCAAATCGTGCCGGATCGAGCAGCATAACACCAGCCAGTAGCAGCTTATCCGCCTGTTCACGCTGATAAACCCGCTCCAGCGCCGATAATTGCAGACGATTATTGACGCCTTCAACCTCACTCAAGCGATCGGGATGAACCGCTTCAACACGCTGACCTTCTTCCGCGGCCATCGCAATAATATCGGTGATATAAAATTCACCCTGTGCGTTGTTGTTATTCAACTGGCTTAACCAACGCTTCAGATCTTTGCCGTTCGCAATCAGAATGCCGGTATTGATCTCGTTAATCTGGCGCTGTTCTTCGCTGGCATCTTTGTGTTCGACGATCCCAACCACCGCGCCCTTTTCACGCACAATTCGCCCATAGCCCGTCGGATCGTCCAGCTTCACCGTCAACAGGCCGATACCGTCTTGCGGCTTAGCTTCACGTAAACGCCCCAGCGTTTGCGATGAAATCAGCGGCACATCGCCATACAACATCAAGATATCTTCATCATCAGCAAAATGAGGCGCAGCTTGCTGCATCGCATGCCCGGTTCCCAACTGTTCCGCCTGCAATACCCAGTTCAACGCCGGATCGGCCAATTCACGTTTTAGCAAATCACCGCCGTGGCCGTATACCAGATGAACGTGCTGTGCGCCTGTCGTCATTGCAGCATCAATAACGTGCTGAACCATTGGCTTACCCGCCAGTTGATGCAACACCTTGGGAAGGTCGGAATACATACGGGTTCCTTTACCCGCAGCAAGGATCACCACACTCATCGCACTATTTGACATAAGTATCCTGACAGTACGGAACCACAGCTCCGCAAAAATAAAATGGCTAGCCTGTTACGGCATGAATAACCAGAGTTTACAGAAACTCATGCATAACGCGGATACTTTTTGGTGAGTTTTTTCTGAAAATCGCGCTCAAAACGATGAACGTTCTTGAGGAGAAGAAACGGATATCGTGCTATCAACCTCAACAGAAATGACACGTGGTTTCATAAAAAACAGACTTTGTTTTTAAGTATTTCCATTTGTGACACACCCAAAAGAAACAGCGTTTCATTTATAGCAATATACGCGGGCAAATAATTCAATAACGAAGGAGATACAATGAAACGTTGTTCTTCACAAAAATGTGATTCATTACGGAAACACCGTTCTTCACGCCTCGCAGCCGTCGCGTTGACGAATGCATTACTCTTTAGCTTTAGTACACACGCTGCGACAGAATCAACGCCTGTCTGGCACGGCATCGCCTTTGGTCAATCAACAGACGTAAACTTTTCATCCAACGTTCTGCCGGAAAAAATTGGTGTTAACGACGTCACCATTAACGGCAAGAAATTAGCGCCGGGGGATAACGCTGATTTATCCGCCCCCATCACGATCGAGAGTCGTGGCGGAAAGATTGCCAACACCCATGACGGTCTGACGTTCTTCTATACGCAGCTGCCTGCGAATGTGAATTTTACGCTTCAGTCTGATATTACCGTAGAGCAGTTTGGGCCAGAAAACGGCGCCAAGCCTGCGGCTCAGGAAGGAGCAGGGATTCTGGTACGCGATATTATCGGCGTACCGCGTCAGGAACCGCTGAAAGAAGGGTATGAAGAATTCCCTGCGGCATCCAACATGGTGATGAACGCCATCATGACGCAGGATAAAAAGTCTCATACCGAAATCAAACTACAGGCGATTTTGCGTAATGGCGTCACGCAACCGTGGGGAAATGCGGGCGCGAAAATTACCAAAACCAGCTATCAGGAAAACGTTAATCTGGAGCAAACACCGACGTTCCGCCTGAAACTGGAACGCACCAACGACGGCTTTATTACCTCTTACGCGCCGAAAGGCACAGATAACTGGGTATCAAAAGAAGTCAAAGGCGCAGACGTCGTCACCAAGCTGGATAAAGACCACTACTACGTCGGTTTCTTTGCCTCCCGTAACGCCAAAATCACCGTCAGCAATGCACAGTTGACCACGACGCCAGCGCAAACCAAAGCCTCACCGGAATTTAAAGCCAAGGCTTATGATCCTTTGCTCCAGGTGATGTCGTCACCTAAAACCACCAGCGAACACTATGTGGTTCAGGCCAGAGCCAATTACGATGGCACGATCGCGGTGTCGCAAAACGGTCAGCAACTGGGTGATACCAAACCGGTTAAAGCGGGAGAAACCTTATCTCTGCCCGCGAAAATTGCCGGTAACGGTGCTGAGTTCAAGATAGCTTACCAGCCCGCAGAAGGGGATGATAAAGCGGTAAAAGAGAGCACATTCAAGGTTGAAAGAGTGGCTTACGCAGACGCCAAAAATCTGTATGTTTCGCCACAAGGCACAGCCAGCAATGACGGCAGTAAAAATGCACCTATCGATTTAGCCAGTGCCGTCGCCGCTCTGCCTGCTGGTGGTACTATCTGGCTCAACGATGGCGATTACAGCGCGGCTGAAATCCCTGTCAGTGCCAGCGGCCAGCCAAAAACCGTCAAGAACCTGTTTGCCGTCGGCAATAAAGCCGTCATTCATGGCCTGCAACTGAAAGCCAGCCACTGGCATGTCAAAGGGATTGAAATCACAGAGAAACCGTTCCGTATCGAGGGAAGCTATAACACCATCGAACGCGTTCTGGCGCACCACGCTGACGATACCGGTATTCAGGTGACCTCAACGGCCGATGTAGGTAGACCACTGTGGGCTAGCCATAACCTGATTCTGAATTCAGAATCTCACAGCAATCAGGATCCAGGCAAAATTAACGCCGACGGTTTCGCGGTGAAAATGCGTGTGGGTGAAGGCAACGTGATCCGCGGTGCGTTCTCGCACAACAACATCGATGACGGTTTCGACCTGTTTAACAAAATTGAAGACGGCGCAAATGGCGTTGTGGTGATCGAGAATTCAATTGCCATGAACAACACCAGCAACGGCTTCAAAATGGGTGGTGAAGGCCAGCCAGTGGCGCATCAGGTTAAACACAGCATTGCTGTGGGTAACAAACTTGATGGTTTCACTGACAACTTCAACCCTGGCGCATTGATCGTTGAAGATAACATCGCGTTAGATAACGAACGCTTTAACTTTATTTTCCGTCCAAGCCCTTACTCTGGCGCGGAAAAACAAGGTGTCTTCAAGCATAACATTTCGCTGAAAACCAAAGCGGGTAAATATGATGATGCGGTTGTCGGCAGTATCGATAACACCAACTATTTCATCAAAGGTGATCGTTCAGTGAACGCACAAGGTAAGGAAATCGCGGTAAATAACTTCGTATCCGTTACCGTTCCTGAAACGTTTACGCGTGATGCCAAAGGCAATCTGGTACTTGGCGATTTCCTGAAGAAAAAATAAGTCTGTGCAGAAAGCATCACAGATTTTGCCGTTATCCGGCGTAAAAAATTATACAGCGGTGATCATGAGCACCGAGTGAGCGGCATGGATGCCGAGAAAGTCAGTGCCGCGTCGGGAACGCGTCACTGACGGCTCGAAGAGTGATCATGAACGCCGATGGCACCGCGTAGCGGCATAATTTAGCCGGAAGCCTGGGTTCGCAGGGCGGCGGCGACTGAGCGTCCCTGCGTCGGGCGCGTGCTACGGAGTAGCATGAAAATAACGGGATTATCGCGCACGAAACCGTCTCTTAGTCTGCATAAAAATGTCACTAAGAGGCGAATCTGTGAAGGCAGGGAAGGGGCACAACCTTAAATACAAAAAGGCCAGTCAGTGTGAACTGACTGGCCTTCAATTATTGCAAGCTTATCTGTTACATCGCTTTTCTGGTCAGCTCGATAACACGCAGCTTCGCAATCGCTTTAGTCAGCTCTGCGGAAGCCTGAGCATAATCCACATCGCCATGCGAATTGCGGATATGATCTTCGGCCTTGCGTTTCGCTTCCAGCGCACGTGCTTCATCCAGATCCTGCCCACGGATAGCGGTATCAGACAGTACGGTGACTATGTTTGGCTGCACCTCAAGGATGCCACCAGAAAGATAAATATATTCTTCCTCACCGTGCTGCTTAACGATACGAACCATACCAGGCTTAATGGCAGTAAGCAGAGGGGCATGTCCCGGATAAATACCCAGTTCGCCTTCGCTCCCCGTTACCTGGATCTTCTGCACCAGACCGGAGAACATTTGCTGTTCTGCACTCACGACATCCAGATGGTAAGTCATAGCCATGTCACCCTCCTACAAGGCGTTACAGTTTCTTGGCTTTTTCCACGACTTCTTCAATGGAACCAACCATATAGAACGCCTGCTCTGGCAGGTGGTCGTATTCGCCTTCCATAATCCCTTTAAAGCCACGGATAGTGTCTTTCAGAGAAACGTATTTGCCCGGAGAACCGGTAAATACTTCCGCTACGAAGAACGGCTGAGACAGGAAGCGCTGAATCTTACGCGCACGGGATACGACCAGCTTGTCTTCTTCAGACAGCTCGTCCATACCCAGAATCGCGATGATGTCTTTCAGTTCCTGATAACGTTGCAGAATAGACTGCACGCCACGGGCAACATCATAGTGTTCCTGACCAACAACCAGCGGATCCAACTGACGGCTGGTGGAATCCAGCGGGTCAACGGCCGGGTAGATACCCAGAGAAGCAATCTGACGGCTCAGTACCACAGTTGCATCCAAGTGAGCAAAGGTGGTGGCTGGTGACGGGTCAGTCAAGTCATCCGCAGGAACGTAAACGGCCTGAACGGAGGTGATAGAACCGGTTTTGGTTGAGGTGATACGTTCTTGCAGAACGCCCATCTCTTCCGCCAGCGTCGGCTGATAACCTACCGCAGAAGGCATACGACCCAGCAGTGCAGAGACTTCCGTACCGGCCAGGGTATAACGGTAGATGTTATCGACGAACAGCAGGACGTCACGGCCTTCATCACGGAATTTTTCCGCCATGGTCAGGCCGGTCAACGCAACGCGCAGACGGTTACCCGGTGGCTCGTTCATCTGGCCATACACCAGTGATACTTTATCGATTACGTTGGAGTCGGTCATTTCGTGGTAGAAGTCGTTACCTTCACGGGTACGCTCACCAACGCCTGCAAACACGGAGTAACCGGAGTGCTCGATCGCGATGTTACGGATCAGCTCCATCATGTTTACGGTTTTACCTACGCCCGCACCACCGAACAGACCCACTTTACCGCCCTTGGCAAACGGACACATCAGGTCGATAACCTTGATACCGGTTTCCAGCAGTTCCTGTGAGTTTGACAGCTCTTCATAGCTAGGAGCTGAACGGTGGATAGCCCAACGCTCTTCTTCGCCGATTTCGCCTTTCATGTCGATTGGATCGCCCAATACGTTCATGATACGACCCAGCGTTGCTTTACCTACCGGCACTTCGATCGGGTGGTCCAGGTTATTCACGTTCAACCCGCGACGCAGGCCGTCAGAAGAACCCATTGCGATACAACGAACAATGCCGCCGCCCAACTGCTGCTGCACTTCCAGCACCAGTTTCTCAGCGCCGTTCTCTACCTCAAGCGCATCGTACACCTTCGGTACGGCATCTTGCGGGAACTCGACGTCCACCACGGCGCCGATTACCTGGATAATCTTTCCAGTAGCCATCTTGAATCCTCTACGTAATTCGACAATACGTAATTCGTAAACCTGCTTTAAACCGCGGAGGCTCCCCCGACGATTTCGGTGAGTTCCTGAGTAATGCTGGCCTGACGAGCTTTGTTGTATACCAACTGAAGCTCTTTGATCAGGCTACCGCCGTTATCGGTCGCGGCTTTCATCGCAACCATTCGCGCGGCCTGCTCACTAGCCAGATTTTCTACGACGCCCTGATAAACCTGAGATTCTACATAACGGCGCAGCAGGGTATCCAGCAGCGACTTAGGATCGGGTTCATACAGGTAATCCCAGGCTTTCTTCTTCAACTCACTGTCATCCGAAGGCGGTAACGGTAACACTTGAACAACAAGCGGTTCCTGAGACATGGTATTGATAAACTTGTTGCTGACGATATACAGCTTGTCCAGACGACCTTCGTCGTAGGCTTGCAGCATAACTTTAACCGGTCCGATCAATTCTGATACGGAAGGGTTGTCCCCCATACCGGTAACCTGAGCAACAATGTTTCCGCCTACCGAACCGAAGAAAGAAACCGCTTTGGAACCAATCAGCGCTAAATCAGTTTCAACGCCTTTGTCGCTCCAGGATTTCATATCAGCCAGTAGTTTCTTGAACAGGTTAATGTTCAAACCACCACACAGGCCACGGTCAGTAGACACCACCAAATACCCAACACGCTTAACATCGCGTTCTTCCAGGTACGGGTGTTTATATTCCAGATTTCCTAACGCAAGGTGACCAATCACATTGCGTATGGTTTCCGCATAAGGACGGCTGGCCGCCATACGATCCTGCGATTTACGCATTTTGGAAGCGGCGACCATTTCCATTGCTTTGGTGATCTTCTGCGTATTTTGGACGCTTGCGATCTTACTACGTATCTCTTTTGCGCCGGCCATCTTTGCTTCTCCTCAAAGCCTTGCGGCCTGCTTTACAGCAGGCCACCGGGCGTTACCAGGACTGGGTTGCCTTAAAAGTATCGAGGATGCCTTTAAACTTGCCCTCGATCTCATCGTTATAAGCGCCAGTCTGGTCGATTTGTTGCAGAAGTTCGCCATGCTCACGGTCAGCATAAGCCAACAGTGCCGCTTCGAAGCTACCGACTTTCGACAGCTCAACATCTTCCAGATAACCACGTTCCGCCGCAAACAGAACCAGAGACTGTTGTGCGACAGACATCGGCGCATACTGTTTCTGCTTCAACAGCTCGGTCACTTTCTGACCGTGGCTCAACTGCTTACGGGTTGCATCATCAAGATCGGAAGCGAACTGAGAGAACGCTGCCAGTTCACGATACTGTGCCAGTGCGGTACGAATACCACCAGACAGTTTCTTCATGATCTTGGTCTGTGCTGCACCACCCACACGGGATACGGAGATCCCTGGGTTAACCGCAGGACGAATACCGGCGTTAAACAGGTTGGATTCCAGGAAGATCTGACCATCGGTAATAGAAATTACGTTGGTCGGAACGAACGCAGAAACGTCACCCGCTTGCGTTTCGATGATCGGCAGAGCAGTCAACGAACCGGTTTTCCCTTTCACTTCACCCTTGGTGAATGCTTCAACGTAATCGGCGTTAACACGCGATGCACGCTCCAGCAAACGGGAGTGGAGATAGAAAACGTCACCAGGATAAGCTTCACGACCTGGCGGACGACGGAGCAGCAGAGAAATCTGACGATAAGCAACGGCCTGTTTAGACAGGTCATCATAAATAATCAGCGCATCTTCACCACGGTCGCGGAAGTACTCGCCCATAGCACAACCGGCATACGGTGCCAGATATTGCAGAGCAGCAGATTCGGACGCAGTAGCAACGACAACAATGGTGTTTTCCAGTGCGCCATGCTCTTCCAGTTTACGTACCACGTTAGAAATCGTGGAGGCTTTCTGGCCGATAGCGACGTACACACATTTGATGCCGGAATCACGCTGGTTGATGATGGCGTCGATGGCCAGTGCGGTTTTACCCGTCTGACGGTCACCGATAATCAGCTCACGCTGACCACGACCGATTGGAATCATGGCGTCAACAGACTTATAGCCCGTTTGTACTGGCTCATCAACGGACTGACGTTCGATTACGCCAGGCGCAATCGCTTCAACCGCAGAGAAACCGTCATGATCCAGTGCGCCTTTACCGTCAATCGGTGCGCCCAGTGTGTTGACCACACGACCCAGCAGGCCACGACCAACCGGAACTTCAAGAATACGGCCGGTGCATTTTACTTTCATGCCTTCAGCCAGATCCGCATACGGCCCCATGACAACCGCACCAACGGAGTCGCGCTCCAGGTTCAGTGCGATCGCATAACGGTTACCCGGCAGAGAAATCATCTCTCCCTGCATCACGTCTGCCAGACCGTGGACGCGGATGATTCCGTCACTGACGGAAACAATAGTACCTTCATTGTGAGCTTCGCTCACCACATTGAACTGAGCAATGCGCTGCTTGATCAGTTCGCTGATTTCGGTGGAATTCAGTTGCATGCTCCAGTCCCCTTAAGACTGCAAGACGTCTGCCAGACGTTCCAGACGACCGCGAATGCTGCCATCTATCACCATATCGCCCGCGCGAATAACCACGCCGGCCATGACAGACTTATCAATTTTGCAATTCAGCTTCACTTTGCGTGACAGACGTTTTTCCATAGCGGCGGCAATCTTTGACAACTGCTGCTCACTCAACGTGTTGGCAGAAATCACATCGACGTCAACCGTCGATTCCAGTGCTGCCCGCAGTTGAATAAATTGTTCCAGTACTTCAGGAAGCACTGGTAAACGTCCGTTCTCGGCCATCACCCTAATCAGGTTCTGACCGGCTTCATCAAGTTGATCACCACAAACGGCAATAAATGTTTTCGCCAGCTCAATCGGTGCAACCGCACCAGAAAGCAGCTCGGCAATTTGCTCATTGCGCGCTACTTCGGCTGAAAACGCCAGCATGTTCTGCCAGCGATCCAAGGCCTGATTCTCAACCGCAAAGTCAAAAGCTGCTTTGGCGTAGGGGCGAGCTACCGTGACAAATTCAGACATCAGCCCCTCCCTCCTTACAGTTCAGCGACCAGTTTATCAACGATGTCGCTGTTAGCAGCTTCATCCACGGAACGTTCAATAATTTTCTCGGCACCGGCAATCGCCAATACGGCAACTTGCTTACGCAGCTCTTCACGAGCACGTTTACGTTCGGCTTCGATTTCAGCCTGCGCCTGCGCCACAATCTTGTTACGTTCAGCTTCCGCTTCAGCTTTCGCCTCATCCAGGATCTGAGCACGGCGTTTGTTCGCCTGCTCGATGATAACCTGAGCATCCGCTTTGGCTTTCTTCAGTTGATCTGTCGCATTGGCCTGAGCCAAGTTCAAATCTTTTTTGGCACGTTCAGCAGAAGCCAAACCGTCAGCAATTTCTTTCTGACGTTTCTCGATGGCTGCCATCATCGGCGGCCATACATACTTCATGCAGAACCAGACAAACAGGACGAACGCAATGGCCTGGCCGAGGATTGTTGCATTAATATTCACAGCACAATGCCTCTTTCAAAGTTAAATAAGTTGATGTTTTAACCTCAGCAGAAAACATTCTGCTTAGGCCACCGCAAACATCACATACAGCCCCAGACCAACAGCGATCATCGGGATGGCGTCAACCAGACCCATGACGATAAAGAACTGTGTACGCAGTAAAGGAATCAGGTCAGGCTGACGAGCAGCACCTTCCAAGAATTTACCACCCAGAATGCCGATACCGATCGCAGCACCGATTGCCGCCAAACCCATCATTAACGCGGCAGCCATGTACAGCAGATCCACACTCAGGTTTTCCATGACAGTCTCCAGTTTGTTTCAGTTAAAAACGTTATTTGTTGAAAGAAAATCAATGCTCTTCAGATGCCATCGAGAGATAAACAACCGTCAGAACCATGAAAATAAAAGCCTGAAGCGTAATAATCAAAATGTGGAAAATAGCCCAAGGCACATTTAACAGCCATTGTGACCACCACGGCAACAGACCGGCAATCAGGATGAAGATCAACTCACCCGCATACATATTGCCAAACAGTCGCAAGCCTAAGGAAATAGGTTTGGACAGCAGGCTGACACCCTCAAGAATCAGGTTAATAGGAATAAATACTGGATGGTTGAACGGCTGCATGGTCAGTTCTTTAACAAAACCACCGAGACCCTTCATTTTGATGCTGTAGAACAGAACCAGGATAAACACCCCAAGCGCCATCGACAGCGTGATGTTCACGTCAGCCGTCGGCACGGCACGCAGGTAAGCATGCGCCGGATCGTATCCCAACAGGCTATAAATGCCCGCCCAGGCTTGCGGCAACAGATCGATAGGCAGCAGGTCCATCAGGTTCATCAGGAAAACCCAGACGAAAATGGTCAGCGCCAAAGGAGCAATCAGTTTGCTTTTGCCATGGAACATATCGCGTACGGTGCCATCAACGAAACCGATAATCAGTTCGACAGCCGTTTGCAGCTTACCTGGCACACCACTGGTCGCACGTTTCGCTACGCGGTGAAAGATAACCAGAAAGAGGATCCCAAGAGCGATGGAGAAAAACATCGAATCGACGTTGATCGACCAAAAACCCGTCCCGACCTGCAAATGCTGCAAGTGGTGACCGATATACTCTTGCGGAGTAGAGATTTCTCCAGCAGCCATGATGTCTCTTACCCTTTTGTTGTTAATTACGGCAACGATTAATTACGGCCGGTGCCACGATCTGCATAACCAGCACCGACAAATAAGTCAGGCCAAGCGGAAAGAATGCCGCTTTAAACACGCCTAACGCCACCACTAACAGTGCAATGGTGATAAATACCTTAAGCGCCTCGCCAATCGCAAATGACCAAGCCACACGCCCATCAGCAGGCTTATGTGACTGGTGACGCAAGGCAAACAGCACAAACAACACATTCGGTAACCAGGCTGCCAATCCTCCGGCTAATGCAGAAGCAGCAGCGTTGACGCTATTGAGGCTGAAAACAGCACTCAACAAAGCAAAAGTCACTAACTGTAACAACAGTAGCCTTAAGGCTACTTTTCCGCTGTAAAGGGATACAGGCATGACGTTTGCTCTCTCCGTACCTTTTCAGAGGTATACCGAATGACGTATAAAACTGCCTTTACACCACTGAGTCAAGCAGCAAAAAACGAGCAAATTATACGGGTCATACCTGCGAATTCAATCGATAAGTAGCGAAAAGGTGAACAATTATTTAAATTTCTTTCTGAAGCCCCGTTTTTACTAACAATCATTCCTGATCATGTCTGGTGTAATTAATTTCTAAAGGCCTCTAATCTGTGATGTGACTCACATAAAAGGCTTTACGACTATTTATAACAGAACGTGTTTTTTTTTGTCTTTAGCAAAACAAGCTATTTATTTTATTTAACTTCAATAAGTTACAAAAACACCCATTCAAAAAACACCACAAACAACGTTTCAACCGACTATTGACATTATTGATATCGTTTTTTTACTCAATTAACACAAAAATAACTAAATTTTGATGCCGATGATTTATTTTCGCTCGTTATTATTCAGTGCGAAAGCAAAAGGGCAACGCTGAAAAAACGAAGATGTAAAATTTCAGTGATCGCGATGCGTTCTGAAACCACGCCACCGATAGGTGAGGTGGCAATCCTGACACGCAATATTTAGTTATGATTTTTTTGATAAAAAACAAAATTAGTTTGGTTTAAGCACAACCAAGTGGCGCTCACCTTCCAGATCGGGAACAGATAAGCGAACGACCTGATCTAATAGGACACCTTGTGGCAAGGATGACAATTCATCCTCAGGAAGTACGCCTTTTAGCGCATAAAACCGGCCTGTTGGTCTGGCCGGAAGATGGCTACACCAGCTAATCATGTCCTGCAAAGAAGCAAATGCCCGGCTAATTACGCCATCAAAAGGCGGCTCTGCTGGAAATTCCTCAACGCGGCTCTGCACTGGCGTAATATTTTCAAGCTGTAGTTCATGCTGTACCTGACGCAGGAAGCGTACACGCTTACCCAGGCTATCCAGCAAGGTAAAATGCGACTCAGGGCGAACGATCGCCAATGGAATTCCTGGCAATCCAGGCCCCGTACCTACATCGATAAAACGCTGTCCGTGTAAATGTGGCTCAACCACGATACTGTCCATGATGTGGCGGACAAGCATTTGCTGCGGATCGCGTACCGACGTCAGGTTATAAGCTTTGTTCCACTTATTAAGCATGTCAACATACTGTATCAGAAGATTTTTTTGCTTATCTGAAATCACAATGCCTGCCGCGTTTAGCAGATTATCGAGTGTGTTGCGCACAATAAGATCCCGATGATAAATATGAAGTTAATAATAAAAATAGCCGGAGAACCGGCTATTTAGGGGATAAGTTTACCGTAAATCAGGCGCTGCGGCGCAGCAGACCCTGTTTTTTAAGCCAGATCAGCAGAATGGAGATCGCCGCAGGCGTAATGCCAGAAATTCGTGAAGCCTGACCGATAGACGAAGGTTTATGATCGTTCAGCTTGGCAATAACCTCATTGGACAATCCACTCACCTGTTTGTAATCCAGATCGGCAGGCAGCAGTGCGTTTTCATTGCGCTGCTGTTTTTCAATTTCATCCTGCTGACGAGCAATATACCCTTCGTATTTGACCTGAATTTCAACCTGTTCAGCAGCCTGCTCGTCAGTTAATCCCGGGGCAAACAGCGGTAGTGCAGTAAGCTGAACGTAATCGACTTCTGGGCGACGCAACAGTTCTTCACCATTCGCTTCACGGGACAACGGCGTCTTCAGCAGTGAGTTAATTTGCTCTAACTGCTCAGATTGCGGGTGAACGTGAATGTCACGCAGGCGCTGGCGCTCTTTTTCAATGTTCTCAAGCTTCTCATTGAAACGCGCCCAGCGATGATCGTCGACCATTCCCAGCTCACGACCCATTTCCGTCAAACGCAGATCGGCGTTATCTTCGCGCAGCATCAGGCGATATTCAGCGCGCGACGTAAACATACGGTAGGGTTCTTTCGTACCCAGTGTACAGAGATCGTCAACCAGCACACCGAGATAGGCCTGATCGCGACGTGGTGACCAGCCTTCCTTATCGGCAGCTAATCGAGCCGCATTCAGCCCTGCCAGCATGCCCTGTGCTGCGGCTTCTTCATAACCCGTTGTCCCGTTGATCTGTCCCGCAAAGAACAGACCATGAATAAATTTGTTTTCCAGAGTAGGTTTCAGATCGCGAGGATCGAAGAAATCGTACTCAATCGCATAGCCAGGACGAACGATACGCGCATTTTCCATCCCTGCCATTGACCGAACAATCTGCCACTGGACATCAAATGGCAAACTGGTTGAGATCCCGTTAGGATAAATTTCGTTGCTGGTCAGACCTTCAGGTTCAAGAAAGATCTGATGCGTATTTCGATCGGCAAAGCGCATGACCTTGTCTTCGATCGATGGGCAATAGCGTGGGCCGATCCCTTCGATGATCCCGGCATACATTGGGCTGCGATCCAGATTATTACGGATCACATCATGGGTCTTCTCGTTGGTATGCGTGATGTAGCACGGCATTTGTGCTGGATGCTGGCTTGCATTACCCAGGAATGAGAAAACCGGCATCGGGTTGTCACCGTGCTGTTGGGCCAGCACGCTAAAATCGATAGTTCGGGCATCAATACGTGGCGGAGTACCGGTTTTCAGGCGGTTGACGCGCAGAGGCAGCTCACGCAGGCGACGCGCAAGTGGAATAGAAGGCGGATCGCCTGCACGTCCACCACTGTAGTTATCCAGCCCAATGTGAATTTTGCCGTCGAGGAAAGTGCCGACCGTTAATACAACAGCTTTCGCACGAAATTTTAGTCCCATCTGGGTAACGGCACCGACGACACGATCGTTTTCCACAATCAGATCGTCAACAGCCTGCTGGAAGATCATCAGGTTTGGCTGATTCTCCAGCGCGGTGCGAACAGCCTGACGATAGAGCACGCGATCCGCTTGTGCGCGCGTTGCTCTGACCGCAGGGCCTTTACTGCTGTTTAGTATCCTAAACTGTATACCTGCCTGATCGACGGCACGCGCCATCAACCCTCCCATGGCATCGATCTCTTTAACCAGATGGCCTTTTCCAATACCGCCAATCGCCGGGTTACAAGACATTTGTCCCAGCGTATCAATATTGTGTGTGAGTAAAAGCGTCTGTTGGCCCATTCGGGCAGAAGCCATCGCAGCTTCTGTTCCGGCATGACCGCCACCGATCACGATGACGTCAAATGGATCTGGATAAAACATGGTACTGCTCCTCGCATTATCGCGAATGATGAGTGGCGAACGATCGTTATTTGCCCTGGGGTGGGGATTCTACTCAACTTTGAGCCAACGACCAAGTCCGTTGGATCCTCGTTAATTAAAGAAAGATCTTTTTATTTAAAGATCTCTTTATTAGATCTCTTATTAGGATCGTCATGTTGTGTGGATAAGTGATTATTCATATTAAAGATCAAGAGAATGCCGTTGATCCTTACCTGTGAATGATCGGTGATCCTGGACAGTATAAGCTGGGATCTTTATGCGGGTTTATGCACAGGACAAAAAACATACTCGGGTTGTTATTGGGATAACTACGGCTTTTACACCTGAATTAAGCATAGTTATCCACATTCAACTGCCGAATATTTCATCTTATTTGAGTAAATTAACCCACGATCCTAGCCATTCTTCCGCTGGATCTTCTGGAATCTGATGCTGAGTGATGTCGATCTCGAGGACTTCACCGATCCGTTTAGCCCCTAATTGAGCCAGTACACGATCCGCTGTTTGGATCGCGCCACAGAACGTGTCGTATTCTTTACTCCCGATCCCCACCGCACCGAAACTCACCTGAGAAAGATCGGGCTTTTGCTGTTCCAACTGTTCAAACAGCGCTTTCAGGTTGTCAGGGAACTCCCCAGCACCGTGCGTAGAGGTCACCACCAGCCATATACCGCTTTCAGGCAGCGCATCAAGCGTAGGGCCATGCAGAATTTCAGTGGAAAAATCATCCTTCTCCAGCAGTTCGGCCAAATGTTCTGCAACATATTCGGCGCTGCCAAGGGTACTGCCACTGATCAAGGTAATGTCTGCCATAGCGATCCCATCTGATAAAAGACGGGACATTGTACGCTGTGATCTGGCTGGGATCTACCTGTGGATAATATGGGTATAGGAAAAAAGCATTATGGCGTGATCGTCCGCATGATGGGGTTTTGCAGCGAGATTAGCGTTTCAGTGGACTGAATTTCATCAATTGTTTGGATCTTGTTGATAAGCACATGTTGCAGTGCCTCGATCGAGCGACACATGACCTTAATAAAAATGCTGTAATGCCCGGTGGTGTAGTAGGCCTCAACCACTTCTTCCAGATTGTTCAGCTTCTCTAGCGCAGAGGGATAATCTTTGGCGCTTTTCAAAATGATGCCGATAAAACAGCATACGTCATAGCCTAGCTGCTTTGGATTCACATCCAGACGTGTGCCAACAATGATGCCTGCCTGCTTCATTTTTTCCACCCGAACGTGGATTGTACCTGGACTGACGGAAAACTGTTTTGCCAGTTCGGCATAAGGCGTGCGCGCATTTTCCATTAAGGCGGAAAGGATGCCGCGATCGAGATTATCGATCTGATAAATTTCTGCCACTTTGAGCTTCCTATTTTAACGAATAATGATTTTATACCGCTATAAAATGACGGATTAAAAGCACAAGTGCAATTTATCCATAAGATTATTGAATGACTGGCATTTTTTATTGCTTAATGAATAACTAAATATGATGAATAAGAGACGCGGCAATGAAAAAGCAGTACATCGAAAAACAACAGCAAATCAGCTTCGTTAAGTCTTTCTTCTCCAGTCAACTGGAGCAGCTTCTGGGATTGATTGAAGTCCAGGCACCGATTCTCAGCCGTATCGGCGATGGTACGCAGGACAATCTGTCCGGCACGGAAAAAGCGGTACAGGTTAAGGTTAAAGCTCTGCCGGATGCCACATTCGAAGTGGTGCACTCACTGGCGAAATGGAAACGTAAAACGCTGGGGGCGTATGATTTTAGCTTCGGCGAAGGTATCTACACCCACATGAAAGCCCTGCGCCCGGACGAAGATCGTCTGAGCCCGATCCACTCAGTTTATGTCGATCAGTGGGACTGGGAGCGCGTAATGGGGGATGGCGAGCGCAATGCCGAGTATCTGAAATCGACGGTGACGCGTATTTATCAAGGCATTAAAGCGACGGAAGCAGCGGTTCATCAGGCGTTTGGCATTCAGCCTTTCCTGCCGGAACAGATTCATTTTGTGCATACTGAAACCTTGCTCAAGCGCTATCCCGATCTGGATGCCAAAGGGCGTGAGCGAGCTATCGCTAAAGAACTGGGTGCGGTCTTCCTGATTGGGATTGGCGGTAAGCTGTCCAGCGGGGAATCCCACGATGTGCGTGCGCCGGATTATGATGACTGGACGACGCCAGGCGAGCAGGAATTAGCGGGCCTGAACGGCGATATCGTCGTGTGGAACCCGGTTCTGAACGATGCGTTTGAGATTTCATCAATGGGCATTCGCGTGGATGCAGAAGCGCTCACCCGCCAGCTGGCTCTGACGCAAGATGAAGAACGTCTGAAGCTGGAATGGCATCAGGCGCTGCTGCGCGGTGAAATGCCGCAAACGATCGGTGGAGGAATAGGTCAGTCTCGTCTGGTTATGCTGTTGTTGCAATTGTCACACATTGGTCAGGTTCAGTGCGGGGTGTGGCCACAGCCGCTACGTGAGTCGGTTTCTGGCTTGCTTTAATAAGCCTTGCCGTGCTGCCAGCGGCGCATTAAGCGGCTTTTTAACCCGGTATCAAAGCGCCAGATATGGTCAAAGATGTGCATGATGCCGGGTTTGCCATGATCGGACATCGCTACAGCATGGAAACGATGCTGTAGCTGCTTCTGACGGCTTTTCACCTTATTTACCACCTCATCCGGCAGCCGCTGGGCGATAAAATCCGAAATCACCACGGCGTCGGCATCATGCCAGAGTGCATCATCCATCTTATCCAACAATGCTGACAGACAGGCGCTCATATCCGTGCCGCCGCGGAAAGATTGGCTGAGAAAACGTATCGCCTGCTCTAATCCGTCCGCAGACGTGAGCTCATATTTCACCACGCCGGTAGAAAACAGCATGATATAGCAACGGCGATTGTCGGCGAGCGCGATGCGCATCAGTGCCAGACAGAAGGCTTTGGCACAGCGTTCATTAAAGCCGCCCATGGAGCCTGAGGTATCGACGCAGACGATAAACGGGCCACGCGGCTGCTGTTCGTTTTGCTGATGGACAACGGGGCGCTCGGTGATTTTCTCGCGCCAGCTCTCCCCTTGTAAGCGATAGGTCAGCAGTCGATGCTCTAGCAGGCGACGATAGAATTCATATTCCAATTCGCTAATGCCCAACGTGGCCAGCTCCGTCGGCATCAAACGTAAAATGTCATCGCTCTGATGCACGCCGCTCACCTGCTCGGGCACGGTGGCCGGTTCTCGTACTCTTACCCGGAAGGCTTCTTGTGGTGCCTCGTGCGTGAGGATGGATTTGGTCTCCCGGCTACGGCCTAAGCGTTCCGCCAGTTTTTGCAATGCAGGCTGGCGTTGCAAGAAAGCACCGAAATCCAGTAATGGACGAGGATCGGTGTGAATACGCTGCGCGGCGCTGAGATCCCAGAGCCGCCCGGCTGCGTTTTCATTTTCGGCCAGAATTGGTTCGAGTTTGCCGCTGAGGGTCAGTCGCTGTTGCAGTTCATCCAGCAAGGTTTCCCGTTCCTGATCCATCAATTGCTGGTGCAGTGAAACAGTTTGCAGTGTGAGGCTTAGCCGCCAGCGCTGAAGAAAGAGCGTGTGGAGCCCGCTGGTGATTTTCTGCCCTAAGGTTCTCTCTGGGGAAGTAATAAGCTGTGAGGCCTGCGTCAGAAACGGTGACTCTACGTTGCTCAGCGTATCCATAATCGCAGGCAGGCGCGTCTGAAACGTCTGGTTGTCGATAGATTGTGAACGCTGGTAGCAGCTAAATTCTTTTTCCAGTTCCGGCGGTACTTGCGTGGTGCGCAGGCGCTGTTTTAAGGTTTCTTTCCAGTGAGGAAGATCGTTGAGTAACGCCGATTTCAGGCTGGGATACTTTTCAAAGAAGAAAGCGAGCTGCGGCGTTGCCAACAGCGTGACGACGAGATCGTCCAGCAGTTCGTTTTCATCGATAGCTAGTAGCATTTCCAGTGATTCCAGCGTGATCATCGGCGTTAGTCCTGTTGCTCTGATTGCTGGATCTGCTCGGCAACCTGTTGCAGGCTGGCTTCTATTTTAGCTAGCCACTCGGTCGGGACGAACAGGCAAGGCTGATGTTGGCTGAACAAGCGGCGCTGTTCGCGCAACTGCATGTTCAGCTTTTCATATTCATCGGTAATATCGGCAGGCAGCGCACAGTCGCGCTTTTCCGGCAGAGAAAGAATGGAGGATTGCAGGCTGATATCGCGAACCGTCAGATGGTGGCGATCGTCCACCAGCAGATCGAGACGTTGAGTAAAGCCGATGCCATTGAGCTTGCCCCGGATTTCTCCTCCTTTTTGCAGCCAGCCTTGCAAAGCACTCTTCTCAATGATCAGGTGACTGACTTCAATATCGTGCAGGATCAGCGGGCGTTGCAGCACCAGATCCAGTGTTTCTGCGACGATCGTGTCAGGCAAGGTGTAATGGAATTTCCGGCCGAGGAAGTGCCCCTGTTTCTCTACCGAAAATGCCTGTAATTCGCTTTGTTCACGCTGGTATTGCTGACGTTTGGTGTTCGCCTGTTGCAGCCGGAACAGCAGACTTTTCTGCTGGTAAGCGTGCTCGGTAATCAGTAGCTCGAGTTGGTGTTCGATGAGCTTCAAGGTGCTTTGGTCGTGCCAGAGACAGTCTTTCAGTAGAATAATATCAACCGGCGTAATGGCGTCCCGACCGCAGAAAAATGCGCTGGCCTGAAGCAGGCGCAGGGCTTTTTTCCAGCGTCGATCGGAAATGTAAGGTGCCTGTTCCAGCGTATCGAGCTGCTGGCGCAGCGTGTAAATCAGCTCGAAGCACGATTCCGGCAGTGCGACGTGCTCGATATCCTTCTGCCACTGTCGGTACTCTTCATCGCTGACGCTGAGAGCAGGCGGCACGGGGTTATCGCGTTCGCTGCTGTTATTCACAAGCAGCGCACGGAAATTCTGTTTTTCCTGCACGCGATCGAGCCACAGACGAATGAGCATCCTGTCGTAGAGCGCTTCCAGGCCGCCATCCGCCTCCGGTAGTTCATTCGAGGCCGCGACCAGCAGGCGCATGGGGATCGTATCTTCGCTGTTGCCATTGCGGAAACGCCGTTCGTTAATGGCCGTCAGCAGGGTGTTCAAAATGGCGGGACCTGCTTTCCAGATTTCATCCAGAAACACGATTTCGGCTTCCGGCAGGTAACCTGCGGTCAGACGCTGATAGCGGCCTTCATCTTTTAAGGCCTGAATGGAAAGGGGGCCGAATACCTCTTCTGGGGTGGAAAAGCGGGTCATCAGGTACTCGAATGCGTTCGCATAACGAAAAGCGAATTTAAGACGTCGGGCGATCATACTTTTGGCTATACCTGGCGGCCCCAGCAAAAAAACACTTTCCCCGCTTAGCGCTGCCAGCAGACAGAGCCGGATAGTGTGCTGCCTTTCGTAGAGCCCGTGTTCTAGCGCATGGCTGAGGCGAGAAATTCTTTCAGCCAATGCCGCAGTTTGACGCATAATTAATCCGTTAGTCTCATGATGTGATGTACTGAAAGCGTTTATTTTTGAATTTGGTTGCTCTACTGAAAGTGGTGTCTCAGAAAAACCTTACTTTCAGAAAGACAATAGTAATAATAAACGGCAGATCACAGATTTTTATTAGAATACTTTTACGGATTATTCACCCTAACGGGGTAAGTAAGCAATAAACCACCTTTTACAGGATGTTTCGTATACACCCGTCATACTTCAAGCTGCAGGTGTGTTGGCTGCGTTCACTCACCCGAATAACTTACTTGAGTAAGCTCATCGGGATGAAATGAGAGACATCCTGTCTCTCACCGAAGGCCAGCCGCTGGCTGATCAAATTCGTTCCCGACGAATTTGTCCCTCGCTTGCCGCCTTCCTGCAACCCGAATTATTTAGGGGTAGAGGGTGACCGCACAATAAAAATGGGTTTTTACCCTGATTTGTGCATACTGTGCGCTTTTGGACGAGTTGCTGTGAATGACGCGCTTCGCGGACTGATTAACAACAGAAGATAGGTTTATGAGCTCAGAACATAAACGTTCGCTTCCGGCTGTTACGCTGGCGGCCATCGGGGTGGTTTATGGAGATATAGGAACCAGCCCTCTTTATACGTTAAGGGAATGTTTATCAGGGCAGTTTGGTTTTGGGGTCGAGCCTGACTCGGTCTTTGGCTTTCTTTCACTGATCTTTTGGCTATTGGTCCTCGTTGTTTCGCTGAAATATCTGACCTATGTGATGCGTGCCGATAACGCAGGCGAAGGCGGGATTCTGACGTTAATGTCGCTAGCCGGTCGCAATACTTCCGATCGCACGACGTCCGTTCTGGTCATCATGGGGTTGATTGGCGGCAGCTTCTTTTATGGGGAAGTGGTCATCACGCCAGCCATCTCAGTGATGTCGGCGATGGAAGGGTTGGAAATCGCCGCGCCGTCAATGGACAGCTATATCGTTCCGCTCTCGATTGTCGTCCTGACGTTACTATTTATCATTCAAAAACACGGTACGGGCAGCGTCGGCAAGCTGTTTGCACCCGTGATGCTGATTTGGTTTTTAACGCTTGGCGTGCTGGGCGCGCGCAGCATTATCGCTAATCCCGAAGTCTTACAGGCGTTGAACCCGATGTACGCTGTGCACTTCTTTATCGAGTATAAAGCGGTGTCATTCTTCGCGCTGGGGGCGGTGGTGCTAGCCATTACCGGGGTCGAGGCGCTGTATGCCGACATGGGGCACTTTGGTAAATTCCCCATTCGTCTTGCCTGGTTTACGGTGGTGTTGCCGTCGCTGGTATTAAATTACTTCGGCCAGGGCGCGTTGCTGTTAAAAGACCCGGAAGCCATCAAAAACCCGTTCTTCCTGCTGGCGCCTGATTGGGCGCTGATTCCACTGATGATATTGGCCACGTTGGCAACAATCATTGCCTCGCAGGCGGTGATTTCCGGCGTGTTCTCCCTGACCCGTCAGGCAGTGCGGCTGGGCTATTTACCGCCGATGCGTATCGTACACACGTCAGATATGGAATCCGGTCAGATTTATATTCCCGCCATTAACTGGATGCTCTATATCGCCGTTGTCATCGTGATTGTCAGCTTTGAGCATTCGAGCAATCTCGCTGCGGCTTACGGGATTGCGGTAACGGGTACGATGGTGATTACCAGTATTCTGTTCTGTACCGTGGCGGTGAAGAATTGGCTCTGGAATCGCTATCTGGCGTGGGTTTTGCTGGCAGGCCTGCTGATTATTGACGTGCCGATGTTTTTGGCGAACGTGGTCAAGATTCTGTCCGGTGGCTGGCTGCCGCTGGCGCTGGGTATGGTGATGTTTATCATCATGACCACATGGAAAAGCGAGCGCTTCAGGCTGCTGCGCCGGTTGCATGAGCATGGTAACTCGCTGGATGCCATGATTGCCTCGCTGGAGAAAACGCCGCCGACGCGTGTACCAGGGACCGCCGTGTATTTCTCGCGTGCGACGCGCGTGATCCCGTTCGCGCTGTTACATAACCTCAAACATAACAAGATCCTGCACGAGCGCGTGGTGCTGTTGACCATGCGAACAGAGGATGCGCCCTATGTGCTGAATGCCCGACGCGTGACGGTTGAACAGCTTTCGCCGACCTTTTGGCGAGTGATTGCCAACTATGGCTGGCGTGAGACGCCGGATGTAGAAGAGGTCTTTCAGCGCTGTTGGCAGGATGGGTTAACCTGCCAAATGATGGAAACGTCTTTCTTTATGTCCAACGAGTCGCTGATTATCGGTGAACGTCCGTGGTATCTGCGCTTGCGCGGTAAGCTATTCATGATGCTCAGCCGCAATGCGCTGCGGGCGGCGGATCAATTTGAAATACCGCCGAACCGGCTGATTGAGCTGGGGATACAGGTCGAGATTTAAGCGATCCCACTAAATTATCTATCGTTAACATACTGATAGCGATTCGTTGTTTGTTATTAGGGAAACACGGGGATGAGGTTCCCGCAGGGATACCTCGCCCCGTGGTCGACCGTGTATCTCGATCTTACCCCAACGTAACGTCTTACAACCGTTACCAATTCACCGACACAACCAGCCCGCCTTCGGGCTGGTTAGTGAACGTGACTCGCATGTGGTGTAGCGTGGCGATGTTGTTCACGATGGAAATCCCCAAACCGCTGCCGGATTTCTCCTGCCCTGGCGGGCGATAAAAGCGTTCGCCGATTCTTGCCAACGCTTCCTCGCTGATCCCCGGTCCGTTATCGACAACGTTGAAGCCGCGCTCTGTCAGCGCCAGGCTTACCGTTCCACCTTCATGGCTGTAGCGAATGGCGTTATCCAGCAGATTGCGCACCAGCAGGGTTAGCAGCAGCGGATGGCCTTGCCGGATAACCGGCGTATCCGGTAAATCCAGCGTCAGTTCGATCCCCTCAGTTTGCGCCGTGTGGTAATGCGCGATCACCGCCTGCTGCAATAAGTCATTAAATTGAACAGGCTGCATGCCTTCGGGGGAGGATTCGGCATCCAGCCGCGACAGCGTCAGGAGCTGATCCACCAGCCGTGTGGCTCGATCAATACCTTTGTCCAGATTGACGAGTGCATGGTGCAGCATAGCTTCATCGTCATGTGCGAGCTGCGCGACTTCGGTTTGAACCTTCAATGCTGCCAGCGGGCTACGCAGTTCGTGAGCGGCATCAGAGGTAAAACGACGTTCTCGGACCAGCATGTCGCTGATGCGGGAAAACAGGTGGTTCAGCGCGTTGACCAGCGGGCGGACTTCCTGTGGGACGTGCTGTGTCGCCAGCGGTGTACGTTCGTCCGGTGAACGCTGTTGAAGTTCGGCGGTAATGCGTTTTAGAGGCGAGAGTTCACGCGTTACCAGCCAGAACAGCAGCGCCAGCATGATCGGGAGCGCAAAAAACCAGGGCATCAGGTTGGTTTTTACAATATCCAGCGTCATGTCCTGACGGTATTCCCATTCCTGACCGACGGCGATCGCGTAGCGATTATCCGCTGTCGTTAGCCAAACGATGCGCCACGCGTCGTTGTCATCGCGCAATTTGCCGTCAGTGAAGCCGTTTCGCTGGTAATCAAAGATGAAATCTTTGCCGTTCTCACCATCGTTCAACACCATTTTTCCATCGCGGGTAAAAATGGCGAAGGCCAGCGCATCGTCTTCCTGTTTGCCTCGGTTCTTGTGTACCAGGCTCTTGGTTTTGGGTAGAGAGGCTGACTGGACTCGCAATTCATCGGGATTCATGGTGGCAAGACGTTTGGCAAACAGCATTTGCTGGGTATCAAATAGCTCGTTGATGTTATGACGCGTTTGATACCACGAAAGCAGACTGGCCACACCCCAGCAAATCAGCGTCAGCAGCGTAAAACCTGCAATCAGGCGTAAGCGCAGGCTGAGTTGGTTCATGGCGCATCTCCCAGAATGTAACCAACGCCATGCACGGTACGGATAAATCCACCCCCCAGCTTTTTGCGCAGGTGGTGGATATGTACTTCTACCGCATTGCTGGAGACGTCATCGTCCCACCCATAGAGCTTTTCTTCCAATTGCGCGCGCGTGAGCACGCGGTTCGGGTTGAGCAAAAACAGCTCCAGTAACGCCAGTTCGCGAGATTTGAGTATCAGTGGTTCGTTGTTAAGGGTGACGCTCCGCGATCCCGGCTCAAGGGAAACCGCACCGTGCGTTAATGTCGGTTGAAGTTGGCCGTGACGACGGCGAATCAGCGCCTGAAGGCGAGCGGCCACTTCTGTCAGCGCAAAAGGCTTACATAAATAATCATCTGCACCCTGCTGCAACCCTTCTACACGCTGTTCCAACGCATCGCGGGCGGTCAAAATCAGCACCGGTTCGTCATGTCCCGCCTGACGCCACTGGCGCAGGATATCCATGCCATCCATGCCCGGCAGGCTGAGATCGAGCACAACCGCATCATAAGGGGCGGCCTTCAATGCGGCTGCACCTGCTCTCCCTTCTGTAAACCAGTCAATATTAAATCCCAGTTTGATAAGCCCTGCTTTCAGGCCGTCACCAATCAGACGATCGTCTTCGATTAACAATATTCTCATGGCTGCCTCGCAGGATAGTTACCGTTGTCGCGTTTGCGCCTTTTTCGGTTTTATACGAAATCGAAGGGGGACGTGTACAGGGCAAATCGCTGAAATCGGGCGATTTAGGCAATATAAAAAAATAAAAATGCAGAAGCTGACTCCTTAAGATTCTGTTAAGAACGGTTTGTTTTAATCCTTCCCGAAGACCGATTACTCCCGCAGGTTGACTGCGAAATAGTTGACTGTGAAACGACAGGCAAAATAAGGAAGGTAAATATGAAAAAAGCAGCTGCGTTACTCGCCATTACCGCTCTGGTTTCCGCACCGGTATTTGCCGCACAAAGTGGCGGTGGTTTCGTCAACCCAGAAACGCCAGCGGTTGGCACACATAAAGGGGGATTCATTGATGCGCAGAGTTCCCTCACCACGGTTAATAAGGCTAAAGAACTGCGTGACGACAGTTGGGTTACGCTGAGCGGTAATATTGAAAAACGGATTGGTGATGAGAACTACCTGTTCCGCGATTCGACGGGCACGATGGAAGTCGAAATAGATCACAAGCGCTGGAATGGTCAGATGGTTTCACCCACCGATAAAGTGGAAATTCAGGGTGAACTGGATAAAGACTTCAACTCCGTTGAGTTGGATGTGAAGCAGATTCGTAAACTCTAAAGCACTCCCATCCACTCTCTGTTGGCGGGCCGTTGCCCGCCATTTCTCTATTTATCAATTTTCTATAACGACATCGTTTTATCTTTATTTTTTTGTTAGCGAAACGTTTCGATAGCGATCACATTTTTTTTATCTCTTCATTGCCTTTCTCTCTTCTTTTTCTAGAATGTCATCAGCGAAACGTTTCGCTGGTGGGGTGATAAGATGAAAAAAGCAGCATTATTGAATTCAGATATTTCTTCCGTGATTTCTCGACTGGGGCATACCGATAGCCTGGTTATTGGTGATGCCGGTTTACCTATTCCTGAAACAACGACCCGTATCGATCTGGCGTTGACGCATAACGTGCCGACGTTTTTACAGGTCGTTAGCGTTGTCACCAGCGAAATGCAGGTCGAGGCCGCTATTTTGGCGGAAGAGATTATTGAAAAGAACCCCGCAGTCCATGACGCATTACTCGAACAATTGAAGCAACTTGAACAACATCAGGGAAACTCAATTGCATTGCACTATGTCAGCCATGAAGAATTTAAAACCCAAAGCGGCAAAAGCCGAGCGATCATTCGCAGCGGAGAGTGTTCTCCGTATGCCAATGTCATCCTTTGTGCTGGCGTAACGTTCTGAGGCATCCATGCAACCTTTATTGCAACTGCAAGGCATCACGAAATCTTTTCCCGGCGTTAAAGCGCTGTCTGGTGCGGCACTCAACGTCTATCCGGGAAAAGTGATGGCGCTGGTGGGTGAAAATGGTGCGGGCAAGTCCACCATGATGAAAGTCCTGACCGGGATCTACCGTAAAGATGCGGGCAGCATCCATTTTCTGGGGCAGGAGGTGGATTTCAACGGGCCGAAAGCGTCTCAGGAAGCCGGTATCGGTATTATCCATCAGGAGCTTAACCTGATTCCTCAACTCACGATTGCCGAGAATATCTTCCTTGGTCGTGAATTTACCAACCGTTTCGGCCGTATCGACTGGAACAAGATGTATGCGGAAGCCGATAAGCTGCTGAAGCGCCTTAACCTACGCTACGACAGCCGCCGTATGGTCGGGGATTTATCGATTGGCGATCAGCAAATGGTAGAAATTGCCAAGGTGCTGAGCTTTGAATCGAAAGTCATCATCATGGATGAACCTACCGATGCGCTGACGGATACCGAAACCGCATCGCTTTTCAGCGTGATCAAAGAGCTGCAATCTCAGGGATGCGGCATTGTCTATATTTCCCACCGTCTGAAAGAAATCTTTGAAATCTGCGATGACATTACCGTTTTCCGCGATGGTCAGTTTATCGGTGAGCGTCCGGTCAGTGACTTACAGGAAGATACGCTGATTGAAATGATGGTGGGCCGTAAGCTTGAAGATCAGTACCCACGTTCGAGTAAAGTGCCGGGAGAGATCCGCCTTAAGGTGCAAAATCTGTCCGGGCCGGGCGTCGATAGCGTCAACTTTACGGTGCGAAAAGGCGAGATCCTGGGCGTCGCAGGACTGATGGGCGCGGGTCGTACCGAACTGATGAAGATTCTCTACGGTGCATTGCCGCGTACGGGCGGCAATGTGACGCTGGATGGCCGCGACGTCGTGACCCGTAAACCGCAGGATGGTTTGGCGAACGGCATTGTTTATATATCGGAAGATCGCAAACGCGATGGTCTGGTGCTGGGCATGTCGGTAAAAGAAAACATGTCGTTAACCGCACTGCGCTATTTCAGCCATGCGGGCGGTCGCCTGAAACACGCCGAAGAGCAACTGACGGTTGCCGATTTTATTCGTCTGTTCAACGTGAAAACACCTTCAATGGAGCAGCCTATCGGTCTGCTTTCCGGCGGTAATCAGCAGAAAGTGGCGATTGCCCGTGGCCTGATGACGCGCCCGAATGTCCTGATCCTTGATGAACCGACGCGTGGCGTCGATGTTGGGGCGAAGAAAGAAATTTATCAGTTAATCAATCAATTCAAAGAAGAAGGGCTGAGCATCATATTGGTGTCATCCGAAATGCCCGAAGTCTTGGGAATGAGCGATCGCATCATTGTGATGCATGAAGGGCGCTTGAGCGGTGATTTCCCTATTGAGCAAGCAACCCAGGAAGCACTGATGGCTGCGGCCGTTGGTAAGCAATACGGCGCAAAGCAGGAGTAAGTCAGACATGAGTTCTCAATCTATCGCGGCAAAACGCTGGTTCAGCAAAGAGTGGTTACTGGAGCAGAAATCGCTGATCGCGCTCCTGATCCTTATTGCGATTGTTTCCGCTATGAGTCCTAACTTTTTCACCCTGAACAATCTGTTCAATATCCTTCAGCAGACCTCGGTAAATGCCATCATGGCTGTGGGCATGACGCTGGTGATTCTGACCTCGGGCATTGATTTGTCGGTGGGTTCACTGCTGGCATTGACTGGTGCCGTAGCGGCTTCCATCGTCGGGCTTGAAGTCAATGCGCTGGTGGCGGTGTTTGGCGCATTGGCGCTGGGGGCGCTGATTGGTGCGGGTACGGGAGTCATTGTATCCAAAGGCAAAGTGCAGGCATTTATTGCTACGTTAGTCATGATGCTATTA
Organism: Pectobacterium actinidiae; assembly: GCF_000803315.1. NCBI lineage: Bacteria > Pseudomonadati > Pseudomonadota > Gammaproteobacteria > Enterobacterales > Pectobacteriaceae > Pectobacterium > Pectobacterium actinidiae. Next base: position 593,053 of record NZ_JRMH01000002.1, read on the forward strand.
CTGCGCGGTGTGACGATGGTCTACACCAACGGTAGCCCGGTGAATACTGGCTTTTCCGATGTGGCAGATGCGTTTGGCTGGTTCGGTATCGGTCGTCCGCTGGGGATTCCGACGCCAATCTGGATCATGGCTATCGTGTTTGCGGCGGCCTGGTACATGCTGCACCATACGCGACTGGGACGCTATATCTATGCGCTGGGCGGCAATGAGTCTGCAACCCGTTTGTCCGGTATCAGCGTTGATAAAATCAAGATTATTGTCTATTCCCTGTGTGGGCTGCTGTCTGCTCTGGCGGGAATTATCGAAGTCGCACGTTTGTCCTCTGCACAGCCTACGGCGGGTACAGGGTATGAACTGGATGCTATCGCGGCTGTAGTATTGGGCGGCACCAGTCTGGCTGGAGGTAAAGGGCGTATCGTTGGCACGCTGATTGGCGCACTTATCCTTGGCTTCCTCAACAACGGACTGAATTTATTAGGTGTTTCTTCTTACTACCAAATGATCGTTAAAGCAGTCGTCATTTTGCTGGCGGTTCTGGTAGATAACAAAAGCAGTAAATAACCTTCATTCACACAGGAATTGAGTTATGAATATGAAAAAGCTGGCTACTCTGGTTTCCGCTGTTGCGCTAAGCGCGACTGTCAGTGCTAATGCCTTGGCCAAAGATACGGTTGCTCTGGTGGTTTCTACGCTGAATAACCCGTTCTTTGTTTCAATGAAAGAGGGTGCACAGAAAGAAGCCGACAAACTGGGTTACGAGCTGATTGTGCTGGATTCCCAGAATAACCCAGCAAAAGAACTGGCTAACGTTCAGGATTTGACGGTGCGTGGAACCAAAGTTCTGCTGATCAACCCGACCGATTCTGATGCGGTAGGTAATGCGATCAAAATGGCTAACCAAGCCAAGATCCCTGTTATTACGCTGGACCGCGTTGCCAGCAGTGGTGAAGTGGTGAGCCACGTTGCTTCTGATAACGCCTTCGGTGGTAAAGTTGCCGGTGACTTCATTGCCAAGAAATTGGGTGAAGGTGCCAAGGTGATTCAGTTGGAAGGGATCGCTGGAACGTCTGCCGCGCGTGAGCGTGGGGCGGGCTTCATGAAATCTGCTGAGAAAAATAAATTCGCTATGCTGGCCAGCCAACCGGCTGACTTCGACCGTACTAAAGGGCTGAACGTGATGCAAAACCTGCTGACCGCGCACCCTGACGTTCAGGCCGTATTTGCTCAGAATGATGAAATGGCATTGGGTGCACTGCGTGCACTGCAAACCGCAGGTAAAACAGATGTGCTGGTTGTGGGCTTTGACGGTACTCAGGATGGCGTGAAGGCCGTTGAGTCAGGCAAACTGGCTGCAACCGTTGCTCAGCGTCCTGATCAGATCGGTGTGATCGGTATCGAAACGGCTGCGAAAGTGCTGAAAGGTGAAAAAACGCAGGCCATCATTCCGGTTGACCTGAAGCTGGTAGCAAAATAATTAAAGAGTAAAGCAGGGCTCGCGCCACCCGTTTGTGGTGGCGCATTATTAACGTAGCGGGATTCGACATAATGAAAACGGGTAAGCTGGTGGTGCTGGGCAGTATTAATGCTGACCATATTCTCAATCTTGAGCAATTTCCCCGTCCGGGCGAAACGGTGATCGGTGAGCAATATAGCGTTGCTTTCGGTGGGAAAGGCGCTAATCAGGCCGTTGCCGCTGGCCGAAGCGGTGCAGACATCGCTTTTATTGCCTGCGTCGGAGAAGACGATATCGGTACCCGTATTTGCCAGCAGCTATCCAAGGATAATATTGATGTTTCCGCCGTTGAGGCTATCTCTGGGGAAACAACCGGCGTTGCGCTGATTTTTGTTAACGCCGATGCCGAGAATATGATCGCGATTAACGCAGGCGCGAATGCTGCGGTGTCGCTTGATTACCTTCATCGTCATCAGCAACACATTATTGATGCTTCTGCGTTGCTTATGCAGCTTGAGTCGCCGTTGGAAACGGTTATTGCAGCCGCTAAACTGGCGCATGAGCACCAAACGAAAGTGATTCTTAACCCCGCGCCTGCCCGTGAACTGCCCGACGAACTGCTATCGCTGGTCGATATGATCACGCCGAATGAAACTGAAGCACAGTTCCTGACGGGAATTACCGTTGAGACGGAAGACGATGCGGCTCGCGCAGCACAGGTTTTGCACGATAAAGGTATCGAAACGGTTCTCATCACATTGGGTAGCCGTGGCGTATGGTTAAGTGAAAACGGTCAGGGGATTCGTATTCCGGGATATCGCGTAAAAGCCGTGGATACTATCGCCGCTGGAGACACCTTTAATGGTGCGTTAGTGACTGCATTGCTGGAAAATAAACCCATGTCCTCCGCAGTAAAATTTGCCCATGCGGCAGCTGCGATAGCCGTTACTCGCCGAGGCGCTCAGCCCTCTGTCCCGTGGCGTGAAGAGATCGACGCATTTTTGCAAACCCAGGGGTGATCTTTGGCCACCATGAAAGATGTCGCCCGTCTTGCGGGCGTTTCTACTTCTACCGTATCTCACGTCATTAATAACAATCGCTTTGTCAGCGATACCATTCGCGAAAAAGTAATGAAGGCCGTTGAGGATCTCAACTATGCGCCGTCTGCGCTGGCCAGAAGTCTGAAAATAAACCAGACCCGCACCATCGGCATGTTACTCACTGCCAGTAATAACCCCTTTTATGCCGAAGTGGTTCGTGGCGTCGAGCGCTGTTGCTATGAGCGAGGCTACAGTCTGATTCTATGCAACACGGAAGGCGATCACGACAGAATGAGCCATAGTCTCGAAACGCTGCTGCAAAAGCGGGTCGACGGCGTACTGCTTATGTGCACCGAAAGTCATCGCCCTTTGCCTGAAATGATGAGCCGCTATCCTTCTATACCTATGGTCATGATGGATTGGGCACCCTTTGAAGGCGTTATGGATGTCATTAAAGATAACTCTCTACTCGGTGGAGAGATCGCGACCAATTACCTCATTGCTCGTGGTTATAAAAAGATAGCCTGCATTGCAGGTCCGAAAGATAAGACGACAGCCTATAACCGATTAGAAGGTTATCGACAGGCGATGCAGCTCGCTGGGCTATTCGTTCCCACGGATTATGAAATTTTCGGTGATTTTGAGTTTGAAGCGGGGTATCGAGCCATGCAGCAGTTATTAGCGCTGGAAGATAAGCCTGAAGCCGTGTTCACCGGTAACGATGCGATGGCCGTTGGCGTTTACCATGCGCTTTATCAGGCTGGACTTTCGATCCCCCAGGATATGGCGGTTATTGGTTACGATGATATTGAGCTGGCTCGCTATATGTCTCCACCTCTTACTACTGTGCACCAACCGAAGGATGAACTTGGCGAACTGGCGGTTGATACACTTTTGCATCGTTTAGAACACCCTAATACCGAGCCGAATGTGTTAGTGCTGACGCCGGAACTAATGGTACGTCAGTCTGTACGGTGAGTTTTTCGCCCAATTAGCGGTGAAAAATCCGGCATAACGCTGTCTTTTAATTCGCTTTGCTGAAAAAATCCTCACTCGATAATTATTTTGCATTTAGCACTTGTCAGCCGCCGAGAAGTCCCTATAATGCGCCTCCACTGACACGGCAACAGCGACACGCAGTTGTGGTGACAGGAAAAAGATTTACGAAAGCAGTCAGTAATGACTTGACTTTAAAGCGGATTAGCATAGTATATGCAGCCCGCGCCACCGATGAAGTGGCACTGCTCTTTAACAATATAATCAGACAATCTGTGTGGGCACTCACAAGACCGTATCTTAACGATATAAAAAGTCTTGAAGAGTGAACAACAGTAAATTCATTACGAATAAACAGTTTTAATTCTTTGAGCATCGCTGACGAGTTCAGCAAATCAAACAAATCTTAAATTGAAGAGTTTGATCATGGCTCAGATTGAACGCTGGCGGCAGGCCTAACACATGCAAGTCGAGCGGTAGCACAGGAGAGCTTGCTCTCTGGGGCTGACGAGCGGCGGACGGGTGAGTAATGTCTGGGAAACTGCCTGATGGCGGGGGATAACTACTGGAAACGGTAGCTAATACCGCATAATGTCTTCGGACCAAAGAGGGGGACCTTCGGGCCTCTTGCCATCAGATGTGCCCAGATGGGATTAGCTAGTAGGTGAGGTAATGGCTCACCTAGGCGACGATCCCTAGCTGGTCTGAGAGGATGACCAGCCACACTGGAACTGAGACACGGTCCAGACTCCTACGGGAGGCAGCAGTGGGGAATATTGCACAATGGGCGCAAGCCTGATGCAGCCATGCCGCGTGTGTGAAGAAGGCCTTCGGGTTGTAAAGCACTTTCAGCGGGGAGGAAGGCGGTGAGGTTAATAACCTCATCGATTGACGTTACCCGCAGAAGAAGCACCGGCTAACTCCGTGCCAGCAGCCGCGGTAATACGGAGGGTGCAAGCGTTAATCGGAATGACTGGGCGTAAAGCGCACGCAGGCGGTCTGTTAAGTTGGATGTGAAATCCCGGGCTTAACCTGGGAACTGCATTCAAAACTGACAGGCTAGAGTCTTGTAGAGGGGGTAGAATTCCAGGTGTAGCGGTGAAATGCGTAGAGATCTGGAGGAATACCGGTGGCGAAGGCGGCCCCTGGACAAAGACTGACGCTCAGGTGCGAAAGCGTGGGGAGCAAACAGGATTAGATACCCTGGTAGTCCACGCTGTAAACGATGTCGATTTGGAGGTTGTGCCCTTGAGGTGTGGCTTCCGGAGCTAACGCGTTAAATCGACCGCCTGGGGAGTACGGCCGCAAGGTTAAAACTCAAAATGATTGACGGGGGCCCGCACAAGCGGTGGAGCATGTGGTTTAATTCGATGCAACGCGAAGAACCTTACCTACTCTTGACATCCACAGAATTCGGTAGAGATACCTTAGTGCCTTCGGGAACTGTGAGACAGGTGCTGCATGGCTGTCGTCAGCTCGTGTTGTGAAATGTTGGGTTAAGTCCCGCAACGAGCGCAACCCTTATCCTTTGTTGCCAGCGATTCGGTCGGGAACTCAAAGGAGACTGCCGGTGATAAACCGGAGGAAGGTGGGGATGACGTCAAGTCATCATGGCCCTTACGAGTAGGGCTACACACGTGCTACAATGGCGTATACAAAGAGAAGCGACCTCGCGAGAGCAAGCGGACCTCATAAAGTACGTCGTAGTCCGGATTGGAGTCTGCAACTCGACTCCATGAAGTCGGAATCGCTAGTAATCGTAGATCAGAATGCTACGGTGAATACGTTCCCGGCCTTGTACACACCGCCCGTCACACCATGGGAGTGGGTTGCAAAAGAAGTAGGTAGCTTAACCTTCGGGGGCGCTTACCACTTTGTGATTCATGACTGGGGTGAAGTCGTAACAAGGTAACCGTAGGGGAACCTGCGGTTGGATCACCTCCTTACCAAGAAGATGTGTGTTGAGTGAAGTGCTCACACAGATTGTCTGATGAAAATACTGAGCAAGCGCACCTGTTGATGCGATGAGTGTAAACTCATGCTGACGCGATAGTGCCGGATTTCTGATTCGGTACGGATTTTTCGTGTCCCCATCGTCTAGAGCCTAGGACACTGCCCTTTCACGGCTGTAACAGGGGTTCGAATCCCCTTGGGGACGCCAATCCGATAATGAGTGAAAGACATTATCATGAATATCTTAAAGATGATTCTTCGGAGTCATGTTTACGATATTGCTCTTTAACAATCTGGAACAAGCTGAAAATTGAAACATGACAGCTGAACATACTGACACACAGTAATGTGGTGTGAGTGATGCGTCAGTCTGTCAATGAGTCTCTCAAATAATCGCAGCGCGATAGTGTCTTTCAAGACACCTTCGGGTTGTGAGGTTAAGCGACTAAGCGTACACGGTGGATGCCTAGGCAGTCAGAGGCGATGAAGGGCGTGCTAATCTGCGATAAGCGTCGGTAAGCTGATATGAAGCGTTATACCCGACGATACCCGAATGGGGAAACCCAGTGTGTTTCGACACACTATCATGACATGAATCCATAGTGTCATGAGGCGAACCGGGGGAACTGAAACATCTCAGTACCCCGAGGAAAAGAAATCAACCGAGATTCCCCCAGTAGCGGCGAGCGAACGGGGAGGAGCCCAGAACCTGAATCAGTTTGTGTGTTAGTGGAAGCGTCTGGAAAGTCGCACAGTAAAGGGTGATAGTCCCGTACACAAAAATGCACAGGCTGTGAGTTCGATGAGTAGGGCGGGACACGTGACATCCTGTCTGAATATGGGGGGACCATCCTCCAAGGCTAAATACTCCTGACTGACCGATAGTGAACCAGTACCGTGAGGAAGGCGAAAAGAACCCCGGCGAGGGGAGTGAAATAGAACCTGAAACCGTGTACGTACAAGCAGTGGGAGCCTACTTGTTAGGTGACTGCGTACCTTTTGTATAATGGGTCAGCGACTTATATTCTGTAGCAAGGTTAACCGTTTAGGGGAGCCACAGGGAAACCGAGTCTTAACTGGGCGTTAAGTTGCAGGTATAGACCCGAAACCGGTGATCTAGCCATGGGCAGGTTGAAGGTTGGGTAACACTAACTGGAGGACCGAACCGACTAATGTTGAAAAATTAGCGGATGACTTGTGGCTGGGGGTGAAAGGCCAATCAAACCGGGAGATAGCTGGTTCTCCCCGAAAGCTATTTAGGTAGCGCCTCGTGAACTCATCTTCGGGGGTAGAGCACTGTTTCGGCTAGGGGTCATCCGACTTACCAACCCGATGCAAACTACGAATACCGAAGAATGTTATCACGGGAGACACACGGCGGGTGCTAACGTTCGTCGTGAAGAGGGAAACAACCCAGACCGCCAGCTAAGGTCCCAAAGTCATGGTTAAGTGGGAAACGATGTGGGAAGGCATAGACAGCCAGGATGTTGGCTTAGAAGCAGCCAT